>CAZKYC010000006.1:0-4553 GCA_964556895.1 uncultured bacterium | reverse complement strand
AAAAGTCTGCTTTAGAAACAGCCCACGATTTTACAGTTAAGCAAATTTTTGAGATTGCTTTATTTGTCATACCATCGCGCTTTGGGGCGTGTACATCTCTGTTCGCTTCGGTGTGGGCTTCCGCCCATTTGCACAGGCGCTCGCCGAGTTGCACCCGCCCCTGTAAAAGTCTGCTTTAGAAACAGCCCACGATTTTACAGTTAAGCAAATTTTTGAGATGGCTTTCTTTGTCATACCATCGCGCTATGGGGCGTGTACATCTCTGTTCGCTTCGGTGCGGGCTTCCGCCCATTTGCACAGGCGCTCACCGAGTTGCACCCGCTCGATGTATAACCAAATCGTAAAATTTTCCGAGATAAAATTACCATCATCTGCTTTCATTCTTCACCCAATCAATTGAAAACGTTTCATGTTTTATCGTGTTGCCTTCAGATGTTTTATAAGTATACGAAATATGAATGAGTCCATTGTTATCTTCGATGAGCGAGGGGTAGCCATACGATTCCGTTCGCCCGATGTTTCGCGACCATTTCCAGGTTTCGCCTTGGTCGTCAGAGAGCGCGACCGCCATGCTGCCGCGGCTGTCTTCTGTGTCGTTATGGACGAGAACCCAATAGTCGTAGTGCTCAAGCGCCCTGATCTGCAGGCTTGAACTTGGGTTGGGGATGTCCGTGTCGCGCATCACTGACCAGGTCTCTCCATCATCGGTAGAGATTGATTCAAGAACTCGATAGGGAGCGCCGCCCGTGTCGCGCATGTAGGCGACAATGTCGCCGTTTTTGCGTTGGGCGAATGTGGGTTGGATGCCTGCCAGGCCGACGATGGGTTGGCTCGCCCGCCAGGTCTCGCCGCCGTCGTCGGAGATCGCCGCCAGCCCCAAGTTGAAGCCGTCCGAATAAAGCGGCAATAGAATTCGCCCTGATTTGAGTTGGATGGGGTGGTTGCGGGTCATCCACCCCTCCTGGCGCTTGTTTTTGTCTTCGGCGGCTTCAATCACCAGGCGGGTGTAGGGCAGGGCGTAATTGGCCCACATATCTTCAGGCGGGTCGAGTTCGTCAAATCCTTTCTTAATAGCCTGTGCGAAATTTTCGCCGGGTTGCAAGAGAATCACCTCTTGCCAGTTCCAGTTTGGCGCTCCATCGGTGTTGTAGTCAGTTGACGTGCGAACGCGAAGCAGGGCGTGTTGCCAGCCGTTTGAGCGCACGGCGATCCAAAATAATTTCAGTGTGTTGTTTGGGTCGAGGAACAACACCGGGTTGCAGTCGGGCAAATTCGGCGTGTCGGCCATGAGAAAGATGTCGCTCCACTGTTTCGCGCCTTGGTTAAGGCGCGAGCCGTTGATGACGACATCGTTGGCGGTGCGCTCGCCGCTGCCGTGAAACCAGGCGGCGAGAATATCGCCGTTGGGCAGTTCTACCAGGCTGCTGCCATGAACATGTTTGTCCTGATGAGGGAAAATAATCTGAGATTGATGATAGGGGGCAGCATAAGCCAATTGGAATGAGAAAAAAATGGCGAAAGTAGTAAAAAACAGTAGGTGTTTCATGGTATGTCCTTTAATTGAATTCGATGGTGCGAGGCCAAGACGCGGCAAGTTCAATTTGATATCATAGCGTAGTTCAATTTGTAAAGAATGCTTCAATCAATGGGGAGATCATCATGGCTTACTTGCTACATCATTTTCAACGATCGTTCTTTTTCATCGGTTTCGGTATTTGTATTTCAATTAGCCAACCCCAGGCGGCCAATGTGTATATTTATGATAATGTAGGCCGACCTCAGTCACAGTTTGCTCTCGGAAAAATTGAAAAAGAGGCGACAACTAAAGGACACAATGTCATTGCTCATACAACATTTAGTTCTCAATTATACAAAGACGGGATAGTTATTTATCTATCAATTGACGGGTCTTCTGAAGAGTTCGTTCCAGAAAGTTATCAAATACAAACTCAACAGCGAGATCAACAAAAAGTCATCAAAGTCATTGGCGCTGATGAAGCCGGTCTGATGTATGGCGGGCTCGAACTCGCTGAAACCATCGCTGTTGACGGGCTTGAGGGCGCCAAGGATGTTCAACACTCGCCCTACATGGCGATGAGAGGGACAAAGTTTAACGCCCCGCTTGATGTACGCACGCCCAGCTATACCGATGTGTGCGACGCCGCCCAGAATAATATCGCCGAAATGTGGTCGATGGAGTTTTGGAAAGAATACATCGACACCCTGGCGACCTATCGCTACAACTATATCTCGCTTTGGAGCCTTCATCCGTTCCCGTCATTGGTGCGCGTTCCCGGGTATGAAGACATTGCGCTGGATGACGTTCAGCGTTCGACGGTTGATTGGGAAGAAGACTACACACTCGAAGGAATTGGCTTTGACGCGCCTGAGATTATCAACAACGTCGAGGTCCTCAAACAGATCACCATGGATGAGAAGATCGAGTTTTGGCGCGAGGTGATGAAGTACGGCAAGAACCGCAACGTTGATTTCTACATCGTTACTTGGAACATCTTTATCAATGGAACGCAGGGCAAATATGGCATCACTGACGACATCAACAACAAGACGACAATTGATTATTTTCGTAAGAGCGTCAAACAGATGTTCGTCACCTATCCCGACCTGGCGGGCATCGGCCTCACCACGGGCGAGAACATGAAAGGCGCCAATTTTGAACAGAAAGAAAACTGGGCGTTTCAAACCTACGGGCTGGGCGCGCTCGACGCCGCCAAGATGTTTCCTGAGCGAGATATTACCTTCATTCACCGCCAACACATGACCGGGGCGCAAGACATCGCGCGCAAGTTTGCGCCAGTGATCGACCAAGACAATGTCGAGTTCATCTTTAGTTTCAAATACGCCAAGGCCCATGTCTTTAGTTCAACTGTCCAGACCTATCATCATGGATTCGTTAAAGACATCGGCGATCTCAAAACCATTTGGACGCTGCGAAACGATGACGCCTACTATTTCCGTTGGGGCGCGCCCGATTTTGTGCGTTCGTTTATTCAGAACATTCCCTATGATGTTTCGCGCGGGTTCTACTACGGCTCCGACCAATATGTCTGGGGGCGGGAGTTTCTCAGTCTTGAGCCAGAATCGCCTCGTCAAATTGAAATCAAAAAACACTGGTATCACTGGATGATGTGGGGCCGCTTAGGGTATGACCCCAATCTTTCAAACGAACGTTTTATGAAGATTCTCGCAAATAGGTTCCCTGAAGTTGACAGCGAAACGCTATTCAACGCCTGGCAGCACGCCTCGATGATCTACCCGAAGACGACCGGGTTCCATTGGGGATCGCTCGACTTTCGATGGTACATCGAAGGATGCAAGAGCCGGCCTTTCTATGCCAAAACCGAAACGGGTTTCAATGACGTCAATTTCTTTATTGAATTGAAGCCGCACCCGGGTACGGACAACATTTCGATCCCTGACTATGTCGCAAGCATCGTCGAAGGAAAGAAGATTGAAGGCACGACGCCGTTGGAGGCGTCAAAACAGATTCACCAACACGCCGACACGGCGATAGGGCTGTTGAGACAACTTGATCACAAGGGCGATAAAGAACTGCGAAAGACCCTGCATGATATCAATACCATCGCCAATTTGGGCAAATATTACGCACACAAAATTCGCGGCTCCGCTGAAGTGGCCCTCTTTCGGGCGACCAAGGAACCTCAATATCAAAAACGGGCGGTTCGAGAATTGACCTTAGCGGCGCAGTATTGGAAAGCCTACTCAGGGCTGGCCAAACAGCAGTACAAAAACCCGCTGTGGACAAACCGGGTCGGGCATGTCGATTGGACGAAGTTATATAAAGATGTCTTGAACGATATCGAGATCGCCAAACACGCTGAATAGTCAGCCTACCAGTCAGAGTCAGCAGGCATGAGGCTGGTGTGTTTAACGCCTTCACGCTTTTTCGCCATCCAATCCTGGACGGTCTCACGCCAGGTTAGATAGTGGTTGGTTTGTTGGTGCGCCCTAAAATCGTCTTCAGACGTGTAGACTTCATATAAAAAGAAGCGCGTTGGGTCGTCATTGGCTTGTAGTACATCAAAACGCAGGTTGCCTGGCTCCTGGCGCGTGCCTCTATGGTTGAGCGATGTCGCTTCGATGAAGTCGTTTTCTTTGCCAGGAACAACATAAACCGTCACACATACGACATACATGATTGTCTCCTACGGTCTTTGTACTAATGCTGTGCTTGTACAAATGCCGCCCAGTGGCCTTCGCCGGGCGCTTTCAGAGTCAAAGAATCACCATTGGAAATTTTCTTTTCTTCGCCCCATTCACTCGTTATGATATTCAACCATCTGAGCGTCAGGTCGTCTTTTGCTGCGGAGATATTCAATTTTACCTCACCGCCGTTTGGGAAATAAATAGCGTATTGTTTGCCGGGATTGGCAAGGCAATAGGCTTCGTTTGGTTCGCGGTCAGAGAGCAAATTGTTGGACGGCTCACTGATGAATACGTTGATCTCACTAGTAAGCATCCGTGCGCTGCGTAAGTTGGCTTGCGCCAGTTCATTCAATCCAAGACCCGCT
>CAZKYC010000005.1:59469-90950 GCA_964556895.1 uncultured bacterium | reverse complement strand
CCAGTAATCGCCGAAGCGCTTTTGTTTCAAAACCGGATGGTGTGTTTTTTATGAAAATAATAGATGCCTTTCAGCATATTGTGGAGACTGGTTTGGTAGAAGTCTTGGGTTTGAAACGGTTGTATCGCAGGCCGCCTGTAGTCAATTCATTTAAGAATTGTCATGATCATTGGGTCACGTTGAGTATAGTATCCGCGGCGAGGCGAAAGCCCAGACTGCCGCCGGTGTCGGGCGGCCCGGCGGCGATGCGCGTTGCCGAGCGGCTTAACTGCGGCCCCTTATACCAACTGCCGCCGCGGGCGGATCGAAACACGCCGCCCTCGGGGCCTTGGGGGTCAATACCAGGCGATTCGGCGTAATAGGTTCGCTTATAAATGTCGCTGCACCATTCCCACACGTTTCCGCTCATGTCATACAATCCCCAGGGGTTGGGCAGCAACAGCCCCACTTCGCTCGTGCCTTTGACATTTGATTGTGTAGTCCAAGCGTAGTTGTTTATATCGCCGTCGCCCCAGAAATACTCGGTAGTTGTTCCCGCGCGGCAGGCGTGTTCCCATTCGGCTTCGGTCGGCAAACGAAACTGATAGCCCAGTTCTTTTTGGTTCAGATTTTCAATGAACGCCTGGGCGTCAACCCATTGCACGTTCTCGACGGGCTTGTTGTCGCCGTAATAAAACGAGATGTTGTTTTGGGTAATCGCCTGGTATTGCGCCTGGGTGACTTCATACTTGCCGAGATAAAACCCGTTCGTGATTGTCACTTGATGAATGGGGCGCTCATCCGGATCGCCGACATTGCTGCCCATCATGAATGCGCCCGGTTCAATCCAGACCAGTTCTAACTCCTTGGCGCCCTCAGGCAGGTTGGGAATGGGGACGGTGAGTAGAGGCCGGTCTTTTGCGTGGGATGACAAAAGACTCAATCCTAAAACGAAGATATAACCAATCTTGAACATAGATGCGAGCCAGCTCCTTTATCATTACAATTGTATCAAAACCACAAACGAAATGAAAACACTCAATAAACTCATTTACTCTGCGTTTAACCCATCAGAGAGATAAAGCGGCCGCTTTCAATGCAATCAACAAACTCAAACCAGAAGGAACTAAGACCATGAAACCAACAACCCACGAATGGAGCCGTATCGGATTTTTTGTCTGTTTAATCGCGCTGGCAGTCGCCTATTTCGCCATCGCAACCACCCCAGTGTCCGCCCAAGACGTTGAACAAGAAGCCGCTGTCGAAGCGCCAATCGCTTTAGGATTTAATGAGGGCCCGCCGCCAGCGCGCGGCGAACGGTTTCGCGGCGAAGGCCAACCCCGGCCGGGACGCGAATTCATGCGTGAATTGCGTGAGCGCAAACCTGAATTATTTGAAGAAGCCCGTGAGCGCATCGAAAACGGCGAACATCCACGCGAGGTCATCCCGCAACTGGTACGCGAGTATCGCGAAAACGCCTCCGAAGAAGACAAGGAATGGATGCGCGGCAAACGCGAACAGTTTCGCGGGGCCAATCAAGAGCGCGTTCGCCAGTTTCGCGAAGACGGCCCACGCGGCCCGCGCCGTATGGCAATGGCTGACCGCGGCCCTGGCCAGCAGCGCCGCGGCCCAGTCGCTCGCGGCGATGAGCGCGGCCCTCGCGCTGGCAAAGGCGAAATGAGAGGCCGTGGCCCGCAAGGCTTTGAGTGCCCCCATTGCCACAAAGCCATCGAACGCCCGGCCCGCGGCCCACGCGGCCCCCGGTTTGACGATGACGCACCCCGCGGCCCACGCGGCCCCCGGTTTGACGATGACGCACCACGCGGCCCCCGCGGCCCACGCTTTGGCGGCGGCGATGATTTCGGCGAATCAATCGAACGGTTGAAAGAACAGATTGAACGCTTAGAAGACCAACTCGAAGACAGTCGAGCGCGAGAATAACCCTCTCGATCTTCAAGACTCGATTTCTGCTCCCCCATTCTCAGCGCCGGGCCGGTCCGCCCGGCGTTTTTTTTTGGAAGAACATAGGGAATGGAATAAATGGTGAGTTACTTTAATAATTTTGGCTCATCCGGGATTTGGATACGTTCTCTCAAATTGAATTAGAGCGTTTGTCAAAAAAATGTGCGTAAAGCGCGCCCGTATCCGCCGCGGCGGACAGCGATAGATACCGTTACGTAAACTCAATCCGCACATAATTCTGGCAACCACTATAGACCGAAACAAGAATGGTGTATTGCCCCGGTTTTTGGTCATTGGCATCCATGGCCTTTTAGTCTTCCGCCCAAAGCCAAGCCGAAATCGTTTCTTTAATGTTTCGAAGCGCTTCTTCTTCCATTTTGCCCTGAGAAACGCATCCAGGTAAACTCGGACATTCAACAAAAAACCGCCCCTGATTGAAACCATAGGGGCGGTGAGGAATGCTGAATTGTGAGTTTGGTTTACGCCTTGGCGCGAGCGTCTTTCTTTTCTTCTTTCTTCTTCTCGGCCATGTAATATTCCGGCAAGTCATGGGAGGTCGGAACGGTTTTTTCTTCTTCTTCCTTCCAGGTCATGCCCTTACGGAACCACTCGTCTTTCTTCTCAAGCGGCACCAACAGGCGGTCTTTGGTATAGATAAAGTCGTCGCGGTGGGTGCTGGCCGCTTCCCAGTTGGGGCCCATCACGATGGCGTCTTCAGGGCAGGCTTCTTCACAAAAGCCGCAGAAGATACAGCGCAACATATCAATCTGATAATAAGTCGCGTAGCGCTCGCCGTGAGACACCATGTTGTCAGGGGTGTTTTCGGCGGCTTCGAGATAGATGGCGTTCGAAGGGCACACCACCGAACACAGTCCACACCCGACACAACGTTCCTTGCCGTCTTCAAAGCGTTGCAGGCGATGGACGCCGCGAAAGCGCGGCGACTGGAGACGCTTTTGATTAGGGTAATTAAACGTCACCGGTTTGCGAAACAGGTGGCGAAAGGTCAGTGACATGCCCTTAACCACTGCCCATACAATCTGTAGCGAACGCGACCAACCAAGTTGTTTGATCTGCCGTGAAGTCACATGGACTTTCACGCGCCCTTGTTTGGGCTCTGCGGGAATCTGCTTAAACACCGCTTCTTGCATCGAAACGTCCTTCAAATCAGGGATTTATGTGTTGAAGCGCCGAAGATGATGTGACAACTGACGTATATTTAACCTCAAAAGCGTGTAAATTCCAGTGTGTACTGTTCTTTCTGGCTGTAGCCACACGGGTTACAGTACGATCAAATGCGGCAACTCACCGCGCATTTTTGCCGCATCTTATGTGGAGATTGGTGCGGCGTTCTTGTCAGTCTTAAGCCAATTGTGATTTAAAACCCTTCAACGAGAATGGTGTTAATGTATTGATTTTATTTGTGATAAAAAACGTAAGGCTAAATGTTACTGTTTCAATCAATCTTGCACGAGACTTGCATGTTTCCTTGATAGCTGTTTAACGAACAATGAAAACTTGAAAGAATCGAAGAAGAGAGACAACTAAGAATGACAATTGAACAACCAGCCGAATCTTCTTCCTGTCATTTTATCGTTCTGAGTTTTAACCACCAGAACCTCGCGTTGCCAGACCTGCGCCGCTATCTATTTGAACAGGATGAAATGGATTTGTTTTTGGCCAACCTAAAAGAGCGTTGTCATATCGACGACGCTGTCGGCCTATGTACCTGTAACCGTGTAGAACTATACCTCGTTACCAATTCCGTACGCGAAGGCATGACTACGGCGCTTCAAGCCCTGGCCGAGCGCAACCAGGTTTCAGTCGAAGACCTTTTATCGATTCTGACCGTGAAAGTCGATTCAAACGCCGTCACCCACCTCGCCCGCCTGGCCTCAGGCCTTGAATCGATGGTGTTGGGCGACGGGCAAATCCTGGGGCAATTAAAAAAGGCTTACCAACAGGCCAACCAGGACGCCAACGCCCATCGGGTGGTTCACATTCTGTTTCAAAAAGCCTTTTCGATCGCCAAGCGGGTGAGAAACGAAACCGGCCTAGGCAAGGGCCGCGTCTCCGTGAGCGCGCTGGCGGTTGAATTCGCCAAAGAAGAGTTTGGCCATCTTCACAACACCCGCGCCGCCGTAATCGGCGCCGGAAAGATGAGCTCGCTAGCGGCGAAATATCTTTTCCAGGCTGGTGTGAAAGAATTGCGCATCGTAAACCGGACCTACGAAAGCGCCCAGGAACTGGCCCAGCAAGTCAACGCAACCGTGTATGGCCTAGACGAAATCGAACGCGCCCTGCAAGGATGCGACCTGGTAATCTGCGGTACGGCGGCGTCAGAGCCGGTCATCACGCCTGAATTATTTACATGCGGGCGCCTGAGCAACAGCGCTCCGAGTATGTTGATTGACATCGCGCTGCCGCCGGATATCGACCCGGCTGTTGCTGAGATTGACGGCGTCAACGTGGTCGGTCTTGAAGACCTTCGCGCCTGCGCCCAGCGCAACCAGGCGGGCCGCGAAAGTGAATTGGATCGGGCCGAAGATATTGTCATGAGTGAATTGAAACAACTCGGCCCCTGGCCTCAACCCATTCAACTAGACCAAATCGCTAAAGACTTGGGCGACTACGCCGACCGCATCTATCAAGAAGAATTGCAGAGCCTGTTTTCGCTGTCGCCTGATTTGTCAGTCGAGCAACAAGAAGCTATCGCCGCCCGCATGAAGCGCATGGCGGAACGCATCGTGCTCGCGCCGCGCCGCAACCTGCGAAAAGGCGAAACCATCAAGTCATGCCCCGAAGCGGTCAAATGCCTGGCTGAAGTGTTTCGCGAGGCCAATGGGGCGCGCTCAACCACGCCAGTGTCGATTGAACCAGCCGCCGCGCCCGAACAATAATCCTAGAGAGAGCGAACATTCGATGACCCAACCCTCGTCCGCCAAGGCGTCGATACATCTAACCAAAAAACAACGCTTCATGGGGGCCATTGAGCACAAACCCATTGATCGTCCGCCGGTGTGGCTCATGCGGCAAGCGGGGCGTTATTTGTCTGAATACCAAGCGGTGAAGGCCAAATATACATTTCATGAAATGTGCCGTATGCCTGACATTGCGGCAGACGTTTCCATTCAACCGTTTGATATCTTTGATGTCGATGCGATCATTGTGTTCAATGATATTTTGATTCCTCTTCAAAACATGGGCTTTTCGGTTGAATACAAAGAAGGCGGCCCGGTAGTGGCGCCGCCCGCGCGATGCCAGGATGACCTGTCGCGTATCGAGGCCGCCCGCTTTGATGAGACCCCGCCCGTGTATGACTCGCTACAAGAGATTATCCGCCGGGTTGGCGACGACGTGCCTGTATTGGGGTTCGCCGGGGCGCCGTTCACCATGGCGGCCTATATGAGCGAAGGCGTTACCAGCAAGAACCTGCGCCACATCAAAGAACTGGTCTATGGAAAACCAGACGTGTTGCAGCAGATGCTGGAGCGCGTAACCGAAACGGTGATTGAATATCTGCGCATTCAAATTAAAGCAGGCGTGTGCGCCGTACAGATTTTCGACACCTGGGCGGGGGCGCTGTCAAAAGACGCCTATCGAAAATTCGCCTTGCCCTATCAACAACAAGTGATAAAAACAATCCAAGATGAGGGAACGCCGGTTATACTCTATGTGAAAGGGTCGCCTCATGTGATGGATGAACTGGGCGAAAGCGGCGCCAAAGTGGTCAGCATCGACTGGCATACTCCACTGAGCGAAGCCGAAGCCCGCTTGGGGCCCTCGGCCGCATTGCAAGGCAATATGGACCCGACAGTGTTGTACTCTCAACCCGAAGCGGTCGTCGAAGAAGTCACCCGCATCCTCAATGGACTCGACCGCACCACGGGTTACGTCGCCAACCTCGGTCACGGCATCCTGCCCGAAACGCCAGTCGAAAGCGTACGCGCTTTTGTAGAAACGATACGGTCTTATGAATATGCTTCCAACAGCGCCTAAGCCAGAGATTGATCGCAACCTGATCAATAAATACAGCCTTCGCGGGCCGCGCTATACCAGCTATCCCACCGCGCCCGAATGGACGGAGTCTGTCGGCGAAGAGGCCTACTGGCGCCACATCGAAGAGACCAACCCGGGCGGTTCAACCCAACCCTTGTCGCTTTATATTCATATCCCGTTTTGCGCTGAGCGCTGCCACTTCTGCGGCTGTAACGTCATCATCACAAGCCGCGACGATATTCATACCAACTACGTTGATTTGGTGTGTATGGAGGCCGAACGCGTGGCGGCCAAGGTCGACAAAACGCGGCCTGTGGTTCAGTTTCACCTGGGCGGCGGGACGCCGACTGAAATCTCGCCCGCCGCGTTGGAACGCCTGCTCAAATTCGTCAAAGGGCAATTCAACTTTGACCCGGGGGCGGAACAGTCGATTGAAGTTGACCTGCGCGTGACGACGCCTGAGCATCTCGATGTATTGATCGGCTGCGGTTTTACCCGCATCTCGATGGGCGTTCAAGATTTCGCCCGAGAAACCCAAGAAGCCATTAACCGACCCCAGACGCGCGAAGAGACGGCTGACTTTATCATTCGGTGCCGCGACAAAGGCTTTGTCAGCGTCAATGTTGACCTGGTTTATGGCTTGCCTCATCAATCAACTGATACATTCGACCAAACGCTCGACGCGATCTTGGAGGTCGACCCAGACCGCATCGCGCTGTATAACTACGCTTACCTGCCCGGTAAATTGGGCAACCAGCGGCGCATCGAAGAATCGTGGCTGCCCAGCGCCGAAGAGCGCTTCAAAATTTTTCAGCTTGCGATTGACCGTTTCACCGAAAACGGGTTTGTCTACATCGGCATGGACCACTTCGCCAAACCCAACGACGAATTGACCATCGCCCAGCGAGAAGGCGCCCTACAACGCAACTTTATGGGCTTTACCACCCGCGCCGGGGCTGACCTCTATTCGTTCGGCGTGTCATCCATCAGCAGCCTGGAATCGATTTATATTCAAAATGTCAAGAAACTACACAGCTACGAAAAGCGCGTCCGCGGCGGCGCCTTACCAATTGAACGCGGGTTTGAATTATCAAAAGACGACCGCATGCGCCGCTGGGTGATTATGGAACTGATGTGCAACCTGCGGCTGCCAGTTAATCGCTTCAACCAAACCTGGAACGAAGACTTTCACGACTATTTCGCTGATGAACTGACGCAGCTGAAACCGTTTATCGATGACGGATTGATCGACGCCAATATCACCAAAGAGATTCATGTTCTCGAATTGGGGCGCATCATCATTCGTCCCATCGCGATGGTGTTTGATTATTACTTACAACAGGCGCAAATAACCGGCCGCAAAACGCCGACATTCTCAAAAACATTATAAGTAGTATTCGAAAGACGATTAGAAGCCATCTCAAAATACTTGAAACGGTCATTAAGAGAGACTAAAGCGCTCCATATTTTGAGATTGATTCTATCTAAAATCATATAACGCAACGTGAAAGCCACTATGCCGCGAACACTCATTCTCGGCGGGGGCGTATCCGGCCTCGCCGCAGCACACCGCTTACACCAGCAAGGCCAAGACGTGCGCCTGCTTGAGTCAGGCCCGCGCGTCGGCGGCGCCATTGAGACCGTTCAGCAAGACGGCTTCTTGTTTGAACGCGGGCCCAACTCCTTCATGGACAACGAACCCGCTACCCTGGATCTCTGCCGCGAACTGGGCCTCGAAAACCGCTTACTGAAACAATCGATGCGCGCCAACAAACGCTATTTGTTTATTGACGGCGCCCTTCAAGAAGTGCCGATGGGGCCGGGCGGGTTATACAAGACGACGATTCTGTCGTCTTCGGCCAAATGGGGCCTACTAGCCGAACCGTTTCGCCGCTCAAACCGCAGCGTCGACGACGAGCCGCTGGCTGATTTCATCCGCCGCCGTCTAGGTGATGAGATCCTCGACCATATGGTGACGCCGTTTGTGTCGGGCGTGTATGCGGGCGACCCAGAGAAGCTCAGCCTGCGTTCCAGCTTTCCTATGTTGTATGACCTTGAGCGCCAAAGCGGCAGTTTGGTCCTCGGTGGATTAGGCAGAGCCTTTGCCAAGAAAGACCCCAACAAACCCAAGAAGCCGCGCTCGAAAAATTTATGTTCGTTCATCGACGGAATGGAAGAACTGCCGCGCGCGTTGTTGGCTTCGCTTGGCTCCCGTGTGCGCATGAATGCGCCCGTCAGCGCCATCGAACGCAAGCCTGAGGGCGGTTGGACGGTCTTCGTCGAAGGCGACGACACCCCTGAAGAAGCCGACGCCGTCGTCGCGACAACGCCCGCGTATGGGTTAGGCGCCCTGCTTCAATCGTTGCTGCCAAAAACGGCTGAGTATTTCAAGACGATTCCATACAACCGCCTGGTGGTGATGGGGCTTGGGTATAAGCGCAGCGATATCGAACACCCCTGCGACGGCTTTGGTTATTTGACGCCTCGACGCCAAGGCCCGCGCTTTTTGGGCAGTATCTGGAGTTCGAGCCTGTTCCCGCTGCGCGCGCCGGGCGGCTGCGTCGCATTTACCTGTTTTGTGGGCGGCGGCCTCGACCCTGACGCCTATGACATGAGCGATGATGACCTGCGCGCCACGGTAATTCGTGATCTTCACATGACTGTTGGCGCCAAAGGCGAGCCCGTGGCCGAAGAGATTGTGCGTTGGCGCAAAGCGATCCCCCAATACCCGGTGGGCCACCACGACCATCTTGAGGTGATGGATGAAGAACTCAAAGAAACGCCGGGATTTTATCTTACAGGAAACTTTACCCGAGGCGTTTCGGTGAATGATTGCATCCGAAACGCCCGTCAGACCGCTGATGCGGTGAAGTCGTATCTTCAGGCTGCATCCACGCCCGCTCAGGAGGCTGTCACATGAAAATTGATGTCGTAGTGATGACGTATGGCGAACCGCCCGAGCAAAAGTTTTTTCCTCAATGGTCTTACTCCAACCGAATTCTTTATAAGCTCACTCGAATGGTTGCGCCGATCCCCAGACTGGTGGTGCCGTTGATCGGCGCCATGCGCGGCTGGGGACGCATCAAAGAATGGAACCAACAAAATTACTCATCGCCGCTTGAATTAATTACCGAACGGCAAGCCGCTGGCGTCGCGCAAGAATTGAAGAGTCAGTTCCCTGACATTGAGTGGCGCGTTCATATCGGCTATGAATTTCGCGAACCGTCACAGGCGGTGGTGTTAGACTCTATTCGCAAACTTGGCTGTGAAGAATTGATCATTGTTCCTATGTACGCCGCCGAATCAGACTTTACCGACGGCGTCACCAAAAAAGATTTTGAGGCCTACCAACAAAAAAACGGCAGGCCATTGCCCGAAGCGAAGTTTGTTACGTTTCATCCTCACCACGCCGAACTGGCTGACGTAATGGCTCACTATGTCATCGAAGAAGCCGAAAAACGGGGCTATAGCGAAGACGACCGCAAACAGACGGGCCTCCTGCTCGGTTGTCACGGCACAGTGATTCACCCGCCGCCGGGAATCTTCGATACGGGTTTTTGTGGTACCACGATGGTCTATGAATTGCTTCGTGACCGCCTTCAGCCTCACTTCGCCGCCGCGCCCATCGGCTGGTTTAACCATCGCCTGGGCGGCGACTGGACCCAGCCAACGGCTGATATTTCGCTACAGAAAATGGTCGACGACGGCATCGAACGGTTTATCTATTTTCCCTTCGGATTTGTCGCCGATAACGCCGAAACCCAGCTTGAACCCAAGGCGGTGTTTGACGATGCGGGCAAAGACTATGACCACTTGTTGTGCGTCAATGACAATCCGGCGTTTCTAAAGATGCTGGCGCGGGTAATTCATTACCGCATCGACCATGAGCCGCCCAAGTACGAACCGCTGCCCGAACACCGGGCGGCATGACGCTTAGCCCAAAGCCCATGACAGAGGGACGAACATTCATCCTGGGAACCCGCGGCAGCCCGCTCGCCTTATGGCAGGCGGAACGCGTCAAAGCGCTGTTGGCCGGCGCCCGCCCGGAGGCCAAAGTTGAGATCAAAGTCATCCACACCATGGGCGACAAGGTTCTCGACAAGCCGCTTGTCCAAGTCGGCGGCAAGGGCGTCTTCACCAAAGAAATTGAAAATGCGCTGCTCGACAAGAGCATAGACATCGCCGTGCACAGTTTTAAAGACCTGCCAACGGTTTTGCCGAACGGGTTGGATGTCAGCGCGATCCCTGAACGCGACTCGCCCTTCGACGCGCTCATCTCAAGCCGATATTCAAGCCTGTCTGATATGCCAGAATCGCCAGTGGTCGCGACTGGCAGCCTGCGCCGCCGCGCCCAAATTTTGGCGCTGCGCCCACGGGCCGAAGTGGTCGACTTGCGCGGCAACGTCAACACGCGGTACAAAAAATTTGAAGACGCCGATTGGGACGGCATGATCATGGCCCACGCCGCCATTCGCCGAATGGAATGGCAAGACCGCATCGCCGGCGTGATTGACCCAGGCGAGATGTTGCCCGCGCCCGCCCAGGGCGCCATCGCCATTGAGTCACGCATCGGCGATGACGAGACCAATGAACTGCTTCAGTCGATTCATGACGCCGACGCCGCTGTCAGCGTCGGCGCCGAACGCGCCTTTTTGGCGACGCTTGAGGGCGGGTGCCAGGCGCCGATGGCGGCCTATGCGACTGTGAGTGAAGGCGTGGTTACGCTTGAAGGGCTGGTCGCCGCGCTTGACGGCGACCCCGCCATCAGAGAGTCAAAAGCGGCGCCCGTCTCTGATGCAGAGGCTCTTGGCCGCGCCCTTGCCCATGAACTGCTCGATCAAGGCGCCAAAGAAATCATTGACCAACTCAAAGCCAAAAATCAATAAGTGACTAGACATGAATACACGCCTGGAAGAAACCGTCTCTTCCAAGCGCGCAATTTTGTCAAACACTCTAAAAAATCTGCAAAAAAAAATCCAACTTTCTCGCTCCCATAGACACTTTATTAATAGAGACGTTAAAAACGAGCGACCTTGACCTTTTTATTGTTCTTTATGGGAGTCGGGATTATGTATGAAAGCGCAGAAATCAAAAAATATCTCAGCAATGTCAAACACAATCCAGTATCCGCGCAAGACGAAGCAAAACTGCTCAAAAAAGCTCACAAGGGTGATTTTGACGCGCGTGGCGCCTTAGTCGAGGCCAATCAACGCTTTGTAATTCGCATGGCGTTTAATTTTCGCAATCAGGGGTTGCCGATTATTGATCTTCTCCAAGAAGGCAACCTGGGGCTAATGGAAGCCATCGACCGGTATGATTTTAAGAAGAAATGCCGCCTGATTTCATACGCGGCCTGGTGGATTCGCCTCTACATGCAACGCGCCATCGAACAAAAGTCGCGTACGGTGACCATCCCAATCAATAAGATCAGTTCGCTCAAAAAGATACGCAATTTTGAATATGGGTATGTCAAAATCAATGGCAAGAAGCCGTCGTACGAAGAAATCGGTCAAGCCATTGATATGGATCCCGAAAAAGTCAGCAAGATATACAACATGGGCACATCGACATTGTCGTTTCATATTGAAGATGAAGAAGGCCAAACTCTTGAAAACCGCCTTCAAGCCGACGAGCGCGACGACGTCCATCGCAACCTCTGGCTTGATGAACTGAGCCATCGCATTCAGGGAGCATTGAGTCTGTTGTCGCCGCGCGAGAAAGACGTGTTGTCATGCCGCTTCGGGTTGGAGGGGCATGATGATCCGGTCAGTCTGCGCCAGGCGGGAAAACGCCTTGGGCTGTCGGCGGAAGGCGTGCGCCAGATTCAGGCGCACGCAATTAAGAAATTACGCGATCCAGAGTTTGGCGCCGGCCTGCAGGTCTTCGCGTAGATAAAGCAGAGTGTCAGCGCGTCGAAACGGTTCACCGATAAATTCAAAAGGCGAATGATGATGTAAAGACAAAACTCGATACAAGACTAAAAGTGTTGTGGATCCCCATCCACACCTCCCCATAGATGCGCTGACCTCCCCATAGGTCGGCGCTTTTTTTTCATTTGATACTTAGATAGGTTTTCTAGATTCAGATGTGATCTGTATCTAGCGCTGAGCCCTGACGGGCGCGCTGATACTCTGCTGGTCACAATTTTGGGGTGGTGGTTGTCGTTTATTCATTGGAAAGTATTTAGCATCTAGCGCAGAGCGTTCGCCAAGAGCAGGCTTCGCGCGCGCTGGGCGGTCTTGCCGCCTTTTGTTACATCTAGAAGCCATCTCAAAAATGCTTGATCATTTGCATCAAGTGGCGTGTGTACAACTCTGCTCGCTTCAGTGCTGCTCCGCCTAGAAGCACAGGCGCTCCCAGAGTTGCACCCACGCCTAAATTGGGTGTTCAATATTTGATAAGTCAAAACCTTAAACCCCCATTTTAATTTTTGAGATGGCTCCTCGTTTTGTTTGTAATCAACGATTCTTCTGTGTATCTAGCGCAGAGCGCTTGCCTGGAGCAGGCTTCGCGCGCGCTGGGCGGTCTTGCCGCCTTTTGTGTTACATCTAGAAGCCATCTCAAAAATGCTTGATCATTTGCATCAAGTGGCGTGTGTACAACTCTGCTCGCTTCAGTGCTGCTCCGCCTAGAAGCACAGGCGCTCCCAGAGTTGCACCCACGCCTAAATTGGGTGTTCAATATTTGATAAGTCAAAACCTTAAACCCCCATTTTAATTTTTGAGATGGCTCCTCGTTTTGTTTGTAATCAACGATTCTTCTGTGTATCTAGCGCAGAGCGCTTGCCTGGAGCAGGCTTCGCGCGCGCTGATACTCTGCTTATCGCTTTAGAAGCGAGGGAACTTCACATCACTCAAACTCAACTCCATACAGCCCGCCAAACTTATTCTTGAGATAGTTGATAAACGGTTCGGATGAGAGGTCTTTGCCAGAGATGTCTTTAATAAGTTGAGGGGCGGTGCGGCGGCGGCCCACTTGGTGGACCTTCTCGCGCAGCCAATTCAACAAAGTCGAAAACTCGCCTTGTTCCACTTGGTTCCATAACTCAGGGATATCGTTCTCAATCGTTTCAAACATCTGTGATGCGTAGAGGTTGCCCAGCGCGTAGGTTGGAAAATACCCTATCGAGCCGTGCGACCAGTGGATGTCTTGCAGGCAACCCATCGAGTCGTTGGGAACATCTAGGCCGAGATATTGTTTGACCTTGGCGTTCCAGGCGTCGGGGATGTCTTTGACGGCGAGGCGGCCTTCGATCAGGTCGAGTTCGATTTCAAAGCGAATTACGATATGCAGATTGTAAGTACACTCGTCCGCTTCGACTCGAATGAAGGTCGGCTCGACCTGGTTGATCGCCGCGCACATATCTTCGGCGCTGACGTCTTTGAGTTGATCGCCAAACGTTTGTTTTAAGAGTGGGGCGTAGCGCTTCCAGAAGGGCAGGCTGCGCCCGATCAGGTTTTCCCACATGCGCGACTGCGATTCATGAATGCCAAGCGAGACGGCCTCGGCCAGAGTGGTGCGGGCGTCTTCTTGTTTAAATCCTTGCTCATAGAGTGCGTGCCCGGCTTCGTGGATGGCGCCCGTCAAGCATGAGAATGGTTCCTCATCGCTGACGCGGGTGGTGATGCGAACGTCGTTAAGGCCAAAGTCGGTGGTGAAGGGGTGTACCGATTTGTCCATGCGCCCGGCGTCAAGGTCATAGCCCAAGTCGCGAACCACTTGCATGGAGACGTCCCATTGTTTGCTAGTATCCCACTTCTGGTCGAGCCACGCAGCGTTGGGTTGGTTGGGCGAGGTAATAATTTTTTCGACGATGGCGCTTTGGCGCTTAGCGAGATCGGCGAAGATTGGCTTGAGCGCTTCGGCGGTCATGCCGCGTTCATAGTCTTCGAGCAGCGCATTGTAGGGCGAACCTTCATACCCCATGTAATCGGCCCGTTGTTTGAGCATGTCGACCACTTTCTCAAGCAGCGGCTGAAACGCCGCGAAGGTTGAATCCTTTCGCGCTTTGACCCAGGCTTCGTAGGCTTGGCTTTGCAGCAGGCTGAATTCGCGTACAAATGTTTCGGGCAGTTTTTTCTCGCGTTCGTAGTCGTGCAGCGTTTCTGACACCAACTTAGCGTCGTCGCCCTCAAGCCCTGCTTGGTCCAGCTCATTGAGCCGCGCACCGAATGATTCGTCAGTCGCCATGCGGTGGGCGATGGATGAAAGCGTCGAGAGCTGTTGGCCGCGGCCTGCGGCGGCCTTGGGCGGCATGAAGACTTCCTGGTCCCAATGCAGCACAGCCAGGCTGGCGTTCACGTCTTTGATTTCGCCGATGCGGCGGCGTAGTTCAGTCAATTTGTCGGTTAGAGTCTGCCTGTTCATTTCTGTCCTTACGACCACTCGATTTTTTGACGGCTTCGTGTTGCAATAACGTACCAGTATTTCACTGAATACCTAAGCGATAGATACCATCACGTTTGACCATATTCGAAACGTCGAACATCTGTCTGAAGACCACTCCAGCCTGAATTTCTATTTCAAGAACGGCGTCATTTTGTCCTATACCCACTTTGCGTTGATGCCGCCCCAGTTTAACAACGAAAAACTGTGGATCATCAAGAAAGACGGTCTGCTCAGCCTCAATGAAGGCATCGCCTTCGAGCGCAAAGACCAAAAGACTGGCGACGCCAAACAATACGCCGAAGAGACCGACTATTACAAAGGCACGTTCGACCAGTTCGAAGCCTTCGCCCAGCATATGCGTAAAGGTGAGAAGCCGCTCAGCAACGTTGAAACCGCGCGCATCTCATCCCTGACCGCGTTAATGGGCCACCAGGCGATGTACAACCGCGCGAAACAGCAATACGAACCCAGTATGATTGAGTGGAAAGATATCAAAATAACAACCGACAAGGCGTGAGTGAATTGGGGAGGGCGAGTCTCCTGACGAGCCGCGAAGATGAGAATTGGCTTCGTTCTCACCCGGCTCACCAGGCGGTTCGCCCTCCCCTTCTTGAGATGCTTTTTTAATCTTCGCCTTGGGCTTTGGTGTAGGCGTTTTCACCGTCGAAGACTTGCAACTTCTCAATATGCATCCAGCGGTGCTTGCCGCGAAGGCGAATGAGAAAGTCGGTGATCACTTCGTCGGCTTTATCGTCATCCATCTTCTGGTTCAAGATAAAGCGGCAGCGCCAATGGTCGACGCAGTCGGTCAAGTTGTCGGTCAGCGGGAACACCTGCGTACCGCGGTTTGAAATCATCTTCAATAACAGTGACGTTCCGACGGTGAGCGCTTTGAGGTCTTCGCCCAACTGGCCCACTGAGCAGCCTTCTTCAATAAAAATGTCCGCGCCGATGACTTCGCGCTTCTCGGTTTTGACCATATCGGGGTCGCGAGTCACTTGGGGCAACTTAATCGGTTTAAACTCGCGGTCAGACACGTTCGAACTTTTCTTGCCGAGATTGTCGATGATGGCGCCGGTGAATTCGTCAGTGGAGACGCCGCGCGAGCCGATGACGTCGCTGGTGAGTTTGTTGCCTTCTTCGAGGGTGGCGAACAGCGCGTGTTCGATTTGCGATGCGGCTTCAAATTCGGTGATGTGTTGAAGCATCATGATCGCCGAGAGGATCAACGCGGTGGGGTTGGCCTTGCCCGTGCCCGCGATGTCGGGCGCGGTGCCGTGGACGGCCTCGAACATGGCGACTTCGTTGCCGATATTGGCTGACGGCGCGAACCCAAGCCCGCCGACCAGGGCGGACGATAAGTCGCTGAGAATGTCGCCATTCATATTGGTGGTGACGATGATGTCAAATTCGCCGGGGTGCATGGTGAGTTTATGGGCGCAGTTGTCGATGATGATGTGTTGGGCTTCGATGTCGGGGTAATCGGGCGCGACGCGCTCAAATACTTTTTTAAACGTGCCCTCAGTGAGTTTCATAATGTTGGCCTTGGTGGCGCAATGCACCAACCTGCGGCCTTGCGAGCGGGCGTATTCAAACGCCAGGCGCATGATTTTTTCAGACCCTTTTTGGCTGATGAGTTTCAGGCCTTGGGCCACGCCGGGGGTTTGCATGTGTTCAATCGCGGCGTAGAGGTCTTCGACATTTTCGCGCACAACCACCACGTCGACGTCATGGCCGACAAACGGCGTCGCCACGCTGGGCATTTCACGCACCGGGCGAATGTTGCCGTAGGTTTCAAACATCTTTCTGAGCGTCACGTTGGCGCTTTTTTCGCCATAACCGACCGGGGTTTGAAGCGGGCCTTTGAGGGCGACGCGGGTTTGGTGAATCGAGTCGATGGTCTCTTGAGGCACGCCCGAGGCGAAGCCTTTCTTGAAGACTTTGGCGCCTGCTTCGCATTCTTCCCACTCAATTTTCAGGCCGGTGGCTTCGATGATCTTTCGCGCGGCGTTGACGACTTCGGGGCCGATGCCGTCGCCGGGGATCAACGTAATGTTCTTGGTCGCGGCTTCACTCATGGGTATCGTTCCTTATTTGGCGCGTTTTCGCGAAATGGGTTGAATTTTTTGTAATCACAAATTAAAGCACTCACGCGCCAAATCGAAAGCGGTTGGATGAATTTTGGCCAAAATGGTGATTGGCTACGCGTGAACCGAGTGCGATTTACAGACCGCTCCGTCAATGAAGGGCAAGAGCGCGTTGGCGCGTTGTTCGAGAACGCCAGCGTCATCGCCGCAAAGCGTGATGTGGCCAATCTTGCGCCCGGGGCGGGGTTCTTTGTCATATAAATGCAGGTGGGCGCAAGGGAACGCCAACACCGCTTCGCGAGGAGGGGCGGCGCCGATCAGGTTTAACATGATCGAATGGCCTCGCGGCGCCGTGTCGCCCAGCGGCATGTCTAAGATGCCGCGCAGGTGGTTTTCAAATTGGCTGGTGACGGCGCCGTCAATCGTCCAATGGCCTGAATTATGGACGCGGGCGGCCATTTCGTTGGCCAAGAGTTTGCCGCCGTATTCAAAAAATTCGATGGTCAAAACACCGGCGTAATCAAATGCGTCCATGATTTGCTGGGCGCAGCGCTCCGCTTCGCTTTGCAGTTCATCCGAGACATTTGGCGCTGGCGCGCGCGTCACCCGCAAGATGCCTTCGCGATGTTGGTTTTCGACCAGGGGATAAAATACCGTCTCGCCGCTTCGGCTGCGGGCGGCGATGATCGAGGTTTCGCGTTCGAATGGAACGAAAGTTTCATAAATCAGGGCGAAGTCTTTGGCGCTCCGCCAGGCGTGTTCTGCGTCGCTCTTGTCGCGAATGACCCACTGGCCCTTGCCGTCATAGCCCATACGGCGGGTTTTGATCACGCCGGGCGTCCCGACCGACTCCATGGCTTGGGTCAAGTCTTCAAAGGAATCCACCGCTTGAAAGGCGGCGGTGGGGATATCTAATTTTTGAAACAGGTATTTTTCTTCAAGCCGGTCTTGAGAGGCGCCCAGTATAGACGCGGGTGGGTAAAAAGGGACATGCGCCGAAAGATAATCGGCTGACTCGGCGGGCACGTTTTCAAATTCATAGGTCGCGACTGACAAGCCGTCCGCAAACCGCGCCAACGCGTCCATGTCGTCATAGTCGGCTTGGATCGATTCGCCCAAGCGCGCGGCGGGCGCTTCGGGATTCGGTTCTAAAAAACGAAAGTGTAAACCGAGCGGGTAGCCGGCCAAGGCGATCATGCGTCCTAACTGGCCCGCTGCCAGTATGCCGACGATCATACCGCCCCCCGCGGATCCGGGTTGTCTAACACCGTTTGGGTTTGGTTTGACCGAAACGCTTTGATTGCGACTTTGATTTCTGAATATTGATTGGCCAAGATCGACGCAGCCAACAGGGCGGCGTTGACCGCGCCCGCGCGGCCTATCGCAAGTGCGCCTACGGGCACTCCGGCGGGCATCTGGGCGATGGAAAGCAACGAATCCATCCCGTTGAGCGCACGCGACTGGACCGGGACGCCAAGCACAGGCAGAGTCGTCTTACTGGCGCACATCCCGGGCAAGTGGGCGGCCCCGCCAGCCCCAGCGATAATGACTTGAATGCCGCGCTCTTCCGCCGTGGAAGCGTATTCAAATAATAAATCGGGGGTCCGATGGGCGGAAACCACTTTGACTTCGCAAGGGACGCCCAGTTTTACCAGGGTCTCCTCCACGTTTGACATGGTTTCCCAGTCAGATTTTGACCCCATGATGACGCCAACGAGAGGGTTTAATGGGTCGAGTGTCATGACCTACGCTCCATGAGTGAAATAAAGAAGGCTTCACCTTATCACGAACCAGCGCTTCAGCGAAGGAAATCAATCATCGAGGGCGCGGCGTCAGATGATGGGAAATAACATGTTGCAATTTACCGCACGGCGTGGTAGCATGGCATGCTCTGTAGACAAGATAATAAAAAATAAACACTTCAAACGTACGCTTGTGTTAATCTGAGTCTGAGCAGGAAGATAGAATTTTTTGTAAGGGTGTCATCGCATGGTTCGTGAAGCCAGAGCGTTCACGTATTGCTTCCTTTGCGGCATCGCGTTTTGGGCCATCGACGCAGCGGTGGATTATGCGTTTTTTTATGATAACGGCTTTCTCGATTTGCTCGTCTTCAATGTTCCTCTACATGAGATTTCTGTCAGAACTTCCGTGCTTCTCTTTTCGCTTGTTGCAGGGGCCATCATTGCAATTGTATTACGAAAGCAACGACAAGTTGAACATGAACTCATCGAAAGCCAGCGCCGCCTATCAACGTTGATAAGCAACCTGCCTGGTATTGCCTATCGGTGCAAATGCGACTCTCACTGGACGATGATATCTCTCGGCGACGGGTGTCTGGCGCTGACGGGATACACGGCTGATGATCTGGTAAACAATCACTACCTCTCTTACGCCGACATCATTCACCCCGACGATCAACAGATGGTCGCCGATGAAATCGGCCAGGCGCTTCAAGGCGGCCGCCCGTTTGAACTGACCTACCGAATCAAACCAAAGACAGGCGAAACCAAGTGGGTGTGGGAGCGCGGCGAAGGAGTGTCAAGAAATGGCCAGGTCGAATTTCTTGAAGGCTTTATCACCGATATAAGCGACATGATTCACTTGCGCGACGATTTGAGCGAACAAGTCAATCATAACCAATTGATACAACAAAGCGCGATTGACGGGTTTTGTACGCTGGACGAAAACGGGCGCATCCATTCCATCAATCCAAGTTTTTCACTCATGGTCGGGTATCAAGACAATGACTTGATTGGCTCCCGGCTGAGTTCGATTCACGACAACGCCAATGAACTCGCGCTCAGGTCGCATTTCGAGCGCGCGCGCGAAAGACAAAAAGACCGAATCATCACTAAACTCAAACACAAAAAAGGCCCTGACGTCGATGTTGAGATTGTGTCCTCTTCTTACATGTTCGAAGGCAAACGGTATATATTCTCCGTTGTTCGCGACATTACCGCCCGCATAAAAACCGAAGCCTATCTAAAAGAATCCGAAGAGCGCTACCGCCTGTTATTTACTCACATGAAGACCGGCGTGGCATACTGTAGAATGTTGTTTAGTCAATCGGGAGGCCCCACCGATTTCTTGATCTTACACGCCAACCCCGCCTTTCATCAAGGCATTGGCCAAACCCAGTCAACGGTGATTGGGCTGAAAGGCTCTGAACTCTTTTCATCCAAAGACGACACCCGGGAAACTTGGTTTCTCCGTCTCGGATTGTCTGCTTTAAGCGGCGTCGAAGTTTGCGATGAGCGGTTTTATGAACAAATGGGGCGCTGGTATTCCATGAGTTCATATAGCCCCAAACATAACCACTTTGTCATTCTGCTTGACGATATTACCGGCCGCAAGTCAGCGGAAAGTAAGCTGCGTCAACTCAATCAAACATTAAATGATGTCATTAACGCGTCGCCGTTGGCTATCGCTGTTCTTGATCGTGAAGGCCGCGTCACGACATGGAACCCGGAAGCAGAGCGAACGTTTGGTTGGAACGCGTCGGAGGTTATCGGAGAACCATATCCCTTGGTCCCCGTGGAGGAAGAAGACGAGTTTGATCAATACTTTCAGCGCCTACAAAATACCCCCTATTTTGAACACGAAACCAAACGCGTACGCAAAGACGGCGTGATGATCGACGTTCGAGTTAGTACGGCCCCGCTGTTGGATAGTGATGGAACAGCGGCTGGAATTGTCGCCGTCTTAGCGGATATCTCTCAACTAAAAGAAGCGGAAAGAGAAAAAGAGCGGTTGACCGAACAGTTGCAACAGGCCCAGCGCATGGAGGCGGTCGGCCAACTCGCGGGCGGCGTCGCCCACGATTTTAATAATTTATTGATGGTGATTCAGGGCTATAGCGACTTGGCGTCTTCACGGCTGACCGACGACGTCCAAACCAAAAAAGAACTCAACGCAATTAATAAAGCGGCCGAACGCGCGTCTACGATCACAAGGCAATTGCTCGCCTTCAGCCGCAATCAAGTCATTCACTCAAAGCGTCTCAATCTAAACCAGGCCGTTCTTGATGTGATTGAAATGGTCAAACACCTTTTGCCTGAGTTCATTGAGATTCAAACAAGGCTTGATGATGATTTGGCCGATATTGAATTTGATCCGGGCCAAATTGAACAGATTTTGATTAACCTGGCGGTCAATGCGCGCGACGCTATGCCAAACGGCGGCCGCCTGCTGATTGAAACCCAAAACGCCGTGCTCAATCAAGGTCAAGCCGACCGTTTGGGGTGCCGCTGTGGCGGGTATTCCACCATCTCCGTGTCTGATAACGGAACCGGGATGGCGCCTGAAGTTCAAATAAAAATCTTTGAACCGTTCTTCACCACCAAAGACTTTGGCAAGGGAACAGGCCTTGGGTTGTCAACCGTGTATGGAATCGTCAAACAGGCCGACGGGGCCATTGATGTACAGAGCGAAGTCGGCCACGGTTCGGTGTTTAGACTGTATTTTCCCATTGCGTCCAAAAGCAAACCCGAAGAGTTCGTCAATCCGCCCGCCTCTGTTGTCGAACGTGGTGACGCCACGATCTTGTTGGTTGAAGACGCCAAAGCCGTGCGTGACCTGACCTATCGCGTCTTGTCAGAGCAGGGATATAAAGTATTCGCCGCTGGAGAAGGCAAAGAAGCGCTCGAAATCTGTGAGTTGCTGGAATTTCCGGTTGATCTGATTGTTTCAGACATCATTATGCCGAATTGTAATGGGTTTGACGTCGCCCGAAAAATCCGCGAACTCTTCCCGGCCGCCAAAGTCTTGTTTATGACGGGCTACTCCAACCAAGGGTTGCCTTATGATAAATATGGAGAGCGCGCGCCAGAGGTGCTCATGAAACCGTTCAGCCCCGATGAACTGTTAGAGGCGGTCCGGCGTACATTATACGCTGCTTGAGCGGGCCTGTTCTCCTTCTGGTTTTTCGTTGCTCCAACTACCATTCGTTTGGGTTTAATCTGAAGTGAATTATTTCAATGAGGAGAGATAACATGAATGAGTTGAAACGGGCGGTTTTGGGCCTCGTAGCGATTGCTTGTCTCACGGTATCTACTCAAGCCCAGAGTGACATGATGTTTTGGCTAGACCCCAGCCTCGACGAATTTAACCTACACGCCGAATATGAAGGCGTGTTTATGCTCGAAGATGAACTCGACGAATTCGCCGGCGACTTAGACATGAACCAACACGACCTGCGCCTCGCCGTGCCGCTCTACAAAGACGACGACCACTTTTTCGCTATTTCTAGTTCGCTTGGGTATTGGGACGTTGATTCAGATTCGCCGCTGCCTGACACTGGCGCCGCGTTCCCCGGTGATTTGTATGACATTGATTTCGCGCTCAATTATTTCCACTACTTCGATAACGGCTGGACGGCGGGCGGCATCTTCTCAGCCGGTTCGCCCAGCGATGAGCCGTTTGACTCGTATGATGAAACCGAACTGCAATTCAACGGCTTCTTGCGCATCCCCCATGTAGACAACAATTATTGGGTGTTTGTGTTGAATTGGTCGAACAACCGCGAATTTATTAACAACGTACCCATCCCCGGAATTGGCTATTGGTATCAGCCTTCAAAAGACCTGTTTATCATGGCGGGCATTCCTTTCGCCGCTGTGCGTTGGGTTCCTGTTAACGATGTGACCGTGCGCGCGTCGTACCTGCCTGTCCGCAATATCGACGCTGAAATCGCTTATAGCGTCACCGACGACATCGAAGTGTTTGGCGCCTTTGAGTGGGACAACGAGCGCTTTTTAATCGCTGACCGGGCTGATGACGACGACCGCCTGTTTTATTATGAGAAGAACCTCGAAGCGGGCTTGCGCTACAAATTCTCTGAGACGGCGTCGGTCCAGATTGGCGGCGGTTATTCGTTTGACCGCTTCTACTTCTTTGGCGAAGATTATGACGACCGCGACGAAGACCGCCTTGATATCGAAGACGGCCCCTTTGTTCGCACCCAAATCACCATGCGCTTTTAATCAGCGGGATACATAAAATTCGTAAAGGTCGGGGCGAAACGCTCCGGCTTTTTTTTCGTCAAATCCCTGTGTAATGCCGAAGAGTGCTTCTCCAGTCTTTTGACAGGGGAGGGCGAGTCTCCCGACGAGCCGCTTAGTATTAAAGCCCATTCATTCAATCGCAGCTCACCAGAAGCCTGCCTCAGGCAGGCTTCGTCCTCCCCATGGATTATTCGTTTTGAGATGGCCCCGCGCCAGGGCAAGATCGAATTATCAACACCGACAGCGCCTCCATCCACAGAGGCGAAAGAAAATGCGCGTGTTGACGCGCGCGCTCTAGATGGTTTTGAGTTCATTCACTCCCTGCAACTTTTTTGAAAGAATACAACTCATCCCGTCGTATTGATTATTGAAGGCGCAAGGGGATCACGGCATCACCGGGAGCATGATAGAACTGGTTTTCTTTCCGCTATAGTGGTTGCCAGAATTATATGCGGATTGAGTTTATATAACGGTATCTTTCGCTGTCCACCGCGGCGGATACGGGCGCGCTTACCGCACGCAATTTTGTCAAGCGCTCTAGGAGGGCGGACGCATGGGAATCAGCATCGGCTTACTCGTTAATTTCATCGTCGCGGTTGTGATTGTCGGTTGGTTTTTCACATTGCTTAACAAGTCGCCAGGTGAGATCTCTCGGATCAAGGCGTTACGCGAAGAACGGCCCGACTTGTTTTGGGGCGAGTTTTTATCGTATGCTTTAACTTGGGGGATTTGTCTGGTGTTAATGGTTGTATTGGTCGCGCCGCTCGCGATTCAAATGGTCGACGGCTGGGGAAAGATTAGCGAGTTGATTCAGAGTTTTTTATAGTGGTTGCCGGGTAAAGATTATCGAGCTGTTTTGAGGGTTCATTATGCGTATATTGTGATCGCCCCCTGTGTCTCTTCAATAGTTCTATCGTCACTGTTCGGGTGAGTTTGGTTTGTGGGTCTTTACCCATTGGGTTTGGATCAACCAATGGGTGATAGGGAAGATGATAAACATACCCAAAAAAGGAACGACGCCGTCGAACATGCGGTTGCCGCCCAAGTAGAACGTATCAATGGTGCGCGTTCGGGTGAATACTTCGCTCATCACCGCCGCCGCCCACACCCAGCCGCCGTGAAGCCCGGCGCTATACCACAGCGTCCCGCTTTGTTGGACTGAGAAGCATAAGATCATGCCCACCACAAACAGCGACACCGCGTCAGGAAACAAGGTAAACCCGGTCAGCATGTTGTAGGTCATCTGGCCGCAGAGGTAGAAGCCCATCCACCAGACGTTCGGGTCAGTGACGGCGTCGCTGGTGTGACTTTCGAGAAAGTGCAGCGACGAAAAAATCAGACTGCATCCAACCGCCGCTTTCCACCAGCCGTAATGGGCGCGCAGCGAGAAAAAGATCAGTCCGCGAAAGATATATTCTTCCAGGCCTGCTACCAGCGCGCCGCGAACCAGGCCGACAAAAAGCGATTTGGCAAAATCAGAATCATCCTGGAACGCCCAAGCGCCGATGGCGAGGTAGGCGCCCGTCAACGTCAACAAAAACGCCCAGGCGATAACGGCGCCGATCACGATATTGCGAAACCAGCCGTCGTGAATAACGTAGCCCACCTTGGCGGGGTGTTGAAAGCCAATCCAGCGCCCTGATCCGATCAGTGACAATACGACTGAGATCATCCAGATGCGGCGAAAGACGCGGTCGAGGCCGTAGTCCCACCCCCACTCTTGCACCATCGAAAAAACAAACGGGAACAATGCGCACGCCAGCATGGAGGCGGCGAAGAGGATGAAAACAATACGGCCGACGATGCGATAATTCATTCAGTGTTAATCCGTTTTGCGTTTTGGTTTGAAGATCGCTTCGAGCAAGTCGGGCTTGTCTTCATTGCGAACCAGGTCGACATACTTTGGCCCGTCTGTGTATGGAACCCTTACCGTCTTCAAATCGTCGCCTTTGAACAACATGAATTCGATTTCGCGTTTGACCGGGCTTTCGGCGATGGCGTCTTTGAGGCGGTTTGCGCTGAACTTCTTCCCGTTGACGCTAATGATCTGCTCGCCTTCAGCCAATTTGGCTTTGTCGCACAATCCGCCGGGGGCAATCGCCTGAATGGTCCCATTGCCGCTGATGCGCGCGCCTATTGAAGTAATGGATGGATCGTTGTCATAGTCGGTCGGTTTGGGCGAATACTCTAGCCGATAGCCGACACGGCTGAGCACATCCAGCGGCAGGTTTTCGTTATAACTGCGAACCCGGTCGTCAATCAGCGACTGCCAGTCGTATTGATGGAGTCCATTAAGAATTTCAACGATGTCTTGTTCAGTAAACGGCAGCAACGGCTTGTTGGCGTTATACCGGCCTAAGAAACGTTCGTTAAACTCATCCAGCGTGACGCTGCCTTCCGTTTCCTTACGAAGAATGGCGTCGATCTCAAACCACAACAGCGCGCCTTCAAAATAATAATCTTGAGGGCGGCGCAGCAGCGGCCAGTTCTGGCTGCGGGCGCGGCGGATGTACGACGATGCGGCGGTGTCTTCGAGGTTGAGAAACATGCGGCCTTTTTGTTGTCTTAGCGAGGTCAGCGTGCGGCCAAAGCCCATCCAGCCGTCTTTGAGGGCGCCGTCAAATGACGTGCGGTCTTTGGTCGCGAATAGCCCTGACCGCGCCGCCAAGACTACGCCCAGATATTGGTCGAGGCCTTCATACACCCACAACAAGCGCGTGTCTTTGGGCGTGTTGTAATCGTCGACCGCCATGCCCGCCGGGCGGTGATATTTTCCGCACCAGCGGTGGCCAAACTCATGGGCGAGCAGCTGTCCAGTTGTCGTGAATTTGGCGTCGTCTTCAAGGCCGTTCTCACTGACGGCGTTGAGCGATGAGCGGGTGTGTTCCAGCCCGATGAATGGGGTGTTGTTGCTTAACACCAATAAGAAGTGATACTCATAGTCGTGTTTGTCGCCGAGTAATAGATAGGCTTCTTCGACCAGGTCGCGAAATTTCTTGATAGTTTCATCTTCGATGGTTATCACGCGTTTTGATTCAGACGCCAGGTGTAGGTAATGGTTGGGGCGCCCCTCTGGAGTGATGTCATAGCGCTTCATGTGTTCGCCGCAGATGAGTGGACTGTCCATCACTTCTTGCAGGGTGGTTCGCTGAAACGTGACGGTCGAACCGTTTTCGCTTTTCGCTTGCAACGACGACCCCCACGACCAGCCGTCAGGCAGCGTCACCGTCAGGTCGATTTCGGTGTCAAAGATCGAAGCGCCGACCGGGTAGAGCAAGCAGGTGTTCCAACTGATGATGCCGAGATGGGCGTTGCCGTATGAGTCGACGCCAGTTGAGCCAGTGGTCGACTGGTTGCAGATGTAGGTTGTCTTTACAGTGGCTGTGCGGGCCCCTGTTGGGACGTCGGCTTCGATATGAAAGATGTCGTCGAGATGGCGCGACCAGGCCAATTTGTCGCCCTTGGTGGAAACCACTTCAATGCCCGCCAGGTTTTGTATGGGGTTGTTGGGGCCGTGGACGCCTTCGATCCACTGCGGGTAATAAGCGTCGAGTTTGCCTGATTTGACAGGTAAATGGACTTGAGCGCTCAATAACCCGCGCGGCAGGTCGGTCGCGTCGACATGAGCGTTGATGACAAACGCGCTGGCGTCGTGAACACTTACGCTTAAGAGAAATACCAATGAAATCAAATGAAATAAGAATAAACGGCGCATGGACATACCGCCTTTCGATTGCATTACTTGATAAATGGCTCTATGCGGTTTCGAAATGGTGAATCGGTCTTGACGGCGACAGCGTCTACAGTGTCGCCTTCATGGTCGGTGAAGTAAAGCGGCTGCAATTGAAGCCGCCCTTGAAGCAGAAAATTGCGCGTCCAGTGTATGCGATAGACTTTGAAGCCATACGCTTCGAGCCGTTCTTTAAATTCTTGCGCTGATGTTCCCGCCGATTTCAGACATTCAAAATGAAATTCCAAAGAGATTATGGGCGACGCGTTTTGTAGGGTGCTTTCCATGCCAGAAAAGATGGCAGGCTCAGAGCCTTCAGCGTCCATCTTGATGAAACTCAATCGGGATAGGTCAACAGGCGGCTCGATCTCATTTAACAAAACATCCAACCGTTTCATGGGCGATCGGGCGGTCGGCGTATTCATATCAAGAGCGGCGCTGCGTTCAAAACGGCTGGCGTCGCCAAGTTTTTCGCTTAGGCGTATTTCGATCTCGCCTTCGCATTCTCCTAACGCCATCGGGAATAATTGCATCCCATCAAGCCCGTTTCGCGTTTTATTCTTTGAGAGCGAGTCAAAGGCGCGCGGGTCTGGCTCGAACGACAACACCTTGCTATGCTCGCCAACTCGCCGCGCCATCTGTATTGAGAAGAACCCCTTGTGTGCGCCGATGTCAAAACACAGGTCGCTGTGTTGAACGGCGGTTTGAATGAGACAAGTTTCCCACGGTTCATATACGCCAAACAACATGCGCTGGTCGAGCCATTGGTTGGGATCGATCCACATCTCAAACCCCGCCGGGACGCGCTGCCACGACGCTTCGTCGCCAAGGCGCCGCAGTGTTGACGCTTTATAAAAAGAGAAAAATTTCCGGGCAATATTGAGCGGCATATTCATAGCCGCCATGCTACAAGGATTATCGAGAATTGAGTAGCCATCTCATGCGCGAGTGAATGTGTGAGATATTCAGCCATACAGAAAATGAGATGGCTAGTTTCGTGAACAAAAAAAAGGCCGGAGCGTTTCGCCCCGGCGGAGATCGAGTCTTTTGCTATACAAGCAAATCTGTTTCTTGAGTGGCTAATTGGCGAACAAGAGTTCCATGCGCGCGCGAATGCGTGGGCGGCGCAATTTGTCCATGGCTTGTTCTTCGATGCGGCGAACGCCTTCTGCGCTTAGGCCCAACTGTTGGCCCACCTTACGCAGGCTCAACTTCTTGCCGTTGCCGTTCAGGTTATAGCGGTGGGTCAAGACATCGCGTTCGCGTTTGGTCAACAGGCTCATGGCCTCGTTAAGGCGGCTTTCGGCTTCGCGTCCCCAAACGGTTTCGCGCGGGTCGGGGCGTTCTTCGTCAATCAAGACGCGCTCCAGGCCAGGGTGTTCTTCGTCGCGGGCGTGTAAGGTCTGGAACGAAGGCGCATAGTCCGATACCTGTTCGACTTTTCTTAAATCAACATCGAGGTGGTCGGCGATTTCTTCGGCGTAGGGTTTGCGTCCATTCGATGTGAGAAACACTTGTTCATAGGCGCGAACTTTGCGCAACATTTCGAGTTTATTGATCGGCAGGTTGACCGGGCGCGACTTTTGCTCGAGCGCGCGCTGCATGTAAAGGCGAATCCACCAGGATGCGTACGTAATCAGGCGGCATTCGCGGGTGATGTCAAATTTTTCGACGGCGTCAATCAACCCCAACACGCCTTCTTGAACTAAGTCAGAAATACTCAACCCTTGTTGTTTAAAGCGCATCGCGAGTTTAACCACGAAACGAATGTTTGATTCAATGAGGCGTTGGCGGGCGTAGTCATCGCCACTCTTTTTATAGCGGCGAATCATCTTTTGTTCTTCTTCGGCGCTCAACGGTTCGGTCGGGCAGTCGCTGTTCATGAATCTCTTAATCGCATCGTATTCCATGATATCAACTCAACTTTCATCCCAGTGTGAACAACTTTACCTGCTTTCTTTTAATACAAGCCATGTGCCAGAGTGTGAAATCTCAGCCAAAAGGTCTTTTTAAGCAGCAGAAAGTAAGTTAAGGGTATGAATTTATGTTGGTTAGAGAAATTGTATAATTGGAATGAACAGAAAATACAATCGAACGACAAATACGAAGTGTAAAAAGTCGTCACGCTGTTTTCTGGTGAGGTGTGAGGAAAACTTCACAGCTGTGAAGAACTGCTCACATTATATGTGCGCGGTTCCACACAGTTTGATGGCGGTTTGATAGGCGGTCTCTAGCTGGTCGGTGTGAGATTTCCAGTTATATATACGCACGGCGCTTTGTCGGCCAATCGCCCGCATTTCGGACTGTGTGGTTTTGTCAGACAAAATCGCTGCAGCCTGTCTAGCCATCGTTTTTGCGTCGTCGCATGGCGCATACCGCCCCGCCGCGCCGATCATCACGGGCGCTTCGCCAATATCAGACGCGACAATCGGCAGCCCCATCGCCAGATATTCAGCAATCTTCAGCGGCGATTTGGCTTTCGTGACATCATTGGCTTCAAACGGCGCCAAGGCGAGGTCGGCGGTTGATAAATACTCAGGCACCTCGTCGCCGGGTACATAATCAGTAAACCGCACTCTCTCGCTGACATCCAAGCGCTTCGCATACTCTCGAATCATGTCTAACTTTCGCCCGCCGCCGAGAATGAGAAGCACCGCGTTAGAATAATCATTGAGAATGAATGAAAGCGCTTCGATGGCCTGTTCGGCATAGCTCGCCACCTCGAGCTGACCGTGATAAACCAATGTTGGGTAGGTGAGATTAAGGCGTTTGGCTATCTCATCGTTTTTTTTGCGTGGAAAAAACTGTTCCACATCGGCGCCGACCGGGGCGTCCCAGACCAAGTCAGGGTCAGCGCCCCATTGAATGGCGTGTAGGTGAAGATGTTGGCTGGCAACAGTGACGGTGTCAGCAATTTTAGGAAGAAGCTGGTCCCACTGGTTGGCAATAAATCCCGCCCAGGGCGAACCGGCGAGTTCTGCCGCGATGCCTGTTTCCCAATCGTCATAGTCATAATGGAGAGGGACGCCCCAATAGCGGGCAAGTTGTATGGCCGGGATAGACGCGTCTGGGTATGACTTCCACAGGTGGACAATATCAGGCTTAGGAGATATTCGCTTCAATCGGGCCAGGTTTGAGGGCAAATCAATAATCCGGCGCGGTAGTTCGAGCAATTCGACGTTTTTCAGCTGCCGTTTTACCACGGGGGGCATTTCGCTTCGGCGCTTAGGGTGGACAAAGTCGGCGAGAATCACCTCATGCCCGCGCCGGGCGAGTTCTTCAGCCTGGCAAATGACCCGCCGGGCGCATGAAACCGAAGATAAATCAAAGCGTTGAAGGAGAAGTATTTTCATCGGGGGCGGGGCGAAAAATGGCTATTTAAGTTATAACTGATGTAATTTATGATTTGCTCACAGCAACCCTAACAGAAAAATGATAAAAAAGTAAGATAACCAGTTGAAAATGCTTGGCATTTTCGCTATTGTTAAATGATTCTGTGTGTGAATGGGCTTCATAACCTATTAAACAGACACCAACGAATTCGAAAAGAGAGTGCTCGGAGGCGCCCATGCGGTTGATACGCTATTTCACCCTATTCTCAATTCTGTTAGCGGCTTGCGTTCCAGTATCGTTCGCAACTGGCGTTATTACATTAACGCCTCAATCCAATGACGGCAGCCCAGACCAGCCGATCGCGTTTGATGTCTTTCTTCAGTCAGAAGACGCCTTAAGCGCTTATCTATTGGCATTCCAGTTTGATGGCGTGAACGTTGGTTCGGCCCAATTCGCCTACGCAGACGCGTGGACGTCAACTCCCGCCCCGGTTGACCCGGTGGTGGGCGATTTTGTCGACGGCCAGTTGGTTGTTCAATCGTCATTGATTGGGCCTAACTCTGGCCTTAGTTTCGCCGACTCAACTCAAATCGGTACTTTGACCGTTGTCCCCAGCGGCGAAGGGACCCTCAACGCAGCGGTCTCTTTCGGCAACGCCTTTACCGAAGGCCTGCTTCAACCGGAAGGCAGCCTGTTGACGCTGAGTGATCCGGTATCAGTCAATATCACTGCTGGCCCCGGCGGCATTCTTGGCGACGCCAATGGCAATGGCGGTCTCGATATTATTGATGCGTTGTTGGTTCGCCAATTTCTCGCTCAATTACGTGACAGCATTCCCCGGGCCGATCTGGCTGACATTAATGGCAATGGCGGCGTCGATATTATTGATGCTCTCTTTATTCAACAAATTCTCGCCGGATTGCGCGCCGACCCGAATACGGCTCCAGCGGTCATGATTGCCGCGTATGTGCCCTATCAATCGACGGCGATGGCGAGTTTCGCTACGACCCAGCCAACCGTTGACACGTCGCTCATTGGCGACGCCAACGGCGACGGCGCCCTCACCAAGGCTGACGCCGATTTAATTCGCGCCTACTTGGCTGGCGCAGACGTAAAGTTGGTCAAACCTTCAATGGCCGACATCTCAATGAACGGCTTGATCGACATAGCCGATGCGCTCTATATCTCACAAGTAGTGAATGGGCTCCGTTCAGACCCGAATGATCCTGATTCGATTTTTGAATTGCATGTACAACAAGACTGGTTTGTCCGTCCGTTACAGGTTCCTGACAATACCTTGACCATCGTTTTTGATGCCGGCCCCTTTGACGTAGGTCAACAGGCCGTTGGTCGAGTAACAGCGAACATTGGAACTTCAGCGCTTGGTGCATATGACTTAGTCGTAAATTATGATCCAGCTGTTTTAAACGCCGTTAGCGTAGCGGGCGGCTCAGCGGCTCAACTTGGCGTTCCGACGTCAAACTTAAACACAGCCGGCCAGATTTTGATGAATGGCCTAAACGCCTCTTCATTGACAGAGCCTGTAGGCGAAGTTGAATTTGCAGTGATTACGTTTGATGTTCTTTCTACACCATCGGTCTCAACCGATGTGGGAATTACTGTTACGACATTTGCGGATACCAACTTTGGAACCCTCGCCGTAGACGTGGCTCCCGGAACAGTGAACCTGCAACAACAAGTCGATCCGCCGACGTCTACGCCGGTTCCGCCGACAGAAACGCCAACCGAAACGCCGGTTCCGCCGACCAACACTCCAGTTCCGCCGACGAATACTCCAGTCGCGCCGACGAATACTCCGTTAGCGCCGACCGAAACTCCGACCAACACGCCGGTTCCAGCAACCAATACTCCAGTTCCGCCGACGAATACTCCGTTAGCGCCGACCGAAACCCCGACGAATACGCCGGAACCGACGCCAGAGACAGCAACAGCAACTCCGGTTCCACCGACGAACACGCCGGAACCGACGCCAGAGACAGC
>CAZKYC010000005.1:59211-59369 GCA_964556895.1 uncultured bacterium | reverse complement strand
GGTTCCACCGACGAACACGCCGGAACCGACGCCAGAGACAGCAACAGCAACTCCGGTTCCACCGACGAACACGCCGGAACCGACGCCAGAGACAGCGACGGCGACTCCGGTTCCACCGACGAACACGCCGGAACCGACGCCAGAGACAGCGACGGCGA
>CAZKYC010000005.1:19675-59111 GCA_964556895.1 uncultured bacterium | reverse complement strand
CTCCGGTTCCGCCGACGAATACGCCGGAACCGACGCCCGAGCCAGAACCGACCGCGACGCCGACTGTCATTCCGACTCCGATTGACGTGACCATCGCCGCAAATGAAGGCCTCTTCCTCTTGTCACACGACGGCGTTGTTTTGAGCCGCGGCTTTGAGTCAGGGATTGAAATCGAAGTTGACAACATCCCGACCAACCCGGTTGACCTCGAGTTGATTGGCGCTTCGACCTTGCTTTCGATCAACGTCAACGGTGTGATTTCACCCGCCGAGTTGGCGATTGAAGGCGACGGCGACGGCTCTTTGCTCGAATCGGGCGAGATCATTGACCTCGAACCCATCATCACAGGCGCTGGCATCGAAGGCTACCTGGTCTTAGACCGCTTTGGCAACGTTCGCGCCTACGGTACGGCCGCCTTCCAGGGCGATACCGAATACGTCCGCAGCATCCGCTTTGGCGGCCTGCGCATCGAACAAGCCATCAACAATGCGGTTGACCTCGAATTGGTGGTTGACCCCGCCAATCCGACATCGAACCTGGGGTACTACATCCTCAGCAAAGAAGGCCCGGTCGAACGCTTCGGCGCCGTGCCTGAATTACCAGCGATTGATTCCGCCGCATTTGGCAACGTGGTCGCCTTTGAACTGTTGTCGACGGGCGCATCCGTCACCGGCTATCGCGTGCTGACCGAATTTGGCCAGGTGATCGAGTGGACGGAAGCGGGCGGCTTTGTTCCGGTCGCGCCTGAAGTCCTGCGCATGTTCGACCGCGAACCGCTGCCAGTTGACTTCGTCGAAGTCGACGGCGCCTACTACATCTTGAACGAACGCGGCTTCTTGTTCGGTCCGTCTGCGGTTATTTCAGACCCCGAATCATTGGCTGACTTTATCGACAATCCCGGCTTCTTCGATATGGAAGCGGGCGTGTTGACGGCGCCGAGTTCAGATGATTAAAACGCGAAACGTGAAGATATACAGTAACTGAGGCTAAACAATGAACAGATTGAACATGATAAAACGATCCATGCGGGGGTTACTCGATATGAAACGTAGCTACGCTACAGTACTGACGCTCGGCCTCGTCTCCACCCTGTTTCTGGCGCCGATGGCTTCTCAGGCCCAAGATGACTACTTGGCCTTGTATAACCGCTATCTCTTCCATCACATCGGGTTGAATGCGCGCTCGGCTGCGATGGGCGGGGCTTACACGGCCCTCAAAGGCGGCGACATGGCCCTCAGCGGCAACCCGGCGAGCCTGGGCTTTCAGACCGAACGTTATATCGGCGCTGAAGGCGGCTTTGAAGACGTCACCAGCGACTCGTCGCTCGATTTGGGCGGACCGACCGCGTCAGAACTCAACGAAACCGAAATTTGGGGCGCTGGCCTCGGTTTGGTCTATCCGTTCGAGTGGGGCGCTCTGGCGTTGAACTACCACTACCGCGACGATGATCTTGAGACGGATGAGTATTTCTTGCTCGGTACACGATTTGAACAAGAAGGCAGCCTTGAGCGCCACGACATTTCGCTCGGGTATGGTTACGCCATCAACGAATGCTTTACAATCGGTTACCGATACAGCTATATCGACTGGGACCGCGACACATCGCTCATCGACGTGGGCGCGTTTGTCCCGACGACGATCGCCACCATTAACGATGAGTTCCAAGGCCACCGCAACCAGTTTGGTATGCAGTATGAATACGGCGAAAACTGGCGCTTTGGTTTTGACGGCATGTATGGCCTCGGCGAACGTGAGATCGACAGCCTGGGCGAAGCCGACGCCGATTCGTGGCATGTCCGCGGCGGTGTGGCCTATGATTTCGCCGAATACGTTCCGTTGATCGTGACCTTAGACCTCAACTTCGAAAACCGTGAGCTCGACGGCGCCGGCCAAGATATCGAAGACGACCTGTTAGGCGTCCACATCGGCGCTGAATATGAAGTCTACGAAAACCTGTTTGTCCGCGCGGGTTACCAAGTGGAAGACATCGACTACCAAGACGAGATCAACGCGATTGATGAAGACGTCGAGGTGAGCGGCTTTTCAGGCGGTCTTGGGTATGAATGGGATCAATTCACATTCGACTATGGCGTCATGTTCATCGACACAGGCGCTGACGGCGACCTGATGCATGTCTTTGGCGTTGGCTACCGTTTCTAAAACTCGTTTACTTAGAACCTCAAAACGGCCCGCAAAAGCGGGCCGTTTTTGTTGTCGATCAAGAAATCTTCTCTAAATTCACTTCCTTCACGCCGCCCGGCAACTATAATTTGTATAACAAATAATATCGTGTGAGATTGTATGAATTTACAGTTTGATCTTTCAGAATTTTCGGGGCAGGCGCCGATTTTTCCGTTGCCGAATGTGGTCCAGTTTCCACAAACCATGCTGCCGCTTCATATTTTCGAAGAGCGCTATCAGGCCATGCTCGAATCCGCTCTCGACGGCGAAAAAATGATCGCCATGGGCGTGTTGAAGCCTGGCTGGGAAGACAACTATAGCGGCAACCCCGATCTATACTCCACTGTGTGCCTTGGCTCCATCGTCCAACACGAAGCGCTCGAAGACGGCCGCAGCAACATCATACTCTACGGGCTCAGCCGGGCGCGGGTTCAAGAAATCATTACGCCGCGCCCGTTTCGCACCGCCAAACTCCAACTCATTGAAGACCAATATGACGGGCTTGATGGGTTGACTATTCAGCAGCGACGAGACCGAATCTTAGAACTGTACGGCGAGTATGTGATTGAGTTCGCCGATAATGGAATCCAATACCCGGCCTTATCTGATAGCGAGTTTACCCTCGGCGGATTAACAGACGCCGTTTCGGCGGTGATAGGCTTGCCGCCGAATGACTTGGTGGTGTTGCTAGAAGAAATGAATGTAGACAAACGCGCGCAATACCTGGTTCGCTGCCTCCAAGAAAAAATGAAGGCCCAATTCTCGCCGCCTTATAAACCGGCGCCGACCGACAAAATCCTTCCCAATTTCAAACAAATCCACTTAAATTAGCGTAGACCATCATTTTGTCTGGCCCTGTCTGGATCCAATATGATCGAAGTGGTAAACGCAGGAAAACAATACCGCCTCTATGACCGGCCCATCCACCGGGCGATTGAAGCGGTCGGCCTGCGCCCAAATTTTCATCAAGCGTTTTGGGCGTTGCGTAATGTCTATCTCGCGGTAGAACAAGGCGCGTGTTTCGGCGTCGTGGGGCGCAACGGCGCCGGCAAGTCGACCTTGCTCAAATTGATCTCAGGAATCACCCAACCCACAGAAGGCTCCGTGTCGATAAACGGTTCGGTGTCGTCGATTCTCGAGCTCGGCGCGGGGTTCCATCATGGCTTCACCGGACGAGAAAACGTATATCTCAATTGCGCGCTGCAGGGATACACCCGCCAACACACCGAACACCTGCTGCCCGAGATCATTGAGTTCGCCGAACTCGGCGGCTTTATCGACCAACACGTTCGAACCTATTCGACTGGAATGACCCTGCGCCTGGCGTTCGCGGTCGCCACCAGCGTTGATCCAGATATACTCATTATTGATGAAGCGCTGGCGGTCGGCGACGAGCGCTTTCGCGGCAAGTGTATGCAGCGCATCCACGAGTTTAAGTCAAAAGGAAAAACCATACTGTTTGTGTCTCATGACTTGGCGACGGTGCGCCACCTTTGTTCTCACGTCGCCCTGTTGAACGAGGGGCGCCTGCTGGCTTCAGGCAGCCCCGAAGAGGTGTTAGACCAATATCTCGAACTCGCCCACAAAGACCAGGTGCGCGAGATTGAAACGTCGCGCAGAGACTACGGGCGCCCGCGATGGGGCACAGGGGAAATTCAATTTGAACGCGTCTCCATCACTGCGCCTGACGGCGCCGAAGAGACGGTGTTTGACACCAACCAGGCGATTGAAGTGATGATGACCTTTGAAGTCAAATCGCCGATTGATGACGCCGTGTTTGGTTGTCAGTTTTATCGATCAGACGGCGCCTATATTAACGGCTCAAACCACTATTGGCATGAACAGAAACAGGCGTTTTCTTTTCAACAGGCAGGGGAGCAGGGAACGATCATTTGTGAGGCGCCGCGCCTGCCGTTGCTGCCGGGTGATTACTACCTCTCGGTTTGCTGCTATAGTTTGCGCGACGGCGCGCCCCAGGCGGTTGACCATTGGGAACGCGCGTATGAGTTTTCAATCAGCGAGCGCTACACTGACCAACATGGCGTGGTGGCGCTCGATACAATCTGGACGCTCAACCGTTCATAACAATACAATATCAATCCTAACGAAGTGATACAATCATAACGAATGGCAAAGACCAAACCATCTACCCCCAAACACCCCTTAGACCGCCTTTATGATAAGGGGTATTTTCATGGTGAAACCAGCGGCTACGGCAAAGAAGGCTACGCCAAAGAGCGGCCCGACCGCTCGGCGCTTATTAACGCGGTTAAGGGCTATGTTCGCGAAAAGGCGCGCTGGCTTGATGTGGGCTGCGCCTATGGATTTCAAATCGAGGAAGCCGCCAAGGCCGGGTTTATGGCGAGCGGCGTTGACATTAGTTCATACGCCTTGGGGCAATGGAAAAACGGCGCCAAAAGCGCCGCCCAAGCCATCGCCGAACAACTGCCTTACGCGAACGGGTCGCTTGATGTTGTGTCGGCGTTTGACCTGGTCGAACATCTGCATGATCCCGCCGCGTTTTTTGATGAAGCCGATCGTGTGTTGTCTCCTTCGGGCGTCTTGTTGATCGCTACGCCTGACCCGGTTTATTTTAACCGCCCTGAGCCGACCCATGTGTTTGAACGCCCGCCCTCGTATTGGGCCTATCAATTGGCGCGACGCGGCTATCAATTGGCTGTTCGTTTTGGCGCCCAGCCCTATGAGTTTGAACTCGCGGCGGTCAAACAGCCAACTGAAGAGTGGGCGAAATTGAAAGCAGACTTTGAGTCGCACACCTTCGCCGCTGCTACCCATGTCAATACAAAGGGCCTTCAAACCGCGGTCAGAAAGGCGGTCAGCGAAACGTTGTGGCATGACGGCGACGTGTTGTATGTGCTGAATGCGTCTAACAGCCCGGTTCGCCTGCGGGTGGAATTTGAATCGCAGGCGAAAAACCACTTCGACGTTTTCTTGGGTGACCTGAAACTGCGCTATGCGGGCGCGAAACAGAAAGACGGGACGAAAATCCATACCTGGCATCCGGTTTCGTTCTCGCCAGGCGGCCGCGAATTGTCGCTGGCGAACGGCGGCGACGGCATCGCTGGCGAATGGCAAGTCACCGCTGAGCCGATGAGCGCAGACGAGTTCACCCTCGAACTCGCGTTTGACCATTACCAGCGCTATCGTTTCGCCGCGCAGATCTTGCCTCACATCGCGCCCGGCGCCAAACACATTCTTGATATCGGCGGCGCGCTGGGCCAACTGCCGTTGTTTTACCCAGACGTAGACATCGTAGTGATCGATTGTTCGTGGGAAGACTCGCCCTGGTCGTGTATCTATGACGGGACGAAATTACCATTCGATGACAGCCAGTTTGACGCCGTGGTGTCGATTGATACGTTAGAGCATGTCCCGCCTGAGCAACGCCAAGCGTTTCTCCGCGAAGCGGCGCGGGTGTCAAAAGACGCATTGTTGGTGAGCGGGCCGTTCCATGACCCGGAGGTTGTGCAAGCCGAGGCGGCGCTGCGCGATTTTGCCGAAACTCAATTAGAATTAAACGACCGCTTTTTGCATGAACACGCTGAATACCAATTGCCCCCGGTTTTATTGGTCAGTGAAGAATTGAGCCAATTAGGGTTTTCGGTGATGGGCCTGCCCAATGGGTACTTGCCTCGCTGGTTGGCGATGCAATGCGCCGAATTTATCTTGGGCAAATCGCCAGAGTCAGCCAGCGCCAAAGCGCGGGTGAACAAATTATATAACGCCAATTATTACAAGTTTGATAACTGCACCCCCGCCTACCGCATCGCCGTCATCGCCACCCGCGAAACATTAGATGACGCCGCCGCTCGCGCCTTGTCATCCTTGGTCTATCAAGGCAATTCAAACGACGGCGGTATGTGGAGCGTCGCCAATCTGGCGGCGTCAATCGGCCAGTTCCGCTTAATTCATGAACAAGAATCTCACCTGCGTCACCGCACTGTTCAACACGACCAACTGTTAGATCATATCAATAATTTAGAAGACTCTCTCCAGCGTTCTCAGGCCCGAAACGACAACTTACAAGACCATACCGAAAATCTTGACCAATTATTGAAAGAACTGCATACCCATTTACGTCAACAAGACGCCAACGTCAAAGCGCTAGTCGCCCAAAAAGACGAGGGCCACGCCAAACACATCAATAATCTTGAAAAAGCCCGTCAAGAATCGGTTCAACACGCCAAGAACACCGAAGCGCATGCGAAAGAGGTTGGTGAACACGCCAAAAACGTAGAAGAACACGCCCAAAATATCGAACAACGGCTGGCAGACCAACAAAAACACGCCGCCAATTTACAAGCCATGCTTCAAAACATGGAAGCGGTTGTTCAGCATAAAGCCAATGAAACCGCCGAACGCGACGCCTATATTCAATCTCTGCGCGAGCGCGCCTTAAGCCTCGCCGCCCAGTCGCTCTCTAGCGCAGTGAAGCTCGATGAGTCTAATCGGTCAGACATTGAAGTCGCGTTAAACGGTCTGGTGTCGATCGTCTCAGAGTTAGGCGGCGATGACGGCGGCGTGTCGGATGCGTTACACTCGCTGTTGCGCCAGATTGCTGAATCGCTAGAAGAACGAGACCGCTTACGCGAACGGGTTGACAGTTATCGGCGGTCTCGGCGCTACCGGTTTTTGCGCGGCCTTGGCCTCGCGCCCAAGTTGGAGGACGCCCGGCCCGAATGAGAGCGCTTCACGTTATTCATGATTTTCTGCCCAATCATCAAGCTGGCTCAGAACTCTATTGTTATCATTTGAGCAAAGGGCTGCAACAACGCGGTCACGAGGTGTCTCTGTTTTACAGCGAGGTCGATCATGACCGCCCGGCCTTCTCGACGCGGCGGGGAGAGTATGACGGCCTGCCGTTTGTTGAGATCGTCAACAACCATTCGTATAACACCTTTCATGAAACCTATCTGAACCCCGAAGTGGAGCGCGAATTTGAAGCCTACCTGGATGAATGGCGGCCTGATATCGTCCACTTTCACCACCTTCATTCATTGTCGTATGGCTGCGTCGCGTTATGCCGTAAGCGAAACATTCCAACCGTGTTTACGTTACATGACTATTGGTTGACTTGCCCGCGCGGCGGCGGCCAGCGTTTTCGCGGCGAGGGCATGGTCTGCCATGAGGTCGATACATCACTCTGCGCCGGGTGTATTTCTCGGTACGCCTATTCATTGACGGGCGCCTCGCGTTTGTTGAAACGAATTCTCAACCGGCTCGACAAGCCCAACGACCCGACATTATTATCGCAACTCCAACGTGGAGCCATCAAAACCCAGCGCAGCGAGTTTGTCGCGCGTGGTTCGCTTACCATCCATGACGTTACTCGCGACGTCTTGTTCGCCCATCCGCCTGCGACGGTGTCAATTCGGCGTAAAACGCCTGTAGGCGCTGATTTGCATGTTTCGTATGCGATGGACCCCAGCACATACGATAAACCGGGGGCCGGCGTGTTGTTCCGAATCAAGAGAGATGATGAAACGGTGTTTGAACACGCGCTCCACGCCAAAGAAAATTCCAGTGACCAGGGTTGGCATGACGCGTCGATTCCACTCGACGCGTCTTCAAAGCCGTTTACGCTTTCGTTTGAAACCGAAGCCCATTCAGGCGACAGCAATGAATTTTGCGCTGCGGCGTGGGGCGAGCCCCGCTTAATTTCATCAGAGCCTGTCGAAGACGCGCCCAGCTTGACCTCTCGGGTTCGCGATTGGGGCGAATCGTTTCTAGGGCGCATCCAACGCGCCCGTTTGCAGAAGCAGGTCGAATCGCGGCGCAACAAAACGCTTACTCTATTTGACCAGATTGATCTGTTTGTTTCTCCCTCGCCGTTCTTGCGAAAAACCTACATCGAATATGGAATGCCGAAAGACAAGATTGTGTTTAGCGACTACGGCATCGCCAACCTGGGCTATCACTCGCCCAGCCAGCCGCCGAAGCGTCCGGTTCGGTTCACCTACGTCGGCACATTGGTCGAACATAAAGGCGTCCATGTGTTGATTGACGCCTTTAACCGCCTGCCCCATGACGCAGCGGTGCTCAATGTGTTCGGCCCGACGGACGAATTCACCGGCTACGTCAAGCGCATCCAAAAACTCATTGCCCACCCCGGCGTCAGGCTGAGGGGCAGGGCGGAGAACAGAGACATCCCCGCGATACTCGCTCAAACCGACGCGCTGATTGTCCCCTCAATCTGGTTTGAGAATTCACCCATCACGATTCATGAAGCCTTTTTGGCGCGTGTGCCGGTCATTACATCAAACTTCGGCGGCATGGCCGACCTGGTCAAAGACGGCGAGAACGGTCTGCTGTTTGACGTCGGCGACGCTGGGTCGCTCTCCGCTTGTCTGGCGCGATGTGTGGATGAGCCGCAATTGATCGAACAAATTCGGCCTGACCCCGCGTCGGTCAAAACCCTCGAATACGACGCCGAATGGATGGAAGGCCAATATCAGATATTACTCGCAAAGAGAGAGACATCTTAAGACCGAATGTTTGTGTCGTTCTTATCGCGGTGATGTTTCAACCAGTTTATTGTAGGCCGTTTTTTTTGAACCAGACCTTATCTTTCCGCTTGAAGATTGGCATAACCACCGCTCATCTATCGTCGAACAGCCCGACCGGGCTTAAATTGAACGAATCGACCAAGCCATTCTCGACGTCATTCTCCATCCCCCCTAAACACTCAAAAAACCACTTCAATCCACACGATATTTTGACACTCGCTAGAGTCTAGACTATGATTGGCGTCAAGCCTGATCAGCCAGAAAAATCTCTTGTCCACCAGGTGTTGGTCTTTGAAACAATACACGGAGGCGGCCCGAGGCATCGCATCTGGTAACTGCATGTAACAACTGGTGTTCACTGGTAGAATGAAGAATCAAGAAGACAAAAAGACGTTGACAGGCTTTATTATTACAGGCGCGTTTCTGCTTTTGTTATTTGTGTTGTCCCTCCTCATTGAGGATAAAGCCAGAGAGGTCTTGTTAAAAGAAAATGGGCTGATAGAAGGCGCTACACTAGTTAGTTATCTCGCGTGCATAGTTTTAATTGTTTATGCTGGCGGGCCTGCTTTTTTGAAGCAGGGCCATGTATTTCTTGTTCTGCTCATCTTGTTTATGCTCAGAGAATTGGATTTTGACAAGATTTTCACCCCCATGAGCACGCTTAAACCAAAGTTTTATTTTAGCCCCGATGTTACCTTGCTAGAGAAACTGGTCGGAGCGATTGTGTATTGTTTACTACTCTATGCCATTGCGTCTATAATTTATCATAATTTCGCCAGTTTTTTGTCTGGCTTAAAAAACAAATCGATTATCTCAATCGGCTCTCTTATGGTTTTTTTATTTTTGGTCTTATCAAAATCGTTGGATGGAATCGCAAGAAAAGTTCGGGGGCTCGGTTTCGAATTAGGCGATCGGGCGTCGGAGTATGCCACGGTGGTGGAAGAAATAATAGAACTCGGCATACCAATCTTGATCTTTCTTACCTTTCAGGCTTATTTTCATAAAAAAAAAGGTTCTTCCGATATTTGAATACTTCTCTTGCTGGATGACCTAGAATTGGGTCAAAAAACGATATTCGTCCTATCAATAATAGACAATCCAACTCAGGCATGGGTGCAACTCTGTGAGCGCCTGTGCAACAAAGCGGAACGGCGCCGAAGCGAGCGGAGCTGTACCCAGGCCAAATACAACGATAAAAACCAACCGTTGATTGTTTATCTCAATTTAAACCGGCATGGACGCTTTTCATGAATGACGATTGAGAGGTTGACAGTATTTCAACCGGTTGTCGGTTGAATCGTCAGTGAATACAATACTCGTCGAACTCAATGCGAGGGTGGCGGAATTGGTAGACGCGCTAGATTTAGGATCTAGTGGCCCAGGCCGTGAGGGTTCGAGTCCCTCTCCTCGTATAACTTCCCTCTAGTTTTCTTTTGCTGAATCCAACCGTTCCCGCACCGCTTTTTTGAGTTGCAACGGCGTGAAAGGCTTTTGTAGTAAATGGAACCCTTCATCGACGGTTCCGTTATGTACGATTGCGTTTGCGGTATAGCCCGAGATAAACAATACGGGCAGGGACGGTTGTTTGGCCAGAAGCGCGTCGGCGAGTTCACGACCGCTCATATATGGCAATACAACATCGCTGAGCAGCAGGTCAACGGTTTTACTGGATGACTCAAACATTTCAATGGCCTCGTCTGAGTGCTGGGCGCCTAAAACGTGATAGCCGCTCTCTTTTAGGGTTTCTAAAATAAACTCCCGCGCTGCGGCGTCGTCTTCAACCAATATAATGGTCTCTGTACCACAAAACGAGTCGCTGGGGCTTGAGGGTTCTTGTGTTGGTTGAACCCCGGCGGTGGTTCGTTTGAAATAGAGTTTAAAGGTTGTGCCTTGTTCGATTTCACTATAGACAGAGATGTGACCGTGGTTTTGTTTGACGATGCCATATACCGTAGACAGGCCCAGCCCCGTGCCTTTTTCCGGTTGCTTTGTGGTGTAAAACGGCTCAAAAATATGAGGCAGCGCAGCGCTGTCAATCCCGGTCCCGGTATCGCTGATCGAAAGCAGAATGTAAGCGCCTGGGTCTAAATTTAACTTTCGGTTTGTATAGGCTTCATCGAGCTCGATGTTTGATGTTTCGATGGTAATCTTGCCTCCCTGCGGCATGGCGTCGCGGGCGTTGAGGCATAAATTTATTATAATCTGCTCAATCTGGGTTGGGTCAAATACAATGAGGCCCAACTGGGGGTCAAGATAGAAATGAAGTGAGACGGTTTCGCCTAAAAACCGCTTTAACATATTTTCGCGTTGTTGAAGAACCTCGTTTAACTGAATTTGGCGAGGCTGAATGACTTCTTTTCGGCTGAACGCCAATAATTGGCGGGTCACCGCCGCTGCTTGTTGGCCAGCATGAATGATTTGGTCGAGGTCTGATTGTACTGGATGGTCATGGCAAAGCCGTCCCTGGGCGAGTTCGCCATATCCGGTCACGACGAGCATCAGATTGTTAAAATCATGGGCGACGCCCCCGGCGAGTTGGCCGATGGCTTCCATCTTCTGGGCTTGATTGAGTTGTTCTTCCAGTTCGGTTTCACGCGAGACGTCGCGCATCACGGCGACGTAATTGACTACATTGTTCGCGTCGTCTGTGACTGGAGAAATTGTCAAATCGCATGGGAAGAGAGTTTCGTCTTTTTGCTTGTTGATGATGCGGTGTTTCCAAACCTTACCCGCTACTAGCGTGTTCCATAACTCTTTATAAAACTCTTCGCTATGTTTACTGCTTTTTAAGATGCGCGGATTCTGGCCAATGGCATCTTTTTTTGAAAACCCCGTGATTGATTCAAACGCCGCGTTGACATATTCGATATCGCCATTTGTGTTGGTGATAAAAACGCTCTCGGCGGCGTGTTCTATGGCTTCGGCCAGCATCTGATTGGTTTTTTTGGTTTGTTTCAAATCAGATATATCAAGCGCGGTGAAAATCATTCCTTCAGACAGATCATCAGCATTCAAGGAAGAAGAAGATAAAATTAAATCAATCATTTCACCATCTTTACGCTTCCATTGGGTTTTTACCGTGCCAATGCCAAATTTCTCAACTTGGAGGTATTTGACCTCGCCGACGCGAAGGTATTCTTCTTCGCTTGGGTATAAAAAACGCGCGTTGCGGCCAACCAGTTCCTCTTTCGAATACCCAAGCATCTGTTCCAAGCGCTCATTGCCCCATTGGATGACTCGGTTGTTGACAGACCCTATTGCAACTGGGGCGGCGCGAAAAATGCTGGCCAATTTTGCTTGGCTGTCATCTAACCTTTTGATCGTCTTGCGGCAACGTTGAAATGTGCGAAAAAGCGTTTCTGATATATAGATTAGAATGACAAAAATAATGGCTAACGTTTCAACGCTTTTCCTAAATCCGCTGGTTTCATTATAAAACACAATGAGACTCAGCGCTGCGCTAATGGCCAGAGCGAACAAATAATACCGTTTCGTGTATCGTTGAGAGGCTGTGATGATCGGTATGATTGCAAAAAACATACAATTAGAAATAGAAATTTGAAGGAGAAAATGGCCGAGGCAGGCGAGCGTAATTGCCGCAATGATCGATTTAAGCATAGCCAATGCAGATGGGGTGAGTTTCATGGGTGAAATTTCTGCATATAGTTTAATAAACCAAAATTTGTCTAAAAACATGTGCGTTGATTATTAAGTAAATATCATATTTGATAATACCATGCTACCCCCATCAGTCATATAGAGAACAAGAAAACGATAAAAGGGATGGATTATTGATAGGTTATATAAGTCTATATAAGTTCAAGAAAGTTGCCTAATAGGCGCTTTCCTTCAACGGTGAGAATTGATTCTGGGTGGAATTGGACGCCGAAAATCGGAAGGGATTTATGTTGAAGCCCCATGATCTCGCCTTGGTCGGTTTCAGCAGTAATTTCTAGGCAGTCTGGGAACGTCTCGCGCTCGACAAGTAAAGAATGATATCGCGTAGCGACAAACGGGTTATCGAGGCCTTCGAGGATACCATGACGTTTGTGATAAATCAGTGATGTTTTACCGTGCATAACACGCGCGGCGCGAACCACGTTTCCGCCAAAATGTTGTCCGACAGCCTGATGGCCTAAACAGACGCCGAATATGGGTTTCTCTTGATGAAAGCGGTCGATGACTGAGAGTGAAATGCCCGCGTCATCCGGCGTACAGGGGCCGGGCGAGATGAGAATGCCGGTTGGGTTTTTCTTGGTGATTTCGTCTAGCGTGATCTCGTCATTACGAAATACTTCCATATCCGCGCCTAACTCGCCCAGATATTGGACCAGGTTGTAAGTAAACGAATCGTAATTATCAATGACGAGAAGCATGCTTATTCCTTTGAACCTTCGGCCAGTTCAATCGCCCGCAACATCGCGCGGCTTTTGTTCATGCACTCTTTATATTCTAACTCCGGCTCAGAATCCGCAACGATTCCCGCCCCGGCCTGGACGAAGGCGGTGGCGCCGACGGTGACGATGGTGCGAAGAGTGATACAAAAATCGATATCGCCTGAAAGGCCAAAGTAGCCCAACGCGCCTGCGTAGGGCCCGCGCTTGGTGGTTTCGAGTTCTTCAATGATTTCCATCGCGCGAACTTTTGGCGCGCCGGTAACCGTTCCCGCCGGGAAAACCGCGCGCATCACATCGAACCCGGTTTGGCCGTCATTGATCACGCCTTCAACATTTGAAACCAAGTGCATGACATGAGAATAGCGCTCGACATACATCAAATCGGTCACTTCGACAGTATGAAACTTACAGACCCTGCCGATGTCATTTCGCCCCAAGTCGACCAACATAATGTGTTCGGCTTGTTCTTTGGGGTCGTTGATGAGTTCTTTTTCAAAGAAGGCGTCTTCTTCAGACGTGCGGCCCCGGCGGCGCGTCCCGGCGATGGGGCGGTAGGTGACGCGTTCATCTTCTAGTTTCACCAAAATTTCCGGCGACCCGCCAACCAGACACATGTCATCGCAACGGAAAAAGAACGTGTAGGGAGATGGGTTCACTCGCCTCAAGGCGCGATAGAGATCCAACGGAGTTGATTCGAATTCCATCTGGTTGCGAATGCCGATCACGACCTGACAGACATCGCCAGCGCGAATGTATTCTTTGGCTTGTTCGACCGATTGTTTGAAGGTGTCGGGTTTTACGTTAGATTGATATTGCGGTTCATCATTACGCCCTGCGCCAAAACGGGTCTGAGGCAATGGCGCTTGTAATTGTTTTACTACGTTATCAATGGCTTCAACCGCTTTGTCATAGGCGGCTTGAACATCGCCGTCGATGTATGCGTTATGAATGACGCGAATGGTGCGGTCGAAGTGGTCAAACGCGACGACGGTGTCAGCATAATAAAACACCGAATCCGGCGTCGCCATGGAATGTTCGTTATTGAAATTCAGTTTTTCAAAAAACTGAATCATCTCATAACCCAAAAACCCAACCAAGCCGCCATAAAACGGCGGCATGCCTTCAACCGGTGCAGGCTGAAAGCGCTTGGTGAATTGCTCGAGAAAATGGAGTGGGTCTTCGCCGCGTTTTACTTCATGCTTTGTTTCTGTCCCGTTGTGAAACTCGATGAGTGTATTGTCGCGGCTGATAAACCGATGGGATGGATTACACCCAATGAATGAAAAACGCCCTAGTTTTTCGCCATGTTCAACGCTTTCAAGCATGAAGGCATGAGGAGCGTCTAGCGCCAGTTTCATAAACGCTGTGACCGGCGTTTCAAGATCAGCCATGATGACGCGGCTCACCGGGATGCAGTTTCCCTGCTTTGAGAGCGCGTTAAATTGGTCAAACGAGGGGTAATACATCAGTAATTACCAAGTTTCGAGAGCGTTTTCTCATTGTAGGCGCCGTGTATATGCTTGCCAAGCCTCAAAACAAACAATGGTTCATGAATCCAGAAACATGTTTCTTTACATTCAGGTAAAATCTAATTTCTAGTAAGATAACTTTGATTATATTAACTAAAATTAATTTTTAATTCTATTAAGTATAGTTACATGAATATGTTATATAGTCTAGCGGAATGTTATTTAATCGTTATGTAGACATTTTTCTTTCTGGGCCCGCATCTGATGTGTGGTATTTTTGTTAAGGTGTGGTATTTAGGTAACACTTTTCTGAGGTTTTTGATGCTTTTTGATTGACGAGGTGGTCAGTTGTCTTAGAATAACATCCGAATCCTGACCGTAATACTGGTCTTACACTTGTTCTGAGAAAAGAGTTAAGGAGAGAAAAGAATATGAAAAGCAAACTGTTTCTGAGTGTTGTAATGGCAGTTGCGATGGCGTTACCCGTCAGTGCTGGCCCGCTCGCCGATGCTACCGCTGACATGCTGTGGGGCGTTGAGTTGGGTGGTTACTTGGACGTTGCTTCCACCTTCAACTTGAATGACCCGGATGGCATGATGAACTCCGCCCGTATCTTCGACACCGATGACGGCGATTTCGTAGACATTCATGCCTTCCAACTGTACATCGACAAATTGCCGGAAGACGTTGACGAAGTCGGCTTCCGCGTCGATATGCTGTATGGCGAAGACGCCCCGATTATTGGCGGTGACAGCATTCCTGGTAACGGAGATAACCCATTGGCTGATGACAATCTTAACATCTATCAAGCCTATATCTCCTACATCGCTCCGATCGGCAATGGTTTGACCATTGACCTCGGTCGTTTCGCCACATGGCACGGCTACGAAGTCATCGAAAGCGGCGGGAATGATCAGTTCAGCCGTTCGTTCTTGTTCGGTCTCGCCATTCCGTTTACCCACACAGGCGCCCGCTTGACTTACACCATCAATGAAATGTGGGAAGTCAGCTATGGCCTGACCCAAGGCTGGGACAATGTCGAAGACAATAACGACAGCCTCTCCCACCACGTTGCCATCCGCACCATGCCGACTGACGACATCTACATTCAGAACTCAATCGCTTATGGGCCTGAAATGGTCGGCGACAATGGGTCTTACACCTTCTTGTATGACTTGGTTGCCACCTGGCAAGCCACCGATCAACTCCTCCTCGGCGCCAACTTTGACTATGGCAACGCCGAAGATGCTACCGCTACTGGCAGCGACGCCGACTGGTGGGGCATCGCTGGTTATGTTCGCTATGACATCACCGACAAACTCTACGGCGCGGTTCGCGGCGAATGGATGGAAGACCAAGATGACGTCCGCTTCCTCTCTGGCTTCGGCGAAGTTGAAGTTTGGGAAATCACTTTGACACTCGGTTACGAAGTTGTTGACGGTCTCCTCACCCGCGTTGAATACCGTCACGATGACGCCGATCAAGACATTTTCGCTGACGAAAGCACCTTCGAAGACAGCCAAGACACCATCGCTTTCGAAGTGATCTACAGCTTCTAATTACAAAATACACATAGAACACGGTTCGGGATTGTGTGGACGGGGCGGTTGATATCAACCGCCCCGTTTCGCGTTTTGAGGGAGGGGATTGTTTGTTTGCAGCATTTCATGGTGGGCTATTCGCCGCGGCGAATGAGCCCACCCTACCGTTGTTTTCAGAATAGTTTTTAAGTTTCATTCACAATTTTGGTTATTCCGCACTTCAACTGATCCCCCCGGGCGATCATTAAGCCAATAGCATTGGTAGTACACGCCCCCCTTAAAAAGGGGGGGGGTGGCGTCAAAGACGCCGGGGGGATATCAAGACAACATAAACAAAACGATACATTCAAACAATATTTTAAGGGCTGGCATCATTTTATTCAGCCTTGGATCGCCACCCCTCTGCTAATACGTTTGCAGCCCTAAAATGGCGTTGAGGATTTGCAGCGAGTTTACTGTAGAACCATCGCCTGAAAGCGCATCCTGCCAAAATCGGCTTATGGTTATTATGTCGTGAAAATCTCTGCGGTTATCTTGGTTACTATCGCCGCCAATTGGCAGCAATGGAAGAATATAACCCACCCGGTCAGGCTGGGTCGTGTCGCCAGCCGCATATGCGACGATGTTTAATTTGCCTGAGCGATCAACAAAAAAGTCTTGAGAGCCGCCCAACCCTTGTTCTGAAAACTGGCCGTAGGCGGCGGCGTCCATTATGCGTGGTGCATTCAATTCCTTGACCGCCGACGAAAACATCGATTCACGGCTTACATAAAACGCGCCGGTTGTCGCGCCCTTGATGAATGGCGAATAGGTTTCATGCGCTCCAACCAACAGCCGGGTTTCACGAATTGACAATGAGCGGCCAAATTGGGCTCCAGGAATGGGGTGCCCAAGTATTGAGATTCGGTCAGATTGGGGGTCTAGCGTCAGGTTGCCCGATATATCCTGCCCACCAAGCGCGACCACCGCTGCGCCAGATAAATCATTCTTGCCCTTGGCGTCAGCCTGAAGAAAACTGAGCGCGAGGTCAGCGACGCCATCGTTGTTGAGGTCGCCGCCCACGATTTGGTTTAATAAGTGTGCGTCCCGTTCTGCGAATAGCGGTAAATCTATCTGGGCGTCGCCAACGCCTGTGACTTCAGCCACCCAAGAGCCCACCCGCCGCTCGCCGCCTGGCAAGACATACAAAGAGGCGAAATAGGGTTGTTCAGATGTGTAACCCAGCGATATGATGATGTCATTGGCGCCGTCTCCGGTGATGTCGCCCGGAGACAGAACCATCGGGTTTGAATTGATATTCAGGCGCCCATCGTCAGGGAGGGGCGGGGATAAAATTGTAAGCGACTGGGCCGGGTTGAGTTCGTCCATTCGAATGGTTGTGTTGAGGATGTCTTCGCTGCCATAGATTACATATCCGAGAATTTCATCCCCCTCATCAGTTTGTGAAAACGCGGGCGCGGGCAGCACCACATCCGAATAGCCATCGTTATCGATGTCAGCGCTTGGCCCCAGCGTATGGCGCAGCGGCTGGGTAAACGAGCCTTCTAATCTCAACAGGATAAAATTTTGGTCTTGTGGATCGTCTAAGCTAATTGTGTTGGTGTCGACTTTGCCAGAAATCTGAAGGCTGTTGGGCGTTCCAAGCCCGATGATGTAAACCACCCCCGCGTCACCCGCGAAGGGCGCGGCGACTGCCATGTCTCCGAAGCCGTCGCGGTCTAGGTCGCCCACGTTGGCGACGCTAAAGCCAAACTCAGTGTCGTCTTCGCCGTGGATGGCGATGATGCGCGCAAAGTTGGGGAACTGAGTAAAATTAAACCCGGCGTTTAAGTCTTCAAACTCGCCTTGTAAGATATAGATGGAGTCTAAAAAGACCGAACCGCTTTCAGGAAACGGCAGCGAAAATACAATGTCATCAACCGCGCCGCCTATGAGGTTGTCGAGAGTGAGAACATTGACGCCAAACTCCGGCTCGTTGTTGGGGGCCAGGCCAGTGCGGACGAGTTTGCTATCATTGGGCAACATGGTAAGGCTGATTGGCTGGCTGAAACTCGTTCCGCCTAAGACCATGAAAAAGACAATATTCACAAATCGGTTTGCCCAATGCATATTTGAATCCTTGAATTCGAATGATTTATACGCGACTGTATCATAAAACCCAAACGCCATCATTACAGTGTCATGAATAAAGCGCTTGAAGGAAAGTCAATTCTAGTTGCATCAGGGCCGACCACGGCCCCGCTTGATTATGTCAGGTTTATCACCAACCGTTCGTCGGGGCGCCTGGGCAGCGTGATTGCTCACGCCTTGTGTCAACACGGCGCCAATGTAGAGCAACTGGCGGGGCAGAGAAGCGTCACCGTTGGTTCTATGTATCCCGGCCATGGGTTTGAAAACCTGGCCATTACCCGCTTCGAGACGGTTGATGATCTAAAAACGCTAATGCGTTCTCGTCTAGAATCTCAAATCGTTGACGTTGTCATCATGGCGGCGGCGGTTTTAGATTACATCCCAGAGCGAATCGAAGGTAAAAAGCCGTCTTGTGACGACGAGTGGACGGTCAAGTTTCATCGCGGCGAGAAACTGATCGAACAGTTTCAACATTGGCGCCCCGAAACTCTGGTGGTCGGGTTTAAACTCGAAACAGGAATCTCTGAACAAGAGCTATTCAAACGCGCCGAACAGTTGATGGAGCGCAGCCACGCCAAGATCGTCGTGGCCAACCGGCTCGAAGATGTGAGTCATACTGACCACACCGCATATTTGGTGTATAAAACGAATCGCGGCGTCAATCTCTCTGGCCCCTTGGCGTCGAGAGAAGAAATCGCAGAACGCTTAGCGGCTGAACTGATCAATCAGTTAGGGTAGAACCAAACCATGAAACTCGCCAAAAAACATATTTTGATCGGCGTCACTGGCGGAATCGCGGCGTATAAAACCGCGTCGCTGGTTCGGCTGTGTAAAAAACATGACGCGTCGGTTCGGGTGATTATGACCCGCGCGGCGGAGAAATTTATTACCCCACTCACCATGGCGACTTTGTCAGAAAACGAAGTGGGCCGGGAATTGTTTGAACAAGAACCGCTTCATGAAGTGCGTCACATCCACTGGGCCGAGTGGGCCGATTTGGTTGTAGTCGCACCCGCTACGGCGAACATCCTCTCAAAGGCCGCCAATGGTTTGGCCGACGACCTATTATCGAGCACACTGCTGGCCGTGCAGTGTCAACTGGTGATGGTCCCTGCTATGCACCATCAAATGTGGAACCATCCAGCCACAAAGAGAAATATTGAGCGGCTAAAAGAAGACAGGATCACGGTTATGCTCCCTGTTGAAGGCGACCTCGCTTCTGGCGATACGGGCCCAGGGCGAATGCCTGAGCCAGAAGCGATCCTGGAGTTTATTTTAAAACTTTAGTAAATCTATCAACTTTATACGATTATAGTTTGGTATTGACTTAGTCTGAGTCTGGCGATTATATAGTTGATTCGTGAATAGTTGTTTTGTGAAGTGCACGGCCTAATCAATGACAATTCGCTCAGACTCAATCTCGCTGAAAAGTCTTATCCCTTATTGCTTATTTGGCGCATTGGTTTATGGGCTCGTTAATTTTCCGGTTATTTATGCCTATATAAATCATGCAATGCTGATTGAGTATTCAGCGTTTCAATCGATTTGTCTTTCGCTTACACATTCTTTCTGTTTGTTTTTGTCATTCTTGCTGATTTTTCGATTGATGCTGCACCGTGAAATTTATGGGCTGGCAAGCGCATTTTTATTGGCTTCGTTTTTCTGGTTTATCTCATCAATGTTGTTTGGCCATTCGTTAGCTTTGATTCACCCGGGGTACATGAGCTTTCTTCACGGGGTATTGTTGTTCTTATTATTAAATGTCATCGACTTGGCGTTTATCTTTTTGGGGTTGTTGATTTATTTCTCTATTGATAAATTGATGAAGCGTCTATACCCACTAAAAACAGAACCAGCAGAACCAAAAGCCAAGTAAAGTCATTTTCCGGTATAATCGGGGCACTTCTTCGCATTCGGCTTTTCGGGCCGCGTACAGATGTCGCCGTAGTTCCACTTACACGAGTCACAGAGAAAAGCGTCGCCTTTCGAAATCGAGATCATTCGAGACCACCAGATTTTCAGGTTGGTGAAAAAACTCACAATAAGCGCTCCTCTCGTTAAACATATACTACCTTGGCCTGTGGTAAATGCAAATCGGTCGTTACTCGGTCGATCGCCGAAAAACGTGAGAATTATGTGATTTCCGCCGACGCCCGGCGTTGACTCTATCCACAGTCAGAATATAATTCTTAGGCTATGCCAATCAGGGTCCTTAGCTCAGTTGGTTAGAGCGCTTGCTTGACATGCAAGAGGTCACTGGTTCGAATCCAGTAGGACCCAAGGTTTCTAAGATATCACGTCTACGGCGTTTGAAAACCAATAAAAGAGACCCAGCGGCGGTCTCTTTTTTCATCGAAAAAAAATGAATATAACGGCTTCAGATACATTACAATTGACGATTGTTGGACGCGAGGCGCCCTTACAGGTTGCTGTTGGGTCAACACCCCACGACTGGCTGCGCGACAACTCTGACCTGCCTCAAGACGCGGTCGCCGCCAAACTTGACGGTGCGGTGATTGATTTGAAGCGTCCTGTCGAATCTGGCTCGAAGGTTGAATTTCTGGGCTGGGACGAACCCGACGGCTGCGAAGTGTACTATCACAGCTGCACCCACTTGATGGCCCAGGCGGTGGTGGAACTGTTTCCTGACGCTAAGCCGACTATCGGCCCGCCGATTGATGACGGCTTTTTCTATGACTTCGACATGCCAAAGCCGTTTACCCCTGAAGACCTTCAGAAGATCGAAAAGCGCATGCGCAAGAAAGCGCAACAAAAGATCAAAGTTGAGCGGTTTGAGTTGCCCCGGCAAGAAGCCATTGATCTCTATAAGAACGAGAAGAACGAATACAAGGTTGAGGTCTTAGAAGGCCTCGAAGACGAAGACACTGTCAGTTTTTATAAGCAGGCCGAGTTTACTGACTTGTGCCGCGGGCCTCATATCCCCGACACAGGCTACCTCAAACATTTCAAGTTGCTCAACAGCGCGGGCGCCTACTGGCGCGGCGATGAGCGGAACCCGATGTTGCAGCGCATCTATGGCACGGCAGCGCCCAGCAAAGAGGCGTTAGAGGCTTATCTTCAGCGCCTCGAAGAAGCCAAAGAACGCGACCATAGAAAACTCGGCAAAGAACTCGATCTGTTCAGCATCCACGAAGACGCTGGCCCTGGTCTGGTGTTATGGCACCCAATGGGGGCCCGGGTGCGCAGTCTGATCGAAGATTTCTGGCGCAAGGAGCATTACCACTGCGGCTATGAGTTGGTTTATGGGCCTCACATCCAACGCGAGAACCTGTTTATTCAATCCGGCCACTTAGAGAATTACCAAGAAAATATGTACGCCCCCATGGAGATCGACGGCGTCAATTATTACGCCAAGCCAATGAATTGTCCGGGGCATATTTTGATTTACAAGAGCCATCTTCACAGCTATCGCGAGTTGCCAATTCGTTATGCTGAATTAGGCACCGTTTACCGCTATGAACGCTCAGGCGTATTGCACGGCCTGCTGCGCGTTCGCGGCTTTACGCAGGATGACGCGCATATCTTCTGTCGTCCTGATCAGTTAGAAGCCGAAATCAAAGGCGTGATTGACCTGGCTGACTACATGATGAAGGCGTTTGGCTTTGAGTATAAACTCAGCCTCGCCCTGCGCCCCGAAAAGTCGATCGGTTCTGACGAAATCTGGGACTTTTCGACCGAAGCGCTGCGCAAAGTGTTAGACGGGCTTGGCAATCCCTATGACGTCGAAGAAGGCGGCGGCGCGTTTTACGGCCCCAAAATTGACGTAAAATTGCTCGATGCGTTGGGCCGTGAGTGGCAGGGCCCCACCATCCAACTCGACTTTAACCTACCTGAGCGCTTCGAAGTCGACTATATTGACAGTGATGGCGAACGCAAACGGGTCGTCATGATCCACCGCACGGTGTTAGGTTCGATGGAACGCTTCATGGGCAACCTGATTGAGCACTACAAAGGCGCGTTCCCGACATGGTTGGCGCCGGTTCAAGCCAAGGTGTTGACCATCACCGATGACCCGATTGACTATGCCAAGTCGTTCTTACAGCGCTTGATTCAATCAGGGATTCGCGCTGAACTGGATGCCCGGAACGAAAAAATAGGCTATAAGATTCGCGAGGCGGAATCGAACAAGGTTCCAATCATGTTTGTCGTCGGCAAAAAAGAAGCGGCTGACAACGTGATCGCGGTTCGCGAACGGGGCAGCAACGATCTAGGTGTGATGGGCCTCGATGAGGCGTTTCACCGTATACACTCTCAAGCGCAGCCGCCTGAGCCAAGTTCAGGTTTGGCGTAGTTACCGCGTTTGAGTCCAAGAGAGGAGCGTGAAAGCGAATTAAGAAACGATTCACTGGAAGGACTAGCCGTGAGCGCGATACGACTCGAATCAATGATTTGATTCGAGAAGATCAGATTCGCCTTATTGATGCTGAAGGGGAGCACGCCGGGGTGGTTACTGTACCCGAGGCGATCAAAATGGCCGAAGCTGCAGGGCTCGATTTGGTCGAGGTTAGCGCCAAATCTAAGCCGCATGTATGCCGGATTATGGATTATGGCCAATATAAATATGAACAGACCAAGAAACAAAAAGAGGCCAAAAAGAAACAGAAACAAATTGTCGTTAAAGATATAAAAATGCGCCCGCGCATCGACCAGCATGATTATGACTTTAAAATGAACCATGCGGTCAAGTTTTTACAGCATGGCGATAAAGTTCGCTTTATCATGCAGTTTCGTGGACGCGAAATGGCCCACAAAGATTTGGGGCGAGTAGTTCTTGACCGGGTGGTCGAAGACCTGCAAGATATCGGGCTGGTTGAACAGGCGCCGCGCATGGAAGGGCGCTTGATGAATATGACAATGACGCCGGCGCCGCCGAAAAAAACGAAGCCCTCAACGGACAGCGAAAACGCGCCCGTTGACACTGACGCGAGTCTGGTTGATATAGATACGGCGGAACAATCCGCCGATGATGAATCAAAAGCAAACGACTGAGTATGGAGCAGAATCATGCCCAAGATGAAAACAAACCGCGGGGCGGCCAAACGCTTTCGCAAAACCAAAAACGGAAAGATCAAACGTGAACGCGCTTATCTGCGCCACTGCCGTTCTTGCAAGACGACGAAACAAAAACGCCGCCTGCGCCAACAAACCTTGGTGTCGGTTAACGAAGAAAAACGCGTGAACCGAATGTTGGCGTGTGGGTAAATCTAGAACCTTTAGGCTTTAAGATCCGGCGAATGGGGGTACAATGTTGGTCTTGTCTGCCGATAGAGAGTTCGTAACACAGAAGGAGTGAAATCATGCCGCGCGCAATAAGTCAGGTCGCGTCGCGCCGCCGGCGCAAAAAAATCTTAAAGCAAGCCAAAGGCTTTCGCCAAGGCCGCCGCAACCAGTTGCGGTCAGCCCGTCACGGCGTTCATAAAGCCTTACAATACGCCTACCGCGATCGCCGCAACCGCAAACGCGATTTTCGCCGTTTGTGGATCGTGCGCATCGCCGCCGCCGCCAAACTCGAAGGCGCGTCATACAGCAAACTGATGGGCGGTTTGGCAAAAGCAGGCGTCGAGATCAACCGCAAAGCCTTGTCTGAACTCGCGATTCATGATCCCGACGCGTTTCGTGGATACGTTCAAATCGCCAACCAGGCGATGGCGGCCTAAGCCGTCCCTGCTTGACAACCTATACTTGGATCAATTTGAGGCGGGGCCGATGGTCCCGCCTCTTGTTGTTACTAGAGCGTTTGTCAAATTCTGTGCGGTAAGCGCGCCCGTATCCGCTGCGGCGGACAGCGATAGATTCAGTTTTGTCCATTCAATCCGCACGTTAGTTTGGCAACTAGTATAAAATACAAAAACCGATAAGGACGAAGCGCAATGTCTGACCGGGAGCAACTTCAACAACAACTTGTAAACGCCCAAAAACAAGGCGAGGCCGATTTTCAAGCGGCTAACTCGCCCCAATCGCTCTATGAAGCGCGAACGAAATATCTTGGCAAAAAGGGGATGGTCAAAGGCATCCTTCGTGGACTCGGCGGCCTGTCAAACGAAGAGCGCCCTGTCGTCGGCCAGACGGCGAATGAGGTTCAAGATGCGCTCGAAACAGTCTATCAGTCGCGCCTAACCGAACTGAAACGCGCCGAGTCTGAAGCCCAACTTGAGCGCGACGCAGTAGACGTCACCTTTCCAGGGACCTGGGCCCGGCGGGGCGCCCGCCACCCGCTCATGATGATGCTGGATGAGATTGAAGAAATCTTCTACTCGATGGGCTATGACATCGCTGAAGGGCCTGAGATCGAAGAAGAGTATTACAACTTTGACGCGCTCAATATCCCCAGCCATCACCCCGCGCGCGACATGCAAGACACCTTCTGGATGAAAAGCGGGCATGTGCTTCGTACTCACACCTCGCCCGTACAGATTCGCTATATGCAGTCGCACACGCCGCCGTTGCGTATGATCGCGCCGGGCCGCGTATATCGCTGTGACTCTGATGTGACCCACTCGCCCATGTTCACCCAAGTCGAAGGCCTGGTGGTCGGGCCCGACATTTCATTTCGCCACCTGAAAGGCGCCCTAGACGATTTGTTAAGCCGGGTGTTTGAGAGCAATATTGAGATTCGCCTGCGTCCGTCATACTTTCCATTTACCGAGCCGAGCGCCGAGGTGGATATTCGCCGCGAAGGTTCTGACTGGATGGAAGTCTTAGGCTGCGGCATGGTCCACCCGGCGGTGTTTGAATCAGCGGGGTATGACCCTGATAAGGTGACGGGCTTCGCGTTTGGTTTAGGCATCGAACGCTTTGCGATGATGAAATACGGCATTAAGGACATCCGTTTGTTCTACGAAAACGATGTCAGGTTCTTGCAGCAGTTTCGGTAGGAATTATGTTTCTTAAATAAAATAGGGTTCTACCGATATTTGAGTACTTCCCTTGCTGGATGACCTGGAATTTGGTCAAAAAACGGTATTCGTCCTGTCAATAATATACAATCCAATTCAGGCATGGGTGCAGCTCTGTGAGCGCCTGTGCAACAAAGCGGAGCGGCGCCGAAGCGAGCAGAGTTGTACCCATGCCACATATAACGATAGAAAAATCATCCTTGAGATCGTGTCTGAAAATTTTAATTTAATTCGTAAGAACGTATCCAAACCCCGGATGAGCCTTTTTAATTCGCTTACTTCATTGACAGCGAGCGGTAGTCAATCACCTCTAACGGCGTTGGGATGTAACTCTCCACTGTCTTGCCGTCCAAACTATCCTTCGCCGCTTGAACACCAAATTCTCCCATTTTTTCTGGGTGCTGGTCGATGGTTGAGATCATGGCGCCGGCCAAAACCGCTTCTTTGGCGGCGTCGAGGTTGTCGTATGACGTGACAGCAATTTGCCCGGTCTTGCCTGCTGCGTCTATCGCCCGGATCGCGCCCAGCGCCATGCTGTCATTGGAGGCGAACAGACCGGTGATATTCGGTTTCGCGGTCAGCATGTTGGTAAAGACTTGGTAACCTTGTTCGGTTTCCCACTCAGCGGTTTGAGAGGCGACCACTTTGATTTTGGGTTCCGCGTCAAGAATGCGGCGCGCGCCCTGCTTGCGAAGTTCGGCGTTAATAACCCCGGGGATGCCTTCCAGTATCGCGGCCTCGCCCTGGCCGCCCATGGCCGCCACCAAATCATGGCAGGCCAACGCAGCGCCCATCGCGTTGTCAGAACCAACAAACGGGCATTCAAAATTAAATTGCTTTTTGGTTTTCTCATCGAGAGGGTTATCAATGTTGACGACTTTGATTCCCTGGGCCTGGGCGCGGAACAAAACAGGCACCAGACCCTCCGAACTCGCCGGGGCGATAACAATCGCGTCAACGCCGCGCGTCATAAAGTTTTCGACGATGCTGATTTGTTGAGTGACGTCGGTCTCTTTGTTGGTGCCTTGTACGAGCAGTTCTACGCCGATGGTTTCGGCTGCTTCACGGGCGCCGACTTCCATCGCGTGAAAGAAGGGGTTTGACAACGCCTTCATCACCAGCGCGATTTTGTAGGTCTGGCCTTGAGCAATCAGCGGCGAGGCTGTTATCGCCGTCGCGGAAATTGCACTCAGATGGTGAATAGCGGTTCTTCGTTTCACGATCATTTCTCCCCAATACATTCAGTTGGATTGTTGTTTGATTGTAGGATGGATTGTGTGTGAAGAAAAGCAGGCGTAACCTGACTATTCAGTTTCGCCATTGAGGCGGCGGCGATAATAATCCAACAAGACGGCGAAGATAATCATCCCGCCGATGACCATTTGTTTGATATGGTCGGTGACGTCCATCAACACCAGCCCGTTACGTAACACGCCGATGATTAACGCGCCGAACAGCGTACCGATTACGCCGCCCTTGCCGCCAAATAAACTGGCGCCGCCGATCACTACCGCGGCGATGGCGTCGAGTTCATAGCCTTCGCCTGAGTTCGGGTCGCCGATAAACAGGCGCGAGGTTTGAATGATCGACGCCGCCGCGACGCAAAGCCCTGTCACAACAAACACCAGAAAACGGGTCTTGGCGACGGGCGCGCCGCTGAGATACGCCGCCTGGCGGTTGCCGCCTATGGCCATAACATGGCGCCCAAACCGCGACCAGGCGAGCGCGGCGGCGGCGAACAATGCGATAAAAAGTGCGATGACCATGCTGTAGGTAATACGGAACCCCCAAAACTCAACGATCATTCCTGCGTCGATTTGCATGAATTGCGGCGGCAGCCCTGTCACTGGCGCGGCGTTGGTCAACCATCGCGCCAGTCCGCGAAGAATGAGCATCGAGCCAAGCGTGACGATAAAGCTGGGTACGCCAAACCGTACGACGATAAACCCGTTTATTCCCCCCGCGATGGCGCCGGGCAATAAGGCGAGTATCAAGAAACCGCTTGTCGCAACCACCCACCAGGTGAGGTCGCCGTAAAACAGGTTAGGTAGAGGGGAGGTTAGACAATCCGCAAACGCCATTGGAATATTGCGTCCGGTTTCTGGATCGATTTTTACTATCATGGCGGTGGTCATGCCGCAGAATGCCAGCATAGAGCCGACCGATAAGTCAATTTCAGCCGCGCAAATGACATAGGTCATCCCAACGGCGATAATGATATTAACGGATGTATGCAATAAAATTTGTGATAAATTACGAGGGGACGAAAATATTTCGGATTGAAACGAAAATAGGATGCACAAAAAAAATAAAACCATGCCGATGCCAATGCTGTCAAAAAACCGTTTAAATACATTCATGCGTTCTATGGCTTTCGTTGTCATTGATGTAAAAGAACGCTATCAAATTAAAACTCCGTAGTCAATGTTGGCTGAAATGATCAAAGATGAATTTCTGTTTATAAGAAGAAATTGAAGACATTTGGGATTGTATTATTCGGCCAGTGAAAGGTCTCTGTAAAGTAATTAACGTAAATCTTAAGTGTTTTTTTAATAGTATTTTCATCCACAGTACATTGAATGTAGACAAATCGATTATACGCTTTATAATTATTTAAACGTAATCACTATTTCTGAAAGGATTTTTTTGACATGCCAGCGAAACCAAATGCAAAATCCGTCTTGAGTACATATTCTTTGGATGAATTGCTGTCTTTAGTGAAAGACAAAGCAGCATTCGAAGCCGAAGCGAAACTGCAGGAGGTTCGCACTGCATTGGCTTCTTTGACAGGCATTGAAGCCCCCAAAAAACGCGGCCCCAAACCGGGCAGCAAGCGCGGCCCCAAGCCAGAAAAGAAAAAATCAGCCCGCGGCCCGGGCCGTCCCCGTTTATCAAAACCCAGTCGTAAACCAGACAAAGCGAAGAAGCCATTGAAACAATATCTCATGGAAGTTTTGACCAAGAAGCCAATGAAAGCCGATGAGATTTTAGACGCGCTCAAAGCCAGCGGCTATCAATCAAAATCAAAAGAACCACGCCGTGTGTTGTACATGGAATTAAGGAAATTAGCCAAAGACGGCGCTGTCAAAAAATCCGGCCGTGGAATGTATGCCTTAAAGTAAACCAACAACCATTGCCTTTTCTTCGCCCTCCCAGCGCGAACGCTAGGAGGGCGTTTCTCGTCTATCGTCAGAAAAAATACCTATAAAAATCCTAAAAAACCTCTTACAATTTCAAGGCAGGCGCCGATACTAACGATAGACCTTGGATTATATCGAGTTAGACAAATGGTTCGTGGAGCGAAAGAAAAAACAAAACTGTCGGGCCGCAAGAAAGCCGCCATCCTGATGATTACATTGGGGCCGGACATCTCCGCGGACGTCTATCGCTGTCTCTCAGACGACGAGATCGAACAAATTACACTCGAAGTTGCGAATATCGGCAACGTCCCTCAAGAATTGACCGGCCAGGTCATTGAAGAGTTTTATCACACCGCAATGGCGAAACAGTATGTCAGCCACGGCGGCATCTCGGCGGCCCGTGAGATTCTTGAAAAAGCCTTGGGGCCTGGCAAGGCGATGGAAGTGATCGAGCGCTTGCAGGGGATGCTGCAAGGTACGCCGTTTGACTTCCTCAAAAAAGTCGACCCCAACCACCTATTGAACTTTATTCAGAGCGAACACCCGCAGACGGTTGCGTTGATTTTGGCCCACCTTGAGTATGACCAGTCGGCGGTGATTATGTCGGCGCTGCCGCCTGAAATGCAGACCGAAGTCGCGCTGCGCATCGCGACTATGGACCAGACTTCGCCGGAAATCATTTCTGAAGTCGAGCGCGTGTTGGAACGAAAGATCGCGACGGTCCTCTCACAAGAGTTCTCGGTCGCGGGTGGTATTGAAGCGCTGGCCGAATTATTAAACCGCGTCGACCGCGCGACCGAAAAATCGATTCTCGAAACGCTTGAAGAAGAAAACCAGGAACTCGCCGTCGAAATCAAGAAACTCATGTTCACCTTCGACGACGTTATTCTGTTAGACGACCGCGCCATTCAACAGGTGCTGCGTGAAGTTGACCTGAAAGAATTGGCGATCGCGCTCAAGGGCGGCAACGAAGAAGTCAAAACCAAAATCTTCAGCAACGTCTCGTCGCGCGCGGCTGACAACATTCGCGAAGATATGGAATTTATGGGGCCGGTGCGCGTCAAACAGGTCGAAGAAGCCCAACAAAAAATCGTCGCGATTATTCGCCGTCTCGAAGAGTCGGGCGAAATTGTCATTAACCGCGGCGGCTCCGACGAAATGATGGCGTAGCAATTCGCGTTTTTGATCTCTCCCTCTATATAGCCTTTCCTTCTTTCCTTACGATAACAAAACTGACAATGGTAGTATCGCTGACGCTGCATGATAAGATAACCACTAGCGTGTTTTGGGGACGAGTTGAAATGAATAGTGAAGCGCCGTATTTTTCGGTCGTAATTCCATTGTATGACGAACGAGAGACGCTGCGTCCGCTGTATGAACAGATCTGCGCCGCGTTAGGGCCGCTTGAGCGCCCATTTGAAATTCTGTTTGTTGACGACGGCAGCCAAGACGGTTCGTTTGATGTGTTAACAGAACTCCACCAGTCAGACCCGCGAGTGCGCGTCTTTCGCTTTCGAAAGAACAGCGGCAAGTCTCCATCGCTGGCGGCGGGATTCGACCATGTTCGCGGCGAAATCGTCTTCACCATGGACGCCGACCTGCAAGACGACCCGGACGAACTGCCTCACCTATTGAACAAACTGAATGAGGGCTATGACGTCGTCTCCGGGTGGAAACGCGACCGCAAAGACCCTCTGTCGAAAAAAATCTTTTCTAAATTCTTTAATGGCATCGTCGGCTGGTTCACCGGAATCAATCTGCATGACTTTAACTGCGGCCTTAAAGTATACCGCCGCGAGGTGGTTGACCAACTGAGCGTCTATGGCGAGATGCACCGCTTTCTGCCCGTATGGGCGGCGCAGTATGGCTTTCGCGTGACCGAACTGCCTGTGGTTCACCATCCACGCCAGGCGGGGCGCAGCAAGTTTGGCGCAGAACGTATCCTCAACGGCTTTTTTGATTTTGGCACGGTGTTGTTTATCAGCCGTTCGCTGAAACGGCCGTTGCATCTGCTTGGCCGGTTTGGTTTGTTATTCGGGTTGATTGGCCTGCTGGTGTTTTTGTTTGGCATCGGCTCGCTGATAACCAAACACATCGTGCTCGGCGCCATCGCGCTTGGGGTGGGCGGCGTGTTTATTTTGATGGGATTTCAAGCCATCTTCTTAGGGTTGATCGCCGAATTGCACACTTTTTACCGCCGCTCTGACGAACCGCCATACTATATCAACGAGCGCCTTGACGCATGATTGAACTCTCGATTTTTCTCACTGCAATCGCGTTTTCGCTTTATACCATTACCTACCGGGAAGCGCTGCAAGCGAAAGACAATCCAGAGCGAACGGTCTGGATACAAGCATTCGGCATCGCCCTGTTAGGCTCGCTGCCGTTTTTGAACAAGCCATTTCATATCGACGACGCCGTGGTTTTAGAAGTCGCGCGTAATGTGTTGAAGAACCCGTTTCTGCCATTCGACAGCCAGTTTGATTGGTTTGGCGAACTGCAACCATTATGGAAAGTCACCACCAATCCGCCGTTTTTGAGTTACTATCTCGCCCCTGTTGTTGGCCTGGTTGGCCTTAACGAAGTGGTGTTACACGCCTCGGCGTTTGTTTTTTCTGGGTGTTTGGTGGTTGGCGCCGTCTTGTTATCCAAGCGCTTTTCGGGCGGCTCGGTCTGGCCTGCCGCGTTTCTTCTGGCCAGCCCGGCGATTGTGGTTTCAGGCAACTTGATGCGTGATGTGCCGGCGGTTGGGCTTTCAACGCTGGGTATTGCGCTTTTTATTTTAGGGACTGACCGCGACCAAAAGCGCTGGCTGGCGCTAGGCGCTGTGTTATGTGGATTGTCAGCGCTGACCAAATATTCCGCCGTTATCACCCTGCCTGTGTTGGTGTTGTATCCGATTTTTCAAAAGAAATACCGCTATGTGGTTTGGGTATGGCCCGCAGTTGGGCTGATCATTTTGTGGTGCATCCAAAACCTGCTTGCGTACAACGCAATACATATCGTTTATCTTTTGCTCGAACGCCGCAGCGAAACCGATATCTCATGGCAAGACAAACTCTACGGGGCGTTTTTGGTAATCGGTTGCGCGTTGTTTGTGCTTCCAGCCTTGTTCGTGCGTGCGGTTGCTGGCCGCGATTGGGTCGCCTGGATCGGGGCGTTGTTGTTGGCGCCAATTTGGGCATGGGCGATCAATTCGTATTTAGGTGAAACAGGTTGGGAATATCTGCTCTGGGCGCTGAGCGGTTCGGCGATATTGTTCATTCTGCTACTTGATGGCGCGCGAACTGGCGCCAGGTGGCTCAAACAATACGAACCAGGCGAACAGGCTGATTCGCTGTTTCTGGTGGTATGGGTGTGGGCTCCGTTGGCGTTCTGTGTGTTGTTCGTGCCGTTTCAAGCGGTAAGGCATCTATTGCCTGCGTTACCGCCGCTTTTACTGCTCGCAGCGCGATATCTCAATCGAAGCCAAGGCAAACTCAAGTCAAGCGTACATTTCGCTGTCGCCATCGTGTTTTTGTTACAGTTTTTCGTTGCACAGCTGGTTCAGCGCGCTGACTATGAGTTCGCCAACGCGTATCGCCAATTCGCCGCCAGTGAAACATTATCCAACTTAAAAAAAGACAACACAGTATGGTATGTCGGCCACTGGGGGTGGCAGATCTACGCCGAAGAAGCGGGCCTGCGCCAGATGAGGTTGGGCGAGTTTCCTGATGAGGGCGATATTCTTATTGTTCCGTACCGGGTTGACAAAGGCCGTGTGTTTGAGAACGATGTCGACTATCTTTCACGGCAGGAACTCATCGACGAAGTGATTTATGAGGGCAGGGCGCCCGTGAGGACGCAAAACTTCTGGGGAGCGGGGTTTTATTCAACTATCAGCATTTTTGGACAGAATATCCCCTTTCGTATTCTGCAGAACGAGTTTTTAGAATCGTTTGAAATATACCGAATCTCCGACCCAACCGTAGCCGTTCCTGAAGAATAAGCCTTATGCGGCCTGTTTTTTTATGTGAATGAAATAGATGTTTCGGCCATAAATTAAACTGTTGAACGTCAGTCCCATAATAAATACAGGATCTTCTTTGTGGATTGCATAAGAAAGCAATATGATTCCGCCAACTGTCCGTAGGTACCAAAACGCGAGTGGAATCACGCTCTCTTTTCGTTTTTCTGATACCAGCCATTGAACCAGAAAACTGGATGCAAAAAAGACTTGTCCGGTGTAACCTATGATTTCCCAAAGATTTATTGTTAAAAATACGTCTAACAGCCATTCGAGCATGAGACCAGTACTCCTTATCAGTTTAGACCATTCAACCAGTGTGATATTGATCTGTTTGTAGAATGATTCGCCCCCTAAACGGTTCAAGGGGGCGGTGAAAAAAAAATGAATCTTGCTGTATATATCTGATGATTTTTATCGTATTATGGAAACTTCGGTTTACTTATGTCTTATTGATATGATGGGGAACGATGGTCCGACCGAAAAGTTGTCGGCGAATTGAGTCAGAGCCGAGCGCTTATTTTTATAAGCCTCAAGGCGTACCGTTGCGCAAACTCGGAGAAGAGGAACTCAACCTCGATGAGATGGAAGCGATTCGTCTCGCAGATGTTGAGGGGCTGTATCACGAGCAGGCCGCCAAGCGGATGCAGGTGTCGCGCGCCACATTTGGGCGAATTGTACAATCCGCCCGGCGAAAGATTGGCCGCGCACTCATCGAAGGCAAAGCCATTCGAATCGGCGGCGGTAATGTGGAATACGTTGAGATGCGTGATTTCCGTTGCTCTGATTGCAGCCATCTCTGGCAAGTCGAGATGGGCAACTGTCCGCCCGGCGCTTGTCCCGAGTGTGGATCGACCCGGCCAATCTGCATCCTCGCTGAACATCATGGCCCGTGTTGCCAGGTATCCGAACCAACGGACATACAAGCGGCTCTCTAGTTCGCCTTAGTTTGCGGGGAACACGACTGGCCCGGCTTTTTAGTTTGAAGGCGGAACGGGTGAAGTGCGCCCATTGGTTACGACGCCTGCGCTTAAGATTTCTCCTCTGAACGGTCTGAACCACTGCGCCCGAAGCGGTTTTGGACCATGGATTGACGATTGACTTTTCTGATATATACTTGTGGTATATACCAAGAGGAGGCCGACATGGGTAATACAGGAAAAGTGTTTATGAATGGGCGGTCGCAAGCAGTGCGGCTTCCTGTGGACTACCGTTTTAATTCGAAAGAAGTGTATATTCGAAAAAACGAAAAGACTGGCGAAGTGATTCTTACAGAAAAACCTGACAACTGGGACAGTTTTTTCGCTTTGGCTGATACAACCAGTGAGGCGAACGGTTTTCTCGTTGATCGACAAGATGGCCCGCCACAAGAGCGCGATCTGTAGCCATGGCCAGTCCAACGTTGTACATGTTAGATACAAACATCGCGAGTTTTATTATCCGCGGCGGCAACTCCAACCTCCGAAAACGGCTAAACCGAATTTCCCTAGATACTCTGTGTATTTCTGTGATTACTCAAGCAGAACTACTCTATGGCGTCGAACTGAAACCCGAAGCGGTAACTCTCAAGGCGCTCGTTCGAGAATTCCTATTGCGGCCTGTCATATTGTCATGGGATGAAAGCGCTGCAATTCAATACGCTACATTGCGGGCAAGTTTGGCCCGGTCTGGCGAGCCGATGGGCAACTTGGATACAATGATTGCGTCCCATGCGCTATCAATTAACGCGACATTAGTCACAAACGACCACGCTTTTCTTCGTGTTGACAGGCTGAAGGTAAAGGATTGGTCTCAGTAATCATATCGTTATCGTCTTTTCTATTTAATCATTTCCAGCCCCTCTCAATTTTCTGGAAGAATTCTTTTATACTGATTTTCTCAAGGTCTAGACTTTTATAGTGGTTACCAGAATTATGTGCGGATTGAGTTTACGTAACGGTATCTATCGCTGTCCGCCGCGGCGGATTCGGGCGCGCTTTACGCACATTTTTTTGACAAACGCTCTATTTAGGGGATATTGATTATGCCGGTTCCATTTTCACGTTTAGAATTCGCCGTCCAGCGAATCGTTCAAGAGACGCCCATTATCGACATGCACACCCACCTGTATCCGCCCTCGTTCGGCGGTCTGTTGTTGTGGGGAATCGATGAACTTCTCACCTACCATTACCTAATCGCCGAAGTGATGCGGGTGGCTGATGTTAATTACGACGACTTTTGGAAGATGAACAAAACCCAAAAAGCCGACCTGATTTGGGACGAACTGTTTATTAAGCGCGCTCCCATTTCCGAGGCCTGCCGCGGGGTGGTGACGGTCATGCGCAACCTCGGTTTAGACCCCAGCGCGCGAGATTTAACGGCCGCCAGAGAGTATTTCAAACAAGCCGATGTCAATGAATATATCGAATTGGTCTTCACCAAGGCGAATGTCATGTCAGCGGTGATGACCAACGATCCGTTTGATAAAACCGAAGCGCCGTTTTGGGGCGCCATTGGCAATAACCACCCGCGCCTACAGGCGGCGTTGCGAATCGACCCGCTATTAGTGGCGTGGAACCAGGCGGCGGACACCTTGCGCGAGCAGGGCTATGAAGTCGATTCAAATCTGAATGACAAAACCTATGCCAGCGTGAGAAAATTTCTTGAAGACTGGTCAAACAAGATGAAGCCGCGCTACCTGGCGGTTTCGTTGGGGCCTGCGTTTGTGTATCCCGACGATTCGGTGACGACCAAGATCATTGATAATTGCATCTTGCCGTTTGCCCGTGAGGCAGGCATCCCGTTCGCGCTGATGATTGGCGTTAAACGCGCGGTGAACCCTCAACTGAAGTTAGCGGGCGACGGCGTGGGGCGCACCGACTTGGCTTGTTTAGAAAATTTGTTAGAGCGAAACCCGGATAACAAATTCTTCTCGACCTTATTAAGCCGCGAAAACCAACATGAATTTTGTATTTTGGCGCGTAAGTTCCCTAACCTGATGCCGTTTGGCTGCTGGTGGTTTATGAACAACCCCAGCATTATTGAAGAAATCACCCGCGAGCGCCTTGAATTGTTAGGGTGGAGTATGATCCCACAACATTCTGACGCGCGCGTGTTAGACCAGCTGCTCTACAAGTGGCCTCATTCGCGCAGCATCATCGCCCGCGTCTTGGTTGATAAATACCAGGATATCGTTGACTCAGGCTGGAAGGTCTTTGAGTCAGAGATTCAACGCGACGTGTCGCGTTTGTTCGCCCAGAATTTTGAAGATTTCGCCCCGGTCATGGACGGGTAATGAATTGAGTGTAGCGGAATCAAAACCGGGGGCGACACGCCCCCGTTTTTATTTGTATTCAACAAGGTTTATTGGTTTGAATTGACAGGAGACTCTTGTTTTGCGTCATCCAACAGTTTTTTTTCAATGATGTGCAGTCGTTCGTTCAGCGCTTCGTCATATTCATCTTGAAGCAGTTTTACATGTCGGTAGACATTAAAGGCCCCGCCCCATTCTTCTTTGTCATAGAGAAGGTCGCCATACCGCCGCCATAGTGTGGCGTTTTGGGGGCTAGCCTTGAGGTCGATGATCAGGTTGGTCTCATCGCTGGGGTTGATTTGTTCGGCTTGTTCGCCGCTTTGCCGATAGAGGCGCAACACAAACGGGTTCCACTCGGAGGGGAGATACGACGAAAACACAGCGGCGTTCAACAGGGCCGGTTCTTTCTCAAAGTCAATCTCGCCAAACGCCGCCGTTTTGATTGATGCGGCGATTTCACGGTCGATGCGGGTCAGGTTGTGATTGGTAATATCGCTTCTTAGGGCGTCGAACAATTTCTGTATCATTTCGTCTTCATTCTCTTCGTTGGGCGTTTCAACTTCACCCGGAACAACAATCAATTTTTTCTCTGTGCCTTGCATCGATGCGGGATAGTGAAGCAGGCGGTAAAACCGCAAGCCAAACGGTTTTTTGACATGCTCGAATACCTCTAAAGCGCGAATCGAAACCGACAAAAAGAAGTCTTCACGAATGGTGTTTACGTCGTCGAACAGTTGATGCCATTCATCCTCGCCAAAAGCACCGTCAATCATATTGGTGTAACTGAAGTTGTGAGGCCCTTTGCCCTCGACAAAATCAGAGGCCTTTTGCGCGATTTCTAACGAGTTGCCGAGAGAAGCCAACACGATGCTGCGGATGACGGGCGATTCGGTGGGGTTTTGGCCTGATGTGATCGAAATCGCCACATTGGCGGCGGCCCATAATAAGACGCGCTTGATGCGTTTGATCTTGGTATGTTTGGCGACCGCCAATAAAAAATCAAGCACGATTTGCGGGTTGATATTCGGCGCAATTTGTTGAATGAGATGGTTGTAATACTCTTCGTGTTCAATCTGGCGGCCCGACAGCGTCGCGCGGCTTTGCAGTTCGCTTTCAAGCGATTGGGCTATCGCCAACATCTGAAACGGGTGATAGAGAATGCGCCGTAAGGACGGGTGTTTTCTTAGATGGTCTTGCAGCGCAGGCAGGTTTCTCGCCGCCGCTTGAGGGTCGTCGAGCTCTTTTTTGATGATTTCGTTTTCTTTGTCAGACAAGACATGGCGCAACGCATGAGAACCGCCGCCGCGGTCACTCTGTTTTTGTCGTTTGCTCATGGCGTGTCGCCTCCCTGTAAGACATCAATATAGCGGCGAAACGCGCCGCTGCCGGCTTTGGGTTTCGGGGTTGGCGCGATGCGCCGAAACGGCGCCGTCGCTTGCCTCATTTGGCTGCTGGTTGCGGGTTGAATTGCCTGGTTTTGGCCTATCGATTCAAGCCCCAGCGGGTCGACTTGAGAAGGGCTGTTGGGCAAGGCCGCAGGGTCTATCTCGGATGGAACGCCCGATATGGCCCACCGCATGGAGGTAGCGGCTTTTCCATACAACCCATTGAGAACAAAGTCGCGGGCGGTGACGCCGGGCGTTAAGACGAACGATAGATAAGGGATATAATTGGGCTGGCTTTGGTAAGGCACAGGGATGCGGACCAACTCGCCCACCGCATCGCTCACGATGAAATGCCACTCGCTGTTTTCTTGAATATCAAACCCGATAGAGTAAGCGCCAGGATCAACAAAATAGTTGCCGAGTTTCAATTGGACGTTGGTTTGCAGGGCCGCCATGCGCGGCGATAGAAAGCGCTGCATGTCAGTGGCGCTTTGCACCGCGTCATTGGCGCCCGCCTCGCCCCAATACAACGCCTTAAAGCGAACATGAATTTTTGCGCCGTCGCGTGTTTCTAACAGTGTGCTGATCATCGGGACGTCAGCGTTGGCCGGACTCATCTGGGCATAGGCCGACGCACAAAAAACCAACGCGATGGTTGCAATGGCGCTTCTCATTTTTTATACCCCTCAACATACCAGTGTGAAATGCAGATAGTGCATTGTATCATTATTTCAGCCATTTTTGGATTACTCGTCGAGTTTCGTCTAACCAAATTTTCACGATTCTTTGGTGAAGAATTATAAAGGGCGCGATACTCTATCCCTATTCGACTTGATTTGAACTGACCGTATGAGATTGCTTGTTTGTTGTATGATTGGTTTGGCGTTGGCGCAGGCGCTTTTTGTCTGCGCTCAAGTTGGTGCGCCTATTTTGGTTCCTGACCCAAACGGCCCGGTGTTTTTACAGCCGGCGCGAATCGTTGTCATCCCCCCGGTGAGCGCGTTGAGCGATGTCGTTACACTCGATCTGTTTGGGGACGACCGGGCGGAAGTCGCTGTCTCTATCGCAGGGCAATCCAGCCAGATTATTGTATTTCAGGATTTCAACGGGTCGGGGTTTAATCAGCGCCTGTCGATGCCGCTGGACCGCGACCCGGTGAAGATGCTCGCCGCCCAGATAGACGGGCAAGGCGCGGACGAGTTGGTGTTACTCACCAAGCATTCTAACCAATCCGGCAACCGCATCGAGATCGTCACATTTCTCGGCGGCAATCTAGAAACCAACCAATTTTCTTTTGAAACGGTGTTCTCTTACAACGGCGGCAGCGATTCGGAATCAAACTTTTCTCAATTGGCGTCAGGCGACGTCGACAATGACGGCGATGTTGACCTCATTTATCAGATGGTCTCGATTATCGCCGGAGAGATCCCCAAAACATTTCTATTGACCAATCAAGGCAACGGCCAATTTCAGTCCGGGCCTTTGGTTCTAGAAAACCTGGATGAACACAACCTGTCAGTGAACCATTTTTTGTTGCGTGATTTAGATTCTGACAATGATTTAGATTTGACCGTTTCGTTAAAAACGAACTTGCAGTCATTGCCTGCCGGCGTACATCCGGTGCAAATTTATGAAGGCTCGGGCAATGGTAAATTTCGCTTTGTCGGGCCGTTGTCGTTTCCCCAATCGCCTCTCAAAACCGAAGCTGTTCCGCTGATAGAGGGGTGGTTTCCTGATTTGGTCGTTTTAGATTCAGACTCAATTTTAGAATCGTCGATTCATCATTTTCAACAGAGCGGCGCCTTTCAGTTTGGCTTGTTGAACACAAACACATCAGGACGCTTTGCCGTCGATATGGCGGCGGTTGATTTCTCTCTCGACGGCTCGCCTGAGGTTGTTGTCCCATTCGCTGAATTTACACAAAGCGGGGTCAAAGGCAAATTTCGCATTTGGAAATTTATTGACCTGTTTTCTGGCGCCAAAGAGGCGGTTGATTTTGAAGTGCAAACCAACACAGGCGAGCCGATTGTTCCAAGCAAACTGTCTGTCGCAAGAATCAATGGAGACACAGCGCCGGACCTGGTCTTTTTGAGTTCTCCGATAACAGGCGCCAATACCGTGCTTGGCGTGTATTTGCAGAAATCTATTCTGGTCACGCCCACGCCGGGCGGGCCGACATTTACCCCAACGCCCCAGCCAACGATAACCCCAACGCCTAGTCCAACACAAACCCCGACGCCCCAGCCAACTCAGACTTCGACTCCAGCGCCAACGATAACCCCAACCCCTCAGCCGACTCAGACTTCGACGCCTACGCCGACCATGACGCCGACGCCTCAGCCGACTCAGACTTCAACTCCAGCGCCAACGATTACCCCAACCCCTAGTCCAACACAAACCCCTCAGCCGACTCAGACTTCGACGCCTACGCCGACCATGACGCCGACGCCT
>CAZKYC010000005.1:0-19575 GCA_964556895.1 uncultured bacterium | reverse complement strand
AACCCCTCAGCCGACTCAGACTTCGACGCCTACGCCGACCATGACGCCGACGCCTCAGCCGACTCAGACTTCAACTCCAGCGCCAACGATTACCCCAACCCCTAGTCCAACACAAACCCCTCAGCCGACTCAGACTTCGACGCCTACGCCGACCATGACGCCGACTCCACAACCAACTGAGACGCCTACGCCGACTGCAACATCGACGCCAACGGTGACAGCCACGCCGTTGCCGACATTGACGCCCACGCCGGCCGGGTTTGACCCAACCCGCTTCATGCGCAGTTTCGACCGTACTGACCGCTTTGGAGACAAGCGCGCCTGGACGGCGTTAGCGTCAGTCGACATCGACGGAAACGGCCAGGATGAACTGGCGGCGGTTTCTGACAGCGACGACCGCTTATTGGTCATGCGCTGGGGTGGAGAAGACGGGTTTATTGATGTTTCAGAAATTGCCCTGCCAAGCGATCCTGTTTCGGTTGCCGCCGATCCCGGCCAGCCGGGGCGTCTGGTGGTTGCTATTCAACGTCCGCCGCGTCTGGCGGTGATTTCCTTGTCTGGCGGCGCACTGCAAATAGAAGATGAATTTGAGTTGGATGAAGAGGCAACGCGTGTGTTTTTTGCGGATGCGGAAGGCGACGGCGATGCAGACCTGTTTTCGATCAGCGAGTTTGTTGGCCAAATGGCGGTCTTTTTGCGCGAAGGCAATGGCTTCGACGAAGGCGATGTGAAATCAGTCGGCGTTGGCGCGCTGGATGTAGACGCTGGTGACATTCTCGGCGATGCATCGGTTGAAGTCGCCTCAATATTCTCTAACCAATCTGAGATGACGCTGTTTCAACTAATCAGCGGGCGGTTTTTGTTCCCAGCGTTTACCCGTACCATGGGCGGCGCGCCCAGCGTCGTGCGCATCGCTGATTTAGACGGCGATGGCTTAAACGATGTCGCCGCAATGGACCGCGAAGCGAATTCTCTCACGCTTCGCTTGAGCAGTCTGTCATCGGGGTTGCAGCAGCCCTTACAGCTGACCTCGCTTCAACCCGCTGAGTTCACCGCCGCCGATGTGTTCGCAGACCACGCGGCTGATCTGGTCATCAGCCAGTCGAACGGATCGTCGATACGTTTCATCGCTGGCGGGTATTGGGACCAGCCGGTTGAATTGCCGACAGTGTTGTCTCCCAAAGCGGTTGTAACTGGCGATTGGAACCACGACGGGCGTCTTGATATCGCCGCGGCCAGCGACAACCAAGACGCGATTACGGTGTATCTATCTGTCCCGCCTGTGAACATCGGCGACTGGCGAATTCACGATTGATAGCCATCTCAAACATTTCAATCAAAAGTAATCACCACAGGCGCTCACAGAGTTGCACCCATGCCTGAGTTGGATTGTCTATTATTGAAAGGACGAATATCGTTTTTTGACCAAATTCCAGGTCATCCAGCAAGGGTAGTACTCAAATATCGGAAGAACCCAAAATACGCTCTTGAAGGCTGCTGTAGTTAGAAAATTCCATCAAAGAACGTTAAATACTTTTCGTTGTTGGCCTGGCGCAGCAAATACACGCCTAGTTCACGAGCGTGGTAGTCGCCCCACATAGATGACTCGCCGTACGGAATCTTGCTGCCCGAAGGGACGTAATCCCACCCGTTGGGGCGGTGGTAGATCGAGTGCAAGATCAGCCCCTGGTGGTTATCGTCGGTTGATAAATAAGGCTCTGAAAATACCGAGTTGGCCACGGTCAATCCGGCGTTGCGGTAGTTGGCCGCCTCCTGGCTCTTACCGTTTTGGTCGAGATATTCACCGAGGCGTAACAACCCTTGGGCGGCGATGGCGGCGGCGGAACTATCAACGGGTTCGTGATCGTTATACGGGTCAGATTCTTGATTCAAATAATCGCCCAGATTGACCAAGCCGGGCGCGCCGGTGTCCCAATAGGGCACGCCGTCGGTCGGCGTGTTTTCGATATAGAAGTCGCATGTCGCTAGGGCGGCTTCTAAAAATTCATCCATCACCGCTTTCTTGCCGTCGTGGTCGTTAAACGCTTCCGATTCGAGCGTGTCGAGAAATTCGAGTTCTTCTGTGAAGCCTAACATGGCCCAGGCCAGGCCGCGCGTCCAGGTTGAGAAGGGCGAGTAGCCTTGTTGTGTCGATGGGCAGCGGAAGTTGCCGTCGTTGCGGTTAAACACCGCTTCGTGGACGGTGCGCCCGCGTACGTCATACGAGTCGCGGCCCGTGCCGTAGTACACACTAAAGCGGGCGGTGTTGCGCGCGTGATAAATGAGTCGGTCGAGCAGAGACGCCGCCTTGTCGTTTTCATCCATTAACATATGGCCAAGTTTGTATGACGCCGCTAGGGCGCGCATGCTGCGGATGGTGTCGACAAACAGCGAGTGGGGGCCGTTGAACGAATAGACATAGCCAAAACCGTTCGCGGTGGTTGACCAACGCATGGCTTGAACCGCGCCCGTACATTTGACCGCGAGCTGATAAAACTCGCGCTCGCGCTGGTTGTCTTCGATCTTGCCTTCGTTCATCAGGCGAAGCAGGTTTCCATAAGTTGAAATGTTGTTAAAGCCGTGATCGTGAACGCCGCGGTGAGTGATGTGGGGCGCCATGCGGTCAACGGTGTTCTTGCGCCCGGATTCTAAGAACTCATTTTCTCCCGTCGCGTCAAATTGCAGGATGGCGGAACCATACTGGAATCCCTGCGTCCACTCCGTCCACCCTCGTGCGGCGTACAGCCCGCTGATGGTGAATACCGGGGCGCCGTTGGTTGGGTCCCACATGGTTTCAATGCGGCGAATCTTCTCCGCAGAATGGGTAAACATGGTTTCGACAACCGGTTTGAGCGACGCCGCTGTTAAATCTGTGCGAACCTTCATGATGTTCCCCCTTACAAACGAAATCCCCTCCAGTTGAGAGGGGAATTGACAATCTATTGTAAACAATTGAGTCTAACGATGGGAGGGCTGTCAGGAACCGCTCACGATTTGGGCGATTTGTTTCGCCGCTTGTTTGAGATCGTCTGGCGTATGCACCGCCGAGACCGATACGCGCAAGCGGGCGGCGCCCTTGGGTACAGTGGGCGGACGCACCGCCGACACCATAACACCCGCTTCTTTTAACTGCTTGCCGCAATCAAGCGTCTTTTGATTGTCGCCGATGACGATGGGGATGATAGGCGTGACGCCCTCAGGAACCGTCAGGCCTTCTTTTTTTAGGGCTGTTCGCATGGTTTTAATGGCTGTGTGTAAATTCTTTATGCGCTGCGGCTCGGTTTGGATGCGAGTGATATTGGCGTGTGCGACCCCGGCCAATAACGGCGACAGGCCAGTGGTATAGATGAATGACCTTGAATGATTGACCAAAAAGTCGACAACCTCTTTTGAAGCGCAGATAAAACCGCCTTGCGAACCGACCGCCTTGCTAAGCGTTCCCATCAACACAACATGGGGCGCCCATTTGAGTTTACAATGCGCCCAGGCACCCGCGCCCTTTGTCCCAATCACGCCTGTCGCGTGGGCTTCGTCGACAATCAATAACGCGTCGTATTGTATCGCCAACTCATTGAATTCTGCCAGCGGAGGGATGTCGCCGTCCATTGAGAAGACGCCGTCGGTGACGATGATTTTTCGCCCCCGCGTTTGAGTTTTGAGTTGGGATTCAAGGCTGGCCAAATCGACGTGTTCGAAGCGGTGAAATGCGGCCTCTGATAACCGACAGCCGTCATACAATGACGCATGATTGAGCTTGTCGCCATAGATGCAGTCGCCTTTGCGGCCCAACACGCTAATGGTCCCTATGTTTGTTTGGAACCCGCTTGGGTAGACCAACGCGGCGGGCGTTTTCTTCCATTTCGCGAGAAGGCGTTCCAAGGCGCCGTGCAACGCCAAGGTTCCAGTAATCAGCCTGGAGGCTCCCGCGCCAAGGGGCAGAATCTCGCTCAGCACGCCTATGTCTTCACGACTGAACGGATCAGTGGTAAAGCCCAAATAATCATTCGAACTGAGATTCAGATAACGCTTGTCTCCACAGACCAGGTATCCTGGCTGTGCCGTGTCAAACGCCGTCAACGAACGGTGTTGGGCATTGGCGAGCAGATTTTGAGTCTTCGCGTCAAAAAATGATTTCCAGTCACTCATATAAAATTCACAAAAACGTTCTCATATTGGTTATTTGGATGGACTCGTTTATTCTCAAAGCTCAGTGTGTACGAATTAGCCTGATTGTTCAACATCAAAACCAACGAGTTAGGAGATAATTTGATAGAAAGAGATACTTGACGGCGTCAAGTATCTGGGTTAATATGTTAAAGTGATAAATAAGATAGTCTATATTTAGTAAAAAAAAGAACAGATTGCGCAATATCTAGTTTTTGCGCTGAGGAGGAGCAACATGATTTCTTTGACAGAAAAAGCCGCCAGCGAAGTAAAACGTTTAATAGAAGCCCAGAATTTACCTGACGATACAGGTCTTCGGGTTGGTGTTCGCGGCGGAGGATGCTCTGGACTAAGTTATTCACTCAATTTTGACGCCGAACAAAAAGACAACGACCGTGTATTTGACTGTAGTGGGGTCAAACTGGTGGTTGATTCAAAAAGTTTTTTGTACTTAAGCGGCACCACGCTAGATTATGCTGATGGTCTGAATGGCAGCGGCTTCACGTTTGATAACCCTAATGCCAGTCAGAGCTGTGGCTGTGGTTCTTCGTTCTCGGCCTAATCGACAGGCTAAATTCAGGAAACAGTATGCCAACAACCGATGCCGTGCAACCGATACTGAGCGAGCAACGCACGCGCGACCAACTAACGCGAGGGCTGATATTGTTCGCTGCTTCGGTGCGTCAAGCCACCAATGGCGAGTCGTTGTCAAAAGAGTTGTCGCATCGCGTCACCGAGTCGCAAGCGGATGCGCTGCGGTTTTTGGCGTTGAACGACAACGTCACCATCGGCGAACTTTCTATCGGGTTGGGGCATACCATTTCTGGCGCCACCAAAGCCGTCAACCGTCTTGAAAAAAACGGCTGGGTTGAACGCCAACATGACCTCGACGACCACCGCACAGTTTACGTTCACCTCACCGATGAGGGCAAATCGCTTGCAGAACAGTTGCTGTCGCAAACCGAAGAGCGCTTATATCGGATATTAGAAAAACTGCGCCCCGAAACCTCACAAATGTTAGGCCGGGTGATTGAAGATTATTTGACTGACTCGATTGACGACAAAGAAGTTGCGACAAAATTATGTGTTGCCTGTGGATTTGAAGGCGGGATGAATTGTTGTGAGTCAGATGTAAATTGTGTTGTGGCCCGAACCGTTCAGTCGATTGATGTCCCCGAATCGCTTGCCTCGCGCTAACCTATAAGTAGCCAACCGTATCAATCCTCTCAAGTTGCATAATAGAATTACCATTCGCCCATTTTTACCAGTAAACGGAAAAGTATTTTTTATCTTTTTTGGTTTTTTGTGTAATGTTTCTTGACAGTAATTGAATTTCTGTTATCGTTAAATTTGGAATGGGAAACCCCTTTGAATTGATTTGCAGTTCGGATCGTTTTTGCGAGAGTGAATTTCAATGACACGGAAACGCGTAAGTTTCAGCCAATTCGTTTATAAGAGCGCTAAAGTAGACCAGATTGTCAGAACGGCGCAACGAATCGCAAACTCAGACATGTTGGTGTTAATCACCGGCGAGGACGGAACCGGAAAAGAAACCCTGGCTCAAGCGATTCACTTCGCCAGCGACCGTTCGGCGGGCCGAATCGTTTCCGTCAATTGCGCGGCCTTACCTGATACCTTGCTTGAAACCGAACTGTTCGGCCATGAAAAAGGCGCGTTCACGGGCGCGGTCTATTCAAGAAAGGGCAAATTAGAACAAGCCCAGGGCGGTACGCTGTTTTTGGATGAAATCGGCGAAATGAGCGCCACTACCCAAGCAAAACTGCTTCGCGTCTTAGAAGAAGAAGTGGCAGAACGAATCGGCGGCGGCGAAGCGATTCCTGTGGACGTTCGAATCATTACCGCGTCGAACGAAAACCTGTTAAACATGGTCAAAGAAGGCAAATTTCGTCAAGACCTTTATTATCGTCTGAAAGAAGTCCACCTCGATATTCCACCGTTGAGAGAACGCAAAGAAGACATCCCGGTTTTGGTCGATCACTTCATTCGGGTGTACAACAAACAGTATCACAAGACCATCTCGGGCATATCTGACGCCGCGTTACAGTTTTTGATGCGCCATGACTGGCCGGGCAATGTGCGTGAACTTCACCATGTTATTAAATGTGCGGTGTTGATGAATGACGCTCAAGACATGATCTGGTTAGAGCATATCCCATTGGATATTCATTTGGCTGAATCGGCCCGAAAGACAGAAGAGTCATCAGAAACCAAGGCCGATGAATTGCTTGAAATCTTATCACTGGACGAATCGGAAAAACGCCATATTTTGAGGATTCTTGAGTTTACGCGTTTCAATAAGAGCCAGGCGGCGAACATTCTCAAGATCTCGCGGCCAACGCTCGACCGTAAAATCGAGAAGTATCAGTTACACAATATTAAAGTGCAAGAAAAAATGAATGCGTAGCGACTTGAACGATCTGGTTTGAGTTCGCTTGACAGGCCGCTGCCCCCACGATACTTTCCCTTATAGAATGGTGGTACAGTCAAATACATTTATACGCGTTCTCCATTAACGGTTTGTATGGCTCGTGCGTTAGATAGATGTGGGAAATTTTAAAAAAATGGAGACGCATGAACATGAAAACATTTTCTAAACTTATCCATTGCTCGCTATCAATAGTTCTTGGCGTATTTTCGTTTGCGCCGTTAGACGCCTTCGCCCAATTTGGGGGCAACCCCTATGGGGGCGGCGGATTTAACCAATACAACCAATCCGGCATTGGCAACAATAACGGCAACGCCTCGCAGTTTAACCGCGCTGGCGGCTATGGCGGCAGTTCATTCGGCGGCGGGGGGTATGGCGGCAGTTCATTCGGCGGCGGGGGGGGTGGCTCCAGCCAGTTTGGCGGCAGTTCATTCGGCGGCGGGGGATTCGGTTCCAGCCGGTTTGGCGGTTCCAGCCGAAGCGGACGAAGCAGTCGCTCAAGCCGCGGCGGATCATACGGCAACCAATCGATTGGCAACCAGTCGGGTGGAAACCAAGGCTACTCAAACAGCCGCAGCAACCGCAGCCGGGGACGAGGCCGCAGCAATCAGGACTATTCAGCCAATAACCCCTATGGCGGACAGTTTCAAAACCAAAATTTCGACCCCAATAACCCAGGCCAAACTCAATCCAGCCGTCCGGCGACTGAACGCAGTCGTGCGTTGAACGCGGGCGCGGCGGCGGGGCAGGGCGGCGCGCCGCAAGGCGGCATTCAGATCCAGGGCACCACGGGCGGCGCCGCGCAAGGCAAGCCCGGGCAAGCGCCTGCTGGCAAGGGTAAAGGCCGCTCCGCCAAGGCCACTGAAACCCAGTTTCGAACTCGCGATTCGGCCATGTTTTATCTGAAGCCGTCAAAAACCGTGAGTGCGCCGGGCCAACCGATTACGGTCGACCTGATGTTGTCTAATTCTGCGCGGGTTGAGTTTGACGAGTTGAGCCTTCAACTAAAATTTGACCCTTCCAACCTGAAAGTTGTTCAGCCTGGCGGCGACGGCGCGTATGTTGACGCCACCGAATTGCGCCTGTTACCGACCGAAGAAGAACAAGAAAAACTAGACCATACCAACAACCTCACAGGCAAAAAGACCAAATTTATTCTTGATCCCGCCAACAACAAATATAAAGTTACAGAGAACAAAGTCCATTCAGGCGGGACCATCGATTTTAAAGTCAACACCGTCGATAAATCTGGCGGCGATACCGGCATCCTCGCCCGGTTCGCGATTATTCCACAGGCCGGGCATGAATTGGCGAAGATCGGCTTTCAATTCGCCGATGTCTCCAGCCAAGAGGTCGGAACAACTGCTTCGTTAGTCACTTACTTGAGGCTTGAGGGCAAAGACCAATTGGGTTCGTCCTATGACCCGGCTGACGGCGTGATTAGTTTAGAAGTTTCGGTGTTGGATCCGAATGATGACTCTGCTTCAAACAGTTTGATTACCCGCGCCGACCGCGAGCGCACCTTTGAAGGCGAAGATGATGAGTTTGGCCTGGTTCAACTTCACCTGCTAAACCAAGAGCCAACTGTCGACGTCGGCGATACCGTCGAAGTTGACCTGTATGTTCACAACCCTGATAGCGAAGAGTTTGATTCGCTGAGCCTCTTGGTCGCGTTTAACCCCAGAATCTTAGAACCCATTGATGGAGATGAGGTCTTATCCGGGGTGAATGTAGACGAGTCAGAAGGCAAAGCGAAATTCTCGTTTGATTTTCCGCTGTTAAATTCGGTGGATACCGATAAAGGGCTGATTGATTTTCGCCGGCGCAACATGAGCCGCGCCATTTCTCAACAAGGCGTGGTTGCGACCATGCGCTTCCGGGCGATTCGCCCCACCAAAAAGACGACCTTTCGCATCTTAGTGAACAGCAAGGGCGAAGACCCCACCACGGGCGTCTTTTTCCGCGGCCAAGACCGGCTCGGCGCCCCGTCTGACCCGTTCGATGGATTTACCACAACCTCGATCTCAGTACGCCCCACCATGGCGTATTTAAATAAATTGCGTAAAAGCAGCGGCAGCGGTTGATCGCTAACCCTTCCTATTCATAGGGAGTTTTGGTAGAATCGCCAGCGGTCGCCGTCCCCAAATTAAAAGGCAGCGAAGGCAGCGAGGAGCATGGCTAAGAACCCACTACTGGTTATTGATATCGGGCAAAATCGAATCAAGGCTCTCGAACTTGCCCCCAGCGGCAAGTCTGGGGTCAAGGTTGTAAAAATTGGGTCTGAGAGCCTCTCTTTAGACCCGAAGGCTGAACAAGCGGAGATTTATCAGCGCATCCAAGAGACGCTGCCGCTGTTATTACAAAGCCTGGGCATCAAACAAAAACGCGCCATTGTCAGCCTGCCTGGCCGCGCCGCGTTTACCCGCCGTCTTCAGGTTCCTATTGTTCGCGGGCGCCAATTGGGGCGGATTATTCGCTATGAGGCCCGCCAACACGTTCCCTTCCCACTCGAAGAAATCAACATGGATTACGAAGTGGGCAAGAAAGAAGAAGGCGCGGCTGAATTAGACATCAACCTGGTCGCGGTCCGAAAAGAGATCGCCGACGGTTATGTTCGCGTATTGAAAAAATGCGGCATCCGCGCTGATTTGATTGAAGCCGCGCCGCTTTCGATCTATAACGCATACGCGGCCACCCCTCATCGCGACCTCGAAGAAGTCACAGCGGTCGTCTCGATCGGCTCCTCAAGTACAGATATTGTCATTGAACAAAACGGCAAAATGCAGTTCATGCGCAGCGCCCCTGTCGCAGGCGCGTTTTTGACCGAATTGTTGGTCAAAAAGTTTGACATCACGCCAGAAAAAGCCGAAGACTATAAATGCAAACAAGCCGACCACTATTCTGAAACGGATGAGATATCCGCTGAAACTGTCGCGGGCGTGTTAGAAGGCGGGTTCGAACGCATCGTTACGGAAATTCAGCGTTCGTTTGACTTTTATGTAAGCCAGCCTGACGCCATGCCGGTCACCCGCGTATTTGTCTGCGGCGGCACGGTCAACATGGACGGCGTAAGCGAATTTATTGAAGACCGCCTGGGCGTCCCCGTCACGCTGTTAGACACCAACGAAATTGAAGGCATCGAAACCGACGCGGACCATGCGGGCAGCCTGAACAACGAAGCCGCTCTGGCGGGGATGGCGGTTCGGGCCGCCGGACGCGCCGCCTGCGCGCTGAATTTTGCTCCTGCGTCAGTGAAGCGGCGCCTGGAACTCGAACGCCGTACGCCAATCTTGTCGTTGATGGGCCTGGTGTTAATCGTCATGCTGGCTGGCGCCATTTTCGCGCTCAATACCTGGGTGGAAAAACAGGCGCAAGCCGTCGAACAAATGCAGCAGATCATCAGCCCCGGCGACCTGGCGAACCCCGCATTAAAAACGCAGCGTGAAATTCAAACCAAATTTAATAACCGCTACTCTCGGATTTATCAGGTAGCCAGTAAGCGCGGCGTGTTAAGCCGCATCTATCTTGAAGTGCAAGAAATGCTGCCCCAAGATATCTGGCTTGATTCAATCGACGTAAAGAGCGACCGTCTGACTATTGAAGGCCGCGCGTTAAACGACCTGAAAATTTCGGCGTACATCCAAAACCTGGCGTTGTCTCCATTTTTCGACAATGAAACGGTTATTCTCGAAAACGCGGTCTTTTCATCTGGCGCCAGTGGAGGCTCTCAAGTCGAGTTTACGGTCAAGATTGTGGCGTTTAATGACCCGACCGCTGAAGAAATCAAATTTATTGACGAATTTCGCTCGCGCATGCAAGACAGCACCATCGTGGCGATTCGATCCATCAAGCCTGAAGGCGCCGCGCCGGAGGCTGACGTGACGTTGTTGGTCGGGCTCTATCAGACCGAATTTACCGACGACAAGTCGCGCCTGGCCTTGTTTAACAAGATTGACAAAGCGTTGAGCGCCGCCCAATACACCGCAGTCAAAACCATCGAACTGCGAATGCACGGCGGCCAAAACGATGAGCGCGAGCGCATGATTATTTCGCGCGAAAATCTCGCCAGTTACGGTGAAGGCAGTCTTGGCCCCGAAGAGTTTCAACAATCGTTTACTCTCGTGACTCCATCGCCGAGCCCGTCCCCATCGCCAACGCCAACCCCAGACCTCGAAGACGGCGACAGCAGTGCTGGGATGTACGGCGGCATGTATGGCATGGGCATGGGCATGTACGGCGGCGGCATGGGCATGGGGTACGGCGGCATGGGCGGCCAATAAGCCCAAGTTAGAAATAGAATCACGCATACAAACATGAGGTGCTCCCTTGGCTGGTAAGAAGAAAAAAATGAAAATTGACAAAGAGGCGCTGATTGAATTCGCCTCGGCGAAAAAAGACCAAATCTTCTTGGTCGTGTTGGTTGTGGCCCTTATTGGCGGCGGCTATTACGTCTGGACGCAGACTTCACTTTCCGTCAATGAAATTATCGAAAACGCCAAAAACACCGGCTCTGGCGGAGGAGGCGGAGGCGCCGACTCTGATATCGTTAACCCTGAAGAATTGGTCACGCTTCTTACCACCAAACGATCAAAAGCGATGTATCAAGTCGAACGCAACCCGTTTGGCTCGCCGGAAGAACAATTGCGCATGCGTCAAGAAGTGGATGCATCCTACAAACTGGGCGTCGACCTCTTCAATAACGGCCGCTACCAAGAAGCGATTGAACAATTTGACCGCGTGATCCAACTCGATGTGACCGAAACGCGAATTAACTACCCGGTCTTGCCGTCAGAATACAAACGCCGCGCCATGCAGGAGAACGCGAAAAGCAATCTGGATTCGATTCTCGCCAGCGCCCAAAACGACATCAGCGAGGGTGACCGCCTGGCCCAGGCGGGACAACCCGAAAAAGCCATTGAAATGTACAGCCGGGCCAACTCGAATTTGTCTTCTGTGATCGAATCTGACCCTCAAGGCGATGTGATCGGCGCCGACAGCCTCAGCCGAGTCCAGACGCTTCAACAACAAGCGTTTCAGAAATATATCAGTTTGCGCGGCCAGTCGCTGTTAGACGAAATCAAAACAGACACCGCCGCCGCCCGCCAGGTAGTCAACGGCAACGACTATATCTCCATGATGAAGGCGGCGGTTTCGCTGCAGCGCCTACAAGTTGAAATCAACAAAATCGACCCCAACGCCGAGTTAGTGAACCGTACATCGCGCACGCAGGTCAACACGCTGACAACCCAATTACAACAGAAGATTCAAAGCAATACCACAACCTTGGTCTCTCAAGCGGTTACACAGTTTCAAGAATCTCTTGCCGCATTAGACCTGGTGAAATCACGCGAGGCGCTGGCCATTCTGGCCCAGGCGCGTACCTTAAACCCACAAGATGAACAACTTTCGGCTAATTTTGGCGCCTTCGTCGAGCAACGCGCTGATTTAGTCATCAAATCCTCTCAAGATTTTGCCGTCTCCCAACGCGACATTATCGCTAAAGGCGACTATTCGAAATTTAATTTAACGAAACGCGACATGTTTATGGTCGAACTAAACAGCCTTCTCGACCGCAGCGCCAACCTCGATGAAGCCAAACGAGGAGAAGTCTTAAACGCTTTTAATGTTTTGAAACAACTGCAGTTGCCCCCATCATTGACTCAGAAGTATGAAATTCGCAGTGTTGAACCGATGGGCAACAGTTTTAAGGTGGTCGTGCTCGACAAAGAGAGTTCGTCCGCCAAGCCCAGAACGTTGATTTTGAGGGAAGGGCGTCCAGACACCAGCACGAAGATTCAACTCAAGCAAGTTGACACGCAAGAGGGGTTTGTTATACTCTCCAGACCTGATTATATGGACGCGAAAGTCCCCTTATCAAACACCAACTAAAGGGCGTATTTTTTTGAATTTCGCGTAAATGCAGTTTGTTCCTCTTTAACTTTGAGGGAATGTTTGCTGGAATGGTCAAATAACGCGCTGATTCGCAGGACGTAACGCTGTATGTGCGCCCTAGTTGCGGTAAGGCGCGCCTTGAAATGCGTTCTTTGGGAGCCCGTCTCCCTACTGAATCGTGAAACAGCCGGGAATCCGGTATATGAATAAGGAGTTACCTAGAATGATTTGCAACTTGCGTCGGGTTCGCATCCCCTTCTTGCATATCACGCAATGTCTTGCCATTGGGGCGTTGGCGGCGGTTTTGGCCGTGAATGCAACGGCTGACATTCAACCGGCTGCCTTCGCGTCATTACTCGCAGGCAAAACCGAAGTCGAACAACCTACGGTCAAACACCAAACCAAGTATCTGTATTCGCTCGCCCGCAACCACATTCGCGCCGGTGATGCAGAAAAAGGCAAAGCCCTGCTTCAACAGGCGCTGACGCTAGACCCCCAACACGCTCAAGCCAAACAAGAGCTTCAACGGCTGATTGATTCGGGCGTATCGTCTTCTCCATCAGCCCTGTTGGCTGCCAATACGGCGAATTCTGACGCTATGTCAGCCGCCGAATTGGTCGATCTGGCCAAATCGATGATGCAAGACAAAGACTACGCCGGCGCTCAATCTGCGCTCGAAACAGCGTTGAAAAAAGCCGAAGACGAAAAACAAAAATCCGTCATTCGCGCCTACCTGATCGAAATTGGCAAAGAACGCGAACGCGTTGACGACCTTCGCCAACAAGTGATGGATTTCAATCTGACCCAATTTGAAAAACAACTGCAAAAAGCCACGCTGTACATGGAAAACGACCAACTCGACGAAGCCCAGAGAGAGTTGATGCGCGCCCATGAAATGGCGCCGAAAGACAAACGCGTCGATCGCATGATGGCCCAACTCGAACGCCGCCAAGCCGAAATGAAAGGCAAAGAGACGGCTGAATTGCAGCGCTCTACCCAAGTTACCGCTAATGTTCAGGTTCAGGCTGCTGATGTTCTCTTCCAAGAAGGCAAAGAACTCTACCGCCAGGGCATGATTATCGAAGCCACCCAAAAATGGGCGGAAGCGCTTCAAGCCTACCCCGAACACCAACAATCACAGACCTACTTAAACAATACCCGCGCTGAATATGAACAAGCCATCGCCGCGCGCGAGGCCGCTGAAGAAGCCGCCGCCGAAGACGCAGAACAAGAAGCCAAGTTGGATGAAGAGATTCTTCAATACTCCACCTCCGGCGGCCGCGTCGACGTCAAAGAAGTGATCAGCTTCTTGAGCAACCTCAGCGGATTGAACGCCGTGGTTGATGAAAATGTTGAAGGCAACGTCGCCTTTGACGTGAAAAACAGCACAGTCCGCGAAGTGTTAAACCTTCTTCAAAAACAATATGGTTTTGTCTGGGCCCGCGAAGGCGACGCCATCTTTGTTGAACGTGGATTTGAAACGCGTATCTTCCCATTAGACGAAGCTCAGTTTAAGACGCTCGAAGCAGTGTTAAACGACCCCAGCGTGTTGGAAGATTCGAGCCGCAACCTGCGTACGATCCTCTACGGCCCGTCCGAAGAGTTTAACGTTCCTGGCAAGCAATTGTTCTTGAACCGCGTGACCCAGTCGTTGGTTGTTACCGACACGGTTGACAATCTCCGCACCGTCGAAGCGTTTTTGAAAAACGTTCCAAATATCACTGGTGACAAAAAGCCGCTGGTCACCAAGGTCTATCAAGTCGACCGCGCGATCGCCAAAGACATTTATGACTTGGTTCGCCTGGCGTTGTTTGGCGACCAAGGGTCTTATGACGTCGCTGACAAGCGCCGCCAGTTGTTCCTGGCGCCCAATTCGAGCAGCCTGATCGTTATTGACTATCCAGAGAACATTCAGACAGTCGAAGACATTCTCGCAGACCAGACCATTATCAGCCGTCTCGAAGACGACCAGCTCGAAGCCCGCGAGTTTTCTCTCACAGACGTTGACGACGTAGAAGACACGCCTGAAGCCTATACCCGCCGCGAATTGTTCGTAAACAAGATTTATGAAATTGTCGAACAAATGTTGGTCGGTAAAGACGGCCGCGAAAAATACATGTTGTCTGGCCGTAAACTGTTTGCTGACCCGAGCCGCGGGACTATCACCGTTGTCGATACGCCAGAAAACATCCGCCGCGTTGAGGCTTATCTGAACAGCGTCCGCGGTGAAACGACCCAAGACATTATCATTGAGTCGTTCCCCATTAAACACGTGAACGTGTTTGAAATCGCTGATGCGCTGGCTTACTTGTTCTTCGACGCCCAACAGTCGACGCGTAACATGTTCCTCAGCCAAAATGCGTTTCAGTCGTTGGGTACTGACGAAACAGGCGATACTTCGGCCAGCCTCGATAACCTCTTTGAAGAAACCAGCCGCACGCGCTTCAACCTATCCGGCGGCGGCGGCGGCGGAACTGACTTGCTTCAGTTCTTCTCGATTCGCCTGTGGCCTGACATCAACACCAATAGCATCGTCGTGTTGACGCCCGACCAGGAAGTCATTGATTTGGTCGTTCGCGTAATCAACACCTTTGATAAGCCTCAAAAGATGGTCGAACTCGAAACCCGCGTTGTGTCTGTTTCGTTGACCGACCTTCGATCGATTAACTTTGACTGGTTGTTGACCAACCCGTTCCGCGGCGACTTTGACTTTAACCCAGATAACCTCGAAAGCGATCTCAGATTAATCGAAGGCGCTGTGGCTGATCAAGACCAGCCGCCAGGAGTCCAGTTCAGTCTTCACACGTTGGGCGAGTCTCGCCTCGACTTCATCATGAACCTTCTTGAAACCACCAGCAGCCTAAACACGTTGGCGGCGCCTAAGGTTCTGTCGATTCCGAACCCGATTGATCCGCCGCGAATCTTCGTCGGTACTCAGATTCCGTTCGCTGAAGACGCCGACTTTGAAGACCAGGGCGACGACGACCCGACCAACAACCGTTTGACGGTCGACTTCCAGCGCGCCTTTGCGGGTACGATGCTGGCGTTCATGCCATTCATTCTGAACGACGACCACGTCTATATCGAAATGGCGCCTCAGATCATTGAAGCGGGCGAGCGCTTACCGCTGACGCTGACTGGCGAGTCGCCTCCGGGCCAAGAGTTGCCGAACATTGGTCCATTGCTTCTCAACCAGAAGTTTATCCAAACCAGCGTCCGGTTGAAAAACGGCGCCACCGTTGTCTTGGGCGGTCTGATCGACGAGAAAGAAAACGAACAGTTGACCAAGATTCCGTTCTTGTCAAAGATTCCCTTCTTGGGCAACTTCTTCACCGACCGCTTGGTTGAAAAGGTGAAGACATCAACACTGATCTTCGTTACTGTTCGAATTGTTGAGCCTGAACTATAGGCTCTCTAGAGTCACGAAATAATAAAAACGCCCTGGTCGACCACCAGGGCGTTTTTTAATTGAAAGAAAAAAATCGTTAGGAAAGAAGTTTGAGTAAGTCGCGGAGATCTTGTTTGATCTCTTTAATCAATTCAGACGAGTTGGTTGAACCGTTCGATTGAGACGGTTGTGATGGGGCTGGTTGAGCGTCAGGCGCCTCAGGCGATTGTACAGGTTCTTTCACCGCTTCCCGCTCTTGACGCACCGCTTGGATGCCTACTCGCAGCTTACGCTCAGCGCCGTCAAGCGTATATCCCTCTTGATATAGCAAATGGACAATCTCAAACAACAATTCAAGATCGTTGCGGGTATACTTGCGCTGGTTTCCTCCGACGCGTTTTGGGTTTAACCGGGTGAATTTGGTTTCCCAATAGCGTAAGACATGAGGTTCTACGCCGGTATAGTCGCTCACCTCGCTGATCGAATAGTAAATCTTATTCGGAATTTCATCGAGGCTTAATATTTTGGGTTTGGTTCGAGTATTCATCTCATTTATAACTGTTTGAATACTATAATGATATCCATGCTAAGGTCAAGGACGTTTTAATTGATGACAACGCCGGGCCGTAAATCACTTTCCCCTCGAACATGTTGAAAAAACAGGTAAGATACCATACTGTAAGTAAAGAAAACAAAGTGTTTTCCGCCATTAAGTATCATCGGCCTATTTGTCGGCGGCTTAACTTGGTTTCAAAAATTCAATCATTCTCATCTAATTATAGATACAGTCATTGTCTCAAATACTGTTCGAGATTATAGGGCCCAACTAATGTCGATTGAGAAATTTGTTAAATCAAAAGACGAACTTCAGACGTTGGCTGACCATCTCAGCCAAATGGCGAAGCGCGAAGCGATGGTGGTCTTTCGCTACAAACAAACCATATACGACATTTGTTTTGCTGACCGAGGCCGAAAGAACATTAACCAGTTTTCTTTGACTGCGACCTATAACGTCGAAAATATCGCTGAACAGGTTTTTTCCTCTGTTCGCGGGGAGGAACTGTTCCCTCAAAATATTTCTGACTTTGAGTTGTGGCGCGAACGTACGGAGGCTCATTATGTCTTTTCATCAAAGGGCGCGCCGCTGCCTGTTGAGCGCCATATTGATTACCGGGACATACCGACCAATTATGACCGTTGGGACGCCGACCTGACGGCGTTCACCGCCGAATATAAAGACGAGCGAATTACCCGCGAGTTTGGCGTCGAACAGCGCATCGTCGCTAACTCGGCGGGCGGCGTGATTATCGAATCAAAACCGTTCCTCAATATTTATTACCGCCAGGGTTATGAACCTCACATGGTGACGCGTACGCTTGGCGCGTATGTCTCATCCAATAATGATGTCGATAAAATGACGGGCTTAATTTCGCTGACGCCCGACCCGACGCCCGATGAGCGTATTCGGACATCTAAATCCTTCACTGATTTATTCGCGTGTCTGCATGATGTGTCGCGTGAAATCCATTTCGCGTCGCTTGACGACGCGGGCATGTCAGACTGTTTGACTCATGATGTGATTATGCTCAGCGGGGTGTCAGCCCATGAGATATTCGGCCATCAATTTGAAGAGCCGATTCAACCGATCCCGGTGGGGCAGCAGTCGTTGTTCCCAATCGGAAAGAACGTACAGAACGGTAATTTGGTATTACGCGACAACCCGCTACAGACAGTGAATGGGTTGGAGGTCATTGGGTCTTATCGATATGACAGCTACGGCAGGCCCGCCAAGACGACCACCCATATCGACAACTCAACCGTTGTTCAACATCTCGGCGGCGAATATATCGACAAAAAAAATCTTGCAGCGTTTTTGGGGGTCGAAGAAAGCAATTCAATCGGGGCTTCGCGCCAGGGCGATGACGGCCAGTTTCCCCAGCCGCGGATGTCGTGCACGGTGTTAGAGGGACGCGAAACGGTGGAAGTTGATTGGGGCGGAAAGGTATTGATGGCGCCGTTTAACGGGTATGTCTTAGACGGGAACTTTTTTAAAGTGATGTCGTCTGAATGTTACGTTCTCGACAGCGGCGGCGAACCCAAACGGCTGGGGCCGCTCGAAGGAAGCCGCGCTATCTATGACGCCATCATTGGGATGCACATTCTGCCGGGCCAGTCGTATCACACCGGCTCATGTTTCAAACCGGGCGCGCTTGATGACCAACAAGACGCCGAAGTTGCAGTTTCGTTTTTGGCGAACCACCAACTGTGGGAGCACCTGACCCTACGCTCAATGTAGATTGACTTTACTTTCGAAATACCTTGGCAATTTGTTCGTACTGATTGATTGGTGAATGATATGAGCGATGAGCAAAAGATTACGGTTATTCCGCCTGATCCCAATGACGGGCGCGTCTATCAACGCACGGTGATCATTCAGAACGAAGGTTCGATTCTGTTTCCGTTGATTACGTTGGCGTTTTATTTTTTGTTTTTCCCGGTTGGATTGGTGTTAAACCTGGTGGGGCTGTTTACCGGGCCTCATCGCGGCTGTTTTTTGGCGATGTTGATCTTTTTGGTGATTCCGGGCGTGATCTTGTTTTTGTTTGTCTTGAGCCTGTTTGGTTTCTCTGCGTTTATGACCTCATTCTGACGTTGACATAATGCGGCGAATGGCGCTCCAACGCGGGACAAAGCGCGGCGTCTGTTTGCAGTAGTCTCTATACTCATCGCCCCAGCGTTCGATGAGTTCTCTCTCTTCAAACAGCGCGACCAGGTAGATCAATCCCCAACACAACACCGAGGTGACATACCCCGCCGGGTAGTTGGCGATCAGCGACAGTCCAAACCCGAACAAGGCGAACTCGACATAGCGTGGGTGACGGATCAATTGGTAGATTCCATCCGTGACCAGAGTCGCGTGGTGGTTGTTCGGGTCAAGTTCGGGCAAACCGGAAAGCGTCTTGATGGGGAAGTATCGCTGACGAATGAAGACCAGAACAACCGAGAGAAACACGATCAACACGCCGGGGATGCTCGTCTCGGCTCGAAAGCCCCAATCCCATTGAAGCAACGTCGGGCAGATCATCATCAGCCCGATCATGATGGGTGTCATCATGCTAAACACGATGGCGTAAATCACCGCCGGGCGAAACCGCCGCCAGAAATAAATGAAGGGGTGGACGATCAACCAGAACGCCATCGCGGTGGGGAACAGGGAAATAATAAACGCTGCGATGTAGTAGCGGGCTGAATCCACGGTGGCGTCCAAGAATGTTATTTGATTGATGAGATACCTTATTTAAGAAGGTTGCCTGTTGGTTTCGATGATGAGTTCGATTGATTCTTTGAAGCTTTCGCGCGCTTCTTCGAGCGTCGCGCCTTGAGTATTGGCGCCTGGCAGCTCTTCAACAAAGGCGACATAGCCTTCTGATGTTTTTTGGAAGTTCGCTGCGAAATTCATAATCAGGTCTTTCGAGTAGTTTAATTCATTCATTATACAAAAATATACTCAATAGTTAAAATAAAGACAAATACTCCCGTTTCGTATTCTCGCGGCTCGGCGGGAGCCTCGCCCTCCCCAATTTGAGGATAAAAATGGTTCTTCCGATATTTGAGCACTTCCCTTGCTGAATGACCTGGGATTGGGTCAAAAAACGATATTCGTCCTTTCAATAATAGACAATCC
>CAZKYC010000004.1:83007-95166 GCA_964556895.1 uncultured bacterium | reverse complement strand
GACGTCTTTGAGTTCCTGAGAGGGCACATGCGAGTAGCCCTTGTTCTTAAAAAAATCGAGCGCCTTTTCAAATTGCTGCACCGCCAGCGGCATGTCGCTTTGGGCGCGAAAACACTGCCCCAACAAGAAAAACCCTTTGCCCGCCCATGACGGTTCGTGAATCAAGCGCTGTAAGTTGGTGATGGCCTCCTGAGTGCGGCCAAACTTGAGCAACAACTCGCCCAGTTCGGCGCGTTGGGGGCTTCGTTCGGGGTGGTCTTTGAGCAAGGCTTCGAGACGTGTAATGCGAACTTTTTGGCGTTCGACTTTTAGGGTTTCCAGCTGGTTAAAATCGTCTTTGCTCCATTGCGGCGAGTTGCGGCGCGATTCGAGCAGGGCGGCCTTGGCGTCGAGCCTTTCGTCGATGATCTCAAGGTCGCCGGGGTGTTGTTGAAGCAGGTCGTCATACAGCCCGACGCAAATATCAAGTTCGCCCGTCCGGCGCCACACCCGGGCCTGTTGGAGTTTGGCGGGTTCGAAGTTGGGGTTTTTGTCTAAGATCAACGCCAACACTTTTGAGGCCTGTTTGAGGTGGTTGCCGCTGAGATAGTGGGCCGCGACTGAGACGCCGATGTGGTGGTCGTCGGGGCTGGCTTTGTAGGCTTCGAGAAGTTTGTTGAGTTTCTCCATAAACTCTTCAGAGTCGAGCGCGTCGAGTTTTTCTTTTTCCATCTCACGGCGGCGGGCCTTGAGGTCTTCGGGAATTCCGACCTGGGCGTAATCCATCGCCGACACATCGCGCATGCGGTGAACGAGTTTATCGTCATTGGGGCGCAGCGACACCAGCCGCTGAAGCAGTTTGGTCGCTTCGCCGTGGCGGCCTAACACCACCAGCGATTCGGCCGCTTCGCGCAGCGCGCCCTGGTGGTTGGGGTCTTGTTTGAGCACGACCTGGTAGGCGCTGCAGGCTTCTTGGTGTTTCTCTAATTTCGCCGCGCAACGCGCCAGCGCCAAGGCGGCCTTGGCGTCGTTGGGTTTGACCTGGTGTTGAAACTTGAGTGTATCGTAGGCTTTTTGGGTCTTGCCGAGGGCTTTCATCACCAGGCCGCCCGCCAGCCCGGCGTACCACCCGACCGGGTTTTTTTGGCGGCGGGCGCGTTCGACGCCAATTGATTCGATGCCGCGCTGGGCTTCTTCGTTTTCAGGAAACTGGTCTAACACCTGGTTGAAGTAACGTTCCGCCAGTTCAAACTCGCCGTCTTTAGTCGCTTGACGGCCGCGTTGAAGATAGTTTGACACATCAATTGACGCCACGGCTGTTTCCCTTCTAGTGACGGATCAAATACGCCTCAGAGCATATAAAAATTTGTGCGGTGAGCGCGCCTTGGGGCGCAGCGATAGACCCAGTCATGGGGCTTCCATCCGCACGGTGTTTTTGATCGCTACTATAACAGAAGAAATAGTGTTCTCGCTTCTCTGCGTCAACGGGCGGCGGCCTGATTTGTGGTATTTCTCGCTTCGCGCGCCGGGATGCTGAGCGACACGTTTTTCAGCCACGGCGTTGTAAACTCGTGTTCGTTGACGGTGAACCGCGCCCGGTATTGAATAAAATCGCCCTTGCCGCTGAGCGTGAGTGTTTGTTTTGCGCCGTCGGTGCGCTTGGCCCAGGGGAAGTATTGCAGCGAGCCGTTTGCCTGTTGGTTGGCCCAGCGCGCCCAGAAGGTGATTGACGACCCTTCGGGCGCGCCCGCCTCCCAGGTCAACGTTGAGGGGCGCCCGGTCGCGCCCGCCGCCGGGAACAGCGGCGATATGTAATCGGCGCTGACCGGGCCTTCGCCTTTCGCCCGCTCAAACATGACGTCAGAGACGTTGGTCGAAAACAAGCCGGGCATGGTTTTGAAGTCGATGAAGAATTGGTTATCAAGAACCGATTTCACGCCCAACGACACCACGCCGTCATTCTCAAGATAGTCGGCGTAATCGATGGTTTTGTAGTCAGCGTCGCCCGCAGTCTTGATCTGGAGGCTGGGCGTCGAACTGTTGAGTTCGGCGTCGCTAACGTCGCGCTTCTCAAAATCAGGGCTGGCGAGTTTGACCGACACCCGATAGTCGCCCATCGCTGATGGAACGCTGACCGGCAGAATCTTGGCTGCTTCCAGCCCGCTGACAAACACGTTAAACCGCGAGAACCAATACCAGTCTTTGAGCGGGTTTCGATAATTGAAGGCAGATTCGTCCATCACAAACGCCGGGATGACTCGAAAGCGAAACTCATTGACCGCCGGGATGACTTCGATGCGCTGTTCGATTTCATGAAAGGCCAAAAACTCCATCCACCCAGCGGTAAACTGGTCTTCGCTGGTTACCTGATAGACGCGGGCGTTATTGACAACGGGCGCCAGCGGCATCTGCAGGTCAAAGTCATAGCGTTTCTCAAGCGATGTGTTGTTGTCATCGCCGTCGGCTTCGCCCTTTTCGCCGATCAGGTCATATTTGTCCATCACCACTTGAAGGGTGTTTTTGTTTGACGTCAGCGGGATATCAAAACGCGTCTCGGCCAGGCCGTTCTTTTTGACGACGTCAAAGAAATGGGTCAGTTCATCTTGGTTGTGGTGGACAGTCATGCGCACATATTCAGCGTCTGAGTCGCCCACGTTTCGGGTGCGCACTTTGACTTCAAGCGGCTCGCCCCAAATGGGGATGGGCGTTTTTTTCTTGCGTTTCAGTTCGTGGTCCATCCACGATTCAACTTTTAAGTCAGGCAGGTTGGCCAAGGTGACGACCGTTCCGGCTTTGTTATTGGTTTCATCAATTTCTTGAATGCGGTTATTGGGGTCGGCGACGATATAAATCTGGTTGGAACCGACGTGTTCATAGCCGTTTGGGTCCCAGCGCATCTCGATGTGTTTGATCTCGCCCGGCTCAAGCCGCTGAATGGAGGTGCGCTGGGAGCGGTTGAACGGCAGCAGGCGCTTCTTCTCAGCCGGGTCGCCCAGATAGGCTTCGATTCTGACGTCGTTGGCCGGGCCGTCGCCCACGTTATACACCGAGGTTTTAAAGAAAATGGTTTTTCCGACGATGGGTTGTTCGGGCTTATATGTCAGCCCGCCTTCGGCCAACGCCAGGTCAGGCTGTCCCCAAATTTCTAACGATAATGGATAGTCATTTTGATAGTCGCCGTCAGTGACGCGAAGTACATAATCCGCCGTTCCCGCTTCAGGCAGTTCGACCCGAAAATCGACCGTGCGGTCGCGGCCTGCGTCGAGCGTGACGCCTACAATTGTTTCATCGGCGCCGAGGCCAATCAGTTTCGCGTTGAGCGATTCGCGGGTGGCGCCGTTGATGTTTTCAAACGGGATGCGCAGCCTCACCGAATCGCCGCTGATTAGATCAGGGATGCTGGCGCGCATGTCGCTCAAAATAGGCGCGATGGGATGGCCAAACTCAATCGGCAGGTCAAAGGTTAAATTGTTGGCTTGGTTGTCGGCCTTGATATTCAGGTAAGCATCTTCGACCAACTCAATCTTTGCGCGGACAGCGCTCTTCGGCAGCGCGCCCTGCCAGACGGCGGTGATGGAGCCGCGCGGTTTGATGGGGCCGAGCGCGAGATGTTCGGGTTGAGAGTCTAAATACAATTTGACTTCAGCGCCGTCGACGGGGAACGGCGACTGGTTTTTGACCGTAAACTCGATTACCGTTTCATCGCCTTCAGTCTCGACGGCGCCATCCGTTAGCGCGAGGGTTGATTCAAACTTTGGGATCTCAACTCCGCCCCAGGCGTCTTGGTTGAGCTGTTCGTTCCAGGCGTAAACACGCACGGACGCGGTGGCGAACGCAGAATCGACCGTGGCGGCGAATGAATGTTGAATCGTTGAGCCTTTGAATGAGAACGGCTTGCTTTCATAAATCACATCGCGCCCCACTGACATAGAGACGACCGCCTGTCCGGTGGAAAACCCGACCCCCTCGGCGGCGACGGCGTACTCCATCTCTTCGCTCTGGTAGTAGAAGTCGTTGCCCGCGGTCACTTCGAGTTTGACTGTCGGCATGTCGAGTTCAATCGCCGGGTCGCCAAACAAGACGTATTGGTCGATCAGGTCAGAATTCGTGTAAGTGTGCATAAACTCGGTCTTGGTAAAGGAGGCGGCTTCGCCTAGGCGGGTGAGGCCGTTCTCGAACAAAAGCCGAAACACCAGATGGGCCATGACCATGTGTTGGTCGGTGGTGCCGCCGCCGCTGGGCCCCCACATGGCGATGCCGCCGCGGTCGGGGTAACGGATCAGTTCTTCAGACAAACAGATATGAAACGGCGGGCGGTTGTAATTGAGATAGCCCGTCAAACATGACCAGCTGATCACGAAGGGGAACTTTGTATTGGGTTGCAGTTCCAGCACGTTGCTGGTGGGGCGGGCGGTGCCGTAGAAGATGCGTTCATGCGACCACAATTGGTTGCCGCCGTGGCCGATGTATTGAAACACCAGCGCGCCCTGGTCGAGGTTGTCTAAAATCGCCAGCGTGGTTTCGGGGCTGTATTTTTTGTTGAGATATTCCTGAAGCGCGGCGTCTTCCGTGCCATAAAAGCGGTGATACAGGTAGGGGTTGGTCACATGTGGGTATTTGACCTGGTCGATGAATATGTTCTCCACAAACGGTGGGACGCTGGTCTCAGCCTGGCGGGCCGCGTAGCGCTCGAAGGTATCGTCGGTCACGATCAGGTTGCGAATCTTCCACGGCCCCACGGGCGCTTTGTCTTCGTATACGGCTATCTTGGTCACATAATCACTGACTTCTTTGGGCGTGCGCAACGAGATGCGCCCTAAGATAACGTCAAAGTAGTAATCGTTTTCGCCGCCCCACAAGTAGGCGTAGTGTTCGTCTGACGCAAACCGCTGTGGGTTGGATGCAGGCGCGAAGGTGGGGATCTGGTCGAACATTCCCGTGCCTTCATTGTCGCGGTGGTCCCATGACGAGTCTCCGACCAACACAACAAATTCAGGCGAGAGGCCGTTCCATTCTGACTGGCCGTAGCGCAGGAAGCGCTTAATGGCTTCGATGTCGGGATAGCCAAAATTGAATTCGTCATAGATATCTTGAACGTCAACCAACAACACGTTAAAGCCGTCGTTTCGTCGCCGTTCCGCCAGCGGCGCGACGCTGTTCATCAGTGACTGATGGGCGATGATGAGATAGTCATGCCCCTGGTCTTTATGTCGCAGCGTGGAAGCATAATCCAACCCAATCTCAGCGGGCGCGGGCAACTGGGCGTCTTGTTCGATGACGAGAAACTGCCAGGCGGTTTGGGGCGTTTCAAAGGCGACGCTGTCGCCCAGTTGAGAGAAGTCGTAATGCCCGGTCAGGCGCCCGTCGTTGACCGCCCACAGGCCCCAGGGCCGGCTTTTGTCATACGAGGCCGATTCTATCTGCACCGCCGCCGGGACCGACTCAGACTGTTCCATCGCGATAGGGGTGTTGTTGAGGTTGATTGAGCGAGGGTACCGCACCGTGATCGCGTCGATAAACAAAAATTGCTTCTCGCTGATTTTGTCGCTCAAGCCAGCCGGGCCAGCGTTGGGTGTTGGTTCTTTATCAAGCCGAATCGCCAGGGTCGGCGTTTCAATCAACCCCGACGCTGAGACCACAAACACCGCCGCGGTGGCTTCGTCAGGCCGGGTGCGAAAATGTTTTTGCGCCTCGCCCAGCGTTAGAGAAAAGCCTGGCAGGTTGCGCATCTTGTTGAGATAGTCAATTTCAATTTCAACCACGCCCTCCGGCGCTAGGCCGTCGAGCGGAAGTTTGATCACTTCTTCGAGATGGTCCATTTGAATGTGGAACCAGTCAAACGTGCGCAGGCCGGTTTTGACTAACACTTTTTCTTGGCTGTATTTCAATTCGGCGGTCAAGACGGGCTGGCCCTCGTCTTTGGGGGCCAACGCCTGAGAATCAACTCGCCGCGGCTCTGAATCAAGCGCTGACCAGGTGATGAAATAATGGCCGAAGCGGGTGTAATACGAGTCAGACGCCTGGCCGAAGAAACAGATGGCGTCTTCGCCGCCAAAGGCGCCGTCGCTGTCAATCACAGCGGAGGGTTGTTCTTCGCTCTTGTGCCAGATGCGCACCTGATCGAGATCAACCGTCTTTGGATCAACGCCTAACGCGGCCAATTGTTCTGGCCGGATCGCATACACCGCGTCGCTTTCGACTTTGATGCGCACCGCGTCTTTGCGGGCTTCGAGCGCCGCGACGGCCGCGTTTTGTAAGGCGGCGTCAATGCTGTAGCCTATCGAAGGCGCGTGAAAGCCTTGTTCGACTTCTTCAGCAACCGCGGCGCGCTTGCGGCGCATTGAACTGACCTGTTCATGGTTCAACACCAAGTTGCGAAACATGCGCTCATAGCCCGCGTCAATGGAGCGCTGGCCTTGGGGGACGCGCTCGCCGCCGCCTGACCAACTCACTTTAACGTCAAGGCTGTTGAGGTGAATCTTATCGCGCTTATAGGTTGGCAGCGTCGCAGACTGCGGCGAATCTGACAGAGGCGAAAACGTCAGTTCGATTACGTCGATTTCATGATACCGGCGCCGGTCTGTAGTGAATGCGTTGTCTAAAAACGTGAGTGGGTTGGTGGCGGATTCACTCAGTGTCGCCGTTGACCCTTCATAGATTTCTTCCATCTGGCGGTTGCGTTCAATTTGAATGTTCCACGCGACCGGGGTTACAGTAAATTCCGCGTCAGGGGGTATCGCAATAAACGCCGATGCGTCGAGTTTGGGTGCGGAAGTATCTTCAGGCTGCGAAAAACGCACCACCGAAAAGCCGTCGCCAGTTTCGAGCAAGGAGAAATGGGGCGCTTGTGCTGGCGGTTGAAGCGGGCGGTTTCGGGCGGCGAATGAAGGCGCGGCCAAAGCCGCCGTTACTAGAATGAAAATTACAACGCGTAGTCGGCTGGTGTATATCATTGTCTTGGTTTCAGGCTCCCTGGGTTAATTTGAAACGTGGGCGCGCGCGGCGGGCAAAAGCCCCGTTTCTTCCGCGAGTCCCATGCGCAAATTCATATTTTGGACGGCCTGTCCCGCCGCCCCTTTGACCAAATTGTCTTCGGCTGAAACGATGATGATCTCACCGGTGGTCGCGTCTTCATGCAGCGAGATGTCTAAGAAGTTGGTCTCGCGAACGGCGTGAAGCGACGGCGCTTCGCCGAGTGGATACAAACGAATGAACGGTTCGTCGCGATACGCCTGGTCATACGCCGCCCATAGACCATCTAATGACGCGCCATCGCTTTTTGGGCAAAAAATGGTTGTGAGGATGCCGCGCTGAAGCGGCAACAGGTGAGGCACAAACGACAGTGAGACCGCTTTGCCCGATGCGCGGGCCAACACGCTTTTGATCTCAGGCAGATGTTGGTGTTTGCCGATTCGATAGGCGAGAAAGTTTTGGTCGAGCTCGGGGTGGTGAAGGTGAGGCTTGGGCTTCTTGCCCGCGCCCGTCACGCCTGAAGCGGCGCTGATGTGTATCCCGCTTGGGTGAATGATCCCTGATTGAATTCCAGGGTACAAACTTAAAATTGACCCTGTCGGGTAACAGCCCGGGTTAGCGATCAACTGGGCGCCGCGCACGTCGTCGCGAAACAGTTCCGGCATGCCATAGACGGCCTGCTTACAGAGTTCAGGCGCGGTGTGTTCGCCCTCATACCAGCCTGCGCGGTCAGCGGGGTCGTTAAAGCGAAAGTCGGCGGAGAGGTCGATGACTACGGCGCCCTTCTCAATATACGCAGGCACAATCGCCATCGCCGCCCCGTGTGGGGTGCAGACAAACACCACGTCAACGCCGTCGGCTTCGCCTGGAACTTCTTTGGTGACAAGAACATGTACTCTATCGCGCAGGGCGGGCCAGAAGACGTGAATGGGCGTCGGCCCGGTCACGCTCGAAGCGGTAATCGCCGCAATCTCAACCTGTGGGTGGTTGAGCAATATACGAATTAATTCGCCGCCCGAATACCCGGTGGCGCCAACAATTTTTACCTGTATCATTTTTGTGGACATAGCATGGCCTTTTGAACGCTCAAACGTATGCAACAGTATATCTAGGCGCTTCTAGCCTGTCAAAAATCAACGACTTGTGTTCACTACACTCTACTTGTCTGACGACAAAATGGTTGGATGTTGGGGCGGCGACTCCTCTTTCGCTGGAAGGTTGGTTCTTGAGGCGGCTATCAATGCTGTTCAACAATTTACAGTATCACACCAGAATTAGACCATCTACTCTTTTTTTGAGGCGAAATTTCAATGCGGGTATTGTTTTTTCAGCTACTTCTGCCTGTTATTCTTAACGCAATTTTGTCAAACGCTCTAAACTCTTTGGCGCGCAAAACAATTTAGGCATCCACTGGCGCCTCTTTCAAAAACCGACCGACTGTCAGTTTAATCAACCGCCCTATCCACTCAATCAATAATTTTACGCCGCTTTCTATTGACCAACCGCGCCTGAATTCTCTATGCTCATGCAATACGAACTATTCTGATTCAACCAAAGGAGAAACGCCATGCGCCGTTCTATCTTGAGCCTGTTTATCGCCGCTTTATTGATTGCACCCGCATTCAGCGCCGAGGAAGAATTTACCAGTAAGGTCATTCAAATCGGCATGATCGTCAGCGACCTCGAAGCCTCCGTCAAATTTTATACCGAAGTAGTCGGCATGACCGAACAGCCCGGATTTGAAGTCGACGCCGATTTTGGCAAACGCTCAGGGCTGACCGACTCGCTGCCGATTCAAGTGCGCGTGTTGAAACTCGGGTCAGGCGAAGACGCGACTCAATTAAAACTGATAACCTTCGGCGACAAGGCCAAAAAACAAACAAACCAGTTTATTCATACCAACACGGGCGTCCAATATATTACGATCAACGTACGCGAACTGGCGCCGTTTGTGGAACGCATCAAAAAACACAAAGTGAAATTATTGGGCGAGACGCCGATCCCCCTGGGCAAGCGCCACTTTGTCATGGTCAAAGACCCAGACGGCACCTTCGTCGAATTGATCGGCCCCATGACCGAACAAAAACGCTTCGGGTCGGTGTTTGAATAAGACTAGCGGCGCTCGTTTATTGGAGGGCGAACTTCCTGGTGAGCCTGAAGTGAGAGTATTTTTGTACGGCTCGGCGGGAGCCTCGCCCTCCATTGCTTTTTGTGGGGTGGCTCGCGCCTAATCGATCCGCCGCGATAAAACGGTGACCTTGCATGGTGGGCTATTCGCCGTGGCGAATGAGGCCACTCTACCAGCCCCCAACTAGGGTGGTGATGAGCAAAGCGAATCCCACCAATGAATCGTTTTGATAACCACATGGTGGGATGAATGAAATGAATCCTACCCTATGGGACTAGAACTGGGATTAGGAGCGCGCGTGTCTACACGCGCATTGAGCGAAGGCCACTGTAGACAGTGGCGCTCTCATTTATTCTTTGCCCTCTGACGGGCAGAAGGGCGCCAGCGCACATTCGCCGCAGTTTGGCTTTCGGGCGAAACAGACCCGGCGGCCATGCCAGATTAGGCGATGCGAAAAGCCCGTCTGTTCGTCTTCATCCACCAGTTGTAAAAGGTCTTGTTCGATCTTGTCGGGGTTTGACTGTTTGGTAAGGCCGAGGCGGTTTGACAGCCGCTTGACGTGAGTATCCACCGGCATGGCCGCCTGGCCGTAGGCGACGCCGAGTAGGACGTTGGCGGTCTTGCGGCCAATGCCCGGCAGCGCGGTCAACGCATCCATATCGTTAGGCGCTTCGTCGTTGTAGTTCTCATGCAACGCTTCAGCCACGGCCAGAATCGACTTCGCCTTCTGGCGAAAAAAGCCCGTCGAGCGAACCATCTCTTCCAGGTCTTCTACGTCCGCCTGCGCCATTTTCTTCGGGGTTGGGAACTTCTTAAACAACGCGGGCGTGACTTGATTGACGCGCTCGTCGGTGCATTGCGCTGAAAGAATCGTCGCGATCAAGAGTTCAAACGGGGTGTTAAATTTCAGTCCGCACTCATCGTCATGTTCATCTTTGAGGATGGCGACGATCTTGCCGATGCGCTCTTTGGCGGGGCGCTTCTTCCAATCGTTTTTCGGCGGCATGGCGAGCTATTCCCCAATCAGCTGAGCGACGATGCTGCGGCTGCGCGGGCGGTTGTCGAAGTCGAGTAGAATGACCTGTTGCCAGGTACCCAGTGTGAATTGCGAGTCAACAAAAGGCACGGTCATCGACGGCCCGATCAGTGTGGCGCGAACGTGTGAATGGCCGTTGCCGTCATGCCAGGTCATATCGTGGTGGTAGGCTGCGTTTGAGGGGGCGATTTTCTCCAGCGCGGCGGGCACGTCTTTGAGCAAGCCGGGTTCAAATTCGATGGTGCTGATCCCGGCGGTCGCGCCGGGAGCGAACACGGTCATCTGGCCTTCGCGCATGCCGCTTTCGTTTAACACGGCCTTCATTTTGGGCGTCAGGTCGATGATATGCGAGTCGCCCTTGGTCTCAACGTGAATAGAGTCTGTGATGATTTTCATGGTTTCGTCGCTTTGGTTGTTCGTATTGATCTGCCTTGGTGAAAACATATCACAAAAGCGCGCTACGCAAATAGCCAAGAAGAGGGTGTAGAGCGTTTGTCAAAAAAATGTGCGTAAAGCGCGCCCGTATCCGCCGCGGCGGACTCTCTCATAGGGAAAGGGAGCGACCTGTCGTCATGTAAAACTCGAACATAGAATCAATGGCGAAGTTTTCTCACAATCTGACAAACAAAACCGGGACGGTCATTCGACCGCCCCGGTGGTGGGTGTAATGTAGGCAACTAAAGAATTACATGCCGTATTTCTTTTTGAAGCGCTCGATACGCCCGCCCTTGGTGGCGTGTTTTTGCTTGCCGGTGTAAAACGGATGGCAGGCGGAGCAGATTTCGACTTTCAACTCGGTGACGCTGCCGCCAACTTCAAATTCATTGCCGCAGGCGCAGTGCACCTTGGTCAAGTAATAGTTCGGATGAATGTCTTGCTTCATGGTTCTTGTCTCCAATTCATTTACGCAGAGGGAAATTATAGTCAAACCCGCCCAAGGTTCAACCGCTAGAAGATAAATTTGTCATTGCGCCCCCGCCAGGCTCTGTTTGGAGGGGTCATGTAAGAAACAACGCACCGTTCGCCCCTCCCCGGTCTGAATTTCGGGGCACACCTCTTGTTCGCAGGGCTCAAATCGCTGCTCACAGCGCGGCGCAAAGCGGCAATGTTCGGGATAAAGAAACGGGCTGGGCACCGTGCCCTGAATGACATTGAGACGTTTTTGGGTTTCTTCGGTCATGGATGGAATCGAGCGCAACAGCCCCTGTGTGTAGGGATGTTGAGGTTCAGAAAAGACCAAGTCAGCAGGCGATTCTTCGACAATCTGCCCGGCGTACATCACCGCCACCCGGTCGGCGACTTCGGCGATTACGCCTAAGTCATGTGTAATGAGTATGATGGAGGCGTTCATGCGTTCTTTCAGGTCTTCCATCAGCGCCAAAATCTGGGCCTGGACGGTCACGTCGAGCGCGGTGGTCGGCTCGTCGGCGATCAACAGGTCAGGATCGCAGGCCAGCGCCATGGCGATCATGATGCGCTGGCGCATGCCGCCTGACAACTGGTGAGGGTATTCTTTGGCGCGTTGGGGCGCGGCGGGGATGCGCACCTTCTCCATCATTTCGACCGCGGCGTTAAAAGCGTCGCGCCGCCCCATCTGGCGATGGATGCGATAGACTTCGGCGATCTGCTCGCCCACCGTAAACACCGGGTTGAGCGCGGTCATGGGTTCCTGAAAGATCATGGAAATCTGGTTGCCGCGAATTTTGCGCATCGCTTTTTCAGACAGCGACAGCAGGTCTTGGCCTTTGAAGAAAATCTTGCCGTCAACGATGCGCCCCGGCGGGTTGGGTACCAACCTAAGAATAGACAGCGAGGTCATGCTCTTGCCGCAGCCCGACTCGCCCACCAGGCCGAGAGTCTCGCCGCGTTTGACTTGAAACGAGACGCCGTCGACTGCGCGGCCCACGCCGTCAACGGTAAAAAACTGGGTTTTTAGGTTTTGAACGTCAAGTAAGACGTCTGAAGTTTGGTCGTTCATAGATCACTCGTATTCGACATTGAATTTCAATCAAAAAAAACTCTAGTCTTTTTTGAATCAGGCCTG
>CAZKYC010000004.1:0-82907 GCA_964556895.1 uncultured bacterium | reverse complement strand
GTTTAGTTTACCGTTTTTTCTTCAATTTGTTGAATGTACCAGAGTTTGGCATATTTGGTGAATGTATAACTGGCGGTTTGTCCTGCCAAAATCAAGCCGATATACCCGTCGAGAAACCCACGCCTGAGAATGTATTGCTTAAAAAACCCATAGAGCGGATGCAAACCGATCTTTACCCAATTTGAGCGCACCCCCTGTTTGTTCAGCTCAATCGCGCCCCATGAGGTGTAGCGCTGAAACTTGGTATAAAACTGGTCGAACTCGCGATAGGGGTAATGAGGCATGCGCCCGCGCAGCCAGCCCGCAGGGCGCTCAAGCACAACCTCGGCGGCCAATTGGCGCTCTCCGTAGCGGCAGTTGCGGTGAATAAGCCGAACCGCCTTGTCGCGGTTCCAGCCGCCGTGGCGCACCTCGCGGCCAAAGACGAAATTGCGGCGATAGACGAAGTAGGCGTCGTGTTTCATAGGTTGTTTAAACAGGGCGAAAATTTCCTGCTCGAGTTCCGGCGTCATGCGCTCGTCGGCCTCGACGATGACGATCCATTCGTGGGTGCATTGGGGGATGGCCCAGTTTTTTTGGGCGGCGTTGTTGAGGTATTCATGCTGTTCGACGCGCGCGCCATACTCACGGGCGATTTCGACGGTGCGGTCGGTTGAGAACGAATCGACCACGAAGATCTCGTCGGCCCATTTGACGCTTTCTAGGCAGTCGGGCAGGTTGGCTTCTTCGTTAAACGTTGGAATGAGCGCTGTGAGTTTTTGCATGGGTTAATTAAAATTTTACTATTAGTGTCATCAACTTTGTTGAATTATCCAAGTAGGGCGGGTAGAGCGTTAGCGATACCCGCCGCAAGGCCCTTTGTGATATTCAATGGCGGGATTCGTTGCTCTCATCCCGCCCTGCTAAAACTTGAGAGTTGATCATCCACTCCGCCACTGACGGTTCCACTAAGTCGTCATGTGTCATCGCGAGGGAGTGAAACGACCAAAGCAATCTCGATTCATTGGCTAAAAGTGAAAACGCTGGGTCGGTCTTTGGCCTCCAGCGATGATACGAACGGATTTGGTTCGAAAACACCGTAACCATTCTGCTTCTTATCGATGTATAAGAGAAGGCGAAGGGCTGGGCGCCAAGGGCAAGGCCGCGAATCGACGACAGCCCTTGAAGCCGCGAAGCGCCTAACAATATGGATGTTCAAAGATGGTCGAACGTATTATTGAAATTGAACGTTCAAAACCATTCACCTAACTGGCCTTTGTGATTACTATTGTATCGCTGGCCGGGTGGTGGAATGGTAGACACGAGGGACTTAAAATCCCTTGGCGGCAACGTCGTGCGGGTTCAAGTCCCGCCCCGGCTACAGCATCCCCGTATCGCCGGAAAGGACGCGCCCTCTTCATGCCCCGCCTTGACCGACGCACCTTTCTTCAAGCCGCCGCGCTGTCGGCGGCGTCCCTGACACGACAACCATACGCTGGCGACGACGCGCCCCAAACCGCCAATGTGGTGCTCATCTTGGCCGACGACCTCGGCTATGGCGACTTAGGATGCTACGGCTGCACTGATATCCAGACGCCCAACCTCGACCGCCTGGCGGCTGATGGCGTACGTCTGACTGACTATTACGCATCGGCCCCGGTGTGTACGCCCAGCCGTTGCGCGCTATTGACCGGGCGCCGCCAGGCGCGCTGTCCTAACCTTGAGTGGGCGCTCTACACTGGCGTTAATACTGTAGGCCTCGCACAATCTGAAACCACCATCGCGACAATGTTCAAACAAGCGGGCTTCGCGACGGGCATGTTTGGCAAGTGGCACTTGGGCGAACGCCATGACTGGCGCCCCAGCCAACATGGCTTCGATGAATTTTTTGGCCACCTGGGCGGCAACCTCGACTATTTCAAACACATCATCTCAAATGGCGAGCGCGACCTCTACCTTAATAACGAACCAATCAAACGCGACGGCTATATCACCGACCTGATTACCGATCAGGCGGTCGATTTTTTGAATCGCAAAAAAGACCAACCGTTTTTCGCCTATGTTGCTTACAACGCGCCTCACTGGCCCATGCAGGGGCCGGACGACCGCGAAAAAGAAATCGTTAGCGGCAAGAACTGGGTCGAAAAAGACCGGGCGGCGTACATTCGCATGGTCGAACAAGTCGATGTGGGCGTGGGCAAGATTCTCGACCAGTTGAACAAAAGCGGGCTTGAGAAAAACACCCTGGTGGTGTTCTGCAGCGACAACGGCGGCGACCGCTCGTCGCGCAATGCGCCGCTGTGCGGGCAAAAAGGCCATCTATGGGAAGGCGGTATCCGTGTGCCGTGTGTGATGCGCTGGCCGGGGGTGTTGCCTGCGGGCGATACCAACCCACAAGCCGCGATCACCATGGACCTGACAGCGACCTTGCTCTCAGCCGCGATGGTCAGGCCGACCCGCAAACTCGACGGCATGGACTTGTTGCCCTACCTGACTGGATACCGCAACCCGGTCGAACAAACTCTGGTCTGGCGAAACGACTTTCATAACCAACGGGCGGTGCGCTGGGGCAAGTGGAAATGGCTCGAAATCGACGGTAAAGAAATGTTGTTTGATCTAAAAAAAGACATCGGAGAGAGCGAAAACATCTTGAAGCGCTTTCCTGACATCGCCCATTGGCTCAAAGACATCTATGGCCAGTGGGAACGCGCCATGCCCTACAAACAAACCCTCTTCGGAAACGCCCTCTACAAGATCACCTCTCACGACCAAGGCGCGGTTCCCTAATTACGGTTTGCTTGTCTCCGGTAATATCTCAACCACATTCATAATGCGGCGGCCATTGCCTAATGACGGGCCGGGTTCGAGTTTGAGAACAACGGTGTCGTGATGATAGCCGATTCCCGGCCATGAATAGACCTTGGCCTCGGTCGGCAATGGGGGCTGATCATAGTCGACGTAGGCGTTCAGCCCATGATCGGTCAGCCATTGCGCCAGACGCTTTTCGCGCAGCGCGTCTTGAAAGGTAAAGTCGAGAGTAAGTCCGTCCATGTTGAGCCAGCGCTGACGCGAGAAATAGCCTAGAGTACCACAGTCTGAATACGCGAAGGTGTATGTATATTCATCATATTCCGCCAATGCGACGGCGTTGTCGTAGGCCGAGACAAATTCGCTGCGGTTAAAGAGGATCTCGCCGCTGGTGTGAATAAAAGTCACCAGGCATATCAACCCCAAAACCCCATTGCGCCAACGGCGTGGAACAACATGCGTTTCGCGCAAATACGAAGGCAAGAGTATGCCCAACGAAAACGCAGGCAGGGCGAAATACCAGTCCCACGTTTCTTGACCGCCGCGCATCAGAATCATGATGACATAAATGATAGTGCCGATTCCGAGCCAGGCGCGGGCGTCGCGTTTGGTTGCCGCCCATAGGCTAGGCGCCAGCGCGGCCAGCGACGTCCAATAGAGAATGCTGTATGGGATATCGAGGCCAAAGGCCCCCGACCGCGCCACTTTGATCAACGCGCTGACCGGCAGCCAATGGCCCCACACCAGATAATTTGACGCGAGATAGCCAATTACCAGTGTTGCTTGAATTGCTCCCGCAACGAACAGTGATTTGAACGTGAGTTTTTTTTGCGGCCATTGCCAGATGAGCCAGCCGTCTAAGGCAATGATCCAGACCAGGTGGTCGATTCGAGAAAGGCCAAACAAACCCGAAATCAGGCCAATCAAAATGGCGCGTCGGGTAGAGAGCGGGTTTGGCGTCGCAGACAGCAGCCACAAGCATGAGAACAACATGACGCACAGGGGGCCTTCCATGCCATACACAGGGGAAAACAGCAGCGCCGATATCGTCCACACAATCGCAAACCAGGCGTAGGGATTTTGCTCCCGCGTTAACGCCCGCCGCGTCAGCAAGGCTGCTGCGGCGTATGAGAGTAAGCCCAGAATCGTTGCCGCGCGGGCGAACAGGTCGGCCTCGCGAATCAAGTAGGCGATTGGAATTAACAGCCATTGCCAAAGCGGGTGATAGCCATTGGTGTAGGTCAGCCCATCGAAACTAGAGGGCGTCCCTCCCGCCCAGTTGCGGGCGATGGTGAAATAATAAAAGGCGTCGTCGGGAACAAAGCGCAATACCACATCGCGCATCGAAGCCAGATAAAACAAGACCGCCAGCCCGGCGACAATCTGAGTGAGAAATAGCAAATCAAGCGGCGGGTTTCGTTTCATTCAATCCATTAACTCATACACACAAACGGGTTGGCGCGTTTCTCTATGCCGACCGTGGTGATGGGGCCGTGGCCCGAACACAACAGGCAATCATTGGGCAGGGCGAACAGTTTGGTTTGAATGCCCCCAATCTCTTCTTGTTTGAGTTCGTCGCTGCTGGTCCCGCCGATAGAACCTGCGAAAATGGCGTCGCCCACAAACGCGATTTTAGTTTCGACTACCAGGCTAAGCGAATTGGGCGTGTGGCCGGTGGTGATGTAGACGGTGTTTTTTAGTTTTCCGATAGGGACAGAATCGCCTTCGGTGATTTTCTTTCCGTTGGCTGTCTCGCCTGTCATTGAATAGACCGGGATGTTGAAACGCCTGGCGATTTCATCCAGCGCCTGGTCGTGGTCCCAATGAATATGAGTCAAGAACACACTGGTCAGTGTGGCGCCGTGTTGTTCGAGCAGCGCGTCATACTCGGGGCTGTCAGCGCCCGCGTCAATCAATACGCACTCTCTGCTCTCAGGGCAGCCGATGATGTATGTGTTCACTTCGTTCACATCTTCAAAGAAAAACGGTTTAAAGATCATGACTGGGCCGCCCCCTTTAGATCGGCGCCGTCAAAGTTGGCCTTGCCATGGGCGCCGCTCAGGTTGGCGTTGATGAGTTTGGCTTGCCTGAAGATGGCGCGGGTGATATCAGCGTTCTCAAAGTTGGCGTTTGAGAAATCCGCCCGCGCGGGCCGTGAATAAAAGAACTCGGCGTTTTTACAATCTGTGTTGTGTGCGATGGCGCCGACCAGGTTTGAGCGCTTGAGATTGGCGCCAACCAATTGGGCGCCTGACAAGTTGGCGCCGCCTAGAATGGCGAACTCTAAATTGGCCTGATTTAAGATGGCCTCGCGCAGGTTGGCGCCTTCGAGATTGGCGCGCGAGAAGTTACACCCCGCGAGGTCAGCGCCTTGAAGCGAACAGCCCGCCATCATCGCGAACGAAAAGTCAGCGCCGCTGAGTTGGGCGCCGCTCAAGTCGACCCCAGCCAACACCCAGCCAACAAACGACGCCCCGGCGTGGGCCTCTTTGATAATGCGCTTACAGTAATTCTCACGCTCGTGAAGGTGCCGCCAACAGACGGTCTCATGGCTTAGCGCATAACAACGCCCATCGCCCGACTCGCACTCAACAAAGTCAAAATAGGTTTTCATCTTTCACCCCATGGATCATGTTTAATTGAAAAACCATTGTAGAAGCGATCTGATAAAATGGTTACAGAAAAGCATCCCAGAAATTGAATACAATCAAACCTGTTACGGCATGAGTGCAGCTGTGGGAGCGCCTGTGCAAAAGGGCCTAAAAGCCTGCACTGAAGCGAGCAGAGTTGTACCCATGCCTACTGCTGCTTCCGAATCAGTCATTGAAATTGGCTTTGATTAAAATGACTATGCCGTAAAACAATCAATTTGGAAGAGATTTGACTATTTTGTTGGAGCATCTAAACGGTATTCAATATTATACTTACAGTAACTGGAGATAAGATTCACTTTTTATATTGTCATTAAAGTGTTACACTTAGCCGACGATACTTAAGACCAAAACTCGACTTTGTCTTGGTATTTGGAGTGTGTGATGATTAAGCGGTCAAGAATTTCATCATCATGGGTGCGGCTATTGGCCTTGGTGGTTCTTCTATCAGTTTTGACTGGATGCGCTGGCGTTAAGATCGTGCGTATACCGATTCCAGTGCCGACCTTTGGCTTTGGCGGCGACAAATCGCCCAAAACCACAAAACCCAGCAAAGACGCCATCGCCAAGAGCGGCGACCACAATATGGTCGGCACCGCCTCTTGGTATGGCCCCAAATTTCATGGCCGCCGCACCGCCAACGGCGAGCGGTTTAACATGAACGCCATGACCGCGGCCCACCCGACATTGCCTTTCAACACGCGTTTGCGTGTGACCAACCTGGATAACGGGCGCAAGTGCATCGTTCGCATCAACGACCGCGGGCCGTTTAAAGGCGGGCGCATCGTCGATCTTTCTCGCGCCGCCGCGCGTAAAATCGACATGGAACACGCTGGTCTGGCCAAAGTGCGCCTTGAGATTCTATAACGCTCAATCCTGACCGTCCCCGTCCACCAAACGCGCGGATTGCAATACAATAACGCTGATATGTATGAACGCGCGCACATCCACCTAGTCGACGAAGAGGGCATTCTGGTAAGGGCGTTTACTGAGCCCAGTTTTTATCATTATGAGGGCGAACCCGAAGCGGTTGGTTCGCCCCTGGTCGAAGCGCTGTGTAAGTATTACGCCGAGGCCGCCCTTATAACCATGACCTGTAAAGGATTCAACACCGTCACTGGAATTTTGTTTTGGCGCAGCGAACTGGCGACGCCCTGCGCCGAAGACGATATGGTTGACATCGGCGAACGGCTGTTTCTCGTTGATGAATTTGACGAGCGCGTGTTTGACGGCCTCGCCTATGAGACCATCGCCAATGGGCGCATCCCCGATGGGTGGACGCTAATTGAACGTGACGAATAACGCTTCCAGACAGACGATGCACCTGTGTCGTTTTGTTCCCGTCTTATTTATCATCGGCGGGTGGTGTCACGCGTGGGCGGACGGCCCGAAGTTCGGCCAGTTGCTTTCGCCGGCGCTTACTGTCACACAACAAACCCAACACGACCTTCAAATCGAATGGGCGCTTGACGAAGGCGCCTCTGACACGGTGTTACACGCCCTGTTGGCGCTGCCGGGGCCGATTCAACACGCCACCCAGTCGGTGGTTTCGTTTGATTGGCAGGTTCACGGCGCTACCCCTCAGTCAGGCGACCAGGCGGATTTTAAAAAAAAGAACCCGCGCCGGACCCAACCTCGCTTGACCATTCATGAACTGGGCTATCTGGCGGGCGCGCGCATCGCGTCGATGCAGCTGCGTTTTTACTACTCCAGCGCGGCGGAGGACACCGTCTCGTTCCCGAACGGCAAGATTCGCGTCCAATTTAATCAACTTGATCCCATGCGGTTTGATGGGTTCCCGAATGATATTGCGCCAATCGCCAGCGCGTTGCTGTTGAATGAACCGCTGAGAACGATTGCGTCAACCAAAGAGTTTGCCGTCGCGCCCTATCATGAAACACGGGCGGTGAAGTTGGTCCATCAAACCCAGGGCGCCGTCTCACTGCGCGCCAGCGACTTGTTAGGCGTCTTTGAACAAGATTTAGACTCATCGCGCCTGGCGCTGTTTCAACAGGGCGAGCCAATCCCGCGGGCGATAATTAACAATGATGGCGCCGTCAAACGACAGGGCTTGTTAACTGACGGTGACTCAATCGTGTTTCATGCGCCTGCGTCAGACAGCGCCTTCGCCACCGAAACCGTGACTTGGTTTGCTGTCGACCCAGAGTCGGCCCGCGTGTTTGAAGAAACTACACAGAAAAAACAATCAGACCGAGTCGTCCCTCTCCTCCAAACCAAACGGTTAGAACAAGACCATATTTTTATTGACGGAAAGTCTACCAATGAAGAACAAAACCAACATTGGATGTGGGCCGACCTTCTCAATCAAGCGACGCCAGAGTTTGACTACCGCTTCAATGAGACTGCCTTTTCGGCAACCGGCGCAATTAAAATGCGCTTTTATATCGGCAATGTCCGCTCTGAATTGTTGGTCAAACATGTCACCCCGGCCCTTGATGGAACCCTTATTGACTGGACAGTCTCAACCGGGACAGGCTATATCACCGCAACCGGTGATGTATCGCGAGATTTAATCACAAAACACACCCATCGTCTTTCATTCAAAGGCGTTGATTCTGCGACCACTCAACGGGTATTTGACGAACTCTATCTTGACTGGTTTGACGTGAGTTATGCGACAAACATACTACCGTCGACAAACGCCTATCAAACCCCGCCTGGCGAGTTAGTCATACCATTGCCAGACCTCTCACGCGCGATTTGGCTGCCTGATGATGAGAGCCAGCCAGCGACCATTTCAAATAACGATTCAGTAATCTATTCATATGGCGCCGGCGATTTATATGTGGATAAGGCAAACCGTTTTATCACTCGCCCCCGACTCAAACTCTATGACCCAACCAGCCTCGCCGTCAACGATTTGTTAAATCTGTCTCAGTCTGATGTCGTATTGATTGCGCCGTCAGATTGGCGTTCAACCCTGGCGCCGTTTCGCGATTCGCTCATGAGGCTGGGGTATACCGTGAGGACCGCCTCCATCGAAGCCATCTATGACCGCTTTGGCGATGGGGGCTTGTCTCCGTTCGCCGTGCGCGAGTTTTTGCGCTACGCCTACCAAACCTGGAAGCGCCCCTCGCCGTCGTATGTCTTGCTGATCGGCGACGCCTCGTGGGACTACCACAACCGCTATGGGGTTGGCGTAAAGAACTATGTTCCCGGCTATCGCGCTCATCCCAACTACGCGGTCGAAAACTGGTTTGTCTGTTTAGACGGCGAGGGCGACGCGGCGCCGGACATGATGATCGGGCGTTGGCCGCTGCGTTCGAAAGACGAACTCGCAACATTGATTCATAAGACGGTCCGCTACAAAGAAGAGATCGAGCCAGCGCCGTGGCTAAACAAAATGTTTGTTTTGACCGACCACGGGTTTGACCGTTTTACGGAAGAACTCGTCGACGAATGGATCCCCCAAGGGTTTCGGCTGGCCCAGCGCCATGTCAAAGAGTATCCGTTGATTGACAACATCTACCTGCCTGAAAAACTGCGCGCCGCTAACCGCGCCAAGACCAGCCTGGCCGCCACCCGCGACGTGATTCGCATCTTGAACGAAGGCGTCTGGCTAATGCAGTTTTTTGGCCACGGCGCGCCTAATGTAGTGGGCAACGAGCGCCTGTTTTTTGGCGGCGGGTCGCGCTTCACCGATGTAAAAAAGCTGACCAACCAAGAGCGGCCCTTTCTGTTTTGGTCGTTCAGCTGCGAGACCACTACCTTTGACTATCCACGCCAAAAATGGAACATCTCTATCGGCGAAGATCTGTTGATTCACCCCAATGGCGGCGCGGTGGGCCTATTGGGCGCGGCGGGGCGGGGCTACCCGCATGACCACATCATTCTGGCGCGGGGCATTCACGAAGCGCTGTTTCACTATGGCCTGTCAACCATGGGGCAGGTGTTGCTCGCGGGCAACCTGATCGGCTTGGCCTATCAACAAGTGTTTGAACCCGCTGACCAGTTTTGTTTTTTGGGCGACCCGACCATTCGGCTTCCAGAGTTTCGCCCGCTTCAACTGGCTGTAAACCTACAAGGTTCCCAGATAGATCTTCAACAAGACGGCCGCTCATTTAATCGTCTCCCTCAACACGCCGCCGCCTGGGCGCGCAGCGGCAGCGATGTGGTCTACTACGCCACCATGCAAAACAAATTAGAACCAATCGCTGCGCAGTTTGATATGATTGGCCATGACGGCCTCATTGTTGGGGCCGAAGCGCTGTCAAAACGCGACGGGCGAATCGTCGTCTCACACGGCGCTCAGCCCTTCGAGCGCGAGGCGCCCGCCATCATCGAACCCACAACCGGGCGCTTGCCTGATCTCGTTATACAGCCGGGTTCGGTCAGGGTGACGCCACCCTCGCCGCGGTCGGGCGAGACCATTTTTCTCAGCGGCGTGATCGAAAACAAAGGCGGCGCGACTGCGTTAGATGTGTTTGTTCAGGGCAGTCAGGCGCCAGTTGGCCAAAAGAAAGCGCCCTTTCATGTCGTGGTCGGCCAGCGCGGCGAGAGAATTGAACGGCTCGACCCGGGCGAATCAAAACCCGTGCGCTTGCGCTGGGACCCAACCGCCAACCCCGGGCGCTTTGACCTTGAGATGACGGTCGACCCGTTCGGCCAGATTGAAGAAGACAACGACGATAACAATACTCATGACGCGGCTGTCACGGTTCGCCGCAAGGCCGACCTGTTGGTCGAAGAAGACCGCTTTCAGTTGACCCCCATCGAAGACGGCAAGCGCGTTCGCGTCGACTTTTCAATCATCAACAATGGCGAAAGTCCGGTAGAGAAACTATTGATCGAAATGGCCTTCGCCTATCAGGGGTCTGACAAACGGCTGAAGCATTACGTTCCAGAGATCGTTAGCCTAGGCCCTGGCCAGCGCTATACCGCCAACCGAATTCGCATCCCGGCCAATATTCAATATTTCGAAATCGTCATCGACCCCGATGAACGGGTCGACGAAGAGACCCACCAGAACAACACCTTTCGCTTTACTGTTGAATAAGGCGTCGGTGAAACTCGGCGGTACACATGCGCTGTTTGGTGTATGGAGTGCGAGTTACTGTGTCGGCGCCGGGACGTCTTTCTCGGCCAAAACGACCGATACCCCGTCGGGCAGGCGCGGGGTGAATTGCTTTAAACAGGCGTATAACCGTTCAGCCTCAAGCGGGGCAGTTGCATAGAATGATACCGTCGGCTCAGCGACCGACACTTTTTGGTCAACGGTCCACTCGCCCATCTTGATCCAACTGGCGGGCAGCCGTCCGTCCCACCAATTTTCATAGATGACCGCGATCGCCGCTTGTTCTTGGCGCGCCCATGTGTCAATGAAATCCGCGTTGAGGCGCCCGCGCTGCGCCGCCAGCGACGGCTCGCGGCTGCCCAGACCCATCCCATCAAGACAACGAATGTCAGCCAGAAAGTTGATCGCGCCAATGTCATTGGCGGCCACGGTTTCGCCCTGATAATACTCGCGCAAAAACAATCCCATTTGGTATTGCTGTTGAAACAGGTTGGTAGAACCGGGCGCGATTTTGGCGATTGACGATGCGTTCCAGACATAGGGCGTCGTGAGTAGAATCGCCGCCGCCAGCGCAAGGGCCCTGAGCGTCCAACGCTCGGTGAATGAAGATTCGCTGGCGAGCGTCTTCCATTTTTGCCAGAGTTCTGGCCCCAGCGGCGCCAGCGCCAGAAAGGCGATGGCCAACAGGTAGGCTTCGTAGCGGTAAAACCAACCAATCGACGCGGCGGCGCAATGCAGCAGCGCGGCGCACAAATACACCCCGCTCAATACGCGCTCTTGGCTCCAGGGTCGGCCGCTCTTACGCCAGAACACCACCAGACACAACACATACGGAACCAGTAGATGCCCGGTGTTAAACAATTGCCCAAACAAGCGCGTGTATAGTTGCGAATAAAACGCCAGTCCGGCTTGGCCCAAGACGCTCTTGCGTACAATAGACGCCGGGAAAAATTCCCATCCGTTGGCGAGTTGAATTGCGCCCATGACGACAATCGGCAGCGCGCTAAAGATGGTCGCGCCCAGCGCGGTCTTCCATTGCTTTCGCGCGATAAACATCAACGCCAGTGGAGCAACCACAAAGACGGTTTCAAAACGAAAGGCGGTGGCGACGGCCGCTGTGCAAAACAACAAACTGGGGGAAGAATCTGGGCTTTCAGTTTGCTGCCGCGCCGCCAGATAGGCCAGCAACGCGGCGAACAAAACATGAACGGTATGCTCCATGCCCAAACAAACCAAGGCGGGCAGGGGAAGAACAAAACACACAAGCGTTGCGGTTGCGCCTGCAGCGGCCCAATGCCATTGTTGGTGGATCAAATAGACGCAAAACAGCCAGATGAGGGCAAGACCAGCGGCCATGTTGAGCGCGAGCGGCAGCCATTCTTGAGAACCGAACAGATAAAACCCGCTGGCTAACAGAGCGGTCCATCCGGGTGAAGACGAACTCGCGCTAAACCCGGCGAGCGACACGCCCCATAGGCCATGTTCAGCGAAATGGCGCGCCATCGCCAAATGAATGTAGGGGTCGTCTATCGGGTAGAGTACGCGGGTAGCAACCGAATAGGACTGGCCTACAATGGCGAATACGACCAACGCCATGACCGTAAGCGGCAACGCAAACGCTAAATTAGATTGAATTGAGCTCTTCATAGAATCACGCTAGCCATGCTCTTTATCTCAACCACAACACCTTACATAATGGGCGAGGGGAAGGCAATTCATGTGAGGCGAGAAAATGACCGCTGCGAAACCGCCGATCAAAGTCAAGCCGGTGTTTGGCGCGATCTATCAGGACGCCGCCGCGCTGGCGAACCTCATGCCGCGCATCGAAGCCCATTTCGGCCCAGCGGATTATTTCAGCCCAGAATATCCCTTCGACGAGACCGGCTATTACCAAGACGAAATGGGTGAAGGATTGACCCGGCGCTATTTTTCGCTGCAACCGCTGATCTACCCCGGCGCGTTGGTCTACATGAAACACATGTCAAACCAGTGGGAAGACGAGACCCGCGCGGATGGCAAGCGCACCATCAACCTCGACCCGGGATTTCTTCATGGCGCCAAGCTGGTGCTCGCCAGTTGTAAGGATTTCAGCCACCGGGTGTATATGGGCCGCGGGGTGTATGGTGAAGTCACCATGCTCTATGAACACGATTCATTTACGCGGCTGCCCTGGACCTACGGCGATTATTGGGGCCACCGCAACGACTTTGAAGAAATTCGTAAATTGATGATGAGGCAAATCAAAGAGGAAATGAAAGAAGGCCCATGAAACGGTTTTTACGAGTTGCCCTGTTGGCTATCTGTATTTTCGTGTTCGCTGCTCCGGCGTCGGTGTCTCAGATGCACGCCTTCAACGGCGACGACGCCATCGATGAAATCGACGTTCAGGTGGTGTATTACATCGCTCAAGGCGCGGTGCCGCTGCCCGACTGGCGCGAGCGGGTAAACTATCACCTCGAGCGAAGTAAAAAATTTCATCAACGAGAATTCGCCGGGCAGTCACGGTTTACATACAACATAATGGCTGGGCCGTTCGTCGCTTCGGCCACGCCAAACGGGTTCCCCCAAGACGACGTCAACACGTTTTATTGGCAGATCATGAATGAGGTGCGGCATTCAGGCGCCGTCGCGTGGAGAGACGGCGCCTTCCCGATCTTGTTGGTGATGGCTGATTGTAATTTTTCGCCTGGTTACGACGATTGGATGCGCGCTTGCGACCCGACGCGCTGTTTCTTGGGGCCGCCTCACAGCCGTTGTGACGGCTTTGTCATCAGCAACGGCGAAGACCGCCCCGGTACGCGGGCGGGCGGGTCGCGGTCGGTCTATTGGCCCGATAAACACATTGGCCTGGGCCTGGTCACGGCTGACGGTTGGCGCGTCCCTATCAAAGGCACTGACGGCGTCACTTATCACGAGGGCATCGGCCACGCTATCGGCCTGCCTCACCCCGAGCCGATCAACAATTCGGTGATGGGCCTGGCGCAATACGTCGATTCGATTCAAGCGGCCTGGGTCGATGACGACCAAAAACAGGCGCTCAATTGGACGCCAACCCAAATTGACCGCAGCGATCTTTTCTCGACATTTTCTGTTTATCATGAACCAACCCGCCCCACGACTGAAAGCGCGGTCAGGCTCTACGCTCAACTGCCGCGTGAGTTCAAGATTGAATCAATCATTTGTGAGGTTCAATACGGCTTGCGCTTGCCGTTTGAGGCGCTGCCCAAGCCGGTGCGCTTTCATGACGCTGAATCTCAATACGCGATATGGGGCCTGCCGCCGATGCGCAACCATCAGGGCCTGGCCTATCGCATCCGCGTTGTCACCCAAGACGGCGCCAGCGAACAGATTTGGCATTACCTGCAAGTGAGAGAGTGAGGAACTGAGGCCAATCGGCTATTAGGATAACAAGACGCGTAAAGCCCTAATACGCACCTTTACCGAAGAGGACGACGGGGACTGTCTTGAGAAGAATAATCAGGTCAAACAACAGCGACTGGTTTTGAATGTAATAAAAATCGTATTCTAAATTTGAATGAAGCGGCAGGTCTTTTCGCCCGCTGATCTGCCACAACCCGGTGATGCCGGGCAGCACCGACAACCGCTGGCGCTGCCAGGGTTCATACGACTTGACTATGAAGGGCATCTCAGGCCGCGGCCCCACCATACTCATCTCGCCTTTGAACACGTTCCATAGTTGAGGCAACTCGTCCAAACTGGTGCGGCGAAGAATGCGGCCAATTAAGGGCAACACCCGCGGGTCGTCTTTGCGTATCGGCGCTTCCTGATATTCGTTGACGTTGCGGTACATGGTGCGAAACTTATACATGATAAACGGCTTGCCGTCTTTGCCGATGCGCTCATGACTAAAGATCGACGGCCCCTTCGAACACAGGCGAATCATCAGACAAATAATCGGAAAGAACGGCGCAGCGAGCAACAGCAGCGACCCGGCGCAAGCGACGTCAACCGAGCGTTTGCAGGCTTGTTCAAATGGCGAGAGCTGGCGCTTACGCAACGCTTTAAACGGGATGTCGTCAACGCTGTCAAACAGCGCCCGGTCAGTGATCATGCCAAACATATCGGTGAGAATATTAAACTGGCGCACGTTGGTCTGTTCGCCGCAAGACACCACCAGGTTGAGCAGTTCGCGTTTCTCGAGCCGCGAGTCGGCAAAAAATACTTCGTCGACGACTAAAGTGTTTGACCAGTCGGGCAGCTGCGCCGACGGCCCCAGAACCGGACATTCTTGAATGATCTCGCCCACTTCATGTTCATCAGTGAGAAGGCCCAACACTTCATACTTGCCTTGGGGCTGGGCGCGCAGGCTTTGAATCACCCGGCCCGCCGGTTCGCCGTCGCCTACCACCAGGGCGCGGATGCGGCCGATGCCTTCTTCAAACATCTTCTTTTCAAGATAGCCCCAGGTCATGCGCGAGGCGACGATCAAGAAGAAGGCCAACACGGCGGAGAGAATCAACACCGCCCGGCCCGGGTCAAGCTCTTTCAATAAAAAGGCCACCGCCATGGATGTGATCAAAAACAAAAACACCATCTTGACGATGTTTGACAACTCGTCGAGCGCGGCGCTCATATACTGCCGCCGATATAAATCCAACGAGGCGCAGATCAACACCCAGACCGACACAATGACCGGCAGCGCGTATAAATAATTGGTGAATGGATTGAGCGGACGCTGTAAAAAATCTGGCAAAAATTCAAGCGACGGGAACACATAGGCGCGAATGGCGTAGGCCGCCGCCCAAGCGATCGACGCCATCAGCGCGTCGGTGAACACCAGAATGCCGACGCGGAATGTGAAAAGAATATTGCCCAATAAATAGCGTTTCCATAAGCGGCCTGGTTCTAGACACAAGCGCCAAAGCCACTCCATGCCCGCATTGCGCATCCAAACCGGAGCGCGCTTGATGTCTTTGGCGGTATAATCGAGCAGCCCGCCCACGCCCCACGCCACCGGGACGCCCAGCGCTTTGAGGTTTTTTTGAATCCATAGTTCTTGTTTGGGCGCGCCCATGCCGACGATCAAGATGTCGGCTTTCGATTCACCAACCTTGGCGATGACCTCGGCTTCTTCTTTCTCTGAAAAATAGCCGTGATGATGGCCGGCGATTTGTAAATTGGGGTGGCGGCGTTGAAAATCCTCCGCCGCTTTTTCGGCGACCCCCGGTTCGCCGCCGAGCAGGAAGATGCGATGGCCTTTGTCTTCGGCGCGGCGGCAAAACTCAGGCAACAGGTCGTTGGCGTTGAGCCGCTCAGGCAGCGGATGGCCAAACAGCCGCGACGCCCACACGACGCCCATGCCGTCGGCGTAGACCAGGTCTGAGGCCGCGATGGTTTCGCGATACGCCCGGTCTGACCAACACTTGTTGAGACAGTCGGCGTTCAGGTACGAAATCTGGTGCGGCGTTTTAGAAATGACGTAGTCATCGATGCGTATGAGAAACTCTTCGGCGGTCAATGAATCGATGTCGATGCCTAACAGGCGGCTGCGCACAGTCATAATGGTCGCTTTACTATTCGTATGTTCTGAAAGCGTAGTATATAATGCTTCCTCTTGGCGTGAAGCGCAAACGGGCGGCGGGGTGTGAAAATCCTTGACTTGGCGCCCATGACAAGTATGATAACTAAGCTGTGAAGAGGCTTGAAACAGAATTCCGACGGCGACCAACCAGCGCCGTTTAGCGGCTTTGGAACCCTCCAGCCGTCCAACCGGCCTCTCGAGCAAGGAGAAAAACAATGCCTTGGAACATGGGCCCTTGGGAACTACTCATCATCTTGACCATCGTGTTACTGCTATTTGGCGCCAAGCGTCTTCCTGAAATGGGCAAATCGCTCGGTACCGGGATCCGCGAGTTTAAAAAGTCAATCAGCGCCATTAACGAAGACGACAGCGAAAAGAAAGAGTCTGAAAAAGACGCGGCCAAGATCGAAGAAAACAAAGAACCATAAGCCGTCGTTCTTTCATTGGTCGACCCCCCAAACCCCTGAGGCGATATCTCGTTCCCTTAGGGGTTTTTGGTCTTTGTGAATTTGACGTGTGTGTAGGTCAAACTATTTATCTGGAAGCCTGAGGTTGGTCTCATGGGAATAAAGATTCAGACGCAACAAGTCGGCGACGTCGCAGTGTTGTCGATGTCAGGCGATATGGACTCGCGCAGCAATATGCAGCTCGACAAGAACCTCAAAGCGCTTTGCCAAAGCGGAATCTACAAAGTCGTGCTTGATGTCTCCATGCTGCGCTTTATCGGCAACCAGACCATCAGCGTGTTGATCTCAAACCTGAAAGAGATGCGCGCGGCGGGCGGCAACATCAAGTTTCTCAACCCCCAGCGCAAAGTTGTCGAATATCTCAAACAAAACCGCATCTTTGAAATCTTTGAAATCTTCTCCTCCCGCGCCGAGGCGGTCAAATCGTATGACGATGTGATAACCAAAGAGCCTGACAAAAAACCTGACGCCACAGCCTCTACTCAAGCGCAACCCGACGCCTCCCAACCTTCGGCTGCGGCGCCTGCGCGTCCTTCCGCCACAGAGCACGCGGCCTATATCGTTAATAATAAAAAGACAGAAAAGCCTGTCGCTGTACCACAGTCGTATGAGCCAGCCGAAGAGCCAAGCGCCGCCGAGAAGCCCAGGCCGATATCAGCGAGCGAAGCGCGAGAAGTCAAAAACCGGTTTGAAACCGACGAAGTGATTTACGCCAACAGTTGTATGTTGGTCACGCTGATCAAAATCCTCGAAAATAAAGGCGTTTTAGAAGCCGAAGAAGCCGCTGGCTTGTTAGACCACGACCTGCTCACCCCCGAAGAGATACAAAAGGCGTTTCTGGCGTAATTTTTTATTCTCAGGGCTTGTTTTGCTATTTTTCCTACAATACTATTTCTCCGCTTGGCCTGCTTGGAGTGGGGCGAACAACTCATTTAGATTAAGGAACAATCAGCCATGCGCCCATTATCGAACCTGATCCCCAAGCGGATGTTTTTCACCAAAGGCGTAGGGTTTCACAAAGAAGAATTGCGCTCGTATGAGTTGGCCCTGCGCGACGCAGGCGTTCAGGTTTGTAACCTGGTGAACGTGTCGAGCATCTTTCCGCCGCATTGTAAGATCATCTCAAAAAAAGAGGGCGTTAAGGCGCTTCAGCCAGGGGCGATTACTTTCGCCGTCCAGGCGCGGGCGTCGACCAATGAGCCGCGGCGGCAACTGTGCGCGTCGATCGGGCTGGCGCTGCCCACCCAAAAAGACCACTACGGCTACCTCAGCGAATACCACGGCTTTGGTATGAACAACCACGAAGCGGGCAACTACGCCGAAGACCTGGCCGCCGCCATGCTCGCGTCAACGCTGGGCGTCGAGTTTGACGAAGACAAATCGTGGGACGAAAAAGAAGAAGTCTTTAAGTTTAGCGGAAAGATCGTCCACACCCGCAACATCACCCAAGCCGCCATCAACAAAAAAGGCGGCTACATCACCGTCGTCGCCCTGGCCATCTTGTTGTTGGATTGAATATAACCGTAAAGAACAAAAGTGTGATGAAGCGCTAGCGACTGAAGCATGGGGCAAGGCGAACCTCCTGACGAACCGCGTAGAATCGAAACGCTTTCGCTCTATCGCGTGCTGACCAAACTTACGGGCCCTACGGCCTGATCTTCATCAGCCACATCCCGGATCGATATCTGTTGACGCGGACGGACGCCGTGGCTTCCTGCGCTTTTGAGAGAGTCGCCGCCACGCGGCGCTGACGACCAGAAAAAAACTACCTACAGTTTAACCAAGCGGCCAGTGGCCTCTTGTGATCACTCGTGGTTGATGAATCGAACTGTCACATCTTTGAACATGAAGGGGTTGTCGCTTAGCCTCAGGGGCTTGCCACTGGCGGTCGTCACGTTCTTGAGTATGACTTCTTTGGTCTTGATGTACGGATATTTCTCCACATAAGAACCATCTGTGAAACGCCGGTTAAAATTCGAGAAGATGGCTGGCCCGGGGTAATTATCAGGGTGCTGGGTGTCGTCGATGTGAAGGGTATCGATAGTGATTTGTTCAGGCATGTAACAGGTGTAACCAAAATCGTGCTGCCCAGAGTAAGACCCGCCAATCAGACTGGCGGTGACCGGGTTGCCGCCCGCGGGCGTAAAGGTGCAGTTTCGAATTACGAACTCACCACGCCATGTACTGCCGTAATCTGAACGCAGGTTGATGAAGCTTCTTCCATAGACAGTGGTGTTCTCCACGAGGAACGTTCCACTGCCAATCGCGTTGATTCCCATATGACCCAGAGTCGAATGGCGGATCGTCGCATTGGCAACACCTTGGTGGGCGTCAAAACGAGAGAAGGTGCAATTGTCGAATAGAAGGTTCTTGCAGAAGTTGGAACCCATGATTCCCCAGTATGTGCGGTCCTTGATATCATTGGTCTGACGGCAGTTTATGAAGGAAACATTCAGGGCCCGGTTGAGTAAAATGTCATAGGTCCCCATGGAGACTCCAACTCCCCCAGAACCGATTGTTCGATACGTCTTGTGTCCGGTCAAAACGGTGTTCTGAACCGTCACGTTGACGCAGTTGCTAATGTTGATGAATCCGCCATAGGGTGCGCCGTGGTCTCCCTCGCCAATGATGTGGTGCTCTAAACCATCGACCACAACAGAAGAGCGGCGTATCGCGATCCCGCGTGCGTAGTAGGCGTAGGTCGACTCAGCGTTGTTAGCCATGGTGGTGAAATGTCCTCCGGTGATTGTCAATGGGGTCTTGTCGATCGGTTGGGCAGTGATGCGCGTAATCGTGTCGAAATCCCAAACAATCGGGGCATTCATGTCGACATTGCCCTGTTTGTCAGCGATGAAGATATCTGTTTGCGAGGTTCCATTGTTACGGTTGGCGCCATACCTGATATAGTGTTTGACGCCAGAATTGGTGACGCGGACCAGGCAGGTATCGGGCAACAAGACATTGATCTTGGACTGGTTTCTCTTTAGGGAGGAAATCCCTTTCAGGTCAAATGACTTCTGTGTCGATGGAACCTCGAAGATGTGTGAACTGCGGTTTTCGACAGAAGTGTCATCAATGATAAACCTGGCCGATCCGAAATTGGTGTCGGTCTGTATGACAACCGTCTTATCTTTCCCACCGATGTAATATGTCGCCTCATCGTCGGCCCTCACCGGGAGGCCGTGCTGGTTGGCGAATTCATGGGCCTTGGCAATGGCGTCGATATCGTCAGACACGCCATCACCGCGTGCGCCAAATTCTCCATACAAGACGACGTCTTTGCCTAACTTGACGCTTTCCTCCGAAGGCATTGCGGAGCAGATGAGCGGATCGTGCATAAAAAGATACAGAGTCATGACCGCGGCTACCACGCCTAGCCCTCTCGTCATCACTCCAGATCGCATTCGAAAAGCCAGTGTTTGTTTACATATCGGTAACATGGATTCCCTTTCATGGGCATAACGGCAAAGATCAGTAGTCCACTACATCGCTTTGTTCATCTGCACGCCGTCCCAAATTTCTGAGCCAATTCACTTTCTAAGTATCGTTAACAAATCTATCAAATCGCTCTGCAAGTTTCAATTCACAGAGAGAGGCGATTTCAGCCGCTTCTCTGGTGAGAGATAAGAAACGATATGTGAATGAAACACACAGCGCTATTCGAGTACTCATAGAAGAATGTTAACATATCTTCAATATCAGACCATAACAATAAGACACTTCTGATTGGGTTGGAGGCATATGATGATCCGAATCTCTATAATCTTCACCTTATGCGCTGCTTGTAGTTTCGGGGTTTTTGCGCAAATCGAACAAGACCCTTTGGTTCTTACTTCGGTTTTGGATCACGGCGCCGTTGCGGACGGGAAGACAAACTGCACAAACTCTTTTCAGAAAGCCTTAGATTTTGCTTCTGAAAAAGGGGGTGGAATTGTCGCCGTTCCTTCAGGCCAATATTTATTTTCCGGGAACATTGTGATTCCTTCCGGCGTAACCTTGCGGGGCGTCTGGGAATCGATGCATCATGCGGATATTGGACGCGGCAGCCAGTTATTCGTCGTCGCAGGCAAAGGCGATGAAAATGGAGACCCCTTCATCACCTTAAATCAAAGCAGTTGTATACGAGGCCTTACCATCTTTTATCCAGAGCAGGAAGCGAAATCAATACAGCCCTATCCTTGGACGATTAGAGGACAAGGCATGTTTTGCAGCGTAATTGACGTGACGCTAGTGAACCCTTACCGAGGGATTGATTTCGGTACGAAGCCCAACGAACTCCATCACGTCCGAAATGTGTTTGGCTGTCCGCTGCGTGAAGGAATTTTCATCAATCAAACAACTGATATCGGTAGAATCGAAAACGTCCATTTTAACCCTCATTCTTGGGCGCGCGCCGATATCCCTAATCCTCCCAGAGAGGGGAGTGAGGATTGGAACAAGTTGCTCACTTATTTGATGGATCACTTAGTCGGTTTTCGGATTGGAAAGACCGATTGGGAGTACATGATGAACTGCTTCGTGATCTTCCCCAAAATCGGATTTCACTTTGTCCGTACTGAAGCCGGCGCCCCCAACGTCGTTTTAACTCAATGCGGTTCGGATATAGGGCCGGTAGCGGTTCGTGTAGATGATTCTCAACGCCACGCAGGCCTTGCGTTCTCAAACTGTCAGATGATGGCTGGTATAGAAGTCAGCGAAACCAATAGAGGCCCGGTGAAATTTTCAAATTGCGGTTTTTGGGGCACTCCTACTACTGATTATCATGCGTTGATAGATGGCCACGGAACCGTAATATTCTCTTCCTGCCATTTTCAAGGATGGGGAAAAAAAGAGTATGAATCGCCAGCGATTATAGCGAATGGCGGAAGTATAATTGTTAATGGGTGTGATTTTATTGATGAAGAAAAACAGCATATAAGGTTAAAGAGCGGTGTACGTTCCGCTTCAATTATTGGCAACCGTTTTTCAGGAGGGGCTAAAATCACAAATAATTCAAAAGGACAAGTCGAAATTGGATTGAACATTGATTAGAGGGGCAACATTTATTCGGGTCTGTAAAAATTCCGACAAACTCTTCGCTTCTCTATTTTTTGGCATTCACAATTGAGGGCATACAATAACAGATACATCCTGTCACGACTTGCTATGTAAAAAATATCATCTTAATCTGACAGAATGGCTATTATGAATGCTGCCAAGAGCCAATATGTTGACCATCAAGAACATACCAATGTTCAACATCCAATCGGCGTTTTTGAATGCGCCAGGTCAGGCGCCGCGCTCTTACAAGGTGAATGGCTTTTATACAGGCTGCGTACTAAATATCGAAAGATGATGGCTCAACTGCGGCCGATTGCAGACCATTTAGAAAAAGATATTTTTCCGTTTCTGCAACAGAGCCAAACCGACCGGCTCATTCTCAGGCCTGATAGAAACGAGATTACTGGGATATCAGCCAAACAGACATTTCAGTTATCAAATTCAAACCTGCTGGCAGATTTTCTAATTTCAAACAACATCGAAGAAGTTGAATTTGATGTATTACTTGAAAACAATCAGATTCTTGAATCTATGCTGATTTTATTTTATTGCATTGATCAACTCACAGCAACTCCAGAGACAATTCAACAGCGCTTTTCATGGAAGAAAAGCCAACTTACGGCCCGGTTGTTGAGTGATGGCGGCATTCATAAGTTTTGTTCTGAAATGCGTTTTATTGCTCACGAAAGAAAATTTGTCGTCAAATATTCGTATTGCGAACTCGCATTTTCCCGCTTCATTTCATCTTTTATCAACCATCAGAAACACTTTCAAGACCATCGCGCATTGTTTAACGCAGCATTGCCAGCAGCAGGAATTTACGCCTTTATTTGTGTGCTGTTTTCAACCCTGATTTATACTAATCCAAGTCTAGCGTTTGGAATTTGGATTAGTTTATCTTTATTCATAACTGTTGGAATATGGACGATTATCCGCACGATTGGTTCTTTAAGATATGACCGTGAACATCGCGACCAATTAATTCGTAAATACATCGATAAAGTATCAAGCCTCTCTCGTTTTCCCGAAGCAGATCGAAATCCCGTTATCAAGATGAATTCACTTGGTGAAGTGTTATATTGTAATCCTGCCGCACAACAACTGCTCACTCACTTTGGATTTGATAAGACAGACGCAAAGAAGATCCTTCCGCCAAACATTCTACAAGTGATACAAAGCGCGTTAGCAGCAGGAGTTGATTCAAGCAAGACAGTCCAGACTGAAATCCAGGGGCGTTATATGGAATATGTACTGTCGTGTTTCGAACAAGAACCTGCAGTCATTATTGCTGGACGCGACATTACCCATATCCGCAAGATGGAAGAAATGTTGCTGAACGCAAACCTTCATCTTGAAGATCAAGTGGAACAACGAACGGCAGATTTAAACAATACTCAAGACATTACGATATTATGCCTGGCCGGGCTTGCTGAAACGCGCGACCCAGAGACAGGCGAACATCTGCAGCGAACTCGGCTGTACGTTAAAATTATTGCAGAATTTTTGCAGGACAATACCCGTTTTCAAAATGAATTAACATCGAAAGCAATTGAACAATTGTACAAATCAGCGCCGTTGCATGATATTGGAAAAGTAGGCGTCCCTGATACGATTTTGTTGAAGCCAGGGCGTCTTACGGATGAAGAATTTGAGATCATGAAGAAACATACCATCTACGGCGGCGACACGCTGCAACGCGCCGTCGAACAACTCGGATCGGATTCATTTCTTAAAATCGCCAGTGAAATTGCCTACGCACACCACGAACGCTGGGACGGCAAAGGGTATCCTTATGGATTAAAGGAAGAAGAGATTCCTGTCTCTGCCAGATTGATGGCGATTGCAGACGTTTATGACGCCCTGACCAGCAAACGGGTTTATAAAGAAGCGTTCTCTCATCAAAAAGCCAAAGAGATTATTCTTGATGGAAGAGAGACGCAATTTGATCCTGATATCGTCGATGCATTCATCGCATTAGAAGAGCAATTTGTTTCAATCGCCAATAAACACCAAGACAGAAACGCCGCCTAGACGCGAAGCCCAGGCGGCGCTGTGATCTGTTTTGAATAATCATAATGAAAGCTCAAGTATTTTTGGCTAACTTAGATCACATTCAAGCAAGTATAAATAGAGAGTTGCGTTTCTCTTATGCTTTAATCAGGGGGTGCAGTTTGCTGCACCCCCTGCTGCGTTACGACTTACTTTTCTACCCTTCCGCCGAGGTGTTTGGCGAGTAACTCTTCCATTTCAGTATAGAAGTGAAGGCGGTTTTCCTGCTTGAGCAGACCGTGGCCTTCGTCTTCATACAACAAATACACCACGTCTTTGCCCTTTTCTTTGAGCGCGTCGACGATCGGTTCGCTCTCAGCCTGTTTCACGCGCGGGTCGTTGGCGCCCTTGGCGATCATCAAGGGGATGACAATGTGATCAGCACTGTTGAGCGACGAGCGCTCTTCTACCATCTCGCGCTTGGTCTCAAGGCTGCCAATAAGGCGGGATCAACTCCAACAGGGTATTCAGGTTGCTGGGGCCGACCATACTGATAGCGCACAAACACATCAGGCGTGAAGGCCGCCCCGCCAATTGGACACGCGCCCACTTTTTAGTACACTATAGGAGAACCATTGATGGGACGGGATTGGATGTTATCAAACTTTTACTGGGTCATTGAGAACGTCATCGCCGGCATGGGGCTGCCTACGGGTTCGCGCGCCTATCTCTATTTAGAAGACGCCGACAACGCCGCTGATGAAGAACTCAACCGCGAGATTGAAGAGTTACTAGTCAAAGGTATCGGCGCCCTAGTCAGCCTGACCGAAGCCCCCATCGCCCACGACCGCATCGAAGAAGCGGGCATCCGCTGTATTCATATCCCTGTGCCTGACATGACCGCGCCGACTCCATCTCAGATAAACGAGTTTATCTCGTTCGCAAATGAAAACATCAAAAACGACAAACCCATTGTGTTGCATTGCCTGGGCGGGTCGGGCCGCACCGGCGCCATGATCGCCTGTTACTTGGTTACTCAGGGGCGTTCGGCGGAACAGGCCATCGCCGAGGTGCGCCGCTGCCGCCCCAGCGCGATCGAAACCCATTGGCAAGAAGACGCGATCCATCAATTCGCCGAGACCTATTCAAATTCATAATGATTGGGGGAGGGCGAGTCTCCTGACGAGCCGATTTGTTTAGAAACATGTTCATTGTATGCGGCTCACCGGGAGGTTCGCCCTCCCCCTTAAATAAATCAGACGTCGTCCATTAAAGGGGAGAAACCATGAAACGCAGAACCGTTATTCAAAGCGGCGCTTTGTCTGCGCTGGCCTTACAGGTTCCACGCGCCGCCAGCGCGAACGACACGCTGCGCCTGGCGGTGTTGGGCTGCGGCGTGCGCGGCATGCAACACATCAACGACATTCACGCCTGCAGCGAATTAAACGTCGAGATCGGCGCGGTCTGTGACGTGTGGAAGCCGACGCTCGAAAAAGCCGCCGCCAAGGTGCATGACAATCAAGACTCGCCCCCAAAAACTTACGACAACTATGAGGAAGTATTGGCCGACCCGTCGATTGACGCGGTGGTCATCGCCACGCCCGACTTTGGCCACGCCAAGATTTTGAAAGAAGCCGCCGACGCTGGCAAAGACGCCTACTGTGAAAAACCCATGGCGATCGACTTTGACGAAGCCATCGCTGCCGTTGACGCGGTGCGCGAGAAGAAGCGTGTCGTCCAGGTAGGCACCCAATGGCGCAGCGACGGCCGCTTTATCGCCTGCGCCGAGGCGGCCCAGTCGGGTGAATTGGGCAAAATCACCCGCGTCTCGATTTCACAAAACTTCAACCAACCGCGCTGGCGCAAACCCTACGACGACGTCAAACAGGCTGACGTTGAGTGGGACAACTTTCAGATGCACCGCCCCAAAAAAGCCTTCGACCCCAAGCGCTTTAAGCGCTGGTATCTCTACCGCGACTATACCAACGGGCTGCCCGGCCTGTGGATGTCACACTATTACAACCTGATCGCCTACGCCATGAACGACCCGTTTCCTCATACGCTGTGCGGCGGCGGCGGCGTCTATTTCTGGGGCGAAGACGGGCGCGAGACCTTTGACACCATCGGCGTCATCGCCCAATATCCATCTGGCTTCCAACTTAATTTCACCATGAGCCTGTGCAACGAAGCCGACACTCACTGCATCGCCTATGGGACCAACGGCAAACTCGATATGTGGAAAGCGGTCGTATCAGGCGACGGCGGCGGCGCAAACAAGATCGAAGGTGAAAAAACGCTACCGCCCGCCAAAACCACCAGCCATATGTGGAACTGGATCGAATGCCTGCGCTCGCGCCAAGACCCGCGCACCCCGGTCGAGATGGGCCTAGCCCATTCGGTCGCGGGCATCATGACGGCCCAGTCGATTCGCCGCAATAAAGTAATGAAATACGACGCCAAACAGCGAAAGATGTGGGAGGCCTAAGCCATGCGTATTTGCATTCTAGCCATGACAGCGATCTGTGTATTTGTTTCGACCGCCGCCGCTCAACCTCAAACGGTCGGTGCGGTCAAACTTGACGATGTTGTTCGGGTGACCGTCGATGGCGAAGTGTTTACTGATTATCGCTACGCTACCAACGAAAAATACCCGTATTTTTATCCAGTCAACGGCCCCGCGACGGGCCTCAGCGTCACCACCCAGACCTCTGAGCCGTATCCCCATCATCACTCGCTGTTCTTTGGCTGTGACAAGGTCAACGGCGGCAACTACTGGCAAGACACGCTCGAGCGAGGGCAAATCATCTCAAACAAAATGAAACTCATCGAAGCGGGCGGCGACCGCGTGGTGTTTATCCAGCGCTGTGAATGGGTCAGGCCCGGCGCGCCCATGCCCTTCATCGACGAACGCCGCGTCACCATCACCGCGCCTAATGAGTCATTGCGCGTGATTGATTTTGATATCACGCTCGTCGCCCAGATGAAAGTGAAGATCGAGCGCACCAACCACTCGCTGTTTTCGGCCCGCATGGCGCCGGAACTATGCGTCAACTCAGGCGGAACTTTAGTCAACAAACAGGGACACAAAGGCGAAAAGGCCACCTTGAGCGTCGAGTCAGAGTGGATGGCCTATTTTGGAAACCGCCTGGGAGCCACCGAAGGTCTGGCGATATTTGACCACCCCAAAAACCCGTGGTTCCCGGCGAAGTGGTTTACGCGCAACTACGGATTTTTCTCGCCGACCAATTTGAACTTTTTGGAACAACCCTGGCAGTTCAACAAAGGTGACACGCTCAATCTAAAATACCGAACTGTTGTGTTTTCAGGCGAACCTGACCCAGACGATCTTAATCAGCTGTTTGACGACTGGGTGAAGTAGACAACCTACCCCTCCCCCAAGTTGGGGGAGGCTGGGTGGGGGTTGTCTGAAAGGCTGAGTGCATCAATAGGTTTAGAGCGTTTGACAAAATTGCGTGCGGTAAGCGCGCCCGTATCCGCCGCGGCGGACAGCGAAAGATACAGTTACCTAAGCTCAATCCCCACATAATTCTGGCAACCATTATATAAGCGACTGGCGGGGCGCTTAATACAAAAACCAATTTTCTACCGCGGTTGTGTTGATGAGCTCAATGGTTGAGGTCTCGTCTGTTTCGAATTGCGGGCCGTATTCACCGTTGGGTGCGCCGCCCAGACCGCCGTTGAGGATGCTCTCGCGAATGATGACGCTTGAATGGTCAAACGCTTGCGCGCCCGCGCCGCCCGTTGCGCCGTCGAGAAATACAGATTCGGCGTCTTTGAAGATGGTCGTCTGAAACTCTCCGCCGGCGCCGCCAACACCGCCGTCGAGGCGTCCTGTGTGGAATTCAACGGTTGAGCGTATTGACCGAATCGAAGGCCCGCCGGGCTGTGTGGCAGTGAAGAAGTATTGAACAGACGCGCCTTTTGGGATATATCCAAACACATCAGCCCCGGCGCCGCCTGATAACGTCGATTCATTGAGCATCAGCTGAATATTCATTGAATCTCTCACCAACACGCCCGTCCCGCCGGGCAGCGAGAGGTGAATATCATTGCCCGTCGCTGAGCCTTTACCGCCGATGATTTTCGTATCTGTCAATTGAGCCACTGTGTTTGTGTTGTTCTCAATCAAAACCGCAGCGCCGGCGTTGCTTTCGTTCTCGGGTTTTGCTGAATCCTCACTTGGTTCACCCGGCGTCTCAAGAACCTGACCGCCGCGTATTTCACAATGAGCGAGAGCGAGAGTTTCACCACTGACGTTTGTTACAACCAGCGCAGGGCGGCTTGGGACGCCAAGCATCGTTGATCGCGGGAAGCCTCTGACAGAACTTCTTCCACCGAGTTTTGATCTAGAAATATTCAACCGCGAATTGTCAGCCGTTATGGTCGTCTCGTTTGTCTCAATCAGGTCGATGTTGATCGCGCTGTTGGAGATGTTCCATTCGCCTGTGATAAGCGGCAGGCCTTCATTGAGCCGCCCGCTGATGGTTGTGGTTGCGTTGTTGATGACGATGTTGTCGTCATACTGGCCTTGCGCCAGCGAGATGACGTCGCCTTCAATCGACTCGCGCAGCGCCTGCGACAAGGTCAATACGTCTTCGGGGACGCGCAGGGTCGTTGCTTCGCGATTTTGCGTTGTTGGTTGAAGGCCAATCCAGCGAAAATACACCGCTTGGCTAGGTTCAGATAAAATCACCATCAGGTCGGCGGCGCCATTGGGCAGCGTATTGATGGCGTATATCCCCAGTGGTTGCGAACCGCTTTGATAGAGATCGTCGATCCATTGAAAGCCGTTATCGTAGGGGCCATACATGATTCTGACCCGGCTGCCCTGGCCTGATTCGCCGAGAATGGTTGCTGCGATGTCGTCAAATCCGTCAGCGTTAAAATCAGAGACCGCGTATTGGTCCTGGTGAGAAATCCAGGGAAAGTCAAACTCTGACGGGTCGCTGAATAGGCCTTCACCCAGATAATTGAAAATTTGTAAAGAAGGGATGTATAAGTCTCGCGTATGAAATCCAAATAAATCAGACATCCCATCGCCGTTTAAGTCTGCGGCTGTGTAGGAAAGATAAATCGTTCCAAGACTGGCATAAGGAGAATCAACGGGTGCAGAAAATGCTCCATTCCCATCGCCGTAAAAAATGGAATAGATTATTGTTCCCGATCCAACATCAAGAATTCCGTCTCCATTAAAATCGGCCAGTTCTATGCTTTGAGGGCGGAGGGTTGATGGGGTTTCAAGCCAGGCGTTGTTGTTCCATTCACCCGGTGCGGCGAAACGCCAAGAGAGAAAGCCGTCTTTTAGCGCGACCAAGTCAATGGCGCCGTCGTTGTTAAGATCGCCCGAAGCGACTTGGCTGCCATATTGGCCTTTGATAAACGTGAATGTTGCATTGCCCTGGTTGAGAGCAATGACGGTCTCATCGTGTAACAAACCAACGGCGAAATCAGAATGGCCGTCTAGGTTCCAATCGCCGACAGCGAGGCTTTCGATTGGCTGCGTCGCTTGAAACACCAGCTTTCCCGACTCAAAACCGCCGTTTGGAATGCGAAGAAATAATTCTAATTTGTTGTCTACGCCCGACGCCGACAACAAGTCTTCAAACGGGTCGCCGTTGAAGTCGGCGAAGGCCTCCGGCGCCCAATAAATGTATTCAGTAAAATGGGCGGGGTTCAGCGGCGTGAGTTCAAACGTCTCCGCCGGGGCGAATACCACTCGCTCAAAGGCATGTGAATGGAGCGAAGAGAGTAACGATAAAAGAGCGATACCGGCTAGAAAAAAATTTTTCATTTGGCCTTCGGTCAAAATGAATCGAAAAACGCGTTATGAGTATAAATATCTCAATGTAACCAGAACGACAATTATAGCCCGCGCCACGCACATAAAAAACGCTCCCACCGCCGGGGCGATGGGAGCGTGAGTTGTTGAAAGGACGTCCTAAGCAGCGAGGCTTAGAACAGGCTCCATTCGTCAACGGTGGTCAATGTCGGCAAGTCAAAGGTGGTTGAGATCAGCGTGCCTGTGCCAGCGTCGCCGTTGGCGTATTCGTTGGGGGCTGAGTCAGCCGCGAAGTTGCCGTCGGCCATACCGTGGCGGTTGTTCATGGCGTAGTGGCCCGCCTGGCAGCTGCTATCGCGGCAGATCAAGCCGTCAATCCACAGTTCGCCAGAGCCTGACAACCATGAGTCGAGCTCGCCGCCGTTGATGTTGGTTTCTTCGTTCCAGTTTTCCATGCTGCCCAATTCAAAGTCTGAGTTGGGGAAAGGCAAGACCGCTTCACTGCCGTTCCAGATAAAGAAGTCGTCGACGCACATCCAGCCATAGCTGCCGCGGCTGGGGCCCATGGTGTCTTCGACAAAGATGCGGGCGGGCATGCCGTAGTGTTCGGGCTTGATGTAGAAGCGATATTCGGGGTATGACCATAAGTCCATATTGCTGGTGTTGAAGTTCTGGCCCATGCCCTGATGGATTTGACGATAGTTGGCGTCTTCGGCGTCGTCAAAGTTGCCGTTGCCGTTGACGTCGACGTGAAGTTCGACGGTGCCGTATTCTTTTGAACCGCCGTCGTCGGTGTAGCGCTCGCGGGCGGAGCCTTGGGCGGACGCGAACTGTAAGAAGATGCTGTTGGCCGGGTCAGGCAAGGCGGTGATGGCGAACGGGTCGGAAACCACTTTCATTCCTGTGAAGAAGCGGCCTTCGGTGCTGCCAGCCGTGCCGATGAAGGTTCGGCCTGAAAACTGGCTGCCGTGGCTGGCGTCGTCAAAGTAATAAACCGGGTCGCCCGCGTCGCTTTCGACGGACCAGCCGGGGATGCCGCCGCTGGGGTGAAGGGTGTGTTCGATGACTTGTTCAGAAAACCATTCGACTGCGTCGGGGTCTTCTTCAGGAGTCGGTACGCCTTCGTCAAACCCGCCGTTGCGGATGATGTCGAGGTCCCAGTTCATGCGAAAACTATCGAGACCGATGTGATAAAACTCTGAGTTATCAATCGCGACGATCTGGCATTGCTTGCCTTCTTGGCCGGAGGTGTTGAGAAAGACGGGGTGCATCTGGTTGCGCACGTTGTCGATCTTGCCGCCGTAGAAGCCGGTGAGAGGAACGTCGCGGCCTTCGTCATATTCGCCGTTGAGCGGTTCGATGTCGAGAAATACGCCGCTGGCGTTGTCTGACAAGCCCGCTTCGGGAACGTTGAACAGTTCAGAGCCGCCGCCCGAGACCATGCCATAGACAAAACTGGTGGGGGCTTTGAGTTCAAAGGCGTCTGATTCGATCACGACGGTTTCTGAGTTGTCGGCGCTCAAGACGTCTGTGCGCGACGAGAAAAACTTGGTGCTGTACATGTTGTATTGGCCGTTTTCGTCATTGATGATGAGCGCGGCGGGGTCGGTGACTGAGCCTTCTAAGACCGTCCAGCCGTTCAACGGAGCTTCGTCTTCGAAGAACCCATTGGGCACTTCATTGGCGACGACGGTCCCATCAGCGTAGTTCAGGCGGATGGCGTTGACCGCGATGTAAAACGCGTCGCTAAGGTCGACGATGCGAATTTTCGCCATCTTGCCCGCGTCGGCGTCAAGCCGAATATAAAACCGGCGCCAGCCGTCGATGCTGATGTTGTCTTGGTTGTCGCGGCCCAAAAACTCGGTCTTTTCTTCTGACAACCAACGATCGATGGTTCCGTCAGCGTCGAGGTCGACGCCAACGTCAAATACGCCCGCTTCCATTCGAGGGAAGGCAACGCCGCTGGTGTTGTCGCCGAGACCGTTGGTGCAGATGTCTAAATGAAGAAACGTCGGGGGGTTGCCAGAATTGTTGGTTGCTGCCCAGCCGCCGGCGGCCAGACACATGATGGCCATCATTAAGATGAAAATACGTTGCATACTACTGCCTCCAAATTTTGGTTAGATGTTGCTGTTACCAGTATCCATCTCAATGTTGGAAGCGAATTAAACCGTTATTAGAAGATGCTTAGGGCTTGGTTTAGATTTTGTGAGGGATCACGACTAATTAAAAACTCATCGAAGTACAACGGACAAATACCCAAGAGAATCATTCACCACCGTGTTTCTATGCATTTGCCAATTTTGGGGATAGGCAATCGCGTCGCACGCGCCCTACAAAAATGTAGGGCGGTTTCGGTCTCCGCCCGTTGATACTCAACTTGGGGTATGTAATAATCGCCTCGCCTGCTGTGTAACCAGCAAGCATATCTTGGCTTGGGAGGAACTGCGCAAATGGAAGATCAAAACATGATGTTTGCGAATATCGTGGCCGTAACCAGCGTATTTGGCCTCGGGCTTACCATGTTTTTATTGGGAAGCATTAAATTAAAACTGACAGAAACCCTAGGCATCAACGACGCCCAAATGGGCAAATTGTTTTCTGTCTACAACTTCAGCAATTTAGTGTTTGTCTTAGTCGCGGGAATTGTCACCGATAACTTTGGTTATCAAACCTGCGCCATTATTGGTTTCGCTGCGGGCATTGCATCGATGCTCTTTATGGGCCAGGCGAAAACCTATGCCATCGCAGTCGTCGCCTGCTTGTTCTTGGGCGTCGGTAGTATGTTTATGAACACGGCGGGCAACGTCCTTCTTGGCAACCCGGCCATTGTTTTTCCTGACCCAGGCCAGTCTGGCAACTTGGGCAACGTGTTCTTTGGCGTGGGCGCATTTGTTACGCCGATGCTCTCTGCTTTTCTGTTTAAACGCATGTCATTCGGCGGGTCTTTGACGATTTTAGGCCTGTTGCTTGTGGTTCCTTTAGTGATTGCTTTCATGGCAACCTTTCCCGAATCAGGCGGAAACTTCAGCGCATCCGCGGCGAGTGGTTTGATCACCGACCCAACGATTATTCTTTGTGCGTTGGGTCTCATGTTCTACATTGCGCTTGAAGTGTCGATGGCGGGGTGGATCACCACCTATATGACCAGCGTGGGCGCAACTGACACGCAAGCCAATACAAACCTGTCATTCTTCTCAGTCGCGATCATGGCTGGCCGGCTCTTTACAGCGTTGGTGGTGGGCCAAATGATTGTTCTTTCAGGCGCAAACGGCCCTTGGTTTATTCTGGTGCTTGCGGCTGTTTCCGCAGTCGTTTTGTTCGCGATGAAGGGCATCAACAGCAAAGGCGCAGCGACAATTTGCGTCATCCTGCTTGGCTTATTGTTCGCGCCAATCTTCCCGACAATCGCCGGACTGATGTTTGCTCGCGTGCCGGGTGAAATGGCAGGCACAGGCTTCAGCATTATCTTCGCCATCGGCCTCTTGGGCGCGATCTTCGTCCCGGCCTGGATGGGCTCGATTTCGAGCGGCGAAGGCAAGACCATCAAAGACAGTATGATCGTCGCAGCCGTTGTGGCGATTTTATTGGTCGTCTTGTCTGGGGTGATGGGTGTTGCGTTGCCTGCTCCATTGGCCGCGTAATACTCTCGTTTACTATATAATTCATCAAGGGCGCTGTTTCGACAGCGCCCTTCGTTTATACTGCCCCTATGCGTGGATTCTTTATTACCGGGACCGACACCGAAATCGGCAAGACGGTCGTCACGGGCCTGTTGGCGTTCGGGCTTCATCACATGGGCGTGAAATGCCTGCCCATCAAACCCATCGCCAGCGGCGCAGTCAAACACCAAGACGGCTGGGCCTCTGAAGACGTGTTGTTTTACAAAAAACTGACGAATATCAATCTTGATGCTCACCAATTGTCGCCGGTCGTGTTAAAGCGCCCCGCCTCGCCCCATTTCGCCGCAGAGTTAGAAAACGCGCCCATTGACCCCAAACTGGTGGTGCAATCCGTTCATGAACTGTCGAGGTTTCGTCCGTGCATATTTGTTGAAGGCATCGGCGGCTGGCAGGTGCCAATCGCCGGCGAGTATTGCGTCTCTAATTTCGCCGTAGAACTGGGGCTGCCGGTGATTATTGTTGCGGCGAACCGCCTGGGCGTCATTAACCACACCTTGTTGACGATTGAATCGGTACGGGCGATGGGGCTGGAGTTGGCGGGAGTGATCTTCACTCATTTAACACCTGGTGGAGAAACTGACTTGTTAGAGAACAACATTGAGACCATTGTCGACATTGGCAACGTGAACAATCTGGGTAACATCCCATATCTTGATTCAACACTCTTTGAAAAACAAAATCATAACGACCTTTGGAACCGCATCGAACACGCGATTCGCTGGGAAGCGTTTTTACTTTTTCAATCATAAACAGGGGCTAGACACCCCCCTTATTAAGGGGGGAAGGCCGCCATCGGCGGACAGGGGGGATCAAGATATTTCACAAGGGCTGCCGATTTCGCAGCAATTGCTGGGGAATAGTGAGCGGCTGCGAAACGAGTGAGAATAAGCAAGTTAGAAGCCGTCTCAAAAATAAACAGGGGCTAGACACCCCCCTTATTAAGGGGGGAAGGCCGCCATCGGCGGACAGGGGGGATCAAGATATTTCACAAGGGCTGCCGATTTCGCAGCAATTGCTGGGGAATAGTGAGCGGCTGCGAAACGAGTGAGAATAAGCAAGTTAGAAGCCGTCTCAAAAATAAACAGGGGCTAGACACCCCCCTTATTAAGGGGGGAAGGCCGCCATCGGCGGACAGGGGGGATCAAGATATTTCACAAGGGCTGCCGATTTCGCAGCAATTGCTGGGGAATAGTGAGCGGCTGCGAAGCGAGCAGAGTTATACCCATGCCACATACAACGATAAAAAAATCATCCTTGAGATCGTGTCAGGAAATTTTAATTCAATTTGAGAGAACGAATCCAAATCCGGGATGAGCCAGTATTTTTGAGATGGGTTCTTGTTCATTCGGGGTGCAGCGCGCTGCGCCCCTACATCGTTAATATAAAACAATCAAAATCAAACCATGACCAAACCAATCAAACCATCTATTCTCGCCGACTGGGACAAGCAATATCTCTGGCACCCGTTCACTCAGATGCAAGACTACGCCAACGAACCGCCGCTCATCGTCGAGCGCGGCGAGGGAGTGTATCTCTATGACGCTGAGGGAAACAAATACTTCGACGGCAATTCATCGCTGTGGGTGAACCTTCACGGCCACGCCCGGCCAGAGATGAACCAAGCGATGCATGACCAGGCGCAACGCATCGCCCACTCAACGCTATTGGGACCGTCTAACGCGCCCGCAATTGAATTGGCGAAACGCCTGGTTGAGGCCGCGCCGGATGGACTGTCAAAAGTGTTTTATTCAGATAACGGCTCGACCTCGGTTGAAGTCGCCCTCAAAATGGCGTTTCAATCATGGCGGCAAAAAGAGAATCCTGACCTCAACCGCTGTTCGTTTATCACCTTTGAAGGCGCCTACCACGGCGACACCATCGGCAGCGTCAGCGTGGGCGGCATTGACCTGTTTCACAGCGTTTTTGGGCCGTTGCTCTTCAAAACCTATCGCGCGCCGTATCCGGTCTATTCAAAATACGCCAACCCAGAAGGCCCAGAGGCCGTCAGTCAACAGGCGCTGGACGCCTGCGAGGCTGTGCTTAAAGAGCACGCGACGAAATGCGCGGCGGTAATCATCGAGCCGATTGTTCAGGGCGCCTCGGGCCTGCGAACCCAGGCGCCTGGCTTCTTGAAGGGGCTGCGCCAACTCTGCGGCCAATACAATATTCTCTTAATCTGCGACGAGGTGTTTGTCGGCTTTGGCCGCACCGGGGCCCTGTTTGGCTGCCAACAAGAAGGCGTCACACCCGACTTGTTGTGCCTGGCGAAGGGCATCACCGGCGGCTACCTGCCTCTAGCGGCGACGTTGGCGACCGACGCGATCTATCAATCGTTTCTCGGAGACTATGGCGAGTTTAAAACCTTCTTCCATGGCCATTCATACACTGGCAACCAGATGGGCTGCGCGGCGGCGCTGGCCAGTTTAGACCTGTTTGACAAAGACAACTCGCTCAACGCCATGCGGCCCGCCGTCGAGCGCATGCAAACTCGCCTTGACCAATTGTATGACTCAAGCGACCACGTCGCTGATATTCACGCCATCGGGTTAATCGCGGGCATCGACATCGCCGAAAGCCGCTCGCAGAAACGCGCCTATCCCATCGAACAGAAGATGGGCGCGAAGGTGTGCTTCGCCATGCGAACCCGCGGGGTGTGGCTGCGGCCGTTGGGCAATACGCTGGTGGTAATTCCGCCGCTCATCACCACCCCCGAAGAAATTGATTTCTTGTTCGACGCGCTCGAAGAGTCGATGGCTGAGGTCTTGGATGGCAAAACGCTGGCAGAATCTGGCGCCCAGGCCTAAAAAGAGTTGTCATTTATGGTTCTTCCGATATTTGAGTACTTCCCTTGCTGGATGACCTGGGATTGGGGCAAAAAACGATATTCGTCCTATCAATAATAGACAATCCAACTCAGGCATGGGTGCAACTCTGTGAGCGCCTGTGCAAAAAGGCGGAGCCGCACTGAAGCGAGCAGAGTTGTACCCATGCCAAATACAACCATAAAAAAATCATCCTTGAGATCGTGTCGGGAACTTTTAATTCAATTTGAGAGAACGTATCCAAATCCCGGATGAGCCTCATTTATTGATAAGTCTGGATCCTAATTCGTACTCATTCATTCGAGATGGCTGTTAAATAGACGCAACCGGGCGGCTTTCGATGTGAGGGCGGCCGTATTCGTTGCGGGTAATGACCGAATCGAACGGGTCGGCGAGAATTTGTGGATAGTCGAGGTTGTAGTGTAAGCCGCGGCTTTCTTTACGCTGCCAGGCGCAATGAATGATCAAGTCAGCGGTTTGAACCAGATTGCGCAATTCTAACACCTGGCGGTTGATGTAGCCCGACTCGTAGTATCCATCAATTTCTTCTTTTAACACTTTGATGCGTTTGTGGGCGAGGTGAAGCCGCTCGTCTGAGCGAACAATTCCGACGTAATCCCACATCAATTTGCTGAGCGTCTGGCGGCAATTGACGAACTGTATGCTTTCGATGCGCTCGGTCGGCTTGGGTTTGTTCCAATCGAGGCCCAAGGCGTCGGGCGGCGGTTGTAAGAGTGATTGTTCTGTAATCACTTCCAGCGCGCGGCGGCTGAAGATCAGCGCTTCTAAGATCGAGTTGCTGGCCAGACGGTTGGCGCCGTGAACGCCCGTACAGGCGGCTTCGCCAATCACGAAAAACCCTGTGATGTTGGTAGCGCCGTTGAGGTCAGACAACACCCCGCCGCACATATAATGGGCCGCCGGGACCACCGGGATCGAGTCAAACGGCAGCTTGACGCCGTTTGACTCGCAATAGGCGGTGATGTTGGGAAAACGCGATTGAAAGAAATCAAACTCAATGTGGCTAACGTCGAGATAACAATAGGGGTCGCCGCTTTGTTTGGTTTCGGCGTCGATGGCCCGGGCGACGATGTCGCGGGGCGCCAGGTCTTTGAGCGGGTGGTAGCGCTCCATGAAGGCTTCGCCGTCGCGCTTGCGAAGTATGGCCCCTTCGCCGCGCACCGCTTCAGAAATTAAAAACGGGGCGTCATTGGCGTCCGGGCGATAAAACGCCGTTGGGTGAAACTGAATGAACTCCATATTGGCGATGGGCGCGCCGGCGCGAAACCCCATGGCGACGCCGTCGCCGGTGGCGATTGACGGGTTGGTGCTGTGTTGGTAGACCAGGCCGCAGCCGCCCGAACACATCAGCGTGACGCTCGCCAGAAAGGCGATGGCCTCTTCGCTCTTTTCATCCCACACCCAGGCGCCCCAACAACGGCCGGCATCGTCGACGATCAAATCAACAGCGAAGTAATACTGAAAGATTGTGACGTTGTCGAGGCTGCGCACCTTTTTCAACAGGGCGCGTTCGACTTCGCGCCCGGTCAGGTCTTTGGCGTGGACGATGCGCCGGTACGAATGGCCGCCTTCGCGCCCTAGTTCGAGTTCGCCGTCGCGGCGGCGGGTAAACTCGACCCCGATATCGATCAGCGATTGGATCGCTTCAGGCCCGTGCTCGACGATAAGTTCGACCGCGTCGCGGCGGCACAGGCCCGCGCCCGCTTCGAGGGTGTCGCGTACATGCGAGTCAAACGAGTCATGGCGGTCGAGTACTGAGGCGATGCCGCCCTGGGCGTAGTTGGTGTTCGATTCAAAATCGTCTTTTTTGGTGACCAGGTTGACGCTGCCCGATTGGGCGGCGTTGAGGGTGGTGTGTAACCCGGCGACGCCGGAGCCAATGATGAGAAAGTCGCTGGTCTGTATTTTCATGGTGACAACAGCCGCCGTGGGTTAGGCTTCGAGATAGTCTTCTTCGGTCCGGTTTTCGACGCGCACCAGATTGTTTTTGTCGTCGACATAAACGATGCGATGCGAATACGACTCCAGTTCGTCTTCATCATAATGGGCGTAAGACAACACCAAAATCAAATCCTTGTCATCAAACAGGCGCGCCGCCGCGCCTTTCACTGAGACAACGCCCGAGCCTTTTTTGGCCGGGAACACATAGGTGACAATGCGCTCGCCGTTGCTGACGTTTAACAGGTGAACCTGTTCGCCGCAGGCCAGGTCGGCGGCATCCATCAATTCTTCATCCAACGCCAGGCTGCCCGCGTAGTGAAGTTCCCTACCGGTGACCCGGGCTTCGTGGATTTTTGACTTCAACATGATGCGCTGCATGATAGTTACTCACTCAAACGCGCGATTGTCGATGAGGCGGGTGTTGCCCACAACCATCGCGCCGATATAAAGGTTCCCATTCTGAATGACAGTAACAGATCTAAATGTATTCTCATCGACTACGCCCAGGTAGTCCAGCCGGACGCCGTCAGTTGATTCAATTGCTTTTGTCCCTTCGGCGAGAATCGCCTGCGCGTCTTTGGCGCCAGACCGAAACTGTTCAATGCCTTGTTGAAGGGTTTGGGTGAGAATGAGCGCCTGCTTGCGTTGTTCATCACTTAAGTAGGCGTTGCGCGACGACATCGCCAGGCCGTCAGGCTCGCGCACGGTCGCCAAGCCGATAATTTCAACCGGAAACCCCAAGTCGGTGGTAATGCGGCGAATGACCGCTAACTGTTGCGCGTCTTTCTGGCCAAAATACGCGCGGTCGGGTTGAGTCAGGTTGAACAAGATCGAGACCACCGTACACACGCCGCGAAAATGGCCGGGCCGCGAACCGCCGCACCACCCCTCGGCCGGCGCGGGCGGTTCAACATAAGTCGAGAACCCATCCGGATAGATATCACTCGGCCCGGGAATAAACACCGCGTCAGCGCCGTCTTGGTTAAGCAACTCAAGGTCGCGCTCTTCATCGCGCGGGTAGCGCTCAAAGTCTTCGCCCTCAACAAATTGGGTGGGGTTCACAAAGATGGTGGCAAGCGTGCGGTGGTTGTTTTCTTTGGCGGCGCGAACCAGAGACAGATGGCCTTCGTGCAGATAGCCCATGGTCGGCGCCAGGCCGATTGACAGGCCGTTGTGTTTCCATCTTGTGATGGTTTGGCGTAAGTCTGAAACGCTGCGAAGAACCTGCAATGCTTGACTCCAACTCTCCATCCCTCAATGGAGACGCTAAGGGCGTTCGGGCGGCGTGAAGGCGCGTTGCTCCATCTCGGCGCGTTCGTCTTCGTTCATCGGGTAACTTTCGTCATACGACGGAAAGGAGCCGTCTTTGACGGCGCGGTTAAAGTCTTGAAACGCCTGGGTGGCTTTATCGCCCAACTGGGCGAAGCGGCGCACAAAATGAGGCTGAAACGCGGTGAACAACCCTAACAGGTCGGCGAACACCAACACCTGGCCGTCGCAGTGAGGCCCGGCGCCGATTCCAATCGTCGGGATGGTCAGCGTCTCGCTGATGCGCTGCGCCGCCGGCCAGGGCACGGCCTCGATCACAACCGAAAACGCGCCCGCGTCTTGAAGGGCGCAGGCGTCTTGAACTAACTGTTGGGCCGCCTGGGCGGTCTTGCCCTGAACTTTATGGCTGCCCAGTTGTTTGATCGACTGCGGTCCCAGGCCGACATGGCCCATCACCGGAATGCCCGCTTCGACCAGCCGTTTGACCGTCGCGGCCTGGCTCAGCCCGCCTTCAAGTTTGACCGTGTCGGCGCCGCCTTCTTGCAGCAGCCGCGCGGCGTTTTTCATGGTGTCTTCGATAGATATCTGGTAACTCAAAAACGGCAGGTCGGCGATAATCATCGCGCGGTTCACGCCGCGTTTGACCGCGAGGGTGTGATAGACAATGTCGTCCATGGTAACGGGTACGGTCGAGTCTTGCCCCTGGACGATCATGCCCAGCGAGTCGCCCACCAAAATGGCGTCAACGCCCGCGTTGTCTATCAAACTGGCGAAGGTGTAATCATACGCAGTCAACACCGAGATTTTTTCGTCTCGTTGTTTCATACGCTGAAAATCTGGAACCGTGATTTTTGGGGGGTTCGTCATGTCTATAGTATACCCGCGTTATGTCAAACTAAGGCGAGGGTCTTGGGCCTGTGATTCGTGCCACGCTTTTTCGTGGTCTAAAATTTCGGCGAACGAATCAAACGCAATGTGTTTAACGCCATGTTTGACGCAATGGTCGAGCAGACCCCGCTTGGCGTAAACCACTTCACATTTGGGCGCGGCGCAGGTGTCTGAGACGCCGTCGCCGACATACACCCGCCGCTTGCCTTCGGCTTTTTCGATATGCTGGCATTTACAGTTCGCCATATCGCGCTCGCAGGCCGAGCGGCTCCAGGGGAACGCCGCTTCTACCCGGTCGTTGTTCCAGCTCATGTGGTTGCTGAATGTAGGGATCCAATCTAAGTTTTCCTGTTTCAACAACAAGTCGATGTAATAGTCGTACCCGTCAGAAACAATCGACATGGGGAGGCCGTTATTGCGCGTCCATTCAGCAAACGCCGGGAACGCAGGATCGATGCCGATGCCGAGAATTTCCTGCCGGGCGATGTCTTCGGGCATGACCAGTTCTTCGGCGACGCGCTGGTTACATTGGCGCGAGGTCAATTCGCCGTCGATATACTTGCGCACCAAGTTTTCCCACACATGAGAGGCGTAGGTTTTGACGATGTAATCCCATACGTCCTGGCGGGAGATGGTGTGGTCAAAGTCGACAAAATAAACAGTTTGCATAATGGCCCTAACGTTGTGACTGGTTGAGAACAAACAGTTTACACGCAGGGCCAGTAAAACCTAACCGTCAGAGGCTTACTCGCTTTTTGGGAAAATCCAACGCGCAGAAACAGCAAATTACGCTGCTAACGATCACCTTCGAACGTATCCTTAGAATATAGGGCCGCCGCTGGCGGACAGGGGGGATCAGCGATTCATCTCAATCGCTTGCGGGCGCAGCACGCGGCGCCCGCCTCACGCGCCGGCGTGAATCATTCGTTTGATGTGGCGCTTGGCGAGAAATTTGAAGGTGTGCCACGAATGGCGCGGACGTTTCATCAGGCGCTTGAAGTGATGAAAGTCGCGCAACGGACGCAGCGTTTTGTGCCAGTCCCATTCGTTGTACGCCATCTTAAGCGCTTTTTGTAAATCTTCGCCAGAGAGTTCGTCGGTGCAGACCACCGAGGTAGTGCCGCCGTCATACTGCGACCAGTCTTTGGTGAGTAGTTTTCCGGCTTCTTCCTGCATCTTATAAAAACTCGATCCCGGAAACGGCGTCATGATTGAGAACTGCAGCGTTTCGGGGTCAAGTTTCTTGGCGAAGTTGATGGTCTTGCGAACGGTCTCCCAGGTTTCGCCTGGCAGGCCGAAACTAAACGTGAGGTGAACGTTGATGCCCAGGTCGTGGCAGACGGTGACCGCTTCTTCGACCTTGTTGAGGTCGAGGTTTTTCTCGGCGTTGTCGACCAGTTCTTGCGAGCCTGACTCAACGCCAAACTTAATCGCCATCAAGCCAGAGTCTTTCATCGCTTTAAACGTCTCAGGGTCAGAGGTATCCGCCCGCGACATCGCCGCCCAGGGCAGGCCGATATTGCGTTTGTTGAGTTCGTCACAGAAATTCATGATGCGGCGCTTGCCGATGTTGAAGGTATCATCATCAAAATAGAATGACTTGAAATCGTACTCTTTCACACACCACTCGATCTCTTCGACGATGTCTTTGGCGTCGCGGGTGCGGTATTTGTTGTTGCCGTACATGATCTGCGGCCAGGCGCAGAAGATACACTTAAACGGACACCCGCGGCTGGCCCACAGTTGAAGGCTGGGGTCGGGGATGCCGCCCGGCAGGTCCCAATAGTTGTGCATGGGCAGATCGCGGCGCAGCGGCCAGGGCAGCGCGTCGAGGTCCATGATGATCTCGCCGTTTTCGGTTTCGCGGGCGACGCCGTCTGGGTCGCGATAGACCAAATTGGGTATCGCCGAATAATCGCCCTTCGCTTCAATGGCGTCGATCAACTTGGTCGAGACCAAGTCATATTCGCCCTTCAACACAAAATCGACCACCGGGTGTTCATTGATAAACTCGGGGCGATACATGTCGACGTGGATGCCGCAAAAGATGATTTTGGTGTCAGCACAGACCGCTTTGATCTTTTGGGCCTGGCGAAGGTCTAACGGCAGCGATGCGACCGAGGCTTCGATGATACACACATCAGGGATGAACTCGGTGGCGCGTTGAACGTAGGCGTCTTCTTGGATGCGCTCGGCGACGCCGTCAACGGTGAGGGTCTTGTGACCTTTGTCTTCAAGCATGGCGGCGGCGTAGGCCATATAGAACGGAAACGGTAGATATTGGTTGCCGTTTTCTTCTAAGTGAGGCCAACGCGAACCCGCGCGCACGCCGTAGTATCCATCGACCAACCAGGGACCGTTACCCAAAAAAACTTTGAGACCCATTGTTCCTCCAAGCCGACCATTGTTCCGGCTTTAAATCTTGACTCAGAATGTCATCTTATATCGAAAAGGGCAATCCAATCAAGCTAATCATGGCCGGAACCAGCGCAACCATCAGCGCCCGCGCCCGCGAAAGCCCCTGAGCAGACTGAAATCCCTGCGCGCAAATCACAAAGGTCGAAATTTCTGCCAGAAAGTAGCCTAAGAACGGCACCAGCAAAAATACCTGTGAAATCATAGCGTAACAGCGAACCTGAAGCGTTGCCGAATAGCCTTGGCGCCCCTGCATCAGCTGAATCATCAGCTGTTGGATCAATGACGAAAACACCAGGTAGTTAATAATAAACAAGATCGGCATCGCAAGAATATCAAGCGAAGTGATTGACTCGATGCGCCCGCGCAACTCTTCGGCCATTTCGAGCGACGAGGGGTTTTCAGCCGCTTGTTGGGTGATGCTGTTTAGCATGGGGGGGATCAACAGCTTCAGATAAATGATGTTCATTGGGTACCAGACAAACATCACACATAACAGGGCGAATATCAGGGCCGCGCCGATACCGGCCTGTGACTGGATTTTTAAAAAAAACGCCCGCGGTTGAACGGCGGTTTGAAAAGCGGTTTCCCAGAAAGCGTTCCAAACGCCAATGCGGCGCCAGTTGAGCCAGGGAACGCTGGGGGTATAGGTCACTTCGGGGTCTTGGGCGGGCTTGAGTGTGGCCAGGGTGTGTTCCCAACAAATCTCACAAAAGGGTTCGCCTTCGACTTCGATCAGACAGCCCGCGCAATACCCGCGCCCGCACTCGACGCACTCGTTCGCAACGGGCTTATTGCCGTGTACGACGCAGGTTGTTTGGTTTTGTCTGCTCTCCATTGATCTCTGTCCCAACGGTATTGAATAATGATACCAACAAATCGACAAAGGGCGTAGTTTTAGGATACTATTTCGTGAGATGAACCGTTAATTGAGACGTCTAGGGCGTTTGACAAAATTGCGTGCAGTAAGCGCGCCCCTATCCGCCGCAGGCGGACAGCGAAAGATACAGGTATGTAAGCTCAATCCGAACATCATTCTGGCAACCACTATAATAGACCAGGTCTATCGCTTTGGTTAATGGTGAAGAGCGCCCCCCTTTTCAAGCGGGGAAGGCCGCCGCAGGCGGACAGGAGGTATCTAGGCTTAAGATAAGATTGCAGATATCAGCATAGAACAATTAGATAATTTAAACGAATACACTATGTCAAATTCAACCGGGGCTATACAAACTAACCGTTCAGAATTGTTTCGCGCGTTTCACTTTCTCTGGCGCGAGCGGCCCAATCTATTCAATAACCCGGTCATCCTGCGCGAAGTGGTCTCACACCTGCGCAGCCCCAGCACGCTGTGGCAACTCTGCGTATTCTTGTTAGCCAGCTCAATCGCGATCTGTATATTCTGGGCGGTTGCGCTTGAACAAATGCAGGGCAACCTAGCGATCAACTACACCCGCGAGATGTTTAAGGCGCTCAACCTGTTTTTTGTCAGTTTCGTCTTGCTGCTGGTCCCGCTACAAAGCGCATCGGCGATCAACCTTGAAAAAGAGCGCGATAGTTGGGACCTACTCATCTCCACCAATATATCGCTGGGCAGCATCATACTTGGCAAGTTGGTCTCGTCACTCGCGTTTATCTGGCTGATTGCCATATCGCTGTTGCCGATGTACGCCATTCTAATACCGCTGGGCGGGATTGCTCCGAAAGAGATTTTATTCGTCTTTTTGATGATGACCGAGGCGTCGCTGTTGGTGGCGGTGTTGGGGCTGACCTGTTCAATCTATTGCAAGCGGGTGATCAGCTCAATCTTAGCGGCGTACATCATCGGCGTCACCTTTTTCTTAGGCTCGCTTGTCTTTGCTCTATATTTGAAATACGAACTCCAAATTCATGAAATCTCAGCATGGGTGATGGCGTTAAACCCGGTTTACCCCTATATTTTCTTTTTTGAAGGCCGAAACCCCTATGGCGGGACGGATTTCGCCAGTGCACACCCCTACATCGCTCACGCAATTATGTATTCGCTAATGATCGTGGTGATGTTGTTGCTTTCATTTTGGCGGTTGGCCCAGCGCGACGGCGTCCTCACCTGGGAGGACAAGATCAACAACTGGATCGACCGCCGCGAAAAGAAACAAAATGAAAAGCGTTACTCCGCCAAGGCGCCGCCCATGCGTCTGCTGCCCGACCATAAAAACCCAGTAACCGCCAAAGAAGGCCGCGCCATCCATGGGCGCCACCGGGTTCGCTCATGGATGACCATGGCCGCACTGTTTTTCTTTCCTATACTAGTGATTCCATTATTCAGAAAAGAATATGAATATTTCTATTTTGTGTTTTGTCTGGCGCCGATTCTGGTCCCGCTGATGGTGTTGCCCTATGCCTGCAACGCCGTGCGCGGCGAACGCGACCGCCGCACCTGGGATCTGCTCATCACCACCGCAGTAACCATCGACCAACTGTTGTGGGGAAAGCTGCAGGCCGGATGGATGCAATTAAATACGCGCGCTTGGTCTTACCTGGTCTTCCCGACTTGTATCATCGTGTGGATGGCTTGGCTGGGCGACATGCCGCGCTATTTTGAAATTGATACTGTCTTTTGGGTTATTTTAACATGTTTTGGGGTGGGAATTTTTTACTTGATGCTTGGCTTGTATCTCTCAAGCGTGTGCCGCAAGACCCTCACCGCCTACGCCATCGGCTTTGGCGCGGTCATTCTGACCTATTTTGTGTTTCCACTCATAATCGCCATTCTTCACATGACCGTATTTCGCGATATGAGCCATTCGTGGTATATTTTTTGGGCGGCAATGGTCTCGCCCTGGCTCGCTTCTTTTAAGTATATTGATCCGCCAGACCGCGACAAAGGAATGTTAATTATTGTTTTCTTTTTACAAATTGGCTTTTTTATTACTGCCTCAAGTTTTCTCTATCATGTGACAAAACAGCGGATGGCCAAAATCAGCGAACGCCGTGACGAGGGCTGAGTGCGTTTAACGATATGTCGATCACAACCCCTTAGATAAATCTGGCGCGTGTACATCTCTCTTCACTTCAGTGCGGGCTATCAGGCTCTTATGCACAGGCGCTCACAGAGATGAACCCGCGCCAGTGTGCTACAATATTTCGTGTATGGTTTCTAGTTTTCGCGCCCCCGCTCGATGTTGACATACGAATACAGATGCCACACCGCGACGCTGCGATTAACGGGCATGGCTTCTTCCTTTTCGACCTGACGGGATTACGATGCACATGTCATTTTACCGAACGAGGCCCTCATCATGCCAACCATGCCGCCGCGAATTGATATCCCCACGTTTTGGCGAGAGCCAAACGCTGTCTATTCACACCTGGGCGAGAACCCGTATCCACCGTCAGAGCATGTGCAATGCGCCATCGCTGACGCCGCACTATATTGTAACCGCTATCCAGACACAAATTGTTTTGCGCTCCGCGAAAAATTGGCGCTCTATGTGGGCGCCAATGTGAATCCGGAGAACATCATCGTGGGCAACGGCTCGGATGAATTGATCGACCTCGCCGTGGTTGCGCTAACCGATGAAGGCGATTCCGTCGCGACCTTTGAGCCGAGTTTTTTTGTCTATCGCTTCGCCGCCCAACGGCATAACCGCGCGGTTGACCGGCTGGAACGAACACCAGATTTCAATTTACCGGACGCGCAGTCTATCACCAGCGAATCAGCCTTAACTTTCATCGCCAACCCCAACAACCCCACCGGTACACTCACCTCGCGCATGCAGTTAGTATCCATCCTAGACCGCCTGACCGGCGTCAAAGTGATTGACGAGTGTTATTTTGAATTTAGCGAAAAGACCCTGGCCCCTCTCATTCATGAGCGCGACGACCTGATTATCTTTCGCAGCCTGTCGAAGAGTTTTTCTCTGGCGGGGCTGCGCGTTGGGTATGCAGTCGCCGGTGAAGCGCTGATCGAACGAATGGCCAACGCGGCGTTGACCTTTCCGGTAAACGCCATTGCCCAAGCGGCGGCCGTCGCGGCGCTGGACGAAGCCGATGAAATGAAACGGCGGGTGGTCACCCTGGTCGAACAACGAAAATGGCTGGCGGACCAGTTGAGACTGCTGGGCGCCGAAGCGCCGGTATCGTACGCAAATTTTGTTCTTTCGCTGTGGCCGCCAGAGAATGACCCTTCGCAAAGATTGAAACAAGCGGGCATCTATGTTTCAAACCAAACGAAAAACGTCGGCGGTGAACAGATCGCCCTTCGCATCGGCGTCGGGACGAAACAAGAGAACCAAAAGGTGATTGAGGCATTAAAATCCGGATAGAGCGTTTGTCAAAAAATGTGCGTAAAGCACGCCCGAATCCGCCGCGGCGAACAGCGATAGATACAGTTACGTAAACTCAATCCGCACATAATTCTAGCAACCACTATAGATCTCATTCGTCACATGAACAAATAAACCATGCTCGTCTTTGGTGCAACTCTGGGAGCGCCTGTACAAAAAACCGGGCCTTGGTATAGGCCCGGTTTAGATTTGCGTATGGCTGGTGAGTGATTACGCGGCGCCGCGTTGGTTGATCTTATCTTTGCGTTCTTCAACAATTTCTTCGGCGATGCTATTTGGAACGGCTTCATAATGTTCAAACTGCATGACAAACGAACCACGCCCTGAGGTGATGGTACGCAATTCGGTCGCGTAGCCAAACATTTCAGCCAATGGCACCATCGCTTTTACGATGTTGGCGTTGCCCAAGGCGTCCATGCCCTGGATGCGGCCGCGCTTGCCGGAAAGGTTACCGTTGACCGAACCGGCGTATTCTGACGGCGTTGTCACCGACACGCGCATAATCGGCTCAAGCAGCTGCGGCTTCGATTTCAAAAACGCTTCTTTAAACGCCTGGCTGGCGCAGGTGCGAAACGCGCGCTCTGACGAGTCTACATCGTGATATGAACCGTCATACAGCGTCACTTTTACGTCAACAATGGGGTACCCCGCATAACAGCCGCGCTGCATGACGTCGATCATGCCCTTTTCAACCGCGGGGATGTATTCGCGTGGAATCGCGCCGCCCACGATGTCGTTGATAAATTCAAAGCCAACGCCCGGCGGGTTGGGTTCGATCTTGAATGTGACGTGAGCGAAGTCGCCCTTTCCGCCTGACTGTTTCACATAGCGGTGGTTCATGTCGTAATTTTTGGTCATGGTTTCGCGATAGGCGACCTCTGGGCGGCCAACCGTCGCCGAGACGCCAAATTCTCGCTTAAGGCGGTCGACCAAGACATCGAGGTGAAGTTCGCCCATGCCGGCGATGACGGTTTCGCCTTCGGCTTCACCCGAGCTGACCACAAAAGTCGGGTCTTCTTCAGCCAACTTGCCCAGGCCAATGCCGAGTTTGTCGCTGTCGCCTTTTGATTCGGGTTGAATGCTGACCGCAATAACGGGTGCGGGAAACTCAATCGCTTCAAGAACAAGTGGATGGCTAACGTCGCACAGCGTGTCGCCGGTGGTGGTGTCGCTCAGGCCGACCGCAACGCCAATGTCGCCGCAATCGATCTGGTCTTTTTGTTCCTGCTTGATGGCGTGCATCTGCAAGAGGCGGCCAATGCGCTGCTTGTTGCCCTTGGTTGAATTGAGAATGTATGAACCCGCTTTCATTGTGCCTGAATACACGCGGAAGAACACCATCTTGCCCATATGTTTGTCAGTCATGACCTTAAAGGCCAACGCCGCCAAGGGGCCGTCGGGGTCAGGATGGCGGGTCACTTCTTCTTCTTCATGCAAGCCAATCACCGGAGGCAGGTCAATCGGAGACGGCAAGAAGTCAACCACGGCGTCGAGCAAGCGCTTCACGCCTTTGTTCTTAAAGGCGGTACCGCAAAGGGTCGGGGTCATGACGCGCGCCAGCGTCGCCCTGCGAATTCCCTCAATTAACTCTTCGTCGGTGATTTCTTCACCTTCACAAAATTTCTCTAACAAGGCGTCGTCTGTTTCGCTGACTTTTTCGACCAGGTTTTTAAACCATTTGTCACGATCGTCTTTAAACTCTTCCGGCACAGGCTCGTCGTGGCGTTTCTCGCCCTTGGTATCGTCATAATAGTGGGCGACGTTGTGAATCAAGTCTATGACGCCGTCGAGGCCATCGTCGTTCATCATCGGAATCACAATAGGCACCGGGTTAGCGCTGAGTTGTTCTTCCATACTTTCAAGAACGCGAAAGAAGTCGGCCCCGGCGCGGTCCATCTTGTTGACGAAGCCAATCACAGGCACTTCATATTTTTCGGCCTGGCGCCAAACCGTTTCGGTTTGAGGCTCAACGCCCGCTACGCCGCAGAACAGCGCAATGGCGCCGTCAAGAACGCGTAACGAACGCTCAACTTCAACGGTAAAGTCAACGTGACCAGGAGTATCAATAATGTTGACGCGGTGATCGCGCCAAAAACAGGTGGTTGCCGCAGAGGTGATGGTGATTCCCCGCTCGCGTTCTTGCTCCATCCAATCCATGGTGGCTTCGCCGTCATGCACCTCGCCGATTTTGTGCGACTTCCCGGTGTAAAATAAAATTCGTTCTGTGACGGTGGTTTTGCCGGCGTCGATGTGCGCCATGATTCCAATGTTGCGTACGCGATTCAGGGGTATCTTTGCTGCCATGATTTTTCCTCGTTTACAGGGTGTAGGGCCTTCGCCCTCTATTCTTTCATATTTCGTAATTTCATCGTTTCGTGCGCACGGCTCTACACGCTCGCGTTCACACACGACCTCACCGGTTCACTACATCTCCCGAAACTGGAACATCAAGGAATTACAACCACTCAAACGGAAGGGGATTCGAAGAAGGCTATACTCAACGTCTGATTACATCGTCCATTCCGGTGGCTTTTGGTCTAAAGCCACAAGCAGAGGATTGTATTCTCAAATCCTTAAAAGTCAATCGTCTAGTAGAAAAAAATCGCGTAACAATGACATCCAAACTGTTTTGTTGATATTATCGCCTAGAGATGTAAGAAAATGATGAGAATTTTCAGCCAGCGGCTTAATATTACTTTGAGATGGGTATGATACAACTACATTCATTCGCTGCGCTATTGAAGACAAACTGAAAGCGTTCGCGCCATGAAGATATATAACAAACTCCTGCTTTGGCTATCAACATTGGTCATATTCGCGTTATTGTTTTCGGCGGTTGACCCCGCCCTGGCGTTGGCGGCGGTCACGTCCGCCAAGCCCTTTCCCTTGGCAGCGGCGGCGGCGCTGACCTTGTTGTTCCCGGTGTTGAGCGCGGTTCGCTGGCAGCTGATCATGAAACAACTCGGCGCGCCCATCTCGTTTTGGGACAGCCTGAAACTGATTCTGGCCGCCTGGCCCTTAGGGACGATTACGCCTGCCAAGTCTGGAGACTTGATAAAAATCATCTTTCTTAAAGACAGGCTGCCCTATGGCCAGACGGCTGGGCTTCTCATCGCAGAACGCCTCATCGACGTAGCCATATTGAGCCTCAGCGCTGCTGGAGGCGGCGTTCTTCTTGGTTTGCCGCTCATCGCCATCACCGGATCAGCCATTTTTGGTGGGGTGTTGCTTGCGCTTGCTTTCTTGTCATTTGGGTTGGCGAAGATGCTTCCCAAGCGCTTTCAGACAGTTGGCGGCGATGTCATTCTCGCCTCAAAAAGGCTGTTTTCATCACCGGTTGGGTTCATTCTTATTGTCATCATTACGTTAACGAATTGGTTCGCTTCTTATCTACAAACCTGGCTGTGTTATCAAAGCCTTCATGCTGACGTAACGCTCGCCTATGTTTGCGCGGCGCTGCCCATAGCGATCTTTGTCGGACTGTTACCAATTACTACCGCCGGTATGGGCACACGCGACGGCGCCATGATCTATTTGTTTCAGAATTTCACCGCCTACGAAACCAACTTGGCAGTCGGGGTGTTGTATTCAATCTTTGGCTACTGGCTGTTAGCATTGGTTGGTATGCCCTTTATGAAAATGGCCTTTGACGGGCGCTTGTTGGGCGTTGATTCGACAAGCCTCAAAAAAAGCCTGGATAGCGGTGAAAATAACCAGTAAACTTTATCGAATCAAAATCAAACATATAGTTAAACACCCGTATGTACCATAAATTATTCACTGAAATCTAAATTCATATCGGTTCCACTTGGTGAAAAGCTGGGTATCATATATCAAGCAACCAAAAAGAAAGATACATAATTAACTATCTTGTTTGGAGATCATAAATTATACGCTTTATATAAAGTTAACCCTTCCTGTGTAAAACAAAAAAGTTTACCCTTTTTTTATAAACCATACTTTGATACGTCAATAGATGAAAATTTATCCAGTTTTGGATAGTTTAACCGCAAAAAAGGAGCGCAACATGACCAAGACAAACAACAAGAAACTGCTTGACTGGGTGGCTGAAATCGAAGCCATGTGTAAGCCCGACGATGTCATCTGGTGTGACGGCAGCAAAAAAGAATACGGCGATCTCATGCACCTCATGGTCAACACGGGCCAAGCCCACCGCCTTGACGACAACAAACGCCCCAACAGTTTTCTCTTTCGGTCTGACCCCTCAGACGTCGCCCGCGTCGAAGACCGCACCTATATCGCATCAAAAAATCAGGAAGACGCCGGCCCGACTAACAACTGGGTGAATCCTGACGAATTAAAAGCCGCAATGAAGCAACTGTATGATGGCTGCATGAAGGGCCGTACCATGTATGTCATTCCCTTCAGTATGGGCCCCATCGGCTCGCCTATCGCCAAAATTGGCGTTGAGATTACCGATAGCGCGTATGTTGTGGTCAACATGCACATCATGACCCGCGTGGGCTACAAAGTTCTCGAAGTTCTGGGCGACGATGGTGATTTCATTCCATGTTTACACTCGATTGGCGCTCCACTCGAAGAGGGCAAAGCCGATTCAACCTGGCCCTGCGCCCCGATTGAAAAGAAATACATCTCTCATTTCCCTGAAGAAAACCTGATTTGGAGTTACGGCTCCGGTTATGGCGGCAACGCGCTGTTGGGTAAGAAGTGCCTGGCCTTGCGCATCGCTTCCGCCATGGCGCGCCGCGAAGGCTGGATGGCCGAACACATGTTGATCTTGCGCCTCACCAGCCCTGAAGGAAAACAGTATCATATCTCAGCGGCGTTCCCCTCGGCCTGCGGCAAGACCAACCTGGCCATGTTGGAGCCGACCATCCCCGGGTGGAAATGCGAATGCGTCGGCGACGACATCGCCTGGATGAAAGTCGGCGACGACGGCCGCCTCTATGCGATCAACCCCGAGGCGGGCTTCTTTGGCGTCGCCCCCGGCACCAGCTACAAAACCAACCCGATGGCGATGGAAAGCATCAAAGCAAATTCGATCTTCACCAATTGCGTCATGACAGACCAAGACGACGTCTGGTGGGAAGAGATGGACGAACCCTGCAGCCACGGCGTCAACTGGCTGGGGCGTGAATGGACGCCCGAATCAGGCCGTAAGGGCGCTCACCCCAATGCGCGTTTTACCGCGCCAGCCAGCCAGTGCCCGGTAATCTGTCCTGATTGGGAAGACCCCAAAGGCGTCCCCATCGATGTGTTTCTCTTTGGCGGGCGCCGCGCCAGCACGATCCCACTCGTGACCGAATCATTCGGCTGGGACCACGGCGTGTATATGGGCGCCACCGCCGCCTCAGAACGCACCGCCGCCGCCCTCGACGTGAAGGGCAAACTGCGCCGCGACCCGTTTGCCATGCTGCCGTTCTGCGGCTACAACATGGGCGACTACTTTCAACATTGGTTTGAAATGGGCGACAGGTTGGGCGACAAAGCGCCCAAGATTTACTTCGTCAACTGGTTCCGTAAAAACGAAGACGGCAAGTGGTTGTGGCCGGGCTTTGGCGACAACAGCCGCGTGTTGAAATGGATCTGTGAGCGCCTCGAAGGCAAGGCCGAAGCGACTGAAACCGCCCTGGGCAACCTGCCGACCGAATCTTCGCTTGACCTCAGCGGTCTCGATATCCCCGGCGAAGACGTCAAAGAATTATTGAAGGTCGACAACGCCGCGGTGATGGAAGAAATGCCCAGCGTGGATGAATATTTCGAACAGTTCGGCGACAAGTTGCCCGCGCGCATGGCTAAACAATTGGAAGAACTCAAAGCCCGTTTGAGCAAGTAAGCGCTTATTGCTCCCCTTGTTTAAGGGGGGAAGGCGCCGAAGGCGCCAGGAGGGATCAGGCTTTCCCCCACCGCAACTCAACACCGGGGCGGTCAATCGACCGCCCCGCGTTTTTTACCCGCCCTGCGCCCATCGTCAAACTAAAACTTGTAGGTTAACTGTGCGCCGACCAAGAAGTCGACTTCATCAAAGAAACGAATCATGCCCGCCACGTCGGTCATGATGTTTTCGTTCCATTCATAGCCAAACCCTGACGAGACATGGGCGCCGTCAATGCCGTCGACCAATGCGGCCGTAGCGGCGTCGTTGGTTTCATAGTCATAGTCGGTATAGCCCGCGCCGCCGCGCAGTTTCAAACATTCGTTCCAGGCGTATTCAGCCCCCGCGCGAACGGACATCGATTCGATGGATTCTTCAAACCCGACCGATGGGAACGCCGGGATCAGGCGGTTGCTGATAGTCCCGTCGGTTTCCATATCTTCATAGGCCAGGTCTAACGCCAACAGCAGGTCGCTGGTTGCCATCCAGGCGAGGCCGCCTTGGATGCTCCACGACTCGCGGTCGCCGTCGAAGCTGGCGCCGTTCACCGCGCTTGATTCGGCGTCGCCATGGCCAAAGGTTCCCATGAGGCCCAAGTCAAGAACGTCTGACGCAGCGAACAACACGCCGACGCGATGAAGTAAGGCGAAGTCCATCTCGCCGTTAAAGCCGTCGGCGTCAACATCGTCATTGATATAGCCAATGCCATACCCCACTGAGAACACGTCGCTGACGTCATACGCGGCGCTGAGCGGAACATAGAAATTCTCAGTCTCGCGGTCGGCGGAATCGTCGGCTTCACCGATGGTCGGAACAAACCCCCAACCAAAGCTGAATTGATCCGTGATGGGGTAGGCGCCCATGAACAGTCCGCCAAAGAGGTCTTCATCAACGCCGTCTAAGGTTGAGAGGTCGTCGCCCGAGATCTGGCCATACTGAAGGCCGCCCGTCATGAAACTATCGGTCAATGGCCCAAGCCCGGCGGGGTTGCCGAGAATCGAGGCTGAGTCGCCCTTAATGGCGACAAAGGCGCCGCCCATGCCCATGGTGCGCGCCGTCATGTGGACCGGGAAATAGCGGTTCACCGTGTGGCGAATGAAATAACTTTCTGCGTCGTCGGCCTGTGCAGCCGGCTGAACAAGCGCAGTGGCGGCGACTGCCAAACATAAGAGAATACGGCCTGTATAGTTCATTGATATGTTCTCCTTATCAAATTATGCCAATTTACTGATTGGTGAAATCAACCGTGATCGCCCACACTTGTGGAATCGGCGGGAAGCCGCTTGAAACCGAATAGCCTCCCGTAAAGCCGGTGTTCGCGCCAATTAAGGCGAAGTTGAGCGACTCAACGCCAGAAGTGCCCGCATTGGTAAATCCAATCGCGCCTGGATCAATCACATTTAATGTCTTGGTTCCAAACAACGTTGGAGAAGTTAAATCTTCAGCGACTACGTTATTGTTTTGAACCGAAATACGAATCTGGCGCATGGTAACTTGGCCAGTCATATTATTGATAAACTGCGCGTTCCAGGTTCCAAGAAAACTGTCATAGATTCCCGGCGGAACAATCGTGCCAAACGGCGACTCAGGAGTCGGAGTGGCAGTCGGCGACTCAGGAACAGCGGTTGGCGGCGCTGGGGTCGCCGTCGGTGGGACTGGGGTCGCGGTTGGCGGCAATGGAGTCGATGTCGGGGCGCCAGGAACAGGTGTATTTATCGGTGACTCTGGGGTCGCTGTCGGCGGAACAGGCGTCACGGTTGGAACTTCAGGCTCAGGGGTCGCCGTCGGCGGCAACGGGGTTGAGGTCGCTTCAGGCGCCAGAGTCGGCGTTGCGGTCGGCGTGTTGGTCGGCGCCGGGGAGACATCGTCAGGCAGGTTTTCGACCGAACCAGGCAGCACGTCGGTTAAGATGCCCGCGACGGTTACGCCTTCAGCCAACTCGGGCAGGCCGTCAAGAATTTCAGCGTCGCCAGTCGAGTGAATTGCGCCTGATGAGTCAACCAGATAGAAACCTTCGCCCGACGGGGTGAATGAAAAGTCAACCACCTTCACACCTTTTTCGAGTTCGATCTCTAACTCAACCGCAGAAACTTCACCAAAGGTGAAAATTGAGCCGTTGTCATCCAAGATTGCATAGCCTGTTCCTGTCGGGGAAATCTTTAATGAAACCGCGTCTTTGGTTTTAACATCCGGCAAGATCGGCACGGCGCCGTTCGAATTGATCTGCCCATAGCGGTTGAGAGAGTAATAGCCCAACACTTCGCCCGCGGCGTCAAGCGCCAATTCGAGAGAACGCGCAATCGTCAGCGGGTTGAACGGAGTGCCATAAAATTGGGCGCCTAAAAAATCCGCGTCGCCCAAGGGGTGAACGCCGCCGTATTGGTCGAGCAGATACCCGCCCAAGCCGTCTGGGTTCAAGATAAAATCTTTCATGATGGGCATGGGGAAGGTCATACCCTCAAACGGCGCATCAACACCAACGCCTATGATCTCGCCATACTCGGTTACGACTAGATGGCCGGTTCCAAATGGAACAGCCGTCAAGGCGCCCTCGACGGGGCCTCCCACAACAATTTCACCACCCGGGGTGAATACGCTGCCATCACTCAACAAAATCTGCACGTCCTGCGCACTCGCATTGATCACGGCGAACGACAAGACACTTCCTACTACAAAAAGAAATGAAGCCCTCAACATATATTTCCCTCCTGAGGTTTTGGTCAATCTTCCTATTTAATAAGTTTTATCAAACTTGTCAATAATCACAATACAAACATATTATAATCTAACTCGTTATATCACAGATATATAGTAGACAAGAAAGCGGGTATGTTCACGACCGTAAGGTTTATGGTTTCACGTCGATTTTTCCCCCTAAAAATACGGGTACACTATCAAGAGCGTTTGTCAAAAGCATGTTCGGTAAGCGCGCCCGTATCCGCCGCGGCGGACAGCGATAGAGACTATTATGAAAAACTCAATCTGCATGGAATTTTGGCAATCACTATAAAATGGTGAATCCCCATTGGCGCATCATTCAAATCGGCTCGCTGGGCCGCAACCCATACTGGGGCGAAGAATCGCCCCGGCGTCAGACGCTGTGCACCATCACCTTGCTCGAAACCGCCGACAACGTGGTCTTGGTTGACCCGGGGTTTGAGTCGCCGCAAGCCGCAAGTGAATTGCTCAACCGGCGCAGCGGCCTCATGCCCGATCAGATTGACGCGGTGTTGTTGACTCATTTTGACCCGGCCCATCACCGCCAACTCGAAGTGTTTGCCAACTCGACCTGGTTGATGCCGCGCTTAGAGATTCGCGCCGCAAACTCTGCTAGCGATGCGTCGCTGCTGGCCAATCGAATCGAACCATTTGAAGACCACTCGCTGCCTGGCATTGAGCTGCTGCCTACGCCGGGGCACACCCACGGCTCAAGCGCGTATCTGTTTGAGACGCGCGACGGCGTGGTGGCAGTGGCGGGTGACGCGGTTTTGACCTTTGACCATTTCGAAAACCGCGACCCCGGCGACGGCTGTGAAGACCGCCCGGCAGCGCGCAACTCCATCGACCAGATTGCCAAAGTCGCTGACGTCATCGCGCCCGGCCATGACAATTACTTTGTTCTTTAACACAAAAAAACGCATGAAAACATTTATCGCTTCTGTTTCGCTGGTTTTTTTCACACTGATTATTGCTGGCTGCGGCGGGCCTCAACAGACTGCATCGGTCGAAAAAACCGAAAACGGAATCACGGTTATCCTGCCGGACGAAATAGAGATGATATTCGTTGAGATTCCTGCGGGGGCATTCACCATGGGCAGCCCTGACGACGAAAAAGACCGCGACGACGATGAAAACCCCCAACATAAAGTGACACTATCGAAACCATTTTATTTAGGACAATTTGAAGTCACCCAAAACCAATGGACTGCGATCATGCCGTCCAATCCATCCAAATACCAAAACTCCGACCACCCGGTCGACAGCGTTTTATGGGACGACTGTCAGCGGTTCATCGACAAACTCAACTCGCTTGGCGTCGGAACCTTTCGCCTGCCCACCGAAGCCGAGTGGGAATACGCCTGCCGGGCGAAAACCTCCACCCGCTATTATTGGGGAGACGACCCCCATTTTGTTGATATGGTCGACCACGCCTGGTTTGACTATAACTCCGGGCGTTCGACCCATCCGGTCGGTTCCAAGCGGCCCAACCCGTGGGGGCTGTATGACATGAGCGGCAACGTCAACGAGTGGTGTCTAGATCACTACGCGCCATATACTGCAGCCCCGAAAACCGACCCGCTGGTCGATCAAGGATCGCTAAGAATCAAGCGCGGCGGCGGGTTCTTCGACTTCTCCTGGAACGCCCGCAGCGCCGCCCGCAACCCCGAAACCGACCCCAGCCGCCTCGAACTGTTGGGACTGAGAGTGGTGAGAGAGATGAAATAAATGTGATTTGATTGTTGAATGATTGAATTTCTGATGACTCTGGCGCAGCGGCCCTCCATTAACTGAAGACGCTATTACAGCCGCGAATTGAACAAGCGCTAAACGGCCAGTTTTCTAAATCAAATATCACACAAGCTGTTGAATGTGGTTGAGAAAGGCCTGGCCGATTCGGTTGATGTCGTATTGTTCTTCTGCGAACCGTCGCGCATTTTGGCTCAGCCGGCGCCAGTCTTCATCATTGGCGAGTAAAGACTCAATGGTTTGTTTGAAGTTGTCCCAATCGCCATTGGCTGTTTTGCCGAGTTGTTTGTCAGTCAATAATTCGTCAGGATCCACATTCAGCGACACCACGGGGCGCGCCCACTTGAACGACTGCACGAAGGTGTTGGGGTATCCCTCTTTATCTGACGTATTCACCGAGAGGCGATGTTGGCCAAAGAGTTGTTCAGTCTGTTCGAACGATACGCCAGGATAAAAAACAACATTCTTCATTCCCTTGGCGCGATTCTCTAAATCTTGAAACATTGAAAAGTGAACATTATTGGGATGAATCAACGGACAAACCATTGTGAATGTATGGTGAGGCAAGGCTTCGGCCAAATCTAAAAAGCGTTCGGGGCGTTTGGTCGTGTCACAACGCCCCACCCACAACACTTCGCGAGTCGGCTCTGGCAACTGTTCAGGAATTTGGTGAGCGGAACGCAACACCAAACTTTCGCGCCCATAGTTTTGTTGAAGCAGTGTTTGTTGATCAACCGTTTGTGCGATGATGGTCGAGGAGCGTTTCAGCCCGTATTGATAGAGGGCGCCAAGAAGAATCCCCCGCTTCTTTTCGTTGACGCGGTCAGCGTCCCAGATCGATGAACACATAAACACAAACGGCTTTCGCCGTTTTGTCGCGGCTCTCGCGACGACTCCCGTTTCGACGCCTCCTCCGCGTTGAATGAGAACGTCTGCGTCAGAACGAATGCACGCTTTATACATATCCCAAAGGCCTAGGATTGAGCGAAATATCGATGACGAGCGGTAGGGCAGTTTTATGACCTCAATGCCGCTTTCGGTTGTAATCCGGCGAAACGGCCCCTGGCCGCGCGTAATAAATTCGACTTTGGTCCCGCTTTGTTTGACCAAATAATTGGCGAGCAGATAGAGCTGAAGTTCGGCGCCGCCAAACTGGGCTGGCTCGTTTTCATCAAACAGTTTATACGCCCAGAGAGCGAGAAATGTGATTTTCATTGATTTGGTTGAGTCTGTCTCGGTTCGAAAAAAAAGTATAGGCGCCCTTCAAATAGGCCGAAAGGGGTTTCGGTTTTTAAGCATGAAAGTAAAGTACAGTCGGTATAACAAAAACGAGGGTTTCCCTCAAACCACTTACAAAGAGACTACACGATACTCATGGCGTATTTAGTAACAGGTTGTGCGGGTTTTATTGGAAGCCAGTTGTGCGAGCGGTTGTTGCAGCAAGGCGAAGAGGTGATTGGGCTGGATTGTTTTACTGATTATTACAGCCCCGCCCGAAAAAAACGAAACCTAGAAACGATTGAAGACCATCCCAACTTTAATTTCATCAAAGGCGACATTCTTCACACAAACTTGGTCCCCATTTTGGCGCAATGCGACTGTGTGTTTCACACCGCCGGCCAGCCTGGCGTGCGCGGCAGCTGGGGCCAACAATTTGACCAGTACACCAAAAACAATGTTCTCGCCACTCAACGCTTGTTAGAGTCGGTCCGAACCACCGGCGAGCCGATTCGGGTTGTTTATTCGTCGTCATCGTCAATCTATGGAAACACCGACCAGTTGCCGACCAGCGAGACCGCCCTGCCGCGGCCCTATTCGCCTTACGGCGTGACCAAACTCAGCGCTGAACAACTTTGTATGTTGTACCATGACAATTACAACATCCCGGTGGTGTCGCTTCGCTATTTCACTGTGTACGGCCCGCGCCAGCGGCCTGACATGGCGTTTACTATTTTCATCAAAGCGATGTTGAATAACCTACCCATTACCGTGTTAGGCGACGGCAAGCAAACCCGCGACTTTACGTTCGTTCAAGACATCATCACCGCTAATATTTCTGCATCAAAACTGCCTGTCGAAGGAAAAGTCTTTAACCTCGGCGGCGGGACGCGCATCTCACTGATGGGCGTGATTGAAAAACTTGAATCCATCGTCGGCGTTAAAGCCGACATCGACTACCGTGAGAGAAACCGCGGCGACGTTCGCGATACCTACGCTGACACCACACAAGCGCAAACGTATTTAGAGTATGATCCGAAGACATCACTGGATCAGGGGTTGAAACAACAAGTCGATTGGCAAAAAACCCAAACGGTGGAATAAACGCTTCGGGTCAGTACGAAGCGTCTTCTCGCACGGCTGTTTCTTGTTTTTGCTTCCAGTCAGCGAGTTGAAACGCGCTGCCGTCGTAGACCTTGGTTTCAGGATAAAACGTACTCCAGGCAAACCAGAATGAGTGAGTGACGCTGACATTGGGCCCGGCGTCTACCCATACGCGTTGGTCACCCTGTTTGATTAATTTGACGGGCTCGCCGCCTACCTGATCTTCAATAACAAACCCTTTTTTCATCAACGCCAGCGGATACGCCTTGCTCTCACCGTTGACAGTCAACCCAAGAATGGGCTGTTTGATGTTGAACAACTTGTTATGATGGTTGATGGGGAACATCAGCGATTCGTTGTCAAAGTAGTGCTGATAGATATTGCCATCATAGTTTCGGTCATGGCCTGTCTTCACAGAAAGAACCTGGCTTTCGGCGTATCGCTGGGTCCACTCGTCCCACGTCACCAACTGATAGGGCAGTTGCGCTAATTTTTGGCCCGTTCGCGTTCCCGCCACCGCTTCGCCTTGCATCTGTGACCACAGGCTTTCGTCTGTATCGTTTTTCTGGCGGTCATACAACAATACGTTGCTTTGATAGAGCAACCCCGACACGCCAAATTCCAAGACCTCGTCTTCAACCTCACGGTCAAATACCGTGATTGAATCGCATAGCGGACAGTACACCACAGCGTAATGAATATCGCCAACGGAAGCGTTTACTATTTCATGCCACTGTAAAATCTTGAGGGGATACGCCCGCGTCTCGCCGTCAAAAGAGACGCCGACAACCCGGTCGGCGGGTTTCATGAATGACGCCTTGTCAACGCTGACCATGCGTGGGTCTGTCAGCGCGGGGATGCCGTCTTTAGGCGGGCCGCCGGAGAATATCTTTTGGGGATCAATCGAAGCGGTTGTTGTATCAAAGACCGGAGGGCCTGAGGCGACGGCCAGCGCCTGTTCGCCAACTTTTTCTCTCATCTCGCTTATGCTAAAATAGCAGGCGAACGCGATGACGCCGAGCAGCACAATCGCGAAATAGCGTTCTCGGCCCTGAGGCCAAAACGATTTAGTTGAGCATAGTATAGCCATTTTGGTTTACTTCCTTTGTATAGACATCTCATTCCAGTATATCGGGCAGATCGAGTTCTCAAAAAAATTCCTCGCTTTTCACCAAAACCCGGCATACTATAGAAAAATCGGGGAGCCAGGATGAACACCCAGTCGCTTAGCGACCAACAGTTAACAAACGAGATCGACACGCTGCGTCAAACCCTTCATGAGCAAGAACAAAAAATTGAACAGGGCGAAGAAAGCCTCAGCCGTTCTGAATTACGCGCTAAAATGACGAGAATGAACCTGTTATCAATCGAAGCGCGACGCCGCGGGCTAGTCGAAGAGTAATTAACAAAAACGGCTCGAGTCTGTCTTTCAGGCGCCGAAAATAAGAGTAATCGCCTATTCGTTTTAATTGTGGGAACCTAATTTCAACAGGAACCGGTATGACCCAGACCCATGTCTCGTATGACTGGCTAGAAGACGCGCTGCTTGGCGTGTCGCGCGGCGTGTTTACTGACTCCTCATTGCGCATTGAAAACCTGACGCCGCGCATCCACCGGGTGTTCCCACACTTGGAGTATAGCTTCACCCTGGTCTCTGACGACGCACAAACCGACCTGGTCTTGAGGCTACAATATGGCTTCTTTTCACTCTGGGAAGGCGCGGAACCGCTCAAAATCACCAAAGAATATTCGGCCATGCGCCATGTCTATCAGAGCGGCCTGTCGGCGCCGTTCCCCTATTCATATAGCCCGTCGCGCCGCCCCTTTGGCCGCCCCTTTATCTTGATGGACGCAGGCGACGGCTATTTCTGGTGGGAACGCGAAGACAGTTTGTCACACATGCAGGAACACGTGGTTGACACCCTGGCAGCCTGGATGGCCCAGATGCACCTGCAGACCCCGACCACTCATCCGTTGATCCCGACCGTCCATCTGACCGACCTGTTTGACAAGATTCAACCGCGTATCAAACCGCTCGGCGACGATAAACTCAACAAGTGTTTTGACGAATGCCACAAACAGATGACCCACATCAATGACTGCACCTATGTGATGCTTCACGGCCGCCTCGATCTTGACTGTCTGTTGATTAACCGGGGCCAGGTGCGCTGCGTCACCAATTGGGAACACGCCGCCTTCGGCGACCCGCGTTGGGACGCCGCCTATACGTCGCTGTCGCTGCAGCGCATCAACGACCGCACTCTCGCCAACTATTTCATCGCACGCTACGTTCAAGAACTTGGCATGACCCTCGAAGACATCAACTTCTGGGAAGGCGCGACCGCCCTGCGCGAATACGCCCTCAGCCGCTGGCTGCGCAGCCTCGATTCCAAAGGCTTTGAGTCAATCGCCGGGCTTCAGACCCAACTCTTCGACCAAGAAGACTGGCTGCGCGAGCGGGTCTATCAACAGTTCGGATAAGTATTGATCGATTCATAGACACAAAATCCCGCCCCCTTTTCATTGAATCACGTTATGTACGGCATGGGTGTGAATCATTTTCTGGGTGGTTGGATGATACTCGCGATAAAAGCCCCCCCTTTTTTAAGGGGGGAAGTCCGCGTTAGCGGACAGGGGGGATCCGCTAAACGCACTACAACATACATGACCATACACTGACAATGAAAACCGGAAAGGCAAAATGCCTTTCCGGTTATTGTTTGGAACTTGGTTCCACGCGTGAGTTTTTTTACTGCGTATGATAGATAAAGCCGGGTACGTCTAATTTGCGCGTTAGTTGCGCACCTTCAAGCGGTTTTTCTTCTGGCGTTTGACCGCTTTGAGGTGTTTCTTGCGCTTCTTCACGCTGGGTTTTTCATAATAGGCGTTTTTGCGGATATCTTGCGGGATGGCTTCTTTGATACACTTCCGCTTGAACCGCTTGAGCGCTGACTGTATGTCTTCGTCTTCACGGACTTCAACTTCAACCACGAACTATCACACACCCTTCTATAGTGGGGTTGGGGCTTAACGGCGCGACATGGGCGCCGCTCACGCGAGCCCATAGTATACGAAGCCGCGCGAATTCTTTCAATGCTTATAGAACATCTGTTCTCACGTCGACGGCTCAGCCGTTTTGGCTCATCTTCTTTCAGATCAATCTCCACCTCTGGTTCAGGCTTCCATAAATCTGGGAGGCAAATCAATCCTCTCTAATACCGACCCAAATAGCCGCCGCTTCGAACTACCGTTTTTAAGAGGGGAAGGCGCCGTCAGGCGCCAGCCAGGATCAGAGTATTGAATCAAGGGCTGCCTTCGCCACGGCGAATTTTCGGTCTTGCCCTGGCGCCCATTCTTCTACACCTGCTTCACCACTACCCGGTTGCCGTCGACGCGCAACACTTCGACCCGCGAGCCGTGTTCGACAAACTCGTTGTCAGTCACCACGTCGATGCGCGCGCCGTCGATGATGGCGATGCCTGCCGGGCGCAGTTCGCTTTCGGCGACGCCTGACTTACCGACCAAATTGTCGTCGATGTATGAGTCAGAGTGATAGCCGCGCTCTTTTGAGGTGGCGTCTGACAAGATAAACGCGCGCCCCATATAGGTCTTGGGCAAGATGGTAAACGCGCTGACTACCGCGGTGATGGTCAACAGAATCGAAAACAACAACACGCCGAGGCCGACCTGCGAGCCGTATTCGCCAAAACACAGATAGACCGCGATGCCCATCAACATCACGCCCATGACGCCCAACACGCCGCCGGGCACAAACAACTCAGCGAATATCAACAACACGCCTGTCAACATCAACAACACAATTGTGAGAAACATGTCGCCCTCCCGAACCCAGGCTTATACCGTCTTCACTACAATACGGCGTCCTTCGACTTTTATTACTTCGACCGCTGAATTGGTTTTGATGTATCCGCCCTGGCTGACGACGTCGATGCGGCGTCCGCCGACTTCTGCGATGCCCGCCGGGCGCAGGGTGGTGCGCGCCAGGCCGCGTTGGCCGACCAGAGAGTCAAGCCCGTCTTCGGCGCTATGGTACCCGGCTTCGCGTTTTTGCGAATCATTGAGTACCAGCCAGTTTCCAAACATCCGGCGGTCAGCCATGATGGGGACCAACAACGGAGACGCCATGGCGCCGATCAGGCCCAGACAAAACGCGAAGGTGGTGATCATGATCGGGCGCGTCAGGTCGCCCGGTTCAAAGGTTTCAAAAAACCCAGGCGCGGTGATGGGCGTTTCTAACAGCGTCAACACCACCGAGACGAGTAAGCACAAAATGCCCGCAAGCCCCGCAATGCCAAACCCTGGCAGGATAAACACTTCGACCGCCATCAACGCAAGGCCAAGAATGAAGAGCACCAGGCCTTCATACCCCGCCAAGCCGGTAATCGACTGGCTGAAAAAGAACATCAAAAAGGCGATCACGCCAATGGCGCCGGGGATGCCAAACCCGGGCGAGCGAAATTCGATGAACAGCCCAAGAAAGGCGATGGTCAATAACAGGCTCGAAACAAAGGTCGACGACAAAAACCGCGCGATGGCTTCGGCGGCCGACTCGCGAAAATAGATGCGCTGGGGTTCATTTAGCCCGAGTTGGGCCACCACCAGGCCGCGGCCTTCTTCGGCCTGTTCAAGCGTTTCAGGAAACGGCGCGTCAATGATCGATTTGACTAGCCCCACTTCAAGCGCCTCTTGGGCGGTGAGGGTCAACAGTTTGCCCGCGGGCGAGATGATGGTTTCTTCATCATTGGGGTCGACGACTTCGACGTCGCTGTCAACCATGGCGAGCGCGAGTTGGGTGGTGAACTCATCATACTCGCGCTTCTCACAGATTGAGCGCACCTGGGCGAGCACAAACGAAAGCGCTTTTTCGTTCATGGTCTCGCTTTCTTGCCCTAGGGTGACGGGCGCGGCGGTGCCGATGGTGGTCCCCTGCCGCATGAAGATGCGCTCAGCCGCCAGGCTGATGATGGCCCCGGCTGAGGTGGCGTTGCCGGTCACATAGACCGTCACCGGGACAGGCGAGTCGATGATTAGCTCGGCAATCTTGAGCGCCGAGTCGACCCGTCCGCCGGGGGTGTCCATTTCAAAGATGATATGCTGGGCGCCCTGCTGTTCGGCGTCGCGAAAGCCGCGCGACAAAAAGCCCAACAAGGCGTTTTCGACTTCGCCCTCGAATGGAATAAAATACACCATAGGCGCGCCGCTCTCTTGGGCGCAAATGGGAAACAAAACCGCGCTGAACAACAAAAGCGCTACTGCGGACCAGGCTCTATAGGGTCGTCTTGGGTTCATGGGTTGGTTGCGTCTCGATTTTAGATTTTTGCTACCCATATAGTGTACAACATTCTAATCGAGCGTTGGGTTGATTCGCTCGGCTTGCAGGTAAATCGGGTCTTGAGACAGCTTGATCTCCAGCTTGTCGCCCACCCGGTATAGCGGCATGCGGTCGCCCAGCATGGTGGCGGCGTCTTCGATCGAAGCGTCGAGTTTGAGCGCAAGAACATGAGGGCGTCCGGTCGTCCAGGCGGCGAGGGCTTCGCGTTGACCGTTGCTGAAGAGTAACAGATAGTCTTCTTCGCGCTCGGTTTTGAGCCGGGTGATGTAGGTCATGCCGCGCAGCTGCCCGGTCAGCGTCTTGGCCGCCCAATAGGCCAACTTGGGTTCGAGGTTGTGGTCGACCGTGCCAAAGTTGTGTTCGCGTTCTTCGGGGTCTTCGCCGTCGTTGCTCCAGTCATACCAGATGCTGACGCGCACGCCGGAGATAAAGTTCGTCAAAAATTGGCGCGCCAAATACCGCGCCTGGGTTTTTTCGTCTATATAGGCGTCGCCATACGCATGAACCGAATAGCCCCACTCCCCAGACACAATGGGGACAAAACGGTCGGGCGAGTATTGGTCAATCGCCTCGCGCAGCCTGTCATACTCTTCGATCACCGTCTCCGGCTCGGCCGTCCGGTATGGATGAACGCTCACCACATCAATCCATTGCAACAGGCCGTTTTCAAAACACTCGGTCAGATAGTCCATTTTGATTTGCGACGTGGCGGGGGCGGCGATGGTGCAATGCGGGTCGATGCGCCGCATCAGCTTCGAGGTGGTCTCAACCAGCTTGACATAGTCGTCGACGCTGGGTTGAACGTCCCAAAATTTGGGATGGTTGGGCTCGTTCCAAATTTCCCAGATGACCGGGCCTTGGCCCAGACGCGCCATCGCTTCGACCGCAAAGCGGGCGAACGCCCGCCGCCCCTCGGCGGTGACGACCGCGCGGCTGTCTTCATAGAGCGGGTTGCTGTAATCAAGAATGTAAAGCGGGATCTGGTTGCGCTCGCGCATGGCTTCGGTCAACTCGCGATAGCCCGAAAAGTCATACACGCCTTTTTCTTTTTCGACCCGCTGCCAGACCAGGTCCATACGCACCACGCCGAACCCCGCCTGTTGAATCATGTCCATCTCAGCAGGGTCAGGGTTGACGAAATGAATGTTGACTCCCAGACAGTCAGGCACGCGAAAATGGGGCAGGCTGCGCAAGGACGCATCGGCGCTCATACACAGAAACAAAAGTGCGGCGGCGAATGCGCATTGTCTCATCTCAAAAAACCTGCCTTTAATCGTAGGTGAATATCAAACTAGTTTAGAATAGATAGTGTTATAAGGATAGATATCGTTTTTAGGCCGCGCCGTCAAAGCAGCAAAGATCACAACGCCTCAAGAATCTCACTGTATTCGATGAGGCCGTGGCGCAAAATCTCCGGTGGATTGGTTCGGCAGTCCACCACCGCCGAGGGTTGCTGGGGCAGCAGCTCGCCCGCGTCAACCACGAGATCAACGCGTTCAACAATCGGGTGGTTTGGGTCGATGCGGCTCGTGGGCGGCGCGCCGCTAACATTGAGGCTGGTGTTGACCAGCGACCCATCACAATGGCCTAACAGGTCTTGGACAAACCCATAGTCAGGACACCGCAACCCTACCGCCCCATCATACGCCGCCGGACAACTGTTGTGAGACGCAACCACCAAGGTCAGCGGCCCCGGCCAAAACGCCTGCGCCAGTTTCTCTGCCGCCGGGTTGGGTTCGATCCAGGCGTTCGCTGTGTCTAACGACTTCACAAACAACGCGAAGGGCTTGTCGACCGGACGGTTTTTGATCTCAAACAATTTCTCTATCGCGCCAAAGCGGTCATGGCGGCACACCAAGCCATACACCGTCTCGGTTGGCAACGCGACCACCCCGCCCAAGTCAAGCCAGGCCGCGCATTCCGTTACCGCTGTGGATGAACTGACAGGAATGATTTTGCTCATGCGCTTGGTTGAATGGTCTGGGCCTCGCTGGGAGAAAGAAACATTTTGACGAACTCTTTGAAGACGTCTTCGTCAAAGCGGTGCGGCGTTTCTTGGCGTATCTCGCGCAGCGCCTCAAATGAAACCATCCGCTGATGTTCTTCTTTGCTGGTGCTGAGGTGGTCGAAGCGGTCAACGATAGCGCAGATGCGCGCGCCAACTGAAATGTCGGCGCCGCGCAAGCCAAACGGGTAGCCGCTGCCGTCAAGGCGCTCGTGATGATGAAGAATAATTGACTCGCTCTCCTCAGACAGGTCGGTAAACTCTTTCACCATTTCAACGCCTTTGATGGTGTGTTGGCGAATGGTCTCAATGTCATCGCCTTCGCCGTCGTCTTCTTCTTTGTCCCACAGCTCTTTAGGAAACAACAGCTTGCCCAGGTCATGCCACAAAAACCCCGGGCCGTATCGCGTCAATGCTTCTTGTTTGGATATGCCGATCATACGATGGGCCAGACTCACGCCAAACAAACACACGTTGAGCGAGTGAGAGTAGAGCGCATAGTCAACACTGGCTTTGACAATAAAATTGTGGGCGGCGTCGCTGTCTGAAAAAATGACGTCCAACACCATAGGAAGCATCTGTTCGGACGTCTGAAACACATATTCAGGGTTTGAGGTTTCAAACACCCGCTGCATCCAATTATAAGAAACGTTATAGACCGCTTCACATTTTTGTTCGACCTCAACGTTTTCGCCTTTAACGATATCGACCAGCGTCTCTTCATAGCGCTGGTCGAGATTGCCGACTTCGTCTTCGCGAACAACCAGCCGCAGGCTCTCTTGTTGTTTGAGATCGTTCCAGTCACGGTCTTTCAGCGGGTAGTTCTTACTGCGGAACAGCAGGGGGCGCTTATCACCATTTCTAAGGATGTAGACATCAACGCTGGAATCCCCAATGCTTTCCAGTATATCTACGGTTATAGGCACAAAGGCGCTTTCGCTCATATAAATCGCCGTCCCCTACAAAAATGGCGAAACAAATTACACTTAAGAGTATAGCCTTAGAGTGAAATTTTCCATAACGATAAAATGTGATCAAGTTGATCTAAATCATAAAAATGAATGTCGATACGCCCTTTGTCTTTGCCTTTCATGCGTATATCAACCTTGGTTTGGAGGGCTTCTTCGAGTTTTCGCTTCATATCAGAAACAAAAACGTCATTGTCTTCGGGGGCAGGTTTGACGGGCCTAGGCGGTAGAGCGGGCTTTCTATGTAACTGGTCTTCTAACTGACGCACGCTTAATTCTTCGCCAACCACTTTTTTGGCCATCGCTTCGATCTTGTCGGGTTCTTTCAGTGACAGCAACACCTTGGCGTGGCCCACTGATAATTCGCCGCAGTCAAGCATATCCAGCACAGAAACGGGCAGCTGTAACAAGCGCAACGAATTGGTCACGCCCGAGCGGCTTTTTCCCACTTTGGCTGCAATCTCTTCTTGCGTCAGGTTGAAACGCTCTGACATCTGTTTGTAAGCGCGGGCTTCTTCGACTGGTGAGAGATTGCTACGTTGGATGTTTTCAACCAGGGCGATCTCGAGCGCCTGGGTTTCTTGGGCCTTCAAGAGAATGCACGGTACATTTTCAAGCCCGGCGAGCTTTGAGGCGCGCAGGCGGCGCTCGCCCGCGATGAGTTGATAGCCGTCAGCGCCGTCAGGCTTGCGCCTCACCAACAACGGTTGCAACACGCCCTGGGCGCGAATCGAGTCTGAGAGTTCTTTCAGTTGATCATCATCAAACTGGGTGCGCGGCTGCCAGCGGTTGGCTTCTATCGCGCCTACCTTAATGGTTTCGATCCGTTTGGCTTGAGGCTCGGCGACCGTCTCTACGCTTGAATCAGACAGAAGGGCGGAGAGGCCACGGCCGAGGGCTTTTCGTTTCATTACCAATCACTTCCTCTGCAAGCGCCATGTAGGCTTTGGCGCCAATCGATTGTGGATCATACTGAATAATCGGCGCACCATGGCTGGGCGCCTCACTCAATCGGACGCTGCGGTAAATCACGCTCTGAAACACATAGTCACGATACACGCTGCGAATTTCTTCTTCAACCTGATGGCTGAGGTTGAGGCGGCGGTCAGCCATGGTGAGAAGAATGCCCTCAAGCGATAATCCCGTATTGAAGTTCCGCCGCAGCATGGTGGTGGTGGTCAAGATATCTGTCAGGCCTTCGAGGGCGTAATATTCACACTGAACCGGGATAATCACCGAATCTGAGGTTAAGATGGCATTTATCGACAACTGTCCTAATGACGGCGGACAGTCAATGATGATGTATTTTGGCTGATCCGCTGGCGGTGTTTCGTTAAAGTATTTCACCACCGCCCGGCTAAGGCAACGCTTTCCATCGGGGTCGCTGGCCAGGTGAAGTTCTGCCGACAACAAATCGCTGTTGGCTGGCGCGATCCTCAATTTGGCCTGTTTGGTCGGTTTCAAGATGCTGTGTAACGGAACTTCGTCGATGAGAACATCAAAAATAGTTTTTGTCAGTTCCGCCCGGTTGAGACCCAAGCCGCTGGTAGCGTTACCTTGAGAATCAATATCAATCAACAGAGTTTCGTTGTCTCTGGCGGCCAGACAGGCAGCCAGGTTAACAGCGGATGTTGTCTTTCCGACTCCACCCTTTTGATTGATGATACAGATAACTCTCGCCAAGGTTAATGTTCCATGTAGAACCTTATGAATTCAACAAAACACACCAGAGGGGCGCGTCGAAAGCAAAGTGAAACGATTATAAAGGACGCTTTTTGATTTGCACAGGTTTTCGAGGGAACTTTTCTTGAGTTGTTAAAACTTTTCGGTGAATTTCCACTCGAAACGCCTTATCTCGCCCAGGTAATTGATATTCATGAGTGCTTTCTTTCTTACAACCCAGGGTTTCAAAAAATTGGTCTGGCGTGGTGGTTTCATCGATGTCGCTGCGCAACAAGGCAACCACTCCACCCATCTTCACAAATGGGGCGCAAAGTTCTAGACAATATGACTGAGAACCCAGCGCCCGCGCCGTGGCGCAGTCATAGTATTCACGGTGTTGGCTATCATGCCCCAACGCTTCTGCACGTTCAGCGATTGCGTTTGATTCGCTTAACTCTAGTTGTTGAATCGCCGCGTTGACAAAGTCCATCTTCTTTTTGACGGAATCTATGACAGATAAGCGAATGTCTGGATTGAGGCATTTCATCAGAATTCCAGGAACGCCCGCTCCAGAACCGACATCTATCAGTGATGACAGCGACTCTGTCTTCAACGCCTCATAGAGATGGAGAGAATCAACGAGATGGTAGTCGATACATTCATTAGGCAAATCAAGCCGGGTAAGGTTAGTGGCTTGGTTGGCTTTGTGTAACAAATAAAAATAGAGCCTGCAACGTTCTATCGCCGCAGGTTCCACATTGAGGTTTTGTCGGTTTAGATGGGCGTCAAACGCCAGAAAATAGGCGGTTTTGTCCATTATTGCGCCGGAAACAGGATGTTTTCTAGCCCATAGGTTACGCCGCCGCGGTTCATGGCTTCACGAATGGCCATCATGACGCCCGGCATGTAACAGGAACGATGGTATGTATCATGGCGCAGGGTCAACGTCTGGCCGTCGGCGCCAAAGATGACTTCTTGATGGGCGAGGTAACCCGGCAGGCGGATACTATGAATTGGGATGTTATTATTCACTTCACCGCGCGAGCGTTGTTCGTTTGTTCCACATGGAACATCGGTGTCTTTGACCGCATGGGCCATCATGTCGGCTGTTTTGACCGCGGTGCCTGACGGCGCGTCGAGCTTGAAGGGGTGGTGCATCTCGACGATCTCAACATGGGGCATGTGGTGGGCGATGATGTGAGCGCAGTGCATCATCAAGATGGCGCCGATCGAAAAGTTGGGGGCGATAATCACGCCGGGATTTTTCATCGCCGCTTTTTGGCGCAACTCGTGAATCTGTTCGGTTGAGAAGCCTGTGGTTCCAATCACGCCGCCAGCGGGCGAGTCGGCGATAATACAGGTGTTTGTGAAGGCGCTGTCTGGGACCGTGAAATCGACGACGATATCAGGTTTTTCGGCCTCAATCGTTTTGGCTAAATCGTCTCCCATGTCTATCGCGCCCACCAGGGTAGCGTCGGGCGCTTGGTTGATTGCTTTGACCGCTTCTGATCCCATACGCCCTTTGGCGCCGTTCACTACAACGCGGATGCTGTCTGCCATGGCGGTTCCTCCGTTCAATCTATCTAGAATTTTACCTGTGAGGCTTTATGATTGATCTATTGGCTTTTGATTGCGCTTAAGCATACGATGTAGAACCAGTGTGGTCAATTCTTGTAATGGCGAACGTATTACTCTTTCTTTCCATTCTATCACTCGCCGCTATCTTCACGGCGCCTGGTTTTTCTATGGCCTCGCGTTATGGACTGGCGCTGTTTTTTCTCCTGTTGGCGGGCTTGGCCTTCGTTTGGGCAAAAAAGAAAAACCAGCCACTCAAAACCCTTTACTATCTTACCAGCCAGAATGTTAATCCGTGGCGTGAAGTTCTCTGTTTTTGCCTGTTAACAACCTGTGGAGTAACTTTGACCGTTTTGCCTCAGTCTGGTTTTCAAGCCCAATGGGCTGATTCTGACCTTGTAATCATTGGCTCAAATGTCGTCCCTTCGCAGCAGTATCACTTAACGCCTTCAAAAATGAATGACCAGACGCTGTGGATGGATGCCGCATTGTTTCGTTGCAGCGGATGGGTCACTACTCTAAAATTATCTCAAGGATTACTTTTTTACGCCAACCATGGCGACGTGAACTGGCTATTGAATGATAAGCCTATCGCATCAATAAACAATGACGATTCAAACCGCTATGTTTATCTTCCACTTGAAATAGAGCCTGGCCTGCATAAATTAACATTTGAATCAAACAGCCCGGTTCCACCCCCACACATGTATGTTGCGACGATTGAGGGCGACCAAAACCGGCCCCAGATCATAGAAGGGGTCTACTCTCAGCCTATTTCAATTGACCCCTTTTTATTGAGAATACTTGATACGTCGCTTGCTATCGGGCTTTTTCTCGCTGTATTCGGGTTTATCCCACGGCTCAACGCGATTTTTGCGAATCTAGACCGTCTTTATCTCACTATGCCTATTGGTCTGGTAGTGATGGTAGCCGTCGCCTTGTTTTTCATCGGCCAAATTGACGTTTCACACCTGTTTACTGGTTCTTTGTCATTCGAAGCCGATGAGGCCGCCTTTGGCGTCATGGCCCAACAATTGGCCCAGGGTGAACTGCCGCCGCTCTTTCATTATGGCCAGGCCTACCAAGGTACGATTGAAGCCTACCCGTTGGCCTTATTGCTCTCAATGTTTGGAACCGGGGCCCTACAATGGCTTTCTGTTCTCTTGTGTATTGTGTTTATATTAACAACATTTGTTTGTGCTCTGAGGTTAGGTTCTCTGTCGCTGGGCGTGTTCACGTTGATTGTACTTTTCCTTTCGGGGCCGCATTTTTATTGGATCTCATCAAAGGCCTGGTTTGGCTATTCGTTTTCTCTGGCATGCGGCGGGCTTATGATGTGGTGCGCCATTGACTGCTGGCTTTTGGAACGTCTTCGGCCGGGCGCTGCGTTGCTGTGGGGGCTTACAGCCGGGCTTTCGCTTTATGCGCTGCCTCTATCGGCGCCGTTTGTTTTGGCTTCAGCATTCATCATCGCATTCAGCGTATTCAAAATTTCACCTAAGCCCTCGCATTCGTTTGCCTCAATCTTGATTGCTGTGTTAACTTGTTTGGTTTGTCTGGCGCCGTATCTGCCGTCAAGCACTGATTCTTCCGCCACGCAGTTTCTCACCGAAGGGCGCCAACTGCCCGAGATGCGAGTCGAAAATGAACATCCGTTGATTGACCGGTTTCTTGGCGAGTGTCTACCTGTTTTGCTTGGCGCCCGCGCGCCGTATGACCAACAAAACGATTTGTCGAATGTAATGTTTCCCGCATTGCCTTCATTGGTCTTTGTCATCTCCATTGGGGTTTTATTAATTGCCGGCAAGCCAGCAAGCGCTTTGTCTTGTCTATGGTTTAGACGAACCTTGGCGGGTTTTTCGCTCTTCACAATTTTTCTGGTCAGTTATTCGCCCTTTGGCGTGTGGCCTTGGTACGCCATCGCGCTGTATTGGGTCTTGCCGTTTTCGTTGTATTGGTTTTTATTAACCATATGGAACCAGTCTCGCGGTGCGGCGTTGATCATCGGCATAGCCTATTTTGCTTCGATGTGGAGCGCTTCCACATTTGATTCAAAGCGATTAAACAATCCATCAAGCCTGTCGCTTGACGGTGTGATAGTCAATACAGATTTTCAACCAGCCATTGACGCAGCCAAACAACATAACATAAAAAGATTGATTGCTGATTCTGGATTCGATTCAACTCCCATCGACGCCGGACGAGACTGGATCGGCGAGTCGCTGCTGTATGTTTCAGAAGGTTCGCTGGTTTCTGTTGACCGCTTATCAAGGCGTTTTGCTTCACACGCCAACGTTTCCATCAACAGCCGCAATGTTGGTTATTTGTTCCATGAAAATTTTTATTATAACAACCCATCGCTTGAGTCTGTTGAGCGCTACATCCCGCTGACGATTGAGTCATTGCGAGAGTTGTTTCGTGAAGACGGTTTAGACTATCAACACATTTCGCTTGATGGGTATGAACTATTCATCCCAAATGAAACTCACACCAACATGAACAAAGCAGCCTGGACGGTCAATTCGAACAACCCGGTCTTTTTAGACGCGGCGTTTGATCACAACATCAGCGTGCGTGGGTATGGACGCGACACCTATTGGTCGAGCGGCGAGGTTCCAAGCGTGGGGGGGTGGATCGAAATAGAATTTGGTGATTCAAAACCCATTCGCCGGGCTGTGCTCTTTCACGGCACAAAAAAATTTGACTATCTACATGAAAACAATGTTAAAACAAGAGACCGCCAAGGCGTTTGGCATGACGTGGGGTCGTTTTCATACAACCAGGCTATGCGTTCGAGTGTGTTGAATTTAGACAATGGTATAGAATGCGATGCGCTTCGTATCGAGTTTGCCCGCCCTGAAGACGGCAGCTGGTTGACAATTTTTGAACTGTGGGTTTTTTAGGCGGGCGCTGTCCTCTTTTTCTTTGTACACGAAACCTTTTATCCTTGGTCTTCTTCTTTGATGTCTTCGAGTTCGCCGGGTTTCATGTAGGTCGCCACGACAATCGTCGACGGCTCGCGCAGACCGTTAATTGGGCATTCTTCGCAAATATCCAACGGCGGTTTTGGTGGGTCGCAGACAAAATATTCCTGAATACGAATTTTGCTGGGGCTATATGACGGGCAATAACAAGCGCGTTCAATGGCTAATTCTCGATCAAAGCGCCGATTTTGTGGTTGGGCGTCTGACATAATTCTCTTTTTCTATTGCGTATTTGTCTTTCAATTTGAAGACAGTCGAAAAGTATAGCGTCTTGTGGACGTTATGCAAGGAAAATGTTATTTTTACGGTTGTTATATATTGATTTTATTGAAGATAAATTTTTGTTTTTTATTCCCCCTCTTCTTCGTCAGGAGGCCGCATCGGCATCAAAACATAGAGATATTCGTTGACGCCTTCGCCGCGAAACACGCCTGGCTTGCGCGAGTCGATCAACTCTAATTCGACCTTTTCTTCTTCAAGGTTTCTCAACACATCGCTGACAAACTTGTGGTTGTAGCGAATTTCCATGGCGTCGCCGTCATAGTCGCATTGAACTTCATCCCGGCTGGAACTGCCCACTTCTTCACGCTCGCCTACCACTTCTATCTCGCCCTTGTTTATCTTGAACACCAACATGCTGGTTTCAAGACTGGAGACACTGGCTGCGCGCCTCACCGCTGACAACAAATCGCCGCGGTTTATCAACGCTTTAAACTTGGTTTCTGAGGGCAAGATGCGGTCATATTGCGGAAAATTATCTACCAACAAGTTAGATACGATCACCACATCTCCGCAATAAAACTGAATCTTGCGCGGTTGAATTCGAAGGGTAACTTCGCCTTCTTCGGGCATTGATTGTTGAATGGTCTGTAGCGTCTTGGTCGGGATCAACGCGCTGATTGGGCCTTTGGGCCATTTTTCATTCGACGCCTTATACATCGCCATGCGACGCCCATCGGTCGCCACACAGATCAATTGCCCGCTTTCTAACTCGATTTTTACCCCGTCTAACTCATACCGTGACTTTTCTTGAGAGGTGGCGAACACGGTGCGGCGAATGATTGATTTCAACGTATCAACCGGCATCTCTAGTTCTTCACCTTCGTCTACCTGGTTGAATGGTGGAAAGAGCGCAGCGTCTTGTCCCTTCAACTTGGCAGAAAACTTGGCGCACTTGATTGAGACGTTTTCGTTTTTTTCTTCAAACACCACATCATCATTGGGCAGCGACTGAACCAAGCCGACCAAAATCTTCGCGGGCAACACGGTTGAACCAGGCGTTTCGATTTCGGCCTCTCCGTCACAGCGTATGGTTACGCTAAGGTTGGTCGCCAAAAACGAAACCAGGTTGTCTTGACACGAAACGTGAATATTCTCAAGGATCTGGTTTGAGATGGCGCTTCCAACAGCGTTTTGAACCGCGTTGATTCCTCGTAACCAAGTTGCGCTTGATGTGATGAATTTCATTGGTTAATCCTCATCTATATAAATAAGGGAATAAATACTATATCTATATCTTTATTATTACTATTATTACTATGCCTCTGAATTACTTGTATAAGTTTTTAAGTCTAATCAATCAAGAGAGAAAAAATTATTATCTCTTGTGAGTATTCTAGACCAAGGCTGTGAACGAAAAAAAAGAAATGTGGATAAAACCCGTAGAAAGAAAAAAACACCGAATGTATTCACAATCTATAAAACAAAGCCACAGCCTGCTCACAATTTATACAGAACCGCCAGAATAGCATATCCTGCTCAGCAGTCGAAGGCAGTAAGTTGACATTATAGGGCGAAAACCTTATATTCAATTTATGGAACCACATTTTTCCCCGGGGAAACCAAACCAATGAAAAAAAAAGGCTTCACGCTTGTTGAACTTCTAGTGGTCGTCGCCATCATCGGTATTCTGGCGGCGATTCTCGTACCCAATGTCCGTCAAAACTTAGAGCGGGCCAAGGTTGCCAAAACCAAGGCGTTGATCAGCAGCCTAGAATATGCGCTGGCTGCGTACAAGAACGACTTCGGCCAATATCCTCCCAGTTTTGATCTTCAGGGATTGTTTATCGCGCTGACCGAACAGGCCAAGACGCCGTACGAACCAGATGCCGATGAAATTCGTCGGTATAAACGCGGCGAAGATTTGTATGCTGATGAAGCCAATCCGTCCGCTTCTGATTTTTTGCGCAGCGCCTTGAATTCCGCGGGTGTTCCAGCGGAGGGCCTTGTGGCGCAATTAGACGAAGAATTCATCTTTGTAGACGCCTGGAACCGCCCAATCTATTACATCAGCAGCGATGACTATAACCCGGGCGGCCGCAAAGATTTTCGCCGCGGCAACACCAGCCGTTCTCTAGAAGCGCCCTGCGCTTATGAGACGCGCGACGGAAAGCGCTTTCGCCCCTACAAACCGACCTCGTTTCAATTGATTTCATTTGGCCCCGATGGCCGTACTGGCGACCCAGGTCAATTGGAAAGCGGAATCGGTTCAATGATTGATTCGGACAAAGAAGACAACGATGAAGATGGTTTCTTTGACAAGGAAGACGTCGCCCGCACCGATGACCAGGATTGGGAAACGTTGTCAGGCGAAGATGATATCACCAACTTCCAGTAAGTAATAAACCCACACAACCACCGTAAGAGCGAGGCGCCCACAACGCGCCTCGTTTTTTTGTTGTGCAAAAAGGCGGAGCCGCACCTTGAATTCTTTGCCGCCCAGATTTCCTCAAGAATTGGCGTTGTCAATAATAAATGGAATGGAAAGGCGCTTCAGAAAGACATAACACCACAGACTTTGTTTCACCCGCGCCAGATGGCGTAGGCGACCAGGGCGGGGCCGATCCACAGAAAGCCGTCGATCATATCAAGACAGCCGCCGTGTCCGGTATGGCTGACGCCAGAGTCTTTGGCGCCGCAGTCACGCTTGATGGCTGATTCAAACAAGTCGCCGATCTGTCCGATCATCGAAAGGCCGATTGTTACAATAATTAATTCGGTATAAAGGTTGGGCTGGTCAAACCACAGCGTCCGCCCCCAGTATTTGCTGTGGATATATCCAGACAAAACAATCACCGCGACCGACACTAGCGCGCCGCTGGCTGCGCCTTCCCAGGTTTTTCGCGGGCTTAGGGTCGGAGCGAGTTTGGAGCGGCCCAAGAGTTTTCCGCCAAAGTAGGCGCCCGTGTCAGTAAAACAAGCGACCGTCAATAAGTAGAAGAGAAACGCCGGGCCGTTTTCGAGACTTCTCAAATAGGGCAGTGTCGCCAAGGGGCCCAGCAGGTAGAGTAGCGTCAGGCCATGGACGGCGAACTCGTTGCGGCAGCCTTGAAGCGAATGACGAATGGTGAGAATTGACGACCCCCAGAAAAAGAGAAGGCCGATGGGGATGACCCAGATGGGTTGAAGAATGCTGGCGATAAAAAACAGTATCGCCATGGCGATCTGCAACACAGAGATGTTGGGGCAAAGTTTGGCGTTATAAAGCGCGTATAACTCAACCCGCCCGACGATAAAAAAGAAGAACACCACGGCCGCGGTGAACCACTCGCCGTATTGCCATACGATTCCGGTGAAAAAGACCGGTATAAACAGAAGCCCGGTGAATATGCGTCTCAGGTTCATGGCCAACGACCGCAATCAATTCGCGAAAAATGAATCGTATGGAAGGTACTTTTCTTACAACGCCCCGTCAATATCAACGCCCCCAAAGCGGCGTTGGCGTCCCTGAAAATCTTTGAGCGATTCAAATAGCGGGTTGGGGCCAAAGTCAGGCCACAAGGTCTGGGTGATCCAGATTTCCGCATAGGCGATTTGCCACAACAAAAAATTTGACACTCGCATCTCGCCGCTGGTTCTGATCAAGAGGTCCGGGTCGGGCGTGCCTGCGGTATTGAGTTCGTTTGAAAACTGCTCGGTCGTTATGTCGTCGATTGAGAGGGCGCCGTCTTTGACTTTTTGGGCGACCGATTTGACCGCGTCGACAATTTCGAGGCGCCCGCCATACGACAGCGCTAAGGTCAGGCGTAACTTGTCGCCGCTCTCGGTTTCTTTGATGGCGTAGTTGAGCGCTCGTTGGACCGGGCCGGGCAGCTCATGCAAGCGGCCAATCGCCTGAAGTTGGATGCCGTTTTCTTTCATCTCACGAATTTCACGGCGCAGAAAGTTACACAAAAGAAACATCAACGCATTGACTTCGGCGGTGGGGCGCTTCCAATTTTCGGCAGAGAAGGCGTACAGTGTCAGGTAGGGGACCTCAAGCCGGCGACAGGTTCTGACAATTTCGCGCACGGATTTGATGCCGGCGCGGTGGCCTTCAATGCGCGGACGGCGCATCGAGCGCGCCCAACGGCCGTTGCCGTCCATGATAATCGCCACATGGCGAGGCAACCGCTCAAGGCTAACGCCCGCGTCGACAGCGGCCTGGCGGGTCTGGGCTTGTAAGTCTGGTTTTGGTTCAACCGTTAAGACTGGCGACACAGGCCGTCTCCATCATGCGGCGCATTTGGCGATGGATTCTCATCGCGGGGCGTCGTCGGTATACTGTCAGCAGTGAAAAGCCAGGGCGTGATGACGTTCGTGTTGGCTGCCAATTTTTATATTGCGCTTTGAGCATATCGTAACGTATGCAGGATACCAGCCATCCAATCTCCAATCAACACACGGCTTGTGGGCCGCCGCTGTTTTTGGCGGTGGTCGGCCCGACCGCGTCAGGAAAAACCGACCTGGCGATCGAACTGGCCCAACACATCGGGGCCGAGATACTTTGCGTCGACGCCATTCAGGTCTATCGCGGTCTCGACGTCGGTTCAGCCAAACCAACCGCTGAACAACAGGCCCGGGTAGTCCATCACGGCATCGACATCGTCTCGCCAACAGAAAAATTTAACGCTGCCCGCTACGCCGAGGCGGTTGAGCCAATCGTCGAACGCGCCGACGCAACCAACCAACCGCTGGTGCTGTGCGGCGGGACCGGGCTGTATTACCGCGCCCTGTTAGAAGGCTTTTTTGAGGCGCCAGAGCCCGACCCGGCCATTCGCGAGGTCATCCAATACCGAATCGACCGCGAAGGCGCCGACGCGCTGCACGCCGAATTGGCCGCTCTTGACCCTGAGACCGCAGCGCCGATTCACCCCAACGACGCCCGCCGCATCGCCCGCGCGTTGGAATTGATCCAATTGACCGGCGAACCGGTGAGCCGCCTGCGCGCCCGCCAACAGCTCAAGCCATGGATCGACAAAACGCTCGTTGTCGGTATCCTGCGTCAACGTGACCAACTCCGCGCCCGCGTCTTACAACGAACGCGCTGGATGTACGATAACGGGCTGATTGACGAAACCCGCCAGCTGCTCGATTTGGGCTGCGATGAGAGCTACACCGCCATGCAGGGGCTGGGGTATAAGGAATGCGCGCTGTATCTAAAAGACAAAATCAGCCTCGACGAGTCGGTTGAGATGACAATTCAGGGTACCCGGCGATACTCTAAACGACAAATGACCTGGTTTCGCCGCCAGATGGAGGTCAACTGGGTCGAATGGCGCGAAGGCGAGCCGCTCGAAGAAAAACGAAATCAATGCTTGAAACTCTGGAATAATCGCGGTTAAAATGTAAGATGAAGTTTCTGTAGGTACTTACAATCTGTTTTGCCCGGCCGTTGAAGGGGGTTTTTGTTATGGTAGTCAAAAGCGTAATGAACATTCAGGACAGTTTTCTGAACCAGGCGCGGCGTGAGCGTATCTCACTCGATATTCATCTTGTTGACGGCTCTGATCTTCATGGAAAAATCTCAGCCTTTGATAGTTTTACCATCATCTTGTTAAACGATGAACGCGAAGAACAATATCTCATCTACAAACACGCCATCGCCACTGTCACCCCAGCCGGACACAGCCGTGTTCGCTGGAACCAAATGGAGCGCCCTCCCGGAAAATAGGGCGCCTCAAATCGAAACGGAGTGGAGGCCGACCGCTGGGCCGGCCTCCATTAGCCGTACCTAGAGGTTACATCCATCGTCAGAACATCACCCAAATCTTCTACTCAAAAACTTAAACATGAACGCGCGCTGTTGGTAGCAGTTCACCCTTCACCGGTTGACCGTCACGCGGCAGACTATCGCGACCAGGAACTCGAACGCCTGGCCGACACCGCAGGCGCCGAAGTCGTCGAACAGTGTTGCCAGTTCCCCAAGTCAATTAACCCGGCGACGTATATCGGCAGCGGCAAGCTGCAGGAAGTCAAAGAACGGGTGTCGACCAACTCGATTGATGTGGTGTTGTTTAACCAAGACCTGTCGCCGGTGCAACAGCGCAACATCGAAAAGAAACTAGATCGCCGTATCGTCGACCGCACAGAACTAATTCTCGACATCTTCGCTCAACACGCCCAAAGCCGCGACGGCAAGATTCAAGTCGAGTTGGCGCAGCTACGGTACTTGCGTCCACGCTTGGCGGGGCGCGGGGTCGATCTCTCCCGCCTGGGCGGCGGCATCGGTACGCGCGGCCCCGGCGAGACCCAACTTGAGATCGACCGGCGGCGAATCGACCAGCGGATCTCGCGGCTGCGCAAAGAGTGGGAGAAAGTGCGCGCCGCACGCCGGTTGCAGCGAAAGTCGCGCCAGCGCGACGGGCTGCCGACCATTGTTTTGGTCGGCTACACCAACGCGGGCAAATCGACCCTGCTCAACCGCATGACCGCGGCCGAAGTGCTCGCCAAAAACCAGCTGTTCTCAACCGTCGACACCACCACGCGGCGCCTGCGCCTACCCGATGGGCGCCGGGCGCTGATCTCTGACACGGTCGGCTTTATCTCTGACCTGCCAAAACCGCTGCTAGCGGCGTTTCGCGCGACGCTCGAAGTAGTCGAAGAAGCCGATATGCTGCTTCATGTCGCTGACGCCTCGTCGCCGTTTATCGAAGACCAGCTTCACGCCGTGTATGAAGTGTTGAACGGATTGGGCTGCGGCGCCAAACCTCAACTGACCGTGTTTAACAAGATTGATTTAGTCGAAGACGAACTCAACCTGCGCGAGCTCGAACACCAGGTCGGCCCCAGCGTGCGCTGTTCGGCGTTGAACGATGACATGCTCGAATTACAAACCGCTGTTGCGCGGTTGTTGCTACATGCGAAACAAGACCCACACCCATCACAAGAAACGAAAGAAGATTTTGCCAACGAATTGTTGAATTCGTAGTACACTACCCTTATGAAAACCACATCCAAAAAAACCACCCGAACAAAAACAACCAACAAATCACAAAATCAAAGTCAAAACCCAGAGCGCTCAGACCAGGCTTCGACTGGGTCAGGCGAAGAAACCGCCAAAAAGCGTCCGACCCGGCGCGGGCGGCGCGGCGGCGCCGGGCGAAAACGTCCGGCCAGCGCATCCCAAAACCAGACGGCTGAGCGGGCGACAACCAGCCCGCCGCCCTCTCAAGCCAAACAAAAAACAGAAAGCAAGACCAAATCTACGCGTCGTTTGTCATCGCGTAGACAATCATCGCCAAAGCAAACAGAAAGACAGAGCCAACAAAAATCGAGACAAAAGAGTTCGGCTCAATCTTCATCAAAACGAACATCCCAACAACGGGCGCCAAAACGCTCGGCGTCCACGAAAAAACCTCTTAGCCGAATGATCTTCGCCGAAGAGTCGTCTTACAGCATCGCCGCCATCAGCGAAGATGGAACCGTGACCGACTTTTGGATCGAAGAAGACCAACGCGTCGACCGCGGCTCTGCGGGCAGCATCTATCGCGGCGTGGTGTCAAAGGTGGTGCCCGCGCTTCAGGCGGCCTTTGTCGACATCGGCCTCGACAAAGAGGGCTTTCTCAGTTTTCAAGAAATGGGCCCTGAGGTGTATAAAAAGCGCCAAAGCGGCGGGCGGAAACGCATCGACAAAATTGAAGACGCGCTGCGCCCCGGCGATAAGGTGTTGGTCCAGATGGCCAAAGAAGCCATCGGCGACAAGGGGCCTTCGCTGACCTCAAAGATCTCGCTGCCCGGGCGCTTTTTGATCTACATGCCTTACACCTCGGTGGTGCGGATGTCGCGCCAGCTGGTCGACAAAGAACGCAAGGCGCTCTATGAACTCGCCGAACAAGAAATCGGGGCCGACGGCGGCCTCATCTTTCGAACCGCCGCGGGCGGCCACAGCGCCAAAGAAATTCGCCAAGACCTACAGTACCTCACCCGCAGTTGGAAAGAACTGCAAAACGAGTTTGAATCAGGCTCGAAGCCGAAGTGCATCCACCGCGAGCTCGATTTGTTTGAGCGGGTGTTGCGCGACCATTTCTCGACCGACACTGACGAAGTGGTGTTGTATCACCCACGCCTCAAATATCGCATCACCCAGTCGATGAAGCTGGTCTCGCCGCGCCGCGACCCCAATGACTTTATTCGCTTTTATGAAGACGGCTCGCAGTCGATCTGGAAAACCTACGGCCTCGCCAAAGACATCGACCATCTATTTAGCAACATCGTTTATCTTGACTGCGGCGGGTATATCATCATCGAAGAGATGGAGACGTTGACCGCCATCGACGTCAACTCAGGCAAGAATGTCAGCGGCAAAAATCTTGAAACCATGATCGCCGAGACCAACCAACAGGCGGCGGTCGAAGTGGCGCGCCAGATGCGCCTGCGCCAGTTGGGCGGAATCATCATCGTCGATTTTATTGACATGCGCCTCAAGCGAAATCAAGACCGCGTCTTCAAAACCATTGAGCGCGAACTCGCCAAAGACCGGACGCCCACCGACCTGCAGCAATTCACCGACCTGGGGCTGGTCCAGATCACCCGCCAGCGCTCGGGGCGCAGTCTCACCAAACGGCTGACCTATACCTGCGCCCATTGCAAAGGCTCAGGCCGCCTGCCGCTGCTCGCGTTGACGAAATAGTTAAGAACCCACCTTCAATTCCCTGCACTTTTACTAATGGTAGCTCTAGCCCCCCTTTTTAAGAGGGGAAGTTCGCCGTAAGCGAACAAGAGGGATCAGCTGAATCGGGTGGGTTAAGAACCCACCCTCTATTCCCTGCACTCTTACTA
>CAZKYC010000003.1:0-106994 GCA_964556895.1 uncultured bacterium | reverse complement strand
CGAATATCGTTGTTTGACCAAATTCCAGGTCATCCAGCAAGGGAAGTACTCAAATATCGAAAGAACCAAAGAAGTCGTCGCGAATTGGCGGTGGCTGAATGCGAAAATATGACGAGTGGCGTTTGTTGAATTCTGCTTTTCACAAGTTCTAAGGGGCGCGCTTAACGCACATACGTTTGATAAACGTTATCACTAATCAAATCGGTACATCACGGCGTCGCCTTCGCGGTGTTCTTCTCTTAAATACATGAAGCGAAATTCGTTCCAGGCGGGTTTGAGGTGTTCAGGCGGGCGGTTGGCGTGTTTGCCGCCATCCAAAAACCAGACGACATCTAATGCGCGTAATTGTTCGACTGCCTCGTCGGGGCCTTGCTCTAACCAACCATGCAACTGCTCGCCAAATAGTTCATCACTGAAAATGATCGGCTGATTTAGATAGTAGGGATACTCACTATTAAAAGAATAGATGGTTTCGTTTGTATTCAGCCTGTCATCCATCCAGTCTTTCATGTCAAACAGATGTTGGGGCATGATCTTTCGTTCAACCAACCATTGGCGGCGGGAGGGTTCGCTGAGCCGAATCTCGCCGTTCCAGCGCGTACTGGGTGAGTGTAAGTAAGCCAACTTGTTGATAACATATGACCCTGAAAATGCAATCAACAAAAGAGCAATAATTAACGCCTGTTTTTTCATTGGCTGGGTGATTCGATGCAGGCAGACAGCGATGGCTAGCGCTATGACGGGATAACAGGCCGAGAACAATCGCACCACCGCATGGCCCCAGAGCAGAGGAAAGAACAAAAACATACCAAGAGCGGCGAACGATAAATAACGCCCGCGCGTTTGCATCACAAACGGGATAAATAAAACAGAGACAATGCCGAGGCTAAAAATGATGTCGTTGTTATAGAGCGCCCACTTGATATTGGCGAACACCAGCTGCGCCCAACCAAGGACGCCATCCGCTTTCAATGGGGCGAAACCATGTATGGTTGAGTAGGTTTCGATAACGGATTGAAATTCTGGCTTCGCAGTAAACAGGCCGCCCAACGAAGGAAAAAAGGGGTTGCCCGTAATAAGAAACGACTTGACCAGCCAAGGCGATAGCATCGACCATGAAATGATTGAATAGACCAAGGCGTCTTTCAATACAGAAATAATCCCAATGCGTCTTTGGGTTAGCCATACGAGGGCCATCAAAACCAGGTGCGCTCCAAAGACAAACACGATTGCGGTCAATTTTGTCCCCATCGCCATGCCGCAAAAGACCGCGGCCAGATAGAACGATGCGCGGCGGTTGCTTTCAAAATAGTCAACCAACATCAGGGTCGACAGTAAAAGTGAGAGTTGAAGCGGGCGGTATACATTCGCCATGATAGGCAATTTGTAATGAACGCACGCCAACAGGATAACGCAGACCGGCAACGCCCATTGTCTTCCAACATAGCGGTTCGCTGCAGCCGCGAGCGCCATCATCAATGGAATGATATGGCAAAGAGTAAAAACCTTTGCTGAAGCGTCATTGCCCAACAGCAATGAAACCGCGAAATGAAGGTGGGCGTTCATGGGGTAATGAGAAGGTAGATTAAACGGAACCTCTTGAATCAATCCACCATGGTTCAGATAAAACTGAGGAACGAACAGGTGATACCAAAGCGAATCAACTTCGCGTTCAGGCGCGCAGGCCCCGATTGCGTATATCACCAAAAAACATCCCGCCAAACCTGCGGCGATAGGCGATTGTTTGATGGTAGACGGTAAACTTTGGATGGGGCCTTTCAATAAATTGTATAACGATGTCGCACAGAAAAACGCCGTGATTGACGCGATTGGCAATATAAACCCTTGCGTCAGCCCGCCCAACGTTCCTGAAATCAAAAGAAAATAGGAGACGACTGTCTCTCCCAGTAAAAATGCGACAGGCGCTTTATAAGACCCGTGCAAAGAAATGGGCAAACGCTTCAACAAAAATGCGCCCACAGACCATACCCATAAAAATTGTAGTAAACCCCACAAAATATTTAGCATAGGCTATTCTAGTTTATGAGCATTTGTGCAATAAATACTTAACCGCAATCCTAATCAGTGCGTGTTTGAAAAAATGCTAGTACAATATGTTACATCAAACAATTAATTTGAGACATATCCGCCAATCGCCGATATTGGAATGGCGTGACGAGTATCAGTGATGGAAGAATTACATGTGGGTAATCATTTTATAGAATCAGCGCGAACCTCATTTGAGAAAATGAAGTTGCTGGCTGAGCACGCTATTGAACAACTTAGTGACGAAGAGTTGATTTGGACGCCAGACTCTGAGACAAACAGCATTGCTGTGATTGTTAAACACCTTCGCGGCAACATGCTCTCCCGTTGGACGGATTTTCTTACAACCGATGGCGAAAAAGAAGACCGCAACCGCGACCAGGAGTTCATGCCGGTCGAGTCAATCGACCGTCGCGCACTGTTAGACGAATGGGAAGACGGTTGGTCAAACGTGTTTCACGCCCTTCACAGCATCCCGCCTGACGCCTTGTTAGACCGAGTGACCATTCGTGAAGAAGAGCACACAGTGATTGAAGCCATTCATCGCCAGATATCCCATTACGCCTATCATACGGGGCAAATCGTGCAAATCGCCAAACTCCGAAAAGGGGCCTGGTGGAAATGTCTGTCGATTTCTAAAGGTCAGTCAAATAATTTCGTCCCGCCAGCGAATTCGTAGCAGCCGTCTCTAACAGCGTTTTTAGCAAGGGAGACGCCATAACAAAATACGATAAACGTATGTAGACATGGGTGAAACTCTGCTCATTCGTGGGGAGGGCGAGTCTCCCAACGAGCCGCATATTATCTAATCGCGTTCTTTTAATCGAAGCACACAATTAGGTTCGCCTCGACCAATTCCTTTAGGTTTACTGAAATTCTTGTTATTCAACGCGTTTGATATTTGCGCCCAAGGCGGCCAAGCGTTCGTCGAGACGCTCGTAGCCGCGGTCGATTTGTTGAATGTTTTGGATTTCGCTCGAGCCTTCGGCGCACAACGCCGCCATCAACAGAGCCATACCAGCGCGGATATCCGGGCTGCTCATATTTTGCGCGCGCAAAGGCGTGGGGCCGACCACGACTGCGCGGTGTGGGTCGCAGAGAATGATGTTGGCGCCCATGGCGATCAGCCGGTCGGTGAAGAACAAGCGGCTTTCAAACATTTTCTCAAAAATCATGACCGTGCCCTGGGTTTGGGTCGCGATGATGACCGCGATGCTCATCATGTCGGCGGGGAACGCCGGCCAGGGGCCGTCATCAATTTTGATTTGTGAAGTATGAATGTCAGGTTTGATTTTTAAGGGTTGGTCTTTCGGCACGAATATATCTTTGCCGCGAATTTCAACCTCAATGCCTAAATTGCTGAATTGATGCAAGACCATGCGAAGATATTCAGGCGCGGCGTTTTTAATGAGCACTTCGCCGTTTGTCACCGCCGCCAGACCGATAAAACTGCCGACTTCAAGATAATCGGCGGCGATCTGGTGTTCACCGCTTCCCAGTTCTTCTACACCTTCAATCGTTAACACATTTGAGCCAATGCCTGAAATTTTTGCGCCAATGGTATTGAGAAAATTGCATAGTTGCTGCACATGCGGTTCCGATGCGGCGTTATGAAGAACCGTCACCCCTTGGGCGAGTGAAGCGGCCATCACCAGGTTTTCTGTCGCGGTAACGCTGGCTTCGTCTAGAAGGATGTCTGTTCCGCGAAGGCGGCCGTCGCACCAGACATGGTAGGTTTCACTGTCATAACCAATCTTCGCGCCCATTGCGTGAAGGCCGTCCAGGTGAGTATCAATGCGGCGGCGTCCGATGCGGTCGCCGCCGGGGAAGGGAAGCCGTACCCGCCCGCATCGCGACAGGATGGGCGCCAGCAACAAGATAGATCCGCGAATTTTGCGGCATAACTCAATCGGTAACTCAGTCCGTTCAATCGTCGCAGCGTGAATCGTCGCCTGATGGGAGCCGATGGGGCCTGTGGAGGCGCCGGCGAGCCTGAGCAACTCAAATAACGATTCAACATCGCCAATGCCAGGAATGTTCTGATAGGTGACGGGCTGCCGGGTCAGTAATGAGGCCGCCAAAACCGGCAGCGCTTCATTCTTATTGCCCGCTGGTTCAATGGTTCCTTTTAATGCGTTGCCGCCTTCAACAACAAATTTCGCCATTATTCGTCTTTCGTTGTCATGCGTTTATGGGTTATACGGTTCTATCAAGGTAATCGTCTCATCCTCAGGCGCGTCTTCTTGTAAGAATAACCGGTAGACGGGCCAGCCGGGGTATTGCGCTATCAGCTCTCTGTTGCGCTCATCACCCAGGTCTAACGCGACAATCAAGCCCGATTCAAGCCACGGATCAAGCAGGGTGAATACCGCATAATAGTCGTAATCATATTCAACGAAAATAACCGCGTTGTCATCTTGTATTTGATTTGTGACCATGTGATAGACTTCGTCGCGGACGCCCCAATACTCATCGCCCAGGTCGCGAAGCCGTTCAGGCCATGAAAACACCAACGCCCAGAGAAAAAAAACGGTGAGCAAAAGCGCAAAAGCGCCCATAACCGCCTGTTTGGATTGATTGAGGCGTTGTGGAAGTATAGAACAAACTTCATTGATTCCACGCGCGGTCAAAATGAGCCAAAACGGCGTAGTTTCATATAAAAATCTCGGGCCAAAACAAAAATCCTGGTAAAAATAAAAGGCATACGCGACCGATTGAGACAACGCCGCCGCCAAACACAGCCAGTCAAACAAAGTCCGCTTACATCCCGGCAAAAACAACATCGCGGCAAACACCAAACAGGGAACCGGCCAGCCAAACAACCAATAATTCAGCCCGTTCAAATTGCGCGATGAATTTGAGAACCCTCGCAATGGGGTGTGGTGAACAATATTGGCCCTGTCAGGCCTGACTTCGTTTGAAATCCACGCTACGTCGCCAAACCCAAGGGGGATCCCGCTGTATTGTTTTTGATAAGGACTCAACCAGGGAGACCCGGTCGTCTTGGCGTTGTAGGTGAGTTGAAATACCACTGGCGGCGCCGCGCCGATAAGAAAAACAATGGCCCAAACCGCGCGTTTTAATACGCGGTTTTTTTTGCGAATCAACCACCATATCCCTCCCAAAATTCCAAACGCAAACGTGGTCAACGGCCGGGTCAAATAGGCGTAGCCCAGACAAAAACCCGAAATTGCGCCCCAACCATAAAATTTTTTTTTCGATTTTTCGTTGATCGAATTAAGCAAACTCAAGACAAAAATCAGGATGAAAAGCAAACACGTTGGATGGTTCATATACCCGGCGCCCATGATCAATGTGAAGGGAGAGAGCGCATAAAAACCGACAACCATTCTCGCTTGCGCCGCCGTCGAAATTTTCGCGGTCAGAAAAAAAAGTGGAACCATTGCCGCCGCGACAATAAGTGGATTCACCACATTTGGTTGATGAAAAAAAACTCCAACCGCAAGCAACAAGGTGAAGCCGGGCGGATAGATTGAATACCATCGCTCTTGATCAGTGAGGATGTATAGGCGTTGAAAAAAATCGGGCGTTTCAGGCGCTGGCGCAGTGAACGAACCGTGGGCGAAAACAGTCGCTTGAAAGAACTGAGATACGCTGTCATGAACATGAGGAACACCGCCTAACAATACCCGGTTGAAGATGAAACAAACGAAAAAAATAAACAGAAAAACACAAGCAAGAAACGGTTTATCATCGGGGTGGACTTTGGGTTGGACTAGAAAAGAGGAACGTTGTTTTAGCCCTTCTATTATTGACTCTAATTGATTTGAATGGTTGTTGATAGCCCACAAAAACAACCAGGCGAACAGGCCCAGCGAAAGCGTCCAGGCTGTGCACAACCACATCCAATTTTCATACATCAAGTTGCCCCAAACGATGAGGCTGCAAAAGGGGAAGATAGACCCAATCAAACAAAAAAAGACGATTAGGGTTGCCCCATTACTTTGATGATTTTTTGTCTGCTGATGAAAACGACTAAAGAGATGGACCACAATGACGATGACTGAAAAGAGAAAGATAGACGCGACCAGTTGAGACTGAATTAATCGCACCCATCGAAGAAACGGAAATGGGCGCAACACCGACGAGTCGGCATGGACGCTGAGGTATAAAGCGCCCATCGCAACCAGCAAGAAGCCGAAGACGAAAAATGCGTGTGACGGATGATTAAATTTTTTTTTACTTAGACGCATTTTTTTGGTTTTCTTTTTTGCGTATTCATGTAATATGAATCATATTTTGACCCAGATTGCAATGAAATGCGTGGGATGACAAAGGGAACCAGAACATAAATTCTTTCGATTAAAATGAATTTTTTTCTTGACAACATGATATTTATGGTAATATAACTTTAGAAATCCAAAATTTTCTAATCCGTTCCAGTGAATAAACAGAAGGAACGAAAGAAACGAGGTGGGAAGAGGATGGTCAGAAAAACTTCGAGCGCCAAGAAGAAGACCACAGCCAAAAAGAAAACCGCAGCGAAAAAGACCGTGAAGAAGGCCGCGCCGAAACGCGCCGCCGCCAAGAAGACCACGGCCAAGAAGAAAACCGCAGCCAAGAAGAAAACGACAGTGAAGAAAAAAACGGCAGCCAAAAAGAAAACAGCAGCGAAGAAGAAAACGACTGCCAAAAAGAAAACGACTGCGAAGAAGAAAACGGCAGCCAAAAAGAAAACGACTGCGAAGAAGAAAACGACTGCCAAAAAGAAAACCGCTGCAAAGAAAAAAGTAGCGAGTAAGAAAAAATAATATTGCTTCAACTCGCGGCCGAGATTTGAGACTTCTCTCATCTGCCTCTCGACGCAAATGAAGCAACTGAAACTGAATGTTCTTCATTCGGCCTTTGCCGTGCTTTCGGCAAAGGCCGAATGGTTCCCTTCTCGACGAAAGATGCTTCGTCGAGCGCGTCGCAGTCATAGGCTTCGGCGTATTGTTTTGGGTTGACGGACCGCTCAAGCGGGGGTTTGAGCGCGTAGACTCTTTCCCGTATGCTGTTCGCTGTGCTATGATGTGGAGTGTAATATGCTCCACGATCAAGTATATCTACAGCTAAACCCAAAAATTTACGCTGAGGACTGATGATGAAAGACAGTAACGTCCGCCCCATAAAGTCTGCTTTTCAGTCCGGCGAGGTGATTGATCTCATCCGCCGTTTGGATGGCATAAAAATCGACCCTGTTCGCCTTCATTATTATGAAAAAACAGGGCTTATCCGCGCCAGCGTCAGGCCAGCGCAAGGCTGCGGTAAACACAAACTCTATTCATTCGCCGACTTGGTCATGCTTCGTTGGTTCTTACAACTGCGTAAGCAGGGGCTGAGTATGCAGAAAGTTCGCCGCGGCATCTCATACCTCCGCCGTAACATGGCCAAATTCATCGAAAAGCCGATGGAACATGAATTATTCTTCGTGACAGACGGTCAAGATATGTTTGCGCTCGTCAATGGCGGTGAAGAAGCGATTTCGTTGGTCAGCACGCCAGGGCAGAAGTTTTTCGGCGTGATGGTGTATGACTTTAAGAAGATGATCGACGACACCCGAGAAGCGGTCGCCAAGGCGGCGTAGGGGTCAGTCTTTATAAAACGCCAGGCTGGCGAAGGTCACCACTGATTCGGTGTCTTGTTCAATCGCCCGGTCATAGTGTAACAATCGCCCGTGTTTGGGGCGGGTCACATCTAACATCATATAAATCGGAGAAAGGCCGCAGACATTGTTGCGGTCTTTTTTGTTGGCGATACTCCAATAAAACGCTTCGGCGTCACAGGCCTCCATGGCGTCGACTAGTTCTTGGTCTTCTTGTTTGACGCGCTCCAGTTCCCGCTCGGGGATGCCGTCGGGTTGGCCAAATCGTTTGCCCACATGGCTCATGTCGGCCCCGGCGATAACGCAAACGTTCCCAGGGTAGTTTTCGATCATGTCTCTCAATAAATCCAGCGTCTCGGCCACGAGCGCGTCATCGCGCGGCGACACGCCCTCGCGAACGTAATGGTGAAGCGAGCCGGTTAAGATCGGGACCATCTTGGCGTCGCCGCCGTCCAAAATATGGCGCAGCCACACCGCTTGAAACTCAACGGAATGTTCGTCCCGATGCAGCAACTCTTCGTTATACACATCGTAGGGCGCCTTGTCATTGAATGTTTTAACAAAATCATGATCGGTCGGCATCAGCCCCAATGGCGTGTCGTATCCCTTTTTGGTTGCGATAAACAGACCTTCGCGGCTTTGGTGGCCGGTGCCAAACACAATATACAAATCAGCCGCAGGCGCCGCCGCCGCTTCGTTGTAAGCGTAGGCGAAACACGGCCCGCCGCGGTGCATGTCAATATGGGGAGAGACTAAGGCTGTGAGTGGTTTTGACTGGATATTACTTTGTTGTTCTGTCCGGGCCTGGTTTTGCAGTTCATTGAGTAATGCCCGCAGTTTTTCCGGATCGCCTTCATAGGCCTGACCGGCGTGAAACGCAGGGCGGTGGGGCGCGGCCTGATATTCGGTTTTTAATTGGTTGACGGCGGCGTCAAAGGTGAGGGAGTGAAGGTAGTTCTCGCCGTCGAGTTTGAGCACCAATTCTTCGAGCTGCGACATCGGTAAGACTTGTTGAAACTGGCGGGTGCATTCTTGTTGGATTTCTTCGAGGGTCCGCGTGCCGTCAAACAGTGAAACGATATACACCGCCGCCTGGGGCAGGAGCAGCGCGCTTTCGGCGATGTGTTGTGGGTCGCGCAAGCAGATTTTACGCTCGCCGTTGTCTTCGATGGGGAACGCCTCGACTGCGCGCACACGGGGATACAGTAAGTCGGGCCGGGATGAAGAAAGCGGTGAGGAAGTCAAAAGCGCCTCTATGAAAACGGCGCCCCAAAGGACGCCGAAGATTTCAGTCAACGTCGGGGCGACTGGACTCGAACCAGCGACCCCCTACTCCCGAAGCAGGTGCGCTACCAGACTGCGCTACGCCCCGAACATTGCGTAGCCATCGTACCCGTAAACCCGGCTTTCATCAAGTCAAATGGTGTTTTTGCGACATATGTCTATTCGATGAAAAAAAAGGGGCGGAAATATCCCGCCCCCTTTGAGGAACCACGTTATGTGAATTACTGAATTAAGACAATGTCGCCAAAACTGCTGACGCCGTTGGAGACGTCATAAGGAAAGCCCATGCCAAATGCGCTGTTATAGGCCCCGCGAGAGCCGTCTGGCCCGGCGCCTAACAAGACATACTGGCCTTCTCGAAGCGGGTGCAATCCCAAATTATCTAGTACTTCTCGATTACTTGACCTGAAGTAAGCCAACCCAATATCGCCTTCGCCGCTGCCTTCAGGGTCATTGTCGGCGTACATATAAGTAAAGGGTGGAACGAGATCAGCGCTGATCAATGCGCTTCCAGTATCTGCACCGGATGTTCCCGAAAAGAACGGGTCTAATGGCAACGATGACATATACGCGACTGGTGAAGTTAGCGGCGCGAACAGCCCCGCCATGCCGCCGCGCTGGTTTTGAGCCGCACCGCCGACGCCGCCAAAAATATCTTGCATACGCTTGATGCCCCAATCGGTGTCGTCATCCCAAAAGTCGACGAGCATAACGCCGCGGTCGAGGCGAAGTTGCTCAATCGCGGTTGTGGTGTTTTTCATGTCAGCCTGGGCGCGGGCGATTTTGGCGCGCATTTGGGCGTTTAAAAAGTTAGGCACCGCAATCGCGGCGAGAATGCCAATAATGGCCACAACAATGAGAAGTTCAATCAAGGTGAAACCACTTTGGTTTCGCATTCACATCCTCCCACACTTGTATGGATTTTTGTATGCATGACTAGCAAATTAAATGGTACCTGAAAAACAGAACTTATACAATTTAATTGTTTCATCCAATGTATTTTTTGTCCTCTGCTTGTGAGTGCGCCCTCTTTGTATTAGGCTTATCAAAATAAATCAATTAAATCAACTTGATGTTTGAATGATACGCGATCGGTTCAGGTGCGGGCCCGGATGAAGAAAAAAGAGAAACAGGTTGACCCACAAAGCGTTCTTGGCGCGATCAAAAAGCGCAACGAGGCCTTTGCGGGATTGTTAAATGACACTTTGCTTGACATCATGTTGGGCCAGGCGGCGCTGGCGTCGTATAGCCCCAAAGACACCATGATAAAGCAACACGATCCGTCTGATTCGCTCTATATCATTCTCGACGGGCGATGCACGGTTGTGGTCAATGACAAAGTGGTCGGTCACCTCGAAGCGGGCGACATCGTGGGCGAGATGGGCGTGATTCAAAACACGCCGCGCAGCGCCAGCGTGATCGCAATCGAACCGACCGAGGCCTTGCGCGTCCCTGGCGCGGAATTTAAAAAGATGTTGGTCGACGCCGATCTTTCATCGTGGATGATCAACCTGTTGACCGACCGCCTTAAGCGGGTTTCGTATGACTGCGCCCATGTGATGAAAGAAATGGATGAGATGGTTCTCGACCAGATGGAACTCGCCCGCGTGCAGCGCTCGCTCTTGCCCAAAGAACTGCCGATGGATCCGCGCATTCGCCTTCATGTTCTCTATTCGCCCTGCGCTTACGCCGGCGGCGATTATTATGACGCCATCATGCTTGACGACGACCACATCATGTTGATCGTTGCTGACGTGACCGGACACGGGGCCCAGGCGTCGATTTCGATGGCAATTGTGCGCTCGTTTGTACGCCAGGGCAATATCGGCAAAACCACCAGCACGCTCTTAAAGCGCTTGAACCAGTACTTGTTTGAATATGGCCCCTCTCAACATTTTGTGACCGCCCAGGTGACCATCATCGACCTTGCCAACAAAAAGTTGCAGTTCAGTTACGCGGGCCATCCGCCGATGTTGCACCTTCGAAAAGGCGTGTGCACACCGATGAAAGGCCCGCGCTCGTTCTTCTTGCGCTTTCGCTCCGAAGCCCAGTTTGAGTCATCGACAATGAAATACAAACCGGGCGACCGCTTGGGCTTGTACACCGACGGCATCATTGAGACGTTTAACGCCGAAGGCGCCATGTTTAATATCGACGGCATGGAGCAATTCATGGTTGGTTCAAAAGACGACCCCATCTCGGCGCTGCCGTCACTCATGGAGACCCGCCTCAACCAGTTCAGCGAAGGCAGCCCGATGGAAGACGACATCACCTTCTTTGCGGCGGAACTGACATAATCGCCATCAAGTAGGGAAGACGCGATGAAACAATCCCTACAACACTTTCTGGCGCCCTCAATACTCTACCCGTTTTTACTCACCAGTCTGCTAGCCGGTTTTTATTTGGGCTATCTGGCGCCATACAACCAGATGTATACCATCCTCACCTGGGACGCCTTTCGTGATATCACCGTCGCCCAACACCTTCTCGCTGGCGGCGGCTTGTTCGCTGATCCGGTATTAGACGGCTACTGGTTTTGGTACCCGCCCACCAATGCGCTGGTGTTTTCGGCCCTGTCATCCTTATTCAACATTGACCTGTTTACCTTCTATGCGCTCTCACCGTCAATCGTAAACTGGCTGTTTGTCGCGGCGTTTTTCTTGTTTTCGCGGCGCTTGTTACACAGCGACGCGTTCGCGTTTTGGACGACGCTGGGGCTGGCGTCGTTGCCCTGGGTGGTGACGTATGTGATTGCCTTCCCGACGGTGATGGCCCACGCCTGCGCATTTGGCATGGTCGTTTTTTATCTCTATATCCGCTGGCTTGATTGGAAGCCGTATGGCCGTATTTGTATAAGCGTGATTACTGGACTCTTAGGTCTGTATCACCCACCGACCGCGATCATTCTCATCGGCAGTTTTGTTCTTCACCGGTTGGTTGAACGCGACATTCGCGAAAGCCTGGTGATAGGGGCCGTAGCGACGGCCATCCCTTCTCCCTACCTACTCATTCAACTCAGCGGGTCGATCCAGAATCCCGACCCGATCCGCTATGTCTCTCCGGCAATGTTCCAGCCCGCAATGGTATTGCCAGGGTTTCTGCCATTGTTGTCGCTGGTTTTTTTTATCTTTGTATGTATTGGGTTGTTGCGTGTGTTTCAATGTTGGAATGAGTCAATCATTCGTCTGGTTTGTTCTCTGTTATTGGTTGGCGTCATCGGCCAAGCCCCAGCGTATTTGCTGGCTGGATTAGAGCGGTTCTTCCCCGAATTTCATACACACTATGCCGAATTGATACCTATTCTGTTGCCCCATGAATTTCAACTTTATTCACAAGTCGCTTTGTTGCTGGTCGCCGCTCTGGGCGCAAACGCGTTATGGCAGTCGCGCTTGCTATCGAACCCCATGATCCGCTATACAGTCTTTGTGCTGGTTATAGTATGGACCGGCGCCATGTTGGTCCCGCTGCCTAAACGGGTGCACGCGTATTGCGAACCGTATCGCATGCAGGGCGAATGGCGGGGCGTGGTTGAGTACATCAACAATCATCCCGGTCAGGTTCCCGTTACGTCTGTGATTTGCGCGCCGAGTGACGAAACCAGTTTTTTTGTGACAGGCTTGCGAACTGGGCGAAAATCGTTGGCGACCTTCGCCTCTCACATGAACCCACGCGCTGACCACGCCGCGCGCACAGAGGCGCGACGTTTGATTATGGAGTCTGGCCCGTTCGAAGAGGTCGCGCGAGTGTGTCGTGATTACACTATTTCCTACATTCTCGTCACGAGAAAAAAAACGTCACACGAACAAATCAAATTATTTCAAAAATCGTTTGAAACCGTCTACAATGACAGCAATGTATATTTATTTCACACAGCGGATTAAACTATGTGGTTGGGTTGAGGACAGACAACTATGGTTCGTTTCATCTCGGTATTTCTTCTCGCGTATATCGTAGCCAGTCAACCCTTCGCCGCCGATTATGACGGCTTTGGCGGGTGGACGGGCGTAACCGGCCAGGCGACTGGCTTCTTTCACGCCGAACAAATAGACGGCGTGTGGTGGATCATCAACCCCGTCGGCAACGCATTCCTCTCAAAGGGCGTTAACCACATCGTCTATGGCGGCGACCATTCGCCCGTCTCTAACCGTTCGCTTTATAAAGAAGCCGTCAGCAAGATATATGACTCGCCCACCGACTGGTCAAAGGCCGTCGCCGAACGGCTAACAACCTGGGGGTTCAACACCATCGGGGCCTGGTCTGACCAGCGCATGAACCACCGCCGCGTCCCCTACACGACGATATTAAACATTGGCGCGCGCGCCGGCGGCGACTGGCAGCGCGGCGTCTTTCCTGATGTGTTTTCGAGACGGTTCGAACAACAGGCTCGCCACATCGCCTCAATTGAATGTAAAAAACTCAAAGATGACATCTTTCTGTTGGGGTATTATCCCGATAATGAATTGCGCTGGGGGCCGGATTGGCGCAGCAAGAATTCACTGCTCATTGATTTTCTCGCCATGGACGCCGACAGCGCTGGCGGAGAGCGCGCCCGCTTGTTTATGACAAAACGCTATGGTTCGCTTGAATCACTGTCCAACGCCTGGGGGGCGAATCTGGCTTCTTATCAGGACGCGGCGAAAACAAAGTTGCCCGAATCAGATAACCGCAAACAAGATGAAGCGAAATTCTTGCGTATTGTCGCCGACCAATACTTTCGGGTTTGTTATGAAGCGGTAAAGAAGGCCGACCCCAACCACATGATGCTGGGCTGCCGCTTCGCTGGATACGCGCCGCAACCCGTTCTGGCCGCAGCGGGGACGTATTCAGACATCATCAGCTACAATTCATACAATCGGCTGCCGCCAGTTGAAGCGCTAGAGCGAGTCCACGCGATTACCACCAAACCAATCATGTTGACGGAGTTTTCATTCAAGGCGATGGATTCAGGCCTGCCCAATACCAAAGGCGCGGGCAAACCCGTCGACACCCAACAAGACCGAGCCGAGTTATTTACCAACTATGTGACCACATTTGTGAAGTTGCCCTACGCGGTGGGCTATCATTGGTTTAAATACGCCGACCAACCGCCCGACGGGCGGTTTGACGGCGAGAACAGCAACTATGGGTTGGTGTCGTTGAAAGACAAGCCCTGGCAAGTTCTCGTTGACGAAATGACAAAAACGAACCGTCGCGTTGAAGCAATTCATAAAAACCCGGACGCTAATTGATGAAACGATTTTTCATTCTATTTTGTTTGGCAATTGGGTTAGCGACGGCCACTAGTTACGCTCAGCAACCCTCTGGGGCCAGCCTGCCTATGGGCGCCACGGCGTCTCAGACGATGTATGTCTTTGATTTGGATTCATATTTAAACACACGCCCTGACGACCGGGTATGGCAATATGACGTCGTTAACCTGGTGACGGCGCTTCAGGGCCTGGTGAACCGTCAACAGCCTCAATTGTATATATTGTTTGTGCGCGAGCGGTTGTCATCTCATCAACTTAACGTCGATCAATATTGGCTAGATAAAATCCATTCCAACCAAGGGCCGTTCTCAGCGTATAATTTAGTCGAGATTGAAGACCTTCGTTCACTGATTGAGTTGTTCCGGCCCAATTTCACCGGTGTGGTGTTATGGGACCCGAAAGTCCCCGCGACGGTGAATGTCGCCATGACGGTTGCGGGCGTCGACGGCCTGTTGCCGGTTCGTCATGATACCTCGCCAAATTCATTGTTTAACCAATTGGTGATGAGCGGGCCTGAACTGCCTTCGATCGAGCGCCTGACTGACCAATTTACGGGGGTTGGCTATGTGCCGCTGCCGCCGCCGTTTGATGACCGTAACATCAACGCATCGACGCCAAAGAACGATTCTTACACCTGGGCGCGCATCTTATATCTTGAGACCCAAAAGACATCGCCTAAATATTTCGCCAATTATATCGACGCCTACGACTGGGACACCGAGGCGCCAGGCGTTCAATACCCCGACCTATATAACTGCCAGATAGTGAATCGTGACTTTTACGTCGCCGAGCGCGCGTTTTTCGCTGATCTTGATCCCCATTGGGACCAAGTCGCGACGGATATCAAATGGAACCCCTTTCACTCGGGCTATGACAATCACACGTTGCGAACCATATTAGGTTTTGCTTATGACAATTTGTTGGGCGACGACCAAATCCTGCGGGTTGGCGGGTTTGTCCCGTGGTGGAAGAAATACAGTACCTATGATGGTATTGGAAAAAAGCACAGCGAAGAAGAAACCGCTGAAGAATTTGTCAGTATCATGTCGGCCTACAATGGCGTGATCGACGCAGACAGCTATCCGTTTGGCGCCTTGGCCAACGCGTCCGTTTATCGGCATGTGAAACTGCCAGAGCGCTTCTTTCAAAACAAAACGCCGCAGCCCAAGACGCTGGAAAACAAAAACTATCTACTGTTCATCGTAGGCGACTTTCGCTCATCGGCGTTGTTGTATCAAACCATCCCCTATCTCTGGGACGACCCATACCGCGGCGTCTTGCCCATCGCCTGGTCAGTCGCGCCCATGTTGTCAGAGCGCGTGCCCCATGTATTTCAATATATGTATGACACCCGAACGCCCAACGACTATTTCATTGGGGCCGGCGCGGCGGCGGGGTTGTGTTATCCAAACCGCTACATACCGCCGCGCGAACATTCAGACCTCGACGCCAATGGGATGTGGTTTTTGAGAAACTACACCAAAGAGTTGTATAAAAAATTCGACCTGCGTCACACCGCCGCCGCCGACCTCGACCGCGACGAGGGCGTAAAAGAAATCTTTTTTAATGACGCCCTGCAGACGTTTTTTCGTGAATTTTCTCCACACGGCGTGTTGACTCTAAAACCCTATGAACGCCGCTTGAGCCAGTTTATCGTCCCCTTTGATCTTGAAACCGCGAACATCCAAGAGCGCTTGTTGCCGCTCGATTCGGTCGTGGAACGAATCGTCTCTTCGACCCGAAACGGCCAGCCGACCTTTCAGGCCTTTCGCTTTAACCTGGCTTCGCCAACATCGCTGTATTATCTGTATCAGCAGCTAATCACTAAACACCCAGACATGTCGTTTGAGGTTGTCGACCCGATTTCATATTTCTATTTGCTGCGTCAACACTATTCGGGCGGCGATCCTGAGATCAATTTTGCGTTGCCCACATTTATTGACCATACCATCCCGCGAACGCTCAGCCCGGGCGCGCCTGTTCAAGCCACATTCACCCTTCGCAACGACGGCTGGGACGTGTGGGACCCGGAACGCGTGCCCGCCAACCAGCGCTATCGAATTACCTACCAGTTTCAGCAAGTCAATGGAGCGGCGGTGGAACGGGGCAGGCAGGCCGCTTTCATTGACCATGTGGTGAGAACGGGCGAGATGATTACGGTCGACGGCCTCATCGAACCGCCAGAAGACGCCTACGGGGTGTATGACCTGGTATTGAGGTTTGAACAAGAAAATGTGCGCGTCTCGCCTATCTTTGAGCGTATCCGGGTCGTTATTCAATAAGCGCAAACCGAATGCTTAGCGGCGTCTATTGAATTTAGGCTTATCTCATGGAACAATACAACTATATGAATGAACAATTTCGTTGATTTGACATTTTTGTCATGTCAGCAAAAAACGAATGGAAAAGCATCCATGGATTTTGACTTCATAGAACGGGTCGTAAAATTGGTGGAGACGTCTGATGTCGGCGAACTTGAAGTTGAGTCAGGCGAAGGCTTGCGCGTGTTGGTCAAAAAGACGTCAAGTGCGGCGCCTGCGCCGGCGCTTCAACAACCAATCTATGCGCCAGCGCCTCAACCATTGGCGCCTGCGGCCTCGTCTGCCCCAGAAAAACCTGTTGACGATACCATAGAAATTATCAAGGCCCCGATGGTGGGCACGTTTTACCGCTCTCCCGCTCCGGATGCGCCTCCCTTCGTTGAAGAAGGCAACGTCGTTCAAAAGTCACACGTTGTTTGTATCTTAGAAGCAATGAAAGTGATGAACGAAATCAAAGCGGGCGTCGCTGGCACCGTCGTGTCGATATTGGTAGAAAACGGCCAGGCGGTTGAGTTTGGCCAGCCTCTGTTCAAGATCAAAAAATCTTGAAACGAGTTGTTTTTCAAAGCCATCCACTATGTTTAAAAAAATATTAATTGCCAACCGCGGCGAAATCGCCCTGCGTATCCTTCGGGCTTGTCAGGAATTAGGCGTCGCAACCGTCGCTGTTTATTCTGAGGCCGACCGTGAATCGCTCCACGTTCGCTTCGCCGATGAAGAAGTGTGCATCGGCCCGCCTTCGCCAAGTGATTCTTACCTCAATACGCCGCGCATCATCGCCGCCGCTGAAATCACTGGCGCCGACGCGATTCACCCTGGTTACGGGTTTCTGGCTGAGAACGCCGGATTCGCTGAAGTGTGCGAGTCATGCAATATCAAATTCATCGGGCCGACCCATCACGCCATTTCATTGATGGGCGATAAGGCGGTTGCGCGCGACACCATGCAGCGCAACAACATCCTGACGATTCCCGGGTCGCCCGGCATCATTGAAAATACCGACCAGGCGGTCGAAGTCGCCAACCAACTGGGGTATCCGGTCATGTTAAAAGCGGCCTCGGGCGGCGGCGGGCGCGGCATGCGCATCGCCCGCGACGATGTCGGTTTGGTCCAGGCGTTTGTCACCGCCCAGGCCGAGTCAGAAAAAGCGTTTAACGACTCGCGCATTTACATCGAAAAACTCATCGAAGAACCGCGCCACATTGAGATTCAGGTGATGGCTGACAACGACGGCAACGTCGTCCATCTGGGCGAACGCGATTGTTCGCTTCAGCGCCGCCATCAAAAGGTGTTAGAAGAGTCGCCGTCTCCGGTGGTTGATGAGGAACTGCGCGCGTTGATGGGCGAGACGGGCGTACGATGCGTCAACGCCGTCAATTACACCAGCGTCGGCACCATCGAATTTCTGCTCGACAAAGACCGCAATTTTTATTTCATGGAGATGAACACCCGCGTCCAGGTAGAACACTCGGTCACTGAGATGGTCACTGGCGTCGACATTGTCAAAGAACAAATTTGTATCGCGGCGGGTGAACCGCTGTCACTCTTACAGAAAGACGTGGTGATTTCGGGCCACTCGATTGAATGTCGTATCAACGCCGAAGACCCGCGCAACCAGTTTCTGCCGTGCCCGGGAAAGATCACTGGCTTTCACCTGCCGGGCGGGCCGGGCATTCGCGTTGATTCACACGCATACGGTGAGTATTTCGTGCCGCCGTATTACGACTCATTGTTGGCGAAACTGTTGTCGCATGGGAAAAACCGGACGGAAGCCATTGCCAAGATGAAACGCGCCTTGTCTGAAATGGTGGTTGAGGGCATCCCCACCACCATCCCCTTACATCAGCGTATCATGGACGACCCGCGTTTTGTCGAAGGCAACATACACACCTCTTACCTCGACGAAATCACCAAACGGCTGTAAGCCTATTTTTTGTCAGGGATGAAATCAACAACCGTCTGCGCGCTTACCTCAAATGCTTGTTGTCATAAGCCCCCCTTTTTAAGGGGGGGCAGTCCGCCGCAGGCGGACAGGGGGGATCAAACGGACAGCGAAATAGCCCTTGTCTGTTGAGATTTGTTGCCTTCACCCATCATTGATTTTTTCGTAATGCTCAACGGCGGGTATCTCTTACGCTCAACCCGCCCTACTCAAGAAGCGAAATTTCATTGGCTGCATGCTGAAATTTGGTTTTTTTCTATTCATTCCGTTCAAGTGAAGTTGCGACGGGTGAGATGAATGGAATGAATTCCACCATTTTATGTTTAGAAAAGATAAAACTGTCTAAAGAATTAAACTGTTGGGATGAAATCAACAACCGTCTGCGCGCGTTGAGCGTAAGTATGCTCATGGATTACGCGTTCACGGGCGCGTTCGATGCAGGCGAGGCGCTGGTCAGTATTGGTGATGAAATACTCTATGATCTCACAGATGCCTTTTTTGTCTTGATAGAAGAAGATTTCTTGATTGGCGTTGTCATTCAATGGCAGATCGCTCACGAACCCCGGCTTGAACACCTCATTGGCTTTGGGCAGCCAGTCAGAGAGCAGGAACCCTCCCGCCGCTGGCACGTCAAAATCACGCACATTCAAGCAAGTGTATGACTGAAGGCTATGGATGTTGAGCGTGATTCGGGCATTGCGGTAAATCTCAAACAGGCGCTTGAAGGGCGCGGTCCCCTTAAAACACCGCTCATGAATCGACTGTGGCAGTAGCGCTTTCCAGGCGTCGTTGCCGTAGATGTGAAGATCATACTCAGCCAGCGCTTCGATAATCTGTATTCGATACCGCGTGTTCGCTTCCCACAACAGATACTGGCGCAGCTCGTCCATACGGTCATGGGGCACCTCGCCCGGCATGGGGAACTGTTGCAAGGTCTCCAGCACGTCGCGTCTCGGATGAGTCAGTTTCTCGGCGATGAACTGTTCGGCGTAATCGCGCCAGGCGGGCGAGAGTTTCTCGATAAACGCGCGATGGTTGCGAACCTGGCCAACAAAAACTACATCGCATTTACGCTTTGCGCGTTTGGGGCCGCGTTTGGCTTTGGTGACGGCGCCCGCCATGAAACCGACCGATTCGGCGCCGTGGCGCTCTAGCGTCTTGGTCCAACCTTCATCGGCGACAAGAAAGCGCTCGTCTTGGCTGACGCCGTTGCGGTAGAAGAAATGCTCCGCATAAAACGGGTCATCGGCGAACCAGACGATTTTTGGGACCGGCAACGAACGGCTGAGTTCAGCGCCCAGCGCGATGTCATACGACGGCGAGTGGTTACACAAAAAGATGGCGTCTGGCTGAGTGTAGACCAGGTCAAGAATTCGATAATAGGGCGGGTAGTAGGCGTCAGGTTTCATCACTGTATAGCGCGTCCGCCATCCCAATTGGCGTAGGTAGTAAAACAACGTGCGAACCAACACATGCTGAATAATTGAATACTTCGCGGCGCCCCTCAGGTCGCTGTAGGTCCAGATCAGCGGTGGGTCGTTTCTTCGCGCCCGAAAGGCGGCGGGGCAGTTTTGGATGGCCGCGACATGCGCATGCTTTCGATTTGGAATCTCTTGAATGAGAACGGAATGGACTGTTTGAAGAGTTTGTAAGCGTTCTGGGTCCATCGCCGGGTCGCCGGATTGTATAAACGGCTTTGCGGCGGCGTCAGCATAGGTTGCTTGCCAAATGGATTCGATTTGCTGAGTCAGGCTGTCTCCGACCGCCCAAAAGACACGGCCCGAGCGCAACAATGGTTTAATGTCAGCAAGGCAAACCGTAGAAGCAAAGCGCTCCCATGAAGGCTCAATGATCAATACGCCGCGGTTTTCTAGGATGATTTCAGGAATACAACGGGCGGCGAAATCAGAATTGAATCCAAGCAGGTACAAAAAATCCATCCCTTGTTCTGTGGCCGAACGGATAGATTGCAGGGTGTGTTCAAATTGATGCTCTTGAAATAAATCAACAGGTTTGACCGCCGCCGCTTGCTTCAAATGCTGGGGCATTTGGGTAAATAGGTTTGAATGCGTCTTTCGAAGACATGCCAGGTTCGATTGAAATCGTTTGTTGAATACCGGGTCCATACGCCGCCGCGTCAATTCAATTTACAGTTCGTTAAAGCGCGATTGGTAATCAATGCCGCTGCTGCTACACTCGAATACGCTTACCGCCATTATCGGCCTAACACGCTGGAATCTATACAGGCAGAGGTGAGATTTGGACCGCTTAGATCAATTGCAGGAAATGTTGACGCAGGAGCCGGATGACGCCTTTATCCGCTATGCGTTGGCGTTAGAACTCAAAAAACACGGGCGAACCGATGAGGCGCTTGACCAATTTGAACAAGTTATTGGCCGCCACGTCGAATATGCGCCCGCCTATTTCATGATGGGGCAACTACTGGCCGAAGAAGGCCGCGTTGAAGACGCCAAACAGCGCTTGCGCGAGGGCGTCGCCATGGCCCAACGCGCTGGCGACTCACACGCCCAGGGCGAGATGCAAGACTATCTCGACTCACTGAATTAAATAACCATAAGGACGCTATGCATAACCGACTTTTCATCATCTTCTTTGGATTTCTCATTGGACACAGTAACGCAGGGCCAACCATTCAATCGTTCGAAGGTGCGCCAGACAACACTCCTTACCAAGCCTCCAATCATTGGCGCGTGCGCGACTTGGCGCCCGTCGATGGCGCCATGGTATTGGTGAGGGCCGCGGCGGAATCAAACGCGATTGCGTTTGATCAAACCGCATCCGGGACGTATCAACGCATCAGCGCCCAATGGACGATGTCAATCACGCGGGGAAGGGAAGGCGCGGGCTTTCTCTTGTTAAATACTCAAGACTATGGCGCCTCAGGTGAAGCCCCTGCCGCAAATTGGGAAGAACCCAACCTGTCTGGCTCGTTTGGAGTCGGCGTCGATATCTCAAACCCTGATGACTACACCGGCGCTGATCGAGGCTATGAACTGTCGTTGCATTGGGATGGCGCCGAACGCGCTAACCGCCGGTCTCCTATCGATTTTCGTGACGGCGAACGGCATCAGTTTTTATTAGACATCGAGTTTGTCTTGGGCGGCGCATTGGTCAATCTTCTGATTGACAATGAGTTTGTTTATGAAGAAAAATTCATCGCCGAAATGGCGCCCTTCGAATCGCGCGTCGCCTTTGGAGCGCGCTCATCGTCTAATTCTCGCCCGACAATCGAACTCAATGATGTCTATGTTTCGTTTGATGACCCTGAACCACCATATGAGCCGCCTTTGATTGTCGAGACGTTTGACCAAGAATACATTTATATCAACAACCGCCAGCCCAGCCGAAACTTCGACTTCCCAGAAGATGAAACGGTTTACGAACGAGTGTTGATGAAAATGGTTCTTGAAGCCCCCGAAGGCGGGTTTGATTATTGGGACCGCATCATGACCATCAGCGCGCGAAACGGGCGCACCAACGTTGAGATTGGCCGTTTTATGACGCCCTACCGAAAAGGCGGCGTCTGGTGGTGGGATGTGACTGACTATCAATCGTTTCTTCGCGGAACGACTCGCCTTCAAACGTTTATTGACACCTGGGTGGGGCCGGGGCATGCACAGGGCGCCGGGTGGTTGGTGACGCTCGAGTTTTATTTTTATAAAGGCGCCCCTGAATGGGAACCGTTCCAGGTTGAGAATGTATGGAACGGCCAGCCCCGCTATGGCGACCGCAACAACCCGATATACAACTTCTTTCGAGACAAGACTCTCGACGCTCCAGAAGAGACCGGGCGCGCCAAACTTAGACTAGTCGTCACTGGCCACGGGCAAGCGCCTAACACAAGCAACGCGGCGGAATTTATCGTCAGAGGCCGGACCGTGCGCGTCAATGACGGCGTGTATGAAAATGTGTTATGGCGTGATGACTGTTATATGAATCCCTGCCGCCCACAAGCCGGAACTTGGATTTTCAGTCGGGCGGGGTGGTGTCCAGGCGATGTGGTCGTCCCGTGGGATATCAATATAAGCAATGACATTACCCCAGGCGATGCGTTTCAGATAGAATACGAAGCCGATCCGTATACGAATTTCAATATCGTTGAAGGCAACCCCGCGCGCCATTTGACTGCGTCTCATGTGGTGTATTATCGAAAACCAGCGAATACGGGATTATCAGAATGGATGATGCATTAAGCGCCATGATCAATAAATCACTTTGAGATTGCGGCCATGCTATTCACAGTACGATAAACTGACATGCAATTAGCCTTGTTCTCAAATCAAGACAGAACCGGTTGGACGGCGGCGCTCGGCGCTTTGTTGCTGTTATGTGTGTTGAGCGTCTCCTACCCGCCCTACTCAGCCATCGCCGTTATCGCTGGCGGGGTCGGTATTGTCCTATTGTTCGCCCGCCCTGATCTCGCGTTTGCGCTGTTTTTCGCCGCCGAAACGCTGATCTCTGAAGACATACTTCTTATCAACGAACAACTAAAACCCACGCTTTACTATTTTATTATTCCAGGTGTAGGACTAAATCCGTTTGAAGTCGGCTTGGCCGCCTTAGCCGCCGCCACGATTCTTCACCGAAAAGGACGGATGTTCGGTACGCGCCTCGACGGCGCTATGGCAGCGTTTGGCGCCGCTTGCGCCCTTGGGTATCTCACTTGCATTCTACTCTACGGCGATCCAGGCCGCTTGTTTGAACCACGCCGCCTGCTTCACTTTTTTCTCGCGTATTTTCTGACCGTGAATTTAATTCGCACCAAACAGTCATTACAACTCTTTCTACTGATCTTTTTTGCTGCGATTTCTCTAAAAGCGATACAGGGCGTATATCTCTACACCCTCGGCGAAGGGCTGCAGATCAAATGGAAGATTCGCGCCTTGTTTACTGGCTGGGGCGATTCACTCAATTTCGTGACCCTGTTGCTTCTCCTCGCGACGTTTGTGTTAGACAAAGCGCCGCTGCCCGCTAAACGGCTGTGGCTGATCGCGACGCCCGTGGTGTTGTTCAGTTTTTTGTTTTCATACAAACGCGCCTATTACGTCGCCTTCGTTGTGGGGTTGTTTGTTTTGTTTCTCATTCAAAAAGGCAAGGCGCGATTTCGGTTTTTGATGACGGCGTTTGTGGGATTTTTATTGTTCCTCGTTCTCATCACTGCGGCGGGCCAGTGGCGCGCTATTGGAATGCGCTTCGAGTCGATCTTAAACCCGACCAAAGAAAGCAGCGCCAACTATCGCTTGGTTGAATGGCAAAACGCGCTGATTTCGATCCGCAAAAACCCGGTGGCCGGCCTCGGCCTGGGCGGCGTCATGCCCATGGAAATCTACCTTTCGCGCACAAACTTGTTAGGCGTCCACAATACTTACTTGTGGGTAGCGGTTAAGATGGGGGCGGTTGGGTTGTTTGCTTACTTATTTTTACAGTTTGCGTTTGTAAAGCGCTTGTTGAGACAAAACCAGACGCTTCACGATCCATTTTTTCGAACACTTTCAAGAGGGCTGACGTGCGCGTTCGCGGCGTTTTGCGCCGCCCAGATGTTTGCGCCTATGTTCGCCCAGATGAGAACTTCTACTTGGTTTGGCGTCATTCTTGGTATCGGAATGTTACTCGCGACTCTCGATCAACAAACAAACGCTGAATAGGATCTCGACGGAAAATCTTAGAGCTGGTCGCAATCTCCTTGTACTATCGCGCCGTGGTCCCACACACAGATAAAGTTGCGCTCGTTCAGTTCTTCAGGGTCTTCGGTAATCACTCCAGCGGGCGTCATCCCGTCTTTGCGGTTTTTGATGCGCGGTTCGTCGCCAGGCAAAATCTGGCGCCAAACTTCATAGTCGCTATTGTGTTTTGACAAAGCAAAGGTCAATCGTTGACTGACGAAGTCGCTTACAATGCTTTTCACATCGCTTTTTGACAACCGTTTGGTGACTTGGACGCGAATGTGTTTTGTGTAATCTGATTTGTTGTTCATTTTTATCGATCCTTTCATCTCAAGACGTTCGCCTGGAACCTCTCAAGCCCTCTACGTAAAATTTTATTGCCATGAACTCAAAACGACAACAAAAAAACCTACGAGGGAGTAATAAAACGAGTAACTATAGGGAGAAATAACGGCGCAATTATTCGCGGGCGACCTGTTCGAGAACATCTTTTGAGACAAATATCGGTGCATTTGTGCGGACGGCTAACGCGATAGCGTCGCTGGGGCGAGAATCAACATCCACATCGCCGCTGGCTGTTTCAAAATGGATTCTGGCGTAAAATGTCGAGTCATGTAAATCAGTGATGTTGACCCGTATCATCATCGCGCCAAGGGTCGAAATTATATTGACGGCGAGATCGTGGGTCAGCGGGCGTTGAATGTGAATATCATTGAGAGCGAGATGGATGGATTGGGCTTCATAATAGCCGATCAAAATCGGCATCATGCGCGCTCCGTTGCGCTCTTTTAAGATGATAATCTGGTCGGCGCCGCTTTCATCCAACCGGAGTTCAAAAAATTCCATTTCAATCATAAGAAAGCGTCTAACCCCACATAGTCATGCAAGATAAAAATATTGTATCTAGCTTCTGTTAAAACTCGCCCCCTGCAAGGTATTTTCTTCGATATTCGAGACAAAATTGACTCCCAACTCGTCAAACATGGCGCCTAAGTCATGGGTAGGCAGGCCAATCACATTGTGGTATGAGCCTTTGACTTCTTTGACCAACTTGGCGCCGATGCCTTGAATGGCGTAGGCTCCTGCTTTATCCATTGGTTCGCCAGTGTTGATGTATGAGTCTATATCATCTTTGTTTAGGTCTTTGAACTTCACATGAGATTGAACCGCTTTGACGCGCTGGATTTCGTTTTGTTGTTGAAAAAGACAAACGCCCGTCCAGACCTCATGCCATTGGCCTGACAAGGTGGTAAGCATGTCAAAGGCTTCATCAGTGTTGTTCGGTTTTCCCATAATGCGGTCGCCGAGTGCAACAACCGTATCCGCGCCAATCACCAGATACTCAGGATATTGAAAACCGACTGCAGCAGCCTTTTCAATCGCCAACCTGGCGCAATAGGGCCCAGGCAGTTCGTCTAGTGGCTCTGTCTCATCAACACCGCTTGGTATAATCGAAAACTCAACGCCCATTTGGTTGAGTAATGTCTTTCGTCGCGGCGATGCGCTGGCAAGTATGATTCCTTGATACACGGTGTGGTTCCTTCTTGTTTTTCTCATAAAAAGAGCGCCCTAGTGTTGAGGACGCTCTTTAAGTTTTATTGGATATACTCAAATATATCAGGCTGTTACGTCAAGGGTTCGTCCAGCGCTCAAATCTTCAATAGGGTTTGGCGGGGCTGCCTGAATAAATGTCTGTTCTTCTGGTTGAATAAAGCCAGTCTGGTCTTGGTTCGCTGCCTGCGCGGCTTGTGGAATCACGCCAGGAAATGGCGGTGTGCCAGGCGCCCCTGGGTTAAGTGAATTAGGCTGGGCGATTCCCTGTGGCGGAGGAGCCGCCTGCGCCTCAATCGCGTTGTCGCTCAACAGAACGGTGTCGGTTCCATTGGTTTCCGTTAATCCGGTTCCACTTTGACCATCTGGAGCCTGTTGAGGAAAGCCCGTCTGGATAGGTGTTACAGGAGCAGCAGGCGCTGGCGGCGTTGGAGCAACCGGCGGCGGCGCTGTTGGGTTTAGTGTCTGGTTTACTTGTGGTATCGGGCCCGTAACCATAATGATCACCTTTGTAACAAAATCTTCATAGATTATACACTATAAAACTCTGAATGCAACAATTTGGCAACAATTTGAGTAAAAGGCCACCACGAATACATGTTGCCGCGCAGCGGTTTTGTGTTTGCCAGGCATGGAGCGATTCTCGGAGGTGAAAGTCTTCTATAGACCCAGATGGTGGGAGCGATAAGTTAATAGAAAGCGCGGCGCCTTTTTTTCGTTTTGCTCTATCTATTTTCGGCGCCTTACGGGAAAATAGCCTCAAACACAGGATATGATTTTTCTTCGCTTGGAGAGACGCCATGAACACACGGACGATTGTTGGTATTTGTATCGTATCGATTTGGCTGTCGGGTTGTTACATTCCATTTCTTCAACCGATGTACCACCAAGACGACCTCATCTTCAGTCCGACGTTTTTAGGCAACTGGTATGACGACGAAGACGGCCAGTGGATGTTCTCAGAGCGTGTCGGCGTAAAACTCTACAAACTCACCTACATTCAAGACGGCGGAAAAGAAGCCGAGTTTGAAGCCGCGCTGGTTTCGTATGAGGGCCGCGAGTTTCTCAATACCATTGTGGTCGACCTCAAGGACGAAGGCGATTTGACCAAATTTCACCTCTTGCCTGTCTATCACATTTTCATGGTTGAGTGGAACGACGGCCTCAAACTTCATCCGATTGACGTCGAATGGATGGACAAAATGTTAGAACGTGAAAACGCATTGCCGTTCGCGGTTGGGCGCGATAACATCAAGGTAATCTCGGCCTCGACCGAAGAGATTCGCTCCTTTCTGGCCCATCACCTTGACGACAAGGGTATGTTTGGAGAGCCCATCCAACTGAACCGAACTCCATAACCATCATGGATGGCCTCGCTGTCTTTGTTCGCCGTGTGACTGACGGGATGGGCCGCCGCTGGCTCAACCCGCCTATACGAATTTAGAAGATGGAACAGCAAGAATCATACAAGCCAGTACCCCCGGATGGACGAAAGGGTAGATAGTGAGAATGACATGAACAAACAAACCATCAAACGGCGCGCCTTTGTACAATCCGCCGCTGCGGCCACGGCGGCTGCGCAATTGACTGGGCCAAACATCGCAGCCTATGCCAATGAGTCGTCTGCCAAGCCCGCCTTGCTGGGCGGCAAACCGGTGCGCACCAAGGGTTTCCCAGACTGGCCGGTGGTTCAACCCTCAGACGACCGCGCCTGGTTGGATGTCTTGCATGACAAAAACTGGTGCAGCCTTAACGGCGACGTCGCGGCGAATTTTGAAACCGCCTTCGCCCAGCGCAGCCAGTCGCCCCATTGCGTCGCAATCGCCAATGGCACCAACGCGCTCTATGCGTCGTTACACGCGGCTGGCGTGGGCCCGGGCGACGAAGTGCTGCTGCCGCCGTATACCTTTGTCGCAACGTTAAACGCTGTCTTGTTGCATTACGCCTTGCCCGTGTTTGTCGACAGCGACTTTGGCTCCCACCAGATGGACCCGGCGAAGATCGAAGAGCGTATCACCGAGCGCACCAAGGCGATCATGCCCGTCCACATCGGCGGCAACCCAGCTGACATTGACGGTATTTTGGCGGTCGCGAAAAACCATAACCTGCCTGTTATTGAAGACGCCTGCCAGGCCCATTTTGCGGAATGGAAAAACAAGCCGGTCGGCTCGTGGGGCGATACGGGATGTTTCAGCTTTCAGGTGACGAAGATTCTGCCCAGTGGAGAGGGCGGGGCGGTTCTCGCCAATGATGAAGCGGTCGCCGATAAAGTACGCGCGTTTTATAACAACGGGCGCTCGCCGCATAGCAAGTATGGCCGGGGCTACATTCAAAACGGCAGCAACCTGCGCATGACCGAATTCCAGGCGCAGTTGCTGTTATTGGGGTTAGAGCGTATCGAAGAACAACTCAAACGCCGCGAACAAAACGCAGAGTATCTCTCAAAACTTATGAGCGAAATTCCCGGCGTTGAGCCAGCGAAACTCTATGACGGCGTGACGCGCTGCGCGTATTACTTATATTTGTTCAAGGTTAATCCGGAACAACTCAATGGCTTGTCGCGTAATCGTTTCGTCGAGGCGATGAGAAAAGAGGGCATCTCATGCAGCACGGGCTATACGCCGTTGAACAAACTCGATTTCTTGAAGGGCGAACTCTCATCGCGCTTTTATCAGAAGATGTTTCCTGAAAGTGTTCTTTCAAATTATGAAGCCGCGAACGAGTGCCCTGAGAATGACCGCTTGTGTGAAGTCGCAGGATGGCTCTATCACGAACAATTGTCGGGAACCAAAGACGACATCGAGCAGATCGCCTTCGCCATGCGCAAAATCGCCAACCATTCAGCCGAGCTGGCGCGGGGATAATTGCAGGGCGGGTCGCGCTGTATCGACCCGCCAAACGCCACTGGTTTTCACCACATTAGATTGCTTCGCTTCGCTCGCGCCGTATTAAACCACCACGTTAAACGTAACGCCGCAAAGGGCGGGGTAAGAACCCAACCTACGGCCTACTACTCTATATTAACCGTCTGATTGATTTGGAGTGTTGAGACGTCTTGTTCTGATTCGGTCCCATCGGGCCACTGGATTGTCAATTTTTCAACCGTAGTTTCGTCGCCGAGTCCAAACGTTAGCGCGAGTTGGCTTTGGCTTAAGTAAGACGACCCGGTCCTTACCATCAGTGTGCGTTCACGCCCTCCGGCAGTAAGCGTCGCCTTGGCGCCGATGGCGTCGAGGTTGGGCGCCTTGCCGCGCACCTTCACGCGTAACCAGTTGTTATTGTCCGCCGCAGAGTCATTGCGAAACAGGCGCGGGCGCTCTCCACAACCCGTCAGCAAAAAATCTAAGTCGCCGTCCTGGTCGAGGTCAGCGTATGCCGCGCCGCGAGCGACCATCGGAAGAGTGAAGACGCCGCCGACTTCGAAGGAGACATCATCAAAACGCTCGCCGTTGATGTTGCGATACAGTTGGGGAGATTGTTTGAAGGTGACGTTCTTCTCAACCAGGTGAATATCAGGCTCAATGTGTCCATTGGCGGCGGCCAGGTCGAGCCAGCCGTCGAGATCATAGTCAAAGAACACAAGGCCGAACGTCAACGAGATTAAACTGGGGCGGCTGAGGCGGGTCTTGCCCGCCTGGTCGACAAAAAAGAGTTCATTCATCTGGGTGTAGAGCGAAATTGGTTCATGGCTGAAGTTGCCGATGGCCAGCGACCATTGGCCGTCGAGGGCGGACGCATAGTCGATGCCCATGCCCGCGCGGGCGCGGCCGTTTTCGTCGAAGGCGACGCCAGCGACCAGGGCCGATTCTATGAAACGGCCCTGGCCGTCATTCATATATAGAAAGTTGGGGGTTGAATCGTTTGAGATGGCGAAATCAAGCCAACCATTGTCATCAAAATCAGCGACTACGACGCCCAGCGACTTGCCTTCTGGGTTGAAGACGCCAGCATCTTTGGTCACGTTTTTGAACGTCCCGTCGCCCTGGTTACGATACAGCAGCGGCGTCAGGCCTTTATACAGCGTTGGGATGGTGAACGACTTGCCCATGCCCGCGCGCGTGGTGAAGACATCGTTCTCGACCGACCATTGAACGTAGTTACAGACAAGCAGGTCGAGCCAGCCGTCGTTGTCATAATCAAAGAACGCGGCGCTTGATGACCAATAAGGGTGGTCGCGGCCTTGGCTGTCCGCCCACACTGGCGCGGTGAATCCAGACGGTTGCGTGGCGTCGGTGAATGTTCCGTCGCCGTTATTCAAGAAGAAACGCTGGCCGTCGATGGCGGCGGTGAGAAAGAGGTCCTGGTCGCCGTCTGCGTCAACGTCAGCCATACAACAGCCCATGCCATAGATGTTGATATTCAACCCGGCGGCTTGAGTGACGTCGGTGAATTGCCAGCCGCCGTCATTGCGGTAAAGGGCAGGTGGAGAGGGAGGCTTGTCTTGGTTGGCCTCGTCAAACCAGCGCGAGTTGACCAGGTACAAGTCGAGGTCGCCATCGTTGTCATAATCAAAAAAGCCTCCGCCCGACCCCATCGTTTCTGGCATGTATTTCAAGGTTGAATATCCATTCTGATGAATGAAATCGATGCCTGACGAAAGAGTGACATCGGTGAACGTGATCTGGGGCGTATCGTCTGTTTGAACAGGCGTTGGCGCCTGTGATTGGGTGTAAGTTTCTGGCTGGGGTGCCTCGGGTTCGGCTTCTTGTTGGGGGCCGCACTGCGATAACACGACACTACATACACCAATCGTGATTAGCAAAAAAAACGAATTCCAATTCATTACGCGTCTTCTTTCGGGTGTATTTCGATGACGCGAATTTGTTGGGAGGCGGCGTTGTCGATGGGATTGTTCAATCGGTATTCTTGAGTAAATTCCATCGCGTTTTCATCGATACGGTATTTTTCATAGGCTTTTTGGGCCTGGTTTACTTTGGCGGTTTCGCCGAGGGCGCGGTAACACAGCATGCGGTGATAATGGGCGGCGCGGTCTTCGGGGTCAATCGCCAACACCTTCAAATAGGCCTCAAGCGATTTCTCATACTCGCCGTTGAGGTAGTGGGTGCGGCCCAGTTGGCCCCAGGCGGCGCGGTCTTCGGGGAAGTACGCCAACACGCGCGCAAAGGCGCTGGCGGCTTCGTCGTATAGGCCTTCTTCTTTTTTGCCCAGCCCCCAAAACCAGGCGCTTTGCGGGTCGCCGGGGTTGCGTGCTTCACAGTCTTCGAGCAGTGCATAGGCTTCTTCTACGGCGCCCTCTTGAATCGCGATGCGCGCCAAGTTGCGCGGCCCGTCGGCGCGTTCGGGCGCGAGTTGGTCAACCTTTTTAAACGCCCAATCGGCGAGATGGTTGTTTTGTTTCAACAGGTTGGCGATGCCATAATCGTTGAATTTCATCCAAGTGGGGCGAGGGTCTTCAGTTTTGCTGATGACGTTCATCTGAGAAGAGCCGATTTTGAGTTGAACTTTACTCGAAGATATCTCAGTAATCGGCAAATCGGTTTTACCTCGAATCGCTAACAGTGGCTCGTGTTTTGTCACAAAATTCATAAACGGCGTGTTGAACTTTCGCCAGAGCAATCGGGCCGAAAGCGTAACCGTCTTGCCTTGCCAGGATTGAGGTGCATTGAATTGATAGGAAACCACATCCGCACTGCCAGGCCCGATCGCGCGATTATAAATAACCGCATGAAAATTCTGTGGATCGCGCACTAACGCTGGCTCGCTGTTTTTGTCGACGAACAACACTTTGTAGAAATGCGCGCCGGAGTCAACGACTTTCTCTTCGTTTAATCCGCCGGATTGATAGAGCGTTTCGTCGTTTTCTCCAGTGACTTCAAACTCAATCCAACATTCATTTGAGTCGAGCGTACCGCCGGGGAAGGTATGCCCCACGTTGAAGTTGCGAACAACCACATCAACTAACACCGACTCGCCCACCGTCAGGGGCGCCGAAGCGTCTTGTGAAAGCGCGATGGGGTGGTCGAGCGCGTCGAGAGTGCGCAGCGAAAACAGGTCGATGATAACGATGTCGTCTTGTAAGACGGCCTCGACTTCTTTCAGCGATTCATGGTCGTCGCGAATGTAGGGCAGGGCGGTGTTGGCGGCGAAGAAGGTATGCGATTTGATCTTGCCGTTTTTGGCGCTGACGTCCGGCGCGCGCACCTCTTCTAGAGGCATGTGGCAGTCCTGACAGGTGCGCTCATTGTCAGGCAAGTAAAATGTGCGCGCCGCGTTTCGCGCTGCGCCGCTGTTGTGCCAGTTGTCGTATTCATTCTGCCCGCGCAGCCATTTGTAATTATTGATAGGAACATCTAGCGACACTTTATGACAGGTCAAACAATACTCAGATGAGCGGTAAAAGGGTTTGAGCAATTGGTTCTTGTGCACCGTCGGTTTGGACTTGATCAAAAAGTCATGGATTTCGCGTTTGAGCCCTGTTTTGGCGTCGCTAAACAAATACGGCGAAGGTTGAGAGTCAGAGATGTTGTAATTGCCGTTGCCTTCTTTGCCGTGAATGGCGTCTATGGTGTGGCAGGACAGGCAAGTCAACCCGGCCTGAGCTTCGGGCCAATGGGCGTCAATGTCTTCCATCATTTTTCCGCTAAACATCAACACCGGGTCATGGCAAGCGCCGCACCACTGGCTGCGCTGTTTACCGTTCGGTTCGCTGCGCAGGTTGTCGATGCTGGCTGTATAGAATGGATTGTTGAATGAAGAAAAGCGGTGGGCCGAGCGCGTCCATTGTTCGACTGTCCCGGCGTGACAGCGCTTACAAGTCGCCGCGCCCATCGAGTCAGCCTTGACAAAACCAAATTCTTTCAAGTCGCTGGCGATGGTTTTTGGGTCAGCAAGGTCTTCAAGTGTTAGCTGGCGCCGCGGCAAGAAACCGCCGCTGGTCGTTGAGACGGCGGACGGATAAAACTTGCCGTGCGGGTCGCCTAGGTTTTTGGGCGAGAAGGGGATAAACGGGTCTTCGGGCAAGCCAATGTTCGCTTCCGCCGCGTAGGCCGCACGCCCTTCTCTAATGAGTAAACTGACTCGCGTTGCTGGCCCTTTGTTCCAATGATGGGCGCCCAATAGAGCGAGAAGAACCACAACAATTATCACCACGCTCATTACCAAGCGTGATCTATCGATAGGCGAGTAGGCGGCCATGCGGTGAAAGATATACGCGAACGGCAACACAATCGCCAATGCGCGGTGGAGATAAAACACCCAGCGGTTTTCGACGCTATTGGCCTCCGTCAAAATGAATAATCCTGATATCGCCAGCAATACTGCGCATGAAGTTAACAATACGCCCAAAGTAACTGCGTTTGAGTTTTTTCGCGGCCACGCCAATGGAATATGCTGAACGACAAACAACAATGCCAATACCGCTAATAGTATTCCGCCCGCTAAATGGGTCAGTAACATAATTTGATAAAACGCAGGCAACGCCTGGTTTGGATCGACAATTTCTTCTTGGACGGTCGATTGGCCGATCATCCCATAGGTTGATACATCATATTTGCCGACTTCGATGACGCTTTGTGAGGCGGTGGGAGAAGTGAAATATAGATACGCCGAATTGGGCAACAGCCAAACCGAGAGCAGTACAATAACGATTAGCTGGTATTTCTGAAATTTTGTTAGAACCGATTGCGTCAAATTCATAAAAGAGATGGTCCCATCATTAAATCAATAATGACTAGTTTACTAGAAATTAGCGAATGGCTGGAGTGGAAACGAGGACGTGTGAAGATTAAATTTACTTGCAGCCATCTAAAGCATGAAGATTTTTTTTACGGTTTTGACGTATCAATTATTGAACAACCAATATAGGCGTGGGTGTAACTCTGAGAGCGCCTGTGCTTCTAAGCGGAGCAGCACGGAAGCGAGCAGAGTTGTGTACATGCCACCCGCGGCAAATGATCAAGCCTTTTTGAGATGGCTTCTATTTAATCTGTCAAATCCATGAAAGGAACGGAGAATTTCTTCGTAACTTATGGTATAGTAAATTGCGGTCTATGCGGGAAAATTAGACCGAAATGGAGCGCAAACGATGAACCAAATCGAAAAAGACGCCCGTACGTGGGCGATGTTGTGTCACCTCAGTGGGTTGTTGTTCTACGTCCTGCCGGGAATCGGCCAGATTTTAGGGCCATTGATCATCTGGCTGATTAAAAAGGATGAATACAGTTTTGTTGAAGAACAGGGAAAAGAAGCCATCAACTTTCAAATCACGTTTACGATCTATTTCTTCATCGTGTGCTTACTCATGGTCGTGTTTATAGGGTTTCTTCTATTTCCCATTGTGTTAATCACTTATTATGTGTTAATGATTATCGCCGCCATCAAAGCGAATGACGGCGAACACTACCGCTACCCGCTTACCATACGGTTGGTGTAGATGCCGCGATTTGATGTACGCCGAGACGGCCCGGCGACGCTGGTGATTTTGGCCATCGTCGCGGTTGCTTTGGCGATTTTAAACTTTCGCCTCAACCGCGCCCAACTTCAAACCCAGGTTGTCAACGCTCAATATGAACTTAACGCGCTTCAACAGGCGATGTCAGCCTACGCACTTGAATTTCCACAGGCGTCCATGCTTGATATTATTCTCAAAGGCAAACACGGCGCCCCGGGTTATGTTCATCAAGGCTACCTGGTTCGCAGCAGCAAGGAGGCAGTACAACTTCTGCCAAAAGACGCATTGCAAAACTATGTCTATCCATTACCGAAGCCCCAGATGCCCTTACAACAAATGGGCAGCCACTACCCCTACGAGTTGCTCTATGGCGTGATCTCACTTGAAGGACGACAATGGCGCCAATCAGTAAGCGAAAATGACGAACCGCCTCAATGCACCAGTCTGGGCGGACACAATTTGGCGGAATCAAGTTTTCATCTTAGATTCGAGTGGCCAGACATGATAGTAAGAGACGAAAATGAGCACCCGGTCGGATTTTCGCCAGGGCCGTTTGTCGATTATTCAGATGTTGGCAATTTTGTTGAATTTAACCCGACCAATGGCCTGAACAGCCATGGCTATCTTATTGTTCGATGACTTTCAACCATAGAATTTTGAATGATTTGGGCGAATTTTGCATTGACCCCTACACCAATTCGCGAGGGAGAGATATACTCCCTTTTTGTCATAAGTAAGACGCAACGTGAGGGAGTAGCTCAGTTGGCAGAGCATCTGCCTTTTAAGCAGAGGGTCCTGGGTTCGAGCCCCAGCTCCCTCACTTGATAGTCTTGATATTTCTTTTTATTCAACCTCTTTTCATATCGTCTCTATTCTCACAAAACCTCTAACAAACTTGCCAGCGCAATCCAAATTCTGGTTTTCTGCTCTTGTAAAACAGTGAATATAGTGGTTGCCAGAATTATGTGCGGATTGAGTTTACGTAACTGTATCTATCGCTGTCCGCCGCGGCGGATACGAGCGCGCTTTACGCACATTTTTTTGACAAACGCTCTAGAATTTGGTCTTGCTTCAGAAATAGATGTGGTTTCAATGACGATGATCAAGCGTAAGCGTCCACTTGGAACGTCGATTTTTGAAATCTTTTGGTGAAACGGAGCTACGGCCATCGTCTATCACCGCGAACCGGGTATGCATATCTTCGATCAGGGTATGAATGAAATGGGCCGCAAGTTGTTTACCCCTTCATGATTTGGGTTGAGGGCGTTCTTTCGAAAGTCATATTCTGTTCAGCCGCTCTCTACTATAAGATAAAGTTCACTTGTTGAATGGACCGCGCAGGTTTTTTTAGGAAAATTTGTCATGTATTCGAAAATTACAAATACTCTGAAGAACCAGTTGCTTATTCTGCTGGGTTGGGTTTTTATTGTTTTGGGCATTATTGGCATTGTATTGCCGATACTTCCAACGACTCCGTTTTTAATTGTCGCCCTAGCCCTCTTCTCAAATAGTTCACCAAGGTTCCATCGAATGTTGCTAAACAATGGTTGGTTTGGACCAATCTTAAAACAATGGGAAGAGAATAGAACAATATCCCGAAAAACAAAATACAAAGCGATGGTTATGATTCTTTCTGTGGTTGCAATTTCTATAACAATTTTCAATGAACAGATTGAGGTCCAGGTTCTGTTAGTTTGCATCACTGCTGTTCTTCTTATTTTCATCTGGCGTATTAAAGAACAAGAAGTATGAACCAGAAATAAAAGACGAGTTGTGGTTCTTGAAAGAACTCCGTAATTTTGTGTGGTGAATTATACGGAGTGATGTACACCAAGCGCAGCGGCGCCTGACCGCCATGCGTGGAACATATTCTGTCGTTAGGCGCCAGGATGGGGCAGTTGAATTAAATTACACTCTAACGTCCGTTATTTTGTTCCAAAAAATGTCGTGACAGAACCGGGAGGCGTCTCAGTGAAAATGCTGCCATTTTCTACCTTGAAGGCCCCTAGTTTTTTATAGCGTTCCGCTTCATGTTTATCGGAGTCTACCGTTCGAAACGCCTCAAATTGTTGATAGTCAGAACCATGGATTTCTACAGAAACTCGTTTCTTTCCATCAGAAATGTTGACGACCACAAAACTGTCAGGGTTCTTTGTTTTGTCTTGGTTGAACCCGATGACTGCGACTTCAGAATTCATCGCAAATGTACGAACCACATTCATCCCTGGCTGGCCCGCGCGGGACGCTTGTTTATAAAAATGATAGCCTTTCAACACTTCATACGTCCCATTTTCTTTCACACGAATCGCTGAACCGGGGTTTGGGTCTCCACCAACCCAATGCGCGGGGCGTTGGATGCCCGCCCACGGGATAATGGCATTCACCTTCGATGTATAGATGTTGCCATGGATCTGTTTTACGAAACTTGCATCCATTTCGGCCCAACTTGTGGAAGTCACCCAAGAATGCAATTCAGGGCGCCGGCTGCGTAGAAGGTCATTTGTATAACTGTTGTGTTCACCGAACCACTGCCCATAGGTTCCATGGTAAAACCCATGAGAAGTAATAAGCCCCAAATTGTTTACGGCTTCTTGGTCGGACGCTAAAAAGTCAGCTAGCCCCCAGCCCGAAAACCGGTACCAGTTCGTAGGCTCGCCATTGGTCATCTTGACATCATCCAGTCTATGTTTATTCAACAGGGTGGGCATGTATTTGAGAAAATCATTGATTTGTTCTGGAGGCCAGTACAAGTTGAAATCATGCTTATACCATTCGGTGTAGCCATCGTTGTTCCAACGGCTCCAATCTTCACCTTCGTTATGAAGAGATAGATAGTTGACGGGTAACTGATCATTGTCTTTGAGAAATTTCACCCAATCGATCATATACATAGCCAGGTCGTCTTTATAATCAGGGTCAAGGTCGCGCCCACGATTGGTTTTCTGTTTGGTCATAAAGCCGGGAGGCCCATAAAGGGTTGTGATGATTTGAAAATCATCCCCACGTTGTCGAGTTAGCTGTAAGCCTTCTTTGACAAAGAAGCGCATATGGCTTGTTGTTGTTTCATGGTCGAAGGGGCCGTTTGGCTCGGTTTGGTGTTTGCCGTCAAGAAACATCTTAACAATGCCTGGTTTTAAGCCATCGGCGCCAAACACCAAGTTGATAATTTCTTGTTTTTCTGAACTGTCTAATAAACTGAATCCGCCATACTCCTGCACGAATGTATCTTTGCCCGGATGAAATGCGTCCCACCATTCTTTTGATTTTTTCGGGCTCAGGCTTTTATCAACGAAATGGGCGCTTTGTACATAGTTGAAGCCAAATCCGTCCCATTCTCGTAGTGGTTGGTCAAAAAAGACGCCAGCGCGTATGGCGGTGAAGTCTTTTGCCTGAGAATAGGCGAACTGTTGAGGGCATAGAAAAACAGCGAGTAGAAGAATGCGGACAAGAAACTTCATTGTGTTTCTCCCTGGTTTCGTATCAATCAGTAATTTTTTAGTTTGCACACTGAAACAGTCTGATATGGGCGTCTTCGCCGACGATGGCGACCTTGTCATCAAACACATCAATATATTCGATGTTTGAGTTGTCTTCTTGAACGAGAGGGTCGGCGACCAACGCCCAGTCTGACCCGCGAAATACGCGCAGGCGTCCCTGGTTATCTCGTCCGCCAACCATGAGATAGTTCCCATCGTCCGTCCATTCAACCGCTTCGACATAAAACAACGGCAACTGTTGAATCAATTTCATGGTTTCTGTTTCAAACACAGCCGCGTAATTTGATTTATACCCGGCGGCGACATACTGGCCGTCTGGTGAAAACCGGACCGACTTAATTGACGCAGGTTTGGCAATGCGTCCGTCGCCGATTTGCTTAAAGTCGCTGGTGCGCGTCAGTAAGACGTGGCCATAGTTGCCCGCTGACGCCATGAGTTTTGAGTCGCGGGTGAAGTCGGCGGAATTGATAACGCCTTCCTGATCGCCGTGCATGATGCGCGCCAGTGGGGAGTAATCATTCAGGCTGATGACTTGCGCTGACATCGGCGCGGCGTGCGCTAAAAAACGCCCGTCTGGTGAAACGCCCAGGCCGTCGACTTCTTCATTGACTTTGATGTGTTTGGCGAGCGTTCCGTCGTTGAGGTCGAATAGTTTAATGCCGTTCAGGTTGCCGCCGAGAATTAAATAGCGGTTGTCAGGCGTGAACGCGCCGCACTCGACCTCAAGTCCTTTCATCTTTCCGCCTGAGATATCAAACGACTGTATATGACTGATGTCTTGTTCGGTGATGTATTTGAACGTGCGGAGAATGGTTCCGTCAGACGAATCGAGCAAAAAGGCGTCGCCGACGCCATTCGCTGTCGCCAGCATTTTGCCATCACTGGAAAATTCAACAAACTCGCAGGTAATGCCATCATCAAGGGCGCCGACATTGCCGCCGGGGCGCCAGCGCGGGTCAAGTTGTTTTGACCAGAGAGGCTCAAGTTTGAAGGTTGAGGTTTGATACGTCGAGCTGCTTTTGCCTATGTTTGAATTTGGGCTTAATTCGTTTACTGCACCGGTTGAGACGGCGTTCATGTCAGACAATTCGCGGGCGATTTTGGCCCGTAGTTGCGCGTTCGAAAAGTTCGGCACGGCAATCGCCGCTAAAATTCCGACAATCGCAACCACGATTAACAATTTAATCAACGTGAATCCTTGTCGAATATCATCCATCGTTTTCTCTCGCATCAAACAGAGTAAATAGGTATTTCGGGATGGGAACCCAATTACATCAAAATGAATAACATAAACCAATCTAACAGATTTTCGATTCATTTTCTATAAGAATAACGAATAACTAGGGCTTGTAATTTCACGATTTTATTGGTAATGTCAATTCATCATTTCCTTATGGGTGGCCGCAAGTGCGGCTGAAACGGGAAGCCGGTGAGAATCCGGCGCGGTCCCGCCACTGTAACCAGAGCAGGGCGTTTCATCAGCCATTGTCCGATTGGATGAGAAGGCGAAACGTTAAACCTTTGGAAGCCAGGAGACCGGCCCACAAGGTGATGTCACCTCTTCGGGGACAGAGAGAGTGGCACGCGGATATAGTCGCGTACGCCCGGCCTCTGACAAGAGGCCGGGCGTTTTTATGCCGGCATGCGCGATTTGTCCGCCTGAACCTCACTTTTGTTTCCGCGGCCAAAATAGAAAGGAAGTAGCATGAAAACAGCATGGCTATGTGTATTGAGCATTACCTTGTTCGCCGCGGCAAATGGATGGGCGCAAAATCGCGCCGGGATTCTGGTTCAGAATTCCACGGGCGAGACCATCTCGCGCTGCGTCGAGTTTGAGGAACCGTTTCTGACCGTTGAAGAACTGTTAAAGCGTTCCGGCTTCAAGCAGGTCACACAAGGGTCTCAATTTGGTTCGTTCATCTGTTACCTGCATGACGACGGCGTGGCAAGTTGTGACTTGCATCCACAAGGCTGGTTCTGGAATTTTTTTCAACATGACGGCGCCGATTGGGTTTCAGCCTCAGTGGGCATTTCGACTGCAACCGCTGAGAACGGGTCGCTGGTTGGCTTCGCCTTTGGCGGGTTCAACGAAGTTGAGTTGCCTGAGACTTCGTTTAGTGAGTTGTGCGTTCTCAATCAGGCGGGCCTGGTGATTAACCATTTTGATGGTTCGCGCGTCGTTCGCGTGGTTGATTTTTATGGCGAGACATTGACGGGGTTTCAACTGGTAGAAAAAAGCGGGTTCGACCTGGTTTCGGTCCAGTTTTCATTTGGCCCGGCTGTCTGTGCGATTGACGGCGAGGGCCATCCTTCAGACAACTGCTTTGGCGATTTTTCTGTCGGCGACCCATCATGGCTTCTCTATGATTTGAATGCCAATGATGAATGGCAATCATCTCAAGTCGGCGTCGGCGACAGCATTGTCTACGGCGGAGAGGTGCAGGGGTGGCTATTCGGCCAGTTTGGCGAAACCCCGCCGCCAATCACAAGCCAAGAGGTGTTTGAGCAGTCGTCAGCCGCTCTATGGCTGCAACTACGCTAACAGGAGAACCGACCATGCACGCATTGAACCGAACGCTGCTTGCGTTCGTTACACTATCACTCTGTCTATTCGCCCATGCCGTTGAATTTGAAGATGCGAAGGTCTTGGTCGAAACCGATCAACCGATTGAACTCGCCCGCAACCCGCGCGGCGCTATCGTGGTCGATTCATCAGGAACCGCCCATGTTGTTTATTTTAAAATTGACAACGCCAGCGTGGCAGACAACCAAATTTTGTATGTATCATCCAATGGCGGTGAAGGTCGGGGCCCGGTCCGCGTTGATAGCAGCGACGCAAGCGGCGGGCGCCATCCATTCATGGCGATCGGGCCGAATGATGAGGTATTCACCGTTTGGCAAGACAATCGACACACCACCGCCGCGGGCAACTTTTTTGATAACATCGAAATCTATCTTGACCACAAACCAGCGGGTGGTTCATTCTCTGACGCCGATATCCGCTTGAGCAACACCAACTCAGGCCACGCGGGCGACAACGGGTTCACGCCAACTGTCGCTGTTGGAGACGATGGCGTTGTTCATGTCGTGTGGTATGACTTTGCCCGTGATGGTGAACTGTCATTCGTCTATTCAAGAAGCAGTGTGGGCGGAGAATTTGACGACGCCAGCGGCATCGAACCGTTTCGCATCACCGGCGCTGACATGGGCGGCGCCGACGTGTCGCATTGGATGCCCGACATCGTGGCGCTGCCTAATGGCGCAGCGTATGTGGCATGGGGCATGATCGACGGTTTCCAAGGCTACTTTGAACTACAGGGCCGCCGTATCAACGGCGACGGCAGCCTCAGTTCTATTGAACCAGCGGCGGCTGAAGGCGCGACGTTTTTTGATCCGCCGCGTTTGGCCGCTGGCGCAAATGGGGCTGTATATCTTGCCTATTCAAACCAAGTGGATGGCTTATCTCACGTCTTTGTTCAACGCCGTTCAAGCGGTGGTGTATGGTCTGATCCTATCGCGATTGATGACGGCGCTTTTGCTGCGTCTCAGATCAGCGTGGTTGAATCGGGCGGTTCGCTTTACGCCGTTTGGCAAGAAGACCTGGGGGGCGTCTTTCAAATCATGGTCGGCGTAATTGACGTAACGACATTTGACCTTAGAGAACGTATGGTGTTAAGCGACGATTTGGCCGACGCGCGCACGCCCTCAATCGCTGTGAACCCGAGCGGTGATTCACTCAGCGTCGTTTGGTTAGAACGTGACGACGATGGAACGCGCCGGTTGATGCTGAAACGCAAATCAAACACAACCATTCCACATTGGGGGTTGTACTAAATTGATTGTATGTATAAACGGGGCGGCATCCAGCCGCCCCGTTTATGTTGATTGCTCAACAGGAACTAATACAGCATAAAGTGATCGATAGAAGACGGCGGCTCAGGCGCGTCAACGCCCAGCGAGTAGGCAATGATGCGATTCATCAGGTCGATGCCTTCGTTGGTCATGTTGGTAAACCCACCGCTCCACAGGCCTAGCCGGATGCCTGGAACGGTATTGCCGTCGACGGATGCGCCCGCTTCGATGACCCAGACCGCGGCGTTATTGGGTTCGCCTGGAGGGGTGGCGAGAATGCGCACGCCGTCAGGCGGGTTTGACCAGGCGATGCCTCCTTCTTCTTTGAAGACCGTCAACAGGCCAAGATCAAGGCCTTGGGTGATGGGGTGTTCATTGTCGATGATCTCGAGGTCAGTGCTGGTGGTGAAGTCAAACACAGGCGAGAATGAAAAGTCGTCATAGAGAAAACTTTCATAGGTGATGAGCGATTGGGGGTCGTTGATATGATAGTTCTGTCCGCCAATGTTTCCTGAACCGACCGAGCCGCTCACGATGGCCATATCGACGGCTGATAAATCGGCGGGGCGCTCAAAGCCAGGCGAGTCGCCGTCGTCAATTTGAATTATCTCTAAGCCAAATTGGTTTTTGAGGTGTGAATCCATAATGATGTCCGACAATTCTTCGGCTTCAACATTGATCATGTGATAGACCGTCTTGCCGGATGCGGCAACCGGGTTGGCCTCTAAGACGATGGAGTCATCGCCGCCGAGCTCGATGGGGTCCTCGCCCTCAATCATAAAATTGCCAACAAGCATAGCCGTTCTAAATGTATTGCCTTCATTTGCCGGCGCGGTGAGGGTATACGTTAGCGAGAGGTTTTGCAATGTTAAACCAGTGATGTCCCACACCACATTGCCATTGGCGTCAATGGAGGCGGCGCCTGGGTTGGCGTTGAGATTTGACGCAGTGAATCCTGTCGGAATATCTTCGATGATTGATACGGTAGATGTAACGTCTCGGAAGATCGTCGTGATTTCAACTTCGGTTTGAGTTTCGCCAATCGATAAGAATGCGTCAGAGATGCCGCGCCCTGAAATTTGAGTCACACGTTCAAAGGCGTCGAACGCGCCAGTATCAATGTTGGGGTTTGTGGTCACTGTCAGCCAGTCGATGCTGGCGCCGTCTTCTCGGTTGGCGAGGTAGATGGTGTGTTCGCCGGCTGAGAGTTCGAATGGGCGAGGATCGTTGTTGGGCTCTTCTTGTTCGACCCAGTCTATCCCCCAGGTTTTATTGCCCGATATGTTCCAGCGGCTGTCTTGGCCTCCGCTAGGCAGGGCGTCGATCTCAAAGTGCCACGAATCGCTGTTGGCATCTTCGCCGCGAACCAGACCAAACAGATAATAGGTTCCCGCTTGTTGAATGTTGATAGGAATTGAAATGGCGTGATTGACGGTTCCGTCCGTATCAACAATGGTCACGCCTGTCGTCCGCGGATCAAGACCGAGTCCGAACGCATCCGCGTCAACCTCACCCAACTCGCCGCCTGAGACGGTGCCGGGCGTTCCCTCTTCGGGTTGAATCACGGATGGGAAGAACGGGTCAATGTCAATCGCATCTGTCCGGTTGCCAAACTCAGGAAGCGAGGAAGGCAAAACGGATACGCCGCCGATGAAACTTGCTTCTGGGATGTCTGTCCCGGTGAACGTCCCCGGGAAGGTTACGACCGCCCGGTCTGGCATGACAACGTCATAGGTCAGAGTGGCGTCGCCGGAGAGGCCGGTCAGCGCCCAGGTCATTTGATTGCCTTCTGGGGTCACTTCGCCCGCCGAGAATTGAACATTGCTCACGACCGAGCCTGCGGGGGCGATTTCGATCACGTTGGCGTCCACTGTTGAACCGGCGCGAGCGCTGGCAGTGACGGTGACGCCCGTCATGGTCATGCCAGGAGTATACTCGCCGCTTGGCAGGGTACGGCGTACTTCGAGTGGGAGTTCATTAATTGAAACATTGGTGAAATCGGCGAGAGCGCCGTCGCCCGCGACGGCCAGACCAGCGAGCACGAACTCGTTCGTAAACTGGATGACCTCGCTTTGAAGAAGGTTTTCGCTGCCGTCAGCGTTCACTCGATAAAAATGGACGCTGTTGCCCGCGCGGACAAGGCGAACGGTCTGGGTGGTATCGTCTTCAGGGTCACCGTCAAAACTTGAACCACCGCCGTCAACCGTACGAAAATGAGGCCAGATGTTAAAGTCATTGGTCATCATCAACGCTGCGTATGCGTCGCTGTCGCCGTTGCCGTGGCGAACCATCACGCCGCCTCTACCGCCGATTACGTCTGGATCTGCCTGAATGGAGAAACTGCCGGATAATTGACTATAGGCATAATGAAAATTGTCTGGTACGGGTTCGTCGAGTTCGCTTGTCAGGGCGTCGAGTGAGTATGCGCCGTCGGCAAACTCAGCGAGCCCTAAAACCTCATCGACATTGCCGATGTCTTCACTCGTGTCGAAAATGCCGACTTGCGCAGTTGCGGTGAACGGAGAAACAACGAGTAATGCGAGTAAAATAAGGCGTAACTTCATAGACGTGACTCCCCTTAAATAAGATGATTTCTCTTTATCTTAAATAAACTAAAGCCAAATGTATAGAAAAAATATGGAAGTCAGAGGCGTACAGTCGACAGAGTCCGTTTTATGGCTTCTCGATTTTCCACAAATGCGACTCGGTCCTCAGATAAAGCGTTTCATTGATCGCTATCGGCGAAGCAAACAGCGTTTCGCCGAGGTCATTTTTTGCGACCACTTTAAACGTCTTGCTGGCTTCAACAACAAAAGTCGTTCCCGTCTCGTTGGGGAAATAGAGTTTCGCGTCAGCGTACATAGGCGACGCCGAAAAATCGCCGTCGAGCCGCTCCCGCCAATGCACCTCGCCCGTCTTTGCGTCAAGGCATGACGCCACACCGTTATCCGAGACAAAGTAGATTTCATCACCGATGATGATGGGCGACGGCGTCTTAGGGACGCTGCGGCCTTGTTCCCAAACCACATTCGTGTTGGTCGCGTCGCCTGACGCGCCTTTTGGGTTGATGGCGTATAAATTCGGACTATTGAATCCCGAACAGACATAAAGGATGCCGTGGGCGAACAGTGGACGCGGTACGACCGAGTAGCCGTCGCCATATCGAACTCGCCACAGTTCTTCGCCGGATTTGGGTTCATAGCCGCCGACGAAGCCGCTGGCGGGGCTGATGATCTGTTTCTTACCGTCTAATTCAATCACCAACGGCGTTGCGAATGAAAAGTTGTTGCGGGCGGCAGTGTTGCGCGGCGTCTTCCAGACGATGGCGCCGCTGGGGCAATCCAACGCCGCGACAAACGGGTCGCTGGCGGCGTCGCAATTTAGAATCAGGTTGTTGCCAGATAAGACGGGCGAACTGCCTGTGCCATGAAGCGGAGGATACTTCAATTCTGTCTGGCGCCAGAGGATGGCGCCGTCAAAACTTAGAGCGGCGGTTCCCATGTGGCCATAGTGGACATACACCCGCAAGCCGTCAGTAACTGGCGTGGGGCTAGCCAGGCTGTTCTTGCTATGGATTTGTTCCACTTCATTTTGAGTGGGGCGAAAAACTTCGTTGTTCCATTTGATTTTGCCTGATTTGGCGTCGACGCACACCGCCCGCAGCGATACGGCGCCGCTGTCGTCTTGGGTCGCGGTGGTCAGGTAGATGGCGCCGTTAAGCAGAATCGGCGACGACCAGCCTTTGCCGGGGATGGGCGTTTTCCAAGTGATGTTTTTGGTTGTACTCCATTCGAGGGGCAGGTTCGCGGCTTGGGAGTGGCCTTGCCCGTCCGGCCCGCGAAACTGCGGCCACGAGTCTTCGGCGACGGCTGTTTGAATTGAGATAGAAAAAGCAACAACGATAAATAGGCTATGCAAACGATTGGTCAACATATCGGTATCCCATTATTAGAGATTGAGATGAATCAGGCAAGAGAAGAAGCGCATGGTGACAATTGTAGCGTGTTGAAGAAGCCGAGGCGAGTCGAAGCCAACGAGGGGGATCGAACCCCTGACCTACGGTTTACGAAACCGTTGCTCTACCGTCTGAGCTACGTTGGCGAAACTGGCGTGAGTGTGACAGCGCAGAAAAGTATGGCGTCGCGCCGCATCAAGGTCAAGGCGCCAATGGCTACCCCTTCAGTAGGCGTTTCACCTGGGTAAGCCAGCGGTTTTCGCGTTTTTCATCCGCACGCATCTGTTCTTCGCGGCGATAGTCTAACACCACAGGCGGAGCGCTGGCGTCGCCGCTTCGCACAGGGTTCTTACACCACTCAATCAGGTCGCCCACCGTGCGCCGGTAGGTATAACTCTCCTCAAAAATAGCGCGGGCTTCTTGGGCCAACTTCTCTAGTTTGTCAGGATGATTAGCGGCGAGGATGATCTCATTCGCCATCAACTCGGGGTTCTGGGGCGGAACGGTCAACGCCGCGCCTTTATAGAAAATGATCTGGCTGATCTCAGTGGTCAACGTGGTCAGAACCGGGACGCCTCGCGCCATCCATTCGGTGATGCGGTTGCGGGCGCCCACCAGGCTTTCATAACAGACCAGATCGCAGTTGATTCCCAAGTGAGCTTTATGATAACACTGCTCCAACTCGTCGCGCGACACCCAGCCTCTCAAATTGAAGCGGTCTTTGAATTTTGACTGCTTGACCAATGCCTCAAACTTGGGGTAGGTCTTTTCGTCGTGGCCTTCGATCAGGCCGCCCGTACTGAGAAAGCGGATGCGTCCGTCTTGTTCCATCGCCAGTTCGATCGCGTGAAACAGGTTTTCAACGTCACACCACAAGTTATACCCGCCGCAAAAGAACACCGTAAACGGGTCGTCCTTGCCGCGAGAGTTATGTTGATAGGGCGTGTTTGGGTCCCAAGCGATGGGGATGGTGGTCGCTAAATCTTGGCTGAATGTTTTGTGATTGAGGCGCCCCATAGCGCCCAACTCGCCGATCAGCGCCATGCGTTGGCGTTCGCTGGTAACCGAGAAGCGGTCGCCGCGAAACAGGGCGGGGCGGTGAATATTCCAAAAATGATGAATGTAACCCGGCTCGTCATAATGAAACGCCTTGGCCTGGGCTTCTCCCATCGGGTAGCCGTGGATATCGGCCCACACCGGGATATCGCCCGCCGCCTGGCAGGCGCGCGAAGCGGGGTAGTCGCATGCGCCGATGATGGCGTCGGGCTGATGTTTGGCGATCTTTTCTTTGAGGTAGTCATCGTCAGCAAAACATTTCGTTTCGTGGCAGCTGTAATAGGTCAGGGTTTCTTGGGAGATAGTTTCTTCGAGGTCGCGGTTGGCGCTAGTCGAGTCGGTCACCCTCATACACACCATGACCACTTCAAACCCTTTTTCGAGCAACGGCTGGGTGAGGTGCCAGGCGCGGTTGCCGCCCGAATGAAACGTCTGAGGGTTTTCAAGCGCAAGCGGGCCGATGCCAAATATCATGATCCGTTTCATAGGGCTTCTCTTTCCATGGGTGGGGCGGCGAATGAAGACGGCAAATCTTCTTTAAGCAATCGATCAAGAAACTTCGACGACCGCGAGCGGCGGCCGATGTGAAACTCGAGGTGAGAGTGAATCAACCGTTGAATCTCCATCTGTTGTTGTTGAGAAAGGCGCACCGAAGGCGGCTCTTTTGACGTTGCCAGCGCCTTGAGCGCCATCAACGATCCGGCGTGAACCACTACGCCTTGTTGGTTCGACCCTGCGTCACTCAATCGTCCATCGGCGGCGAGGTAGACATGGGTTTTGCCCTCTTCGGCGCCAGACAGGTTGGGGTGAAGGCCCGCATATCGTAACAAGCGCCATTGGTAGTAGATCAGTTCTTCTTGGGTCGGTTCTGAACTGTCCCAGCGCGAATAGGCCTGCATGATGAGGTCCCACACCGCCAGGTTTGACTCAAAATCATGGCTGAGAAAGTCAATCCATTCCGCCAAGCATGAGGCAAACGCCATGCGGTTAAGGTCGGTCTGTAGGGTGTTGAACGATTCGACCAATGAGACCTGGGTGAGCGTCCAGATTTCGTGGTCGCGGGTTTTTGCGTAGAGAATGGCGTGAAGGCGATTAAACGGCTGGGTGACGCCGGCGGAACGGCTGGTGGTTTTCATTACGCTTTTGGCGGAGACGGCGATTTTTCCACACTCTTTGGCGAACAGCGTGATCATCGCGTCAGAGTCGCGCATTCTTCGCCTGCGCAAGACAACCGCTTCGGTATGAATTAACGGCATGGATTAGCGTCCTGGGCGTCCCCATACATCTAACAGCCTTAGAGGGCTTTATACAAGTTATAGTAGAGAAAACTTGAACTGGGTCAAGATAGTTTCTTCAACGCCAATTCTGTCAAAACCGTTTTCTGTCTACACTGAACGCATGATCCAACCCGCATCGAACCCAATCGCCGATTTTTGGGAACTGTGCCGTCCGTTTACGCTGCTGGCGCCGTTTGTGGGGTTTGTGTGTTTTGCGCTGGCGGGGTGGAGCGGGCAGAATGAAATGAGCCTGAATGAGGCCGTCTTGCCCATACTGGTTGGCGCGTTGTCCGCTGTGTGTTTGAATGCAGCCTCGAATATCATCAACCAATATTACGACCTCGAAATCGACAAGATCAATAAACCTACACGCCCTATCCCTGAAAGTAGAGTTTCGGTGAATACCGCGTTGGTCGGCTGTCTGGTGTTGTATGCGCTGTCCGCCGCGCTTGCTTATAGCATCGGGACGCAATTCTTTGTGATTGTTCTATTTACCCTGTTTCTGACCTACGCCTACTCAGGGCCGCCGTTTCGCACCAAACGCCACTGGCTGCTGGCGAACTTGACCATCGCGGTTCCACGCGGTTGTTTATTAGTGGTCGCGGGTTGGACGGTCGCACGCAGCGTGTATGACCCTGAAGCGTGGATTATCGGCGCCGTGTTTGGCCTCTATATTTTCGGCGCCGCAACCACCAAAGACTTCGCCGATATTGAGGGCGACCGCCAAGGAGGCTGCATCACGTTGCCGATTCGCTTTGGCGTCAGGCAATCGGCCTATATGATCTCGCCATTCTTTGTTTTGCCGTTTGTGCTTTTATTTGTTTCATCGTTTTTTGGATGGCTAGCGGCATGGCGAGCCGGACTGTTAGCGCTTTCGGTTTTACTGATGGTATGGGGCGTCTATGTCGCCTGGCTGATCGTGCGCAAACCCGACGAACTCGCCGCCGAAGCCAACCATGTATCATGGACGCAGATGTATCTCATGATGTTGGTCGGCCAGGTCGGGATAGCGGCCGCCTATTTTATCCAATGAAGGAACCAGAATGAGCGCCCCCGCCGTATTGTTTTGGAAACGCTTTGTCAACAAGTCATCGGGCGTTATCGGCGGCGTTATCTGTTTGTTTGTTATTGGCGTAGCGTTGTCTGCGCCGTTGTTGACAATCTATGACCCCATCCAACAAAAATTAGAAGACCGAAAACAACCGCCCTCATCAACTCATATCATGGGCACCGACGATGTCGGGCGCGATATCTTTAGCCGGGTTGCTCACGGCGCCCGAGTGACTCTAAGCGTCGGATTTATCGCAGTCGGCATCGCCCTGACTCTAGGCGCGCCGTTGGCGCTGCTCTCGGTCTGGGGCGGCAAGCGAATGGACCTGTTTGTGACAGGCTTCATTGATGTCTTTCTGGCGTTTCCCAGTCTGATCTTGGCGTTGGCGATTGTTACGATACTTGGACAAAACCTGACGAACGCGATGGTGGCGATTGGCATCGTCTACATGCCGCGCATCGCCCGCGTCTTGCGCGCCGCGGCGCTCTCAGAAATTGGCCGCGATTATGTGGCGGCGGCGCGGTCGCTTTCGTGTTCAACGCCGCGAATCTTGCTGCGCCATGTCTTGCCCAATTGCCTGCCCGCATTATTAGTCACCTCGACGCTCTATCTCGCCTCGGCGATTTTAGAGGCGGCGGCGCTGAGTTTTTTAGGACTAGGCGCCGAACCGCCCACGCCAGAATGGGGACGCATGTTATATGATGGGCGGGAATTCCTCTTACAGTCGCCCTACATGACCTGGTTCCCTGGGTTGGCGATTTTTATCACCGTGTTGGGGATTAACCTGCTGGGCGATGCGGTCAATGACACGCTAGGCGGACGGTAAAACAAATTTCATGGGGAAGGCGAACCTCCTGGTGAGCCGCGATCAAAGAATAGACCTTGATTGTATGCGGCTTGTCGGGAGACTCGCCCTCCCCGGAACAGAAAACTATTTACCACTCGTTGCGTTGAGCATCCACAAGGTTTTCTGTTGCTCGTCGCGAATGGCGTCAACCAGGTTGAATGTCCCGGTGTCGCCCGCTTGTTCCGCTTCATTGGCGATTGCGTTCACCTTGTTGAGAATGACCGTAAGGCTTTTCGCGATATCGGCGACCATTGCTTCTGCCTCAATTTCTTCGTTCACTTCATGAAGATCGGACGTCTTAATGATCTCGCCAAGCGACAGCAGCGGCGCGCCGCCGATGGTCAGAATGCGCTCTGCGATATCGTCGATGGTGACCGCCCAGGCTGTATAAAGTTCTTCAAACTTGGTGTGAAGCGTGAAGAAGTGCGGGCCTTTGACCGTCCAATGATACGAGCGCAATTTTTGATAGTAGATTGTCGAATCCGCCAACAGATGGTTCATTGATGCAATAATAGATGAGTTAGACATGGCTTTTCCTTTCATGGTGTCGTTACGAGTGGTGGGTTTCGTTTTCCAATGTCACGCTAATGGCGTGAATGATGGATGCGATGCGTACGGCGTGTTGAATGGTCTCCGCCGATACGCCTTTTTCTTTCAACTCTTTGTTGTGCGCGTCGATGCACATTCCGCAGCCGTTAATCGCCGAAACCGCCAGTGACCATAGTTCAAAGTCAACCTGATCGACGCCGGGTTTGGCGATGACGTTCATACGCAGCCGCGCCGGCATGGACTGGTATTGTTTATCGGTCGAAAGATGAACGAACCGGTAATAGATGTTGTTCATCGCCATGATGGCGGCGGCCGCTTTGGCGGCGTTGAGCGCTTCATCGCTGAGATGCTGCTCCGCTTCTTCGCGAACGGCTTCAATCACCTGGCCATTACGCGACGCTAGGGCCGATGCCAGCAGCGCGCCCCAGAGTTGCTGCGCCGTCATTTCTGACGGCGCGTTGAGCAGGCTCGATAGATTCAGTTTTAGGTCTTTGGCGTACTCAGGAACAAGTTGTTTTATGGCGTCGATTGACATGGTGAGGGTCCTTTCGGTTATGCGACGACTAAGGTCTCTTCGCCTTTTTCCCAGTTACAGGGGCAAAGCTCATCGGTCTGAAGCGCGTCCAACACGCGAAGAACTTCGTTCGGATTTCGCCCGACGCTGAGATCATTAACAGAAACAAAGCGAATAATCCCGTCTGGGTCAACGATAAACGTGGCGCGAAGCGAAACGCCAGCCTTCTTGTCAAGGACGCCCAGGGCTTCGCTCAGCTCGCGCTTGATGTCCGCCAACATCGGGAACGGCAGGTCATGAAGATCTTCGTGGTCTTTTCGCCAGGCGAGGTGAACAAACTCGCTGTCAATGCTAACGCCATAGAGTTGGGCGTCGCGGTCGTTGAAGTCTTCGTTCAAATCGCCAAACGCTTTTATTTCGGTGGGACACACGAAGGTGAAATCCATCGGCCAGAAGAAGAAAATCTTCCACTTGCCTTTGTCGCTGTCGTTTGAGAATTGCTCGAACGCGGTCTTGATCTCTGTCGAGACAGCGCCAGTCAATTGAAACTCAGGAAACAAATCGCCTACGGTCAACATGGTTATTGCCCTCCACTTGTTTGGATTGTTATTACCTCAGTAGTATACTTGGTTTTTCGATATACGATAAATTGATTATTATTATATGTGTGATAGGATATTCCTATTATGAACGTCACATTAAAACAAATGGAGTACGCAGCTGCGTTGGCGAAAGAACTGAACTTTCGGCGAGCGGCGGAGGCCTGTTTTGTGTCGCAGCCCGCGTTGAGCGAACAGATTCAACTGCTCGAAGAATCAGTGGGAGCCGTGTTGTTTGACCGCAGCCGCCGCCATGTTCAGCTGACGCCGGCGGGCGAGGCGTTTGTTGAAAGCGCTCGTGATGTGTTGAATGATGTGGAACGACTAGTCGAAACCACGCGCGGGGCCGGCAAGCCGTTTGCCGCCCCCATTACTCTTGGAGTCATTCCCACCATTGCGCCCTACTTTCTGCCCAAAGTGCTGGGCAAAATTCGCCGAAAAGCGCCAGGATTGAAATTGTTTCTTCGCGAAGAAAAAACAACCGTTTTGCTGCAGCGCGTGAAAGAGGCAGCAATCGACATGGCCCTCTTGTCGTTGACATTTGATCCGGCCCCGTTTGAGGTTGAGTTGTTGTATCAAGAAGAGTTTGTCTTTGTTTGTAACAAAGATCATCAGTTGTTAAACCAAAAACGGCTTACACAGAACGATCTGTCTGATGAGTCAATTCTTCTGCTCGAAGAAGGCCATTGTTTCAGTAACCAGGCGTTGGATGTTTGCCAGATGGCTGGGGCGAAGTCAAACATGGAATTTCGCGCCAGCAGTTTGAGTACGCTAGTGCAAATGGCGGCCAACGGACTTGGTGTTACGCTCTTGCCTCGGCTCGCGGTCGATGTCGAGGTAAAAGGCGTCTCTACATTAAACCTGCGGTCGTTTTCGTCGCCGCCCCCTAAACGCATGGTTTGCGCCGTCTGGCGAAAAGGCGCGGCGCGCGAAATCGAATACCGCCAGTTGGCCCAATTTTTTCAGACGATGGCGCCGCCATGCGTTGAGAGAATCAAGACGGGCTAAATTCAATATGGCGACTGCCATTGTACAGGGCCGTTTAGACCTAGTAGAATAAAGACAAACAATATGATGAATAGTGAGAATGTGGAATGTTAGACATCACCCCCATGTTGGACGGGTGGGACTATGACCCGGACGAGATCACGGTCCGGCTCATTGAGGGCGCTGACGGAAAGCCCAAAATTCAAATGAGGCTCGATTTGGGGTTGCTTCAGATGAATTACGACGGGCGTCCTGACGGGAAGCGGCCCAACGAATTTGAATCTATATTTCATTACTACCAAAACCAGCTCGAAACCCACCGCCGCCAGTTTGGCAGCGACAAAGGGTTTTTTCTTGACCCGGATGATTGCGACGCCATTTCAAGCGAGGCGCTGCAATATTACTACCGCTATCTCAGTTTGTTTCATCTTCAAGAATTTACGGCGGTGATGCGCGATACCGAGCGCAACCTCAACGTGTTTGATTTCGTCAATCAATACGCTGAGACCGAAGACGACCGCCAGGCGCTTGAGCAATACCGCCCCTATGTCATCATGATGTATACCCGCGCCGCCGCCCACCTCGCTCTCGAACACAACCAGCCCGCCGAAGCAGCGTCGCATGTGAAAGAAGGAATCGAGCGCATCAAGACTTTCTTTAAAGACCTTGGCCGCCCCAAAATGGCCCGACGCTGTCGCGAATTGGTGTTTCTAAAAGAATTGTTAAAAGAGGTCCCGAATTTAGAATCAGACCCGGTGAGAGAATTGCGCCAAAAAATGCGCGAAGCGGTCGACCGCGAAGATTATGAAACCGCCGCTGAGATTCGCGATCAGATTCGCCGTTTGTCCGGCAAGCCCTCTACTTGATTCAGGCTTTCTGTAATATCGCCGCTTTGACTGTGTTCGCCAGCAGCATGGCGATCGTCATCGGCCCCGGCCCGCCCGGAGAGGGGCTGAGCGCTCCAGCAACTTCTAACGCTTCGTCTTTGTGAACATCGCCGACTTGTTTGAACGTTCCATCGATCTCAATAAAACTGATGCCGACGTCAATGACGGCGGCGCCGGGCTTGATCCAGTCTTTACGCACCATCTGAGTGCGTCCCGTCGCGGCGATTAAAATGTCCGCCTGGCGGCATACCCCTGGCAGGTCTTGGGTGCGCGAGTGGCATACCGTTACGGTCGCGTGTTCGCGCAGTAACAGGTTGGCCATTGGTTTGCCGACGATGTTGCTGCGCCCGACGATGACGGCGGTTTTGCCTTTGATTTCGATGTGGTGGCGTTTCAAAATTTCGATGACGCCCAGTGGGGTGCAGGGAACCAGCGAGTCTTCTCCAATCCACATGCGCCCAACGTTGACGGGGTGAAAGCCATCGACGTCTTTATGAGGCACCACGGCGTGGGTCACGGCGCGGTCGTCAATTTGGTTGGGCACCGGCAGTTGGACTAAGATGCCGTGTATCTCAGGATCGGCGTTTAATTTTTCGATGACGTTTAACAAATCATCTTGCGACGTTTCTTCGGGCAGGTCGATGCGCACGGAGTGAATGCCCGCTTCCTGACAGGCTTTGACTTTGTTGCGAACGTACACTTGAGACGCGGGGTTTTCGCCGACCAGAACGACTGACAGCCCGGGTTGAACGCCATTGTCTTTCGTGAATTGTTCAATTTGTTCTTTCAGTTCGCCGCGGACGGTTTTCGCCAAGGCCTTGCCGTCAAGAATGGTCGCCGTCATCGTTCGTTCCTTGCTGTTGAGGAGTAGTAAAACCCAATCATACCACTGCTTGGCGGTTGAGATGAGGTGCAAGCATGTTTTTACAACAATAACAAATAAACAACTCGTTAGAATCAATTAACTTGTTAGTTAATTGGAGTTGAAACTATTCTTGCGTTTGATAGGCGTTGATTTTTTCTAAAAACAACTTGCTGTCAGAGATTTCATTGCGGTACATATCCTCTGATAGCGCCATCGAATTGTCTATCGTTCGTTGAAACGCCGACTTGGCCTGGTCAAACTCACCCAGAAAGAAAAGCCCACGCCCCAATAAATGTGGGTACACCGGGTCATAGGGGTCGTCTAACTCGCCCCGTTTCGTCCACTCGACCGCCTTCTGAATTTCATCAACCATCAACGGCGTAAACAATCGAACGCCTTCAGGGTAATACGCCGGGTTGTTAATAAATTCCGCCCATTGCAACTGGTTGATTGAGAGGTTCATTAAAACCGCGGTGAAGTGAGGATGAATGGTTTGCAACTGCTGATACACTTCGTCAGCGCGTGGGTAGTCAAACGCCTTGTTGTAGCACAATCCAATATAAAAATGGGCTTCGATACGGCTGGGCGAGAGTTCAATCGCTTTATAGAGGCTGACCAGGGCGCGTTGCATTTCAAGCCGGTTTTCTTCGCGGCTTTGTTGGTAGTGTATCTTTGAATACAGCCGCGCTTTTCCTTCTTGAATCAAGCGGTCGCCGACATAAAAATTCATCGAGTAATAAAACAAAACAGGCGCGAAAATAAACAATAGCACAGCGGCGGCGCGTTTTCCGTTCGCCGAATTCGGTTTGCAGGGAATTTGCGCGGCTGCGCAAGCGGCCGCTGCGCCGAGAAACGACCACAACAACAGTGCGCTGGGCGTATATCGAAGCGTGACCGTAAACAAGTTATGGATCAAAATCGCTGTAGCGCCTAATCCAAGGCCGAGAATGACGCCGCGGGTCGATGACGCGGCGGTTTTTGACGCTTTCCAACAAGCCCGTAAACTCGAACCAATTATCACGCTGTATAGAGTGATACCAATCAACCCGGTTTCAGCCAAAATCTGCAACCATTCGTTGTGAGCGTGATCGACGTGAAACAATCGAAAGGTGAGCAGTTGCGCGAGTTCTTTGGGGCGAAAGTCGTGGAAGTGTAATGCAAACGTCCCAATGCCATGCCCGGTGATGGGCCGGTCCAGCCACATCTGAAGGCACGCCAGGTAATAATACGATCGGCTTTGAATCGACATGTCGCTGGAGAGGTTCGAAAACCGAAACAGCCATCCCTCTAATTGCTCGCGTAAAAAAATTGGGACGATAGCGATTAACAATAGTGCGACGACTGCCGCGCCAGCGCCATGCTTCAACGAAAAGCGAGGCCGTTGGTTCTCGCTGATTGGCCTGAAATACAATACAAATGAGAACAACAGTAAGACGGCCAGCGTCGCCGCCCACCCGCCGCGGCTATAGGTGAAAAACAACGCGAACAACTGAAGCGCAACCAACAGACTGCAACCAGCGCGTATTGCCCCTTGGTGAAACACCGCAATCGCAATCGTGAATGGTATCAACCCAACCAGGTATCCCGCCAAAAAGTCAGGGTTGCATAAAGACGAACACACCCGGCGAATGTCGCTGCCGTCGGGGGCGAAAGTTTCCCAGGCGAGAAACGGCTCGATTTCGAATGCTTGCGCGATGGCGTAGAGGCTCACCAGCGCCGATGTCATCAGAGTGACTGTTACAAAGAGTTTTAACCGCTTTGTATTTAAACACAAAACCGCGGTCATGTATGAAAACGACAAATAAGCCAGCCACCGGATGCACTCAACCCAGGCGCGTGGATGAGGCGCTACAACAAGCGCGGAAATGAGCGCATACCCCCCCATCAGCAAAAGCAACCAGCAATAGGGTTTTAAGACGCCTTGTCTAAAAACCGATGTGAATGGAAATAGTAAAAGCAAGAGCGCCGTAGAGATTTGAAACACGGGTTCTTTAATGACCAGTGTGTTGGTGCCGGTTTCGCTGAAAACAAGCGGGACCAAAATGACGGGTGTGAGCAACAACCCCGTCGCCAGACGGTCAAGCCAGTGTTGTATGGGTGGCGAGGGCGCTTTTGGGTTCATCGGCGCTCAACCAACCCTTTTCTGCGGAGAGAGCGGTAAGCGGATGGTGAAGGTGCTGCCTTCATCCGGATTGCTTTCGACAGAGAGTTTGCCTTGGTGGCCTTCAACAATGTGTTGAACCACCGCCAGGCCCAAGCCGCTGCCGCCGGTCTCTTGTACGCGCGGGTCAATGACGCGATAAAACTCCTGAAAGATTTTTCGCTGGTTTTCTTTGGCGATGCCGATGCCTTGGTCAGCGACTTCAATCACCGCCTCGTTGTTGTCTTTGTAGGCGCGAACGTCAATCGACATGCCGTCGCCGGAATATTTGACTGCATTCGACAAAATGTTATACAGCGCTTGGCTGATGGCTTCGTAGTCGCAATCAATGGCGGGTATATCTGAATCGATGTCCATTTCAACATTCATGTCATGGCGTTGAAAGTGGTATTGCATCGCGTCGACTGTTTCAAAAATGATGTCTTCGATAGAATTCGGCGAGAGGTTGTAGTGTTTTTTTTGCGACTCGATTTGAGAAAAATTTAATATGTTATTGATGAGATGGGTGAGGCGCTCGCTCTCTTTGGTAATGGCGTGGAGATATTCTTTTTTGGTTTCGTTGTCTTTGATTCGTTCAAGTTCCATCGTTTCGGCGAACAGCCGAATCAGCCCCAGCGGCGTCCGTAGCTCATGCGACACGCGCGCGACGAAGTTCGAGCGCATGTCTGACAGCGCCAGTTCTTTGGCGACGTTGCGCAGCGCGCCAAACACGGCGGCGATCAAACACACATTGGCGGCGGCGATCAAACAATAATAAATGGCGACCTCGTTTTTCGCTACCTGCATGATGTCGCGCCCGGTCGTGTCTGAGAACGAAATGAAATACCAGGGGAAAAAGTTTTCGCTGAATGGCCGGGGCCGATATTGGGTACTGGGGATAAACGAGTTGGGGTCGCCGATTTCTTCTACATCAGCGACCACTTCAGCGGTCAAGCGGTCAACAATTTGAATGGGATACCGAAGTTCGTCTTCGACCGAATACATCTGTTTGATCGTACTATCAAAAAATTCTTCGTTTAAATACTCAAAATCGATGGTGAAGCCGATCGCCTGCATCCAATCGGGCATCATAAACATGGGCTCGCCAGCGGAATGGTCCCGGCGAATAGCGTAGAACGCCAATTGGCGCTGATTGTTTTCTAACAAGTTGTAATAGGTGTCGGGGTAAATCAGCTGGCGAAAATCTTTGTTGGTTTGCTGAGGGATCTCATACATTCCGGCGCTTTCTTCGGCTGATACCAGCGCGCTAGTCAGGCGAGTAACAAATGACTCGCGTGTAGGCGGCGCCAGGCGCCAGTTTGAGACGACCGGGTTGCCCGACGGGCCTTTTTCAAAAAAATAGAGGCTCTCGTCTTTGCTGAATACAAAAAAATGGTCGACAAACGGTAGTGGGTCGCGCACCGTAATTAACGGATCGCTGTCGTTGGGTTCGTCAGGCAACAGGTTGACCATTTGGTTGGCGATGACTGACCGAAACGTGATGATGATTTCGTTATTGAGGCGGTAGCGGGTGCGGTTGCGAACGCTCTGAACGATGGTGTTGACTTGTTGGTTGATAGTTTCAACGTGTCGGTTTTCGACCAGGCCGACGGTTTGAAGCCCTAGGTAGGTCAACAAACCCGCCGGTAAAAGAAGCGCCAAGGGCGCTGTGATGAGAAACCGCCTGCGCGGCGTGATTAGTGGCATAGAGTGGTTCGCGGCGAAGCGTCGCCTGGTTATTCAACGTTTTGGACCTGTTCGCGCAACTGTTCAATGATGCCTTTCAGTTTTAAAGCGCGCTGGGTGATGTCTAATGACGCGCTCTTCGACCCAATGGTGTTTGACTCGCGAAACAGTTCCTGGCATAAAAAATCCAATTTCCGGCCCACGGCTGTGTAATCGCTCTCCGGCGTGTTTTCAGTTAAAATATCACGAAATTGGGCAATATGGCTTTTCATCCTCACGGTCTCTTCTTGGATGTCTGAACGGTCGGCGAAAAACGCTACTTCCTGGGCGACCCGGTTTGGGTCGAGGTCTGGCGCCGACTCCCACTCTTGAATGCGGGCCAATAACTTTTCGCGGTATTCGTTCATCACGCCATCGCGCAGAGGTTCGAAGGATTCTGTAATGTGCTGCAGCTGGTTCAGTTGTGATTCAAACTCATTCATTAACCGCGCGCCTTCATCAAGTTTCATTTGAAGCAACCGCTCAACCGCTTTCTCAACCAGGCCGTTCAGCATGGGCCAACACTCATCAGCCGGTCCATGCGAATCGTCCGTATCAAGCACCCCGTTAAAACTCATGACTGATTCAATCTTGGGCTGGAACTCTAGATTGAGCGAGTCGGCGATTTCTTGGGCGGCGTTGATATAGGCTTTGGCGGTGGCGAGATTCACCCGTATGGTTTCTTTGGGCGTCATATTGCCGATAACGCGAAGATAGGTTTCAATTCGGCCGCGCCTGACTTGTTTTACCACCAGGTCTCGAACGGGCGACTCAAGCATGGCGAGCGAGCGTGGCGAATGAAAGTGAAAGTCTTGGTTTCGGTGGTTTAAGGTCTTGATTTCAAAACTGACCAACGCCTCGCCGATGGTCTCGCGAACGCTGCTATACCCTGTCATGCTACGAATCATGTTGTTCTCCTGGCCGAATTCTCGTTTGTCGACTGCTTGACCGCCGCCCGTCACAACCCTATCGTAGCAAGATTTAGTAGACTTGAGCAGAGAGAGTTCAGTTTGGAGGCAAACTCATGGGTGATGTATCGATCGGCGTGATCGGCGGTTCTGGCGTCTATCATTTAGAAGGCGTTGATTATTATGACGAAATCGAAATACAAACGCCGTTTGGCGGACCGTCAGACTTGGTCCGTCTGGGCCGCTATCAAGGCCGCGACATCGCGTTTCTGCCGCGCCATGGCCGCACGCACAAATACAGCCCAACATTTGTCCCTTACCAGGCCAATATCTATGCCATGAAAAAGCTGGGCGTTGAATGGATCATCGCGGTCAACGCCTGCGGCAGCCTCAAAGAAGAAATGGCGCCGTTGCAATTTGTCGTCCCAGACCAGTTGATTGACCGCACCCGCAACCGCCCCACCAGCCTGTTTGAGCCAGTGGCGGTGCATGTGCCCTTCGCCGACCCGTTTAGCGGGCCGTTGCGGCAGCTGCTAATCAGCGCCATTCAGGAGTGCGGCGTCACCGTCCACCCCAAAGGGACGTATGTCTGTATGGAAGGGCCTGCGTTTTCGACTCGCGCCGAGTCTCACCTCTACCGCAGCTGGGGCGCTGACATCATCGGCATGACCGCGTCGCCCGAAGCCAAACTCGCTCGTGAGGCCGAAATCAGTTACGCCATCGTCGCGGCGGTGACAGACTTTGATTGTTGGCATGAAGAAGACGTCGATGTCGCGAAGGTGTTGAAAGTATTATCAGAAAACGCAGACAACCTGAAGCGTTTAATTAAAACCGTGATTCCAAAAATTCCACAAGAACGCGGCCCGAATTGCCCTGCGGTCAATGCGCTTTCAACATCAATTGTCACTCAGCCGCTTGATTTCCCCATTGAGAAGCGGGAAGCATTTGAATTTTTAATGAAAAACTATTTGAAATAGCCAGATTGGACCAGGCCGTGATCGACGTGTCGATTCTTGTTCCCATCAAAGACGAAGCCGACAACATAAAACCGCTGGCTGAAGAAGTGGCGGCGGCGATGGCCGACACCTTATGGTCGTGGGAATGTGTATGGATTAATGATGGTTCTTGCGACGGCGGTTTAGATATCCTGCGCCAGTTACACCAAGACGACCCTCGACATACATACATATCGCTCGCAAAGAACGCTGGCCAGTCAGCGGCCTTATTTGCGGGGTTTCAAGAAGCGCGAGGGCGTATTTTTGCTACCCTAGACGGCGACGGTCAGAATGACCCCGCTGATTTACCGGGTTTAATCGAAATGGTGATTAGCGGCGATGTCGACATGGCCAATGGCTTTCGCGAAAAGCGCAAAGACGGTCTACAACGCCAGTTGATCGCGTATGTCGCCAATGGGTTTAGAAATCTGTTCACAGGAAAAACGGTTCGAGATGTGGGCTGTTCGACCCGCGCATTTCGCCGCGAATGCGTCCAGGGCATGCCGTGCTTTAAAGGGATGCACCGCTTCTTGCCGACCCTGGTGATTCAACAAGGGTTTCGCATCAACGAAGGCCCAGTCAACCACCGCCCACGCAACCAAGGCTCATCGAAATATTCAATTCATAACCGCCTCTGGGTCGGCATCGTAGACACGTTCGGCGTTGTCTGGCTTCGCCTGCGCGGGTTTCAGTACTCTGTCGCTGAGCGAAGCCAAACGAAACCAGAATAAGATTTAGTTGACTTTTAGTGTCATTTGATCCATGCCAAAGTTCGTCTTCTTGACGTCACTGGCAGTAATTAACACTTCTATGCTTCCTGTCTTCGAAGGCGCTTTCATGTTGGCTTGATAGATATTTGTTCTTCCCGAGAATTTCATTTGAGTTGAACCAACCACCTCTTCATTTTGAATCAAATGTGCGGTGATCTCATAGTCGTTCGAGTCCCACAGGCCGCCCGGGCTGGTAGGGCAACCACACATCATTCGGACAGACGCGGTTAGCGTGAAGTCGTTTCCCGCTTTGACTGAATCAACTGGCTCGGGCGCCATGATGTCGACGATAAAGCCATGCAGGGTCAACACCACACCTTCGCCTGTCATGTGGTTTCCGGGTATTAACAGCGTTGTAACAGTCGCCTTCTGAGTCGCTTGTGGATAGGCCAGCGGGCCTTCGGCGGTGATCTCAACCACGGTTGGGCGTTCGAGAGATAGAGTGTCCTTATACACGGCGGGCGATTCGCCAGAAAAGCGCTCTGCACCGCGTTTCTTAGGCTGTTTAACAATGAGATTGGTGTCGCCGGTTGCTCCGATGTGTTTGCCTTGAGAGAGTATTTCATTCGTCTTCACATCACGAATCGTGACCCAAGCGCCGCCCATGCTGGTTCCAATTAACTTGGCGTCATTTGAAAGAACATGAACAATGACGTTGGTTGGCGTTGCGGCATGAACCAGTTGTGAAGAAACCAAGAGTAATAACAATATCGAAAAAATGGGCTTCATGATTTCTTCTCTTGTTCGAATTCTGAAATTCGCTTCGTGTGAATTTTATTCATTTTCGTTTCAACTGCATTGGCTAGGTCGACGCCGCGGGCGTTGCAATAATTCAGCAGCGCGATCAAGACGTCCGCCGCCTCATCCTCAAAACGTTCGTGGCCGACTTCGACCCCTTTCCAGTCTTTTTTCTCCAGGTTGGCGAGTTCGCCAGCTTCGCCGTTCAGTTCTAGAGCGAAAAAGTTAGGCCCACGCTCGGGGAACATGGCCTTTTGATAATCATCAAATTCTCTTTGTATTTGACGTATTTCTGAATAAGAAGTTGGCCTTACTTGTTCCATGTTATACACAGTCCTTTTTCGTTGGTTTTCAGTAACTTGTTTTTTTGTATTTCGGTTACATATAAGACGGGTTGTAATTGGCAACGTTACTAGATTCTAAAAGTGGATCGATTTGATGTCGGATTGTCTAAAACCCCTCGCTTCTAACCCTCTTTATACATTGTCCTTACGCGCTCATTTGGCTCTGGTTGGTTGAATGAAAACAATTTGGCATCCGATTATCCAATTGATGGACGTGACACGACATCAAAAAGAGAGGGTTCAACCATGTTTACATTGAATGTCAAAGCCAAAATCATCCTGTTGTGTGTCGGCGCTATTTTTATCACGGGAGCCGTATTGTCAAGCGTCGTATAGTACCAAAAAGGGACGCTCAATGAGAGCCTGAATACAGAGTTCGACCTGCTCGCCGAAAATGAGACCGCCAAAATCGCCAAAAATGTTTATTTTTCCGATTTTCTTTCTAGACAATGGGGGTCACTTCAAACAGTGTCTCAAAATATCGTATGTCCACTCATTTTTTTCTGTAGCTGAAATCGTGAAAGCGAAATGAATCTGTAACATTTGTGTATACATGTTGATAAATACGATCAATTTACTAGATGTGTAATGTCCTAAATTAGTTAGATTTATGATTCTGGTTTCAGAGTAGTCATTTTGGCACAATCTCTGCTTATGCGATGGATATGCACTATCTATCCTAACTTAGTGGAGAGAAAAAATGTTTAATAGCTTGAAATTGGGCGTAAAGATTGGGTTTGGATTCTCATTAGTATTGCTGTTGGCATTAGCGTTAGGCGTAATGTCGATATTAAGGATGAACTCGGTTCAGGTGCAATCTGAAATGCTTTCATCAGAGTATGTGCCGGTAGTGGAAGTGTGCAATGAGATCGAACGCAACTCATTTTTAACGATGTATAACATGCGTGGATATGGCCTCTCTGAAGATGAAACCTACCTGAATACGGGGAGACAGTATTTAGGGGATGTAAGAAAATCGGTAGAATACGCCAAACAGTTGGCTCAAGATTCTCCCAACCTCAAAGAATTAGGGCCTGCAATTCAAACCATCTCAGAAAATGTAGGTAGTTATGAATCTTACGTTGATCAAACCGTAGCCGCCTTTGCAGAATTAGATTTGAATCGCAAAGGAATGGATGATGGGGCTGCAAAGTTTGTCCACAACAGTGAAGCGTTTATTGAATCGCAACGGAATCAATTCACCCAAGATGTCGAAACCAATTTTACTCTCGTTCAAGAGCGGGTACAAAAGATCAATCTGGTCAATGACATTATTGATATCGGTAATGCAATTCGGCTAAGCGTTTGGCGTTCACAGGCGGAAAGCAATATGGAACTTGCCCAGGCGGTTCTGCCGACATTTGATCGTTTGGATACTCTGTATAATGAATTGCGTACAATAACCCGCTTAGAAGAAGATTTGAAACGCATTGATGATACCAAAACCGCTGGCGAATCATACAAAAGCGCGATTGAAAGTATGCTTGCGAATGGAATAACCGCTGAGGTAAAAACCCAACTGGATAATTCTGCGAATGACTATATGCAGAACTGCAATGATTTTATTGCTGGCCAGAACCAAAAACTCGACGAAGACTTGTCAGCATTCAAAACTTCAGTCACTGAGCGTTTCGACAAAGTCAATCTCGCCGCTAAGATATTAACTCATGGAAATTTGGTGCGCGTAAAAGCTTGGCGCTCGCAAGCGGAACAGAATCCTGCATTGATTAAAGAGGCGCAAACTGATTTCGACGCTATCGATTCATATAGTGAGGATTTGCTCAAAATAACACGCAAAGATGCTGATATTGCTGCGATCAATCAAACCAAAAGCGCTGCAGTTGAATACGATAATCAGATGAATGCAATGTTGGCCAATTGGTTAAAGGTTAATGATATCAGCACGAAGCGCAATGATGTGGCGACCCAGGTTTTGGTCAATGCGCAAGAAACCGCTACCGTAGGAATTAGCCAGACGAAAACAATCGCAAATGATACAGACACAATGCTCGGTAATGCATCAACCGTGATGATTATAGGGCTGATTGCTGCTCTTTTAATTGGTGCTTTTATTGCAACTTTTATTACTCGAATGATTGTTAAACCGATTCAGCTGGGCGTTAATTTTGCTCAGCAAGTGGCGAAAGGCGACTTGACCCAAACTATTGATCTGAACCAGAAAGATGAAATTGGCCAACTAGCGTCGGCGCTGAACTTCATGTCGAAGAACTTGAATGAAGTATTGGGTTCTATTTCTCAATCATCCGATCAAGTTGCAGCCAGTTCCGAAGAACTTTCGTCTTCATCACAGAGTATGGCGAACGGCGCGACCGAACAGGCCGCCAATCTCGAAGAAACCTCGGCGGCCATAGAACAACTCGTCAGCGCAATCGAACAAAATTCCACCAATGCGGACGAAACCAACAAAGTCGCCAATCAAGCAGCAAGCGAAGCAGAAGAAGGCGGAAGAGCGGTTACTGAAACCGTAGATGCAATGAAGAAAATTGCTGAGCAAATCTCAATTGTTGATGATATTGCTGACCAGACCAATTTGCTGGCGCTCAATGCAGCCATTGAAGCAGCGCGAGCAGGCGATATGGGTAAGGGGTTTGCCGTTGTTGCGGTCGAAGTGCGCAAACTGGCGGAACGCAGCCAATTGGCGGCAAAGGAAATTAGCGCACTAGCAACAGACAGTGTTAGCCGCGCTGAAGTAGCAGGTAACCTTATTAAAAATGTTGTACCCTCTGTACAGAATGCTTCAAACCTGGTTCAGGAAATTGCCGCATCCTGCAATGAACAATCGCGCGGCGCCTCACAGATTCGCCAATCGGTGTCTCAGTTGGATGTGGTGACGCAACAGAATTCCGCTTCCAGCGAAGAACTCGCATCGTCCAGCGAAGAACTTTCCGCACAAGCACAGCAAATGCAAGAAGTGGTCAGCCGATTTAAATTGAGTACGGGGGTTCCATCTGCTTCAATTCCAAAGACAGCCAAAGTGAATCCGTCTACTTCTTCACATGGAAATGGACAAAATGCGAAGCATGACTTTGATGAATTTGATTCAAGCAATCGGAAGGACTCCAGTACGAATCGACTGGCTAAAGTTGAAGATGAGTTTCAGCCATTCTAAGTAGAACGGATGTACTTTAAGCAGAGATAAGCCTCTCTTTGATGATAGAAGTTGTATGGCGACCCATTCTTTTAGGAGTGGGTCGCAGTTTTCTTTAATTCTGAAGAGGATGTTGGAGCCAATCATGATTAGGATGTGTTGCAGCGGCCAAAGAAATTTGGGGTAAGATGAAGGCTTCCGCTGGGGCAAAGGGCCCAAACAAGGCGCCGTCAATGATAAACCCATCACGCATGGCGTCGGTTATCGCGGTGTGAACTTTAACCTGTTCGTGCTGGCCGACCGGCTTCATCCCGACCTCGCGGTGATCGACGGCTATGTGGGAATGGAAGGCAACGGCCCGGTGAGTGGAACGCCCGTTGACCACAAAGTCGCCGTCGCGAGCACCGACTGGCTCGCCGCCGACCGAACCTGTATCGAACTAGTGGGGATCGACTTCGACAACGTTGGCTACTTGAATGACTGCGCCGCCGCGGGCATGGGCCAGGCCGACCTCGAAAAAATCGATGTGATTGGCGCCGATATTCAGTCCAATCAAAAACATTACAAACTCAGCGACAGCATCGACCGCCATCTGATCTGGAAACAACCGTTCGAAGTTTAACGAAGACTAATGCCAATTGAGGCGCTGCGGTCGATGACCGGCCGCAGCGCTTTTTCGTTTGTGGATTCCAAATCGTGTTTTGTGGCGTGTATGAATACGGGCGATCCAGACGGGCGCCTGCTCAATTAGAGAAAAACTCTTTCATTTTCATCTTTTTTGATATTCAATATGTGAATTACACTATAGATAATTTCAGGGCGCGCCAAACCATAGAGGTCGCTAAGTTGGCTATGGCCGTTTGTGAAGAGAACCTTCAAAACATTGTGAATGAAAGGTCAAGGTGGATTGAATGCAACCCAGGCCAACGATTTCTGTCTTGGCTTATTGTGACCAGACAGAAGAAGACAACCTAAACGCTCTCCACTCGGTTGTTTCACAATCATACCAGAACGTTGAATTACTTGTTTGCGGCGTTGATCCATCAACCATTTCACATTCAGGCGAACAAGCCGTCATCACAATGCCCAAACATGACAATCAAGTTGAATGGTATAAACACGCGTTGCCCAAATCGTCAGGAGAAATTGTCGTTTTTACGTCTCCATCCATTGTGTATGAGACAAACGCCTTTGAAAAACTCGTTTCTATGTTTTCCAACTTCCCTGAATGCGGGTCGATTTATGCCCAAGTCAATCTGTCAGATGATGGTTCACAAACTCAAATCAACCCACAAGATTTGATTCCACTCTATCGCTATGACGAACCCATGCAGCTAGAACGCTGGTTCTTTTCGAAAGAGGCCTGTGGGGGCCAATTAGAATTTCCGACCAATGATCCAGAGTTAGTCAGCATGGCGTTTTTTCTATTGACCTTTCAGTCATTGTTGCTGTGTACCGATGTTTCGATTGGAACCATGCGGCGGCCTGATAAGAAAAAGTCTCCAGCCGCTATCGTCAGCCAGTGCGAAAAGCAGATGCAATTTTGGATGGCGTTTTGCCGCCATTATCAATCCAATGAAATGGTCAGAGATTTACAGCCAGTTCTGGCGACAGAGCTGATCTGTCATGCTGCGGAATTGATTTATCAAACAGAGGGCGCCTCTCAACACTTCAGCGCGTTGCTTCAACGGGCGGCGGGACACGATGGCGAATCGTTTCGTCTGAAACGGTTACAGACGTTAGGTGATGAGAGTTCAAACGACCAACAAGAAAAAAGCCCAGAACCCTATGAAGCGCCAATCGACCCAGACTTCAAAGCAAAAGACTGGTGGGACGTTCGCTATGCCCGGGGAGGCAATAGCGGCGCTGGAAGCCATGGCTATCATTATCAATTTAAGCGGGACTATATTCGTTCGGCCATTCAGCGGTTTGGCTTTGCCTCTGCGGTTGATTTTGGTTGCGGCGACGGCTCGCAAATCAATGAGATTGAGTTTGGCGCCTATCAAGGCGTTGATATTTCACAATCAGTCGTTAACCACTGCCGGGAATTCTATAAGGACCGCCCCCATTTCAAATTTGACGTATATGAAGCGTTTTCTCCTGGCCGCTATGATGTGGCCATGTCATTGGATGTGATGTATCATGTTGTTGAACCTGACCAATACGACCTCTATCTAAACCGCCTGTTTTCGTATTCAAAGTATGTTTTGATTTATACGAACCTGGTGCCGCGCAAAGACAACTCGGCCCACATGTGTTTTCGCGACCACGTCAAAGAAATTAAACAGAGAGACTTCAATGTACGGCTAATCGAAAGAGTCATTAACCCCCAGTTGACCACGGTCGGCTTTTTGTTGTATGAAAAACGATAGGCAGCGTCATGAAGATTTTTTATTTGAATGTGTTTGAACAAAATGCGGCCTACGGCGCGGAAGTATTTATGAACCGCGCCTTTTTACGATTGGGCCATGAACCCCATAATCTTGATTACAGAAAAAACCGCCAGGTCTTGCCCCAACAGTTTCTCAATGCGCCAGACTTTGATGTGTTTCTGTTGCAACGGGGCGAATATTTCCCTCTCGAATTGGTCGATGCGTGCCAGTGTCCACGCTTGTTTTATTCAAGCGAGCTGGTGTCGCGCCGCGACGACCAACACCACCTCTTTCGAAGCGGCTTGTTTCACCAGGTGTTTGTGCGCACGCCGGCGTGTAAAAAAGCCATCAGTGAAAAAGGCTGGATGCCGGAAGACAAGATCGCGGTGTTTCTCAGCGCGTTTGACGAACAAACCCATCGCCCCATCGACGGCGTCGAGAAAGACATTGATGTTGTGTTTGTCGGCGGCGTCACTCCACGGCGGCGCGATATCATCACCCGGTTAAAACAACGCTTTAACGTGGCGGCTTGCCAGGCGTATGGGCCCGATATGGCGACGATGTTTAATCGCGCCAAGATCGCGATCAACATTCACGCCGAAGACCATCTCGATACCGAAACGCGCGTGTTTGAAGCGCTTGGTTCGGGCGCCTTTCTCATTTCAGAAACGCTGTCTGATGAAAACCCGTTTATCGACAAACAACACTACATTGAAGCGTCTTCGATTCATGATTTAGAGAAACACATTGAGTATTATTTAAACCATGACGATGAACGCGAACAGATTTCTCAAGCCGGGCGCCAAGAAGCGGCGGCGAAGCACAGTTACTCCGCCAGGGCGAAAGAATTGGCCGAACACATGCAACGCTTGCTCAATGAAAAAGAGTGGCCGAAGCCATCGTTAAATAAAGAAAAAATTCAGGCGCTGATTACGCCCCGGGCCCAGGCCCCGACAAGTCCTAGCGTTCAACCTGTTCAATCAAACAAACCGGACGCTTTACGGGTGGGCATCGTCACAACCTGGTTTGAGCGCGGCGCCGCGTATGTGTCAAAACAATACCGAGAGGCGCTCCAAAACGATCATGAGGTGTTTATCTATGCGCGCGGCGGCGAAACCTCGGGGCAAGGCGACCCCAATTGGGATGACGACCGGGTCACGTGGGGCAAGCCGGTTCAGACGAATATACCGACGGCGATTGATCTAAATGACTTTCGCGCCTGGCTGCAGAAATTCCAAATCAATACCGTAATTTTCAATGAACAACATTGGTGGGCGCCAGTGGTCGGGTGCGCTCAGATGCGGATCAAAACCGGGGCGTATGTGGATTATTACACCGAGTTGACGATCCCGATTTTTGGTTGCTATGACTTTTTATTGTGTAATACCAAACGTCACTATTCCGCCTTCGATTGGCACCCCCAAGCGAATTATGTCCCTTGGGGAACAAATGTGGATTTATACAAACCTCAATCGTTCGAACAAACTGACCCCAGCGCGGTGACGTTCTTTCATTCGGCGGGCTATAACCCCAGCCGAAAAGGCACAGACTTTCTCATTGCGGCGTTTCGCGAAGTCAAAGGCCCGGCGCGTTTGGTGATTCACACTCAAAAGCCCGTACACCTTCAGTTTCCCGAGTTGGCGCCGCTGATTACTTCGCTGCAAAAAGAGGGAAGGTTAGTTTATGAAGAAAAAACGGTGCCTGCGCCGGGGTTGTATCATCTTGGGGATGTGTATGTGTATCCCTCGCGGTTAGACGGAATTGGTTTGACCCAAGCCGAAGCGCTGGCCTGTGGGCTGCCGCTGATTGTCAGCGACAACGGCCCTATGAACGAGTTTGTTGATGAGACCAGCGGGCGCGTCGTCAAAATTGACCGGCTCTATGCGCGTAATGACGGCTACTACTGGCCGCAATGCCGCGTGAATATAGAAGACCTGGCCAGACAAATGCAGTATTATGTTGACAACAAAGACAAACTGCCTGAACTGAAACGCGCCGCCAGAGCGTATGCTGAAACGCATTTAGATTGGAAAAAGAATACCAAAGACTTGCCGCAACTCTTGACAGAGTTGAACGTGATCCCACAAGACAAAAAACAGCCGTTCTATCAACAAGCCCAACACTATGAACAGCGCCGCGCCGCGCTGCAGGCCAGGGGCTAGGTCAACGCCAGTGAACACGACTCCATTTCATGACGACTACATCGTCTTTGGCTCGCCCTACATCGGCGACGAAGAGATAAACGAAGTTGTCGATTGCCTGCGCTCGGGTTGGATCGGCACAGGCCCCAAGGTCGCCCAATTTGAACAAGCGTTCGCCCTTTATAAAAGCGTAGAACAAGCCGCGGCGGTCAATTCATGCACCGCCGGGCTTCACCTCAGCCTGTTAGCCGCCGGGCTGGGGCCGGGCGACGAAGTCATCACTACACCGTTGACCTTTTGCGCAACCATCAACGCTATCATCCATTCTGGCGCTACGCCCGTCCTGGCGGACGTTGATCCGGCCACGATGAATATTGACCCAGCTGAAATCGAAAAGAAACGGACCTCAAAAACCAAGGCGCTCCTGCCCGTTCATTTTGCTGGACGCCCGTGTGACATGGAAAGCATTTCGAACCTTGCGGATGAAAACAACCTCCTGCTGATTGAAGATTGCTCCCACGCAATTGAGACCGAATATCACGGACAACAAGCGGGGGCCATCGGCGACTTTGGCTGTTTTAGTTTTTATGTAACCAAAAACATGACTACGGGCGAAGGCGGGATGGTCATCGCCAAAGACGAACCCCATATTGACCGTGTAAAAACCCTGGCCTTGCATGGCCTGTCCGCCAACGCTTGGAAGCGCTTTTCTGACGAAGGATTTAAACACTACTACGTCGTCGACGTGGGGTACAAATACAACATGATGGATATCCAAGCTGCGCTTGGAATCCACCAACTCGCGCGAGTTGAAACTCATTGGCAGCGGCGAAAAGAAATCTGGAATTTGTATAATCAACACCTTCAGCGCTTGCCGCTTACGCTGCCTGCGGTGGAAGAGAAAGACACGCGACACGCCTGTCATTTGTATACAATCATGATAGAAGAATATAAAGCGGGCGTATCAAGAGACGAGTTTGTCTCGCGGTTACACGAAATGAACATCGGTTCAGGAATTCATTACCTAAGTATGACCGAACACCCCAGTTATCAAAAACGGTTTGGTTGGAGGAATGAGGATTGCCCAAACGCATTCACTATTGGACGAAATACCGTGAGTCTGCCGCTGTCGCCCAAACTGACTGATGATCAGCTCGAACGAATCGTTGACGCCGTGCACAAGGTGTTGTCATGAGAATCCAGCACGAAAAAGTGGTTTCGGACTCTTTTGATGTGGTCTTGTCTCCATACATTGACTATAAGCATATTGAGCATGTCCACCCTGAGACATTGGGGAATACCGCGTATTAGCCAACGACGGCAGTGTAATTGTCTATGAACAACGATGGCCTGGCAAAAAAAACACAGTGTCGTGAGCTAGGCGTTTCGAGCGTCGAACCACAAACTGAAATTCCCCAATTGAATCCAATGGAAGCGTCGAGGTCCAATTGCCATCTAAATATTTTTTTTGTCTTTCATCAAATTCTAATCATCTTGTAGAATCCTCAAGCAAACATCTTATTAGTTCCAAGGAGGCGCCCGTGAAACGGTTATTTCTAGTATCAATGGTTCTATCTGTGTGTGTTCAAAGTGGGTTCGCGGCGAAAGCGGACGGCGGCTACCCGCGTATCATGCAGGGGCCGATGGTCGGCGCGGTTGCGCCGGATTCTCTATCGATTTGGGTGCGCCTGAGCGGGCCTTACACAGCGGCGATTGAGTATGATGTCACTCCCGAATTCAGTCATGCAAAAACCTCTGCGACTCAAACGGCTGATAAGAAGACCGATTATTGCTTAACGTTGTCGGCCGCCAACCTGAACCCAGACACTACCTATTATTACCGAATTCTGGTTGAAGGCGCCAAAGACACATACTTGGGAAACCTGCAGCCGTTTACTACCAAGACTGCGCCTGACGGGCCGGCCAGGTTTCGAGTGGCGTTTGGCTCATGCGCGCGTTGGCAGGAAGACCGTGAACAGCCGATTTGGCAGGCGGTTCGTTCAATTTCGCCAGACTTGTTCTTTTGGCTGGGCGACAATATTTATGGCGACGCGCTAGACCACGATATTTTGGCTGAAGAATACCGCCGCCAACGCGATGTTGCCTTGCTACAGCCTTTGATTCGCTCCATCCCACAGTTAGCGGTTTGGGACGATCATGACTTCGGGTTAAATGACCATGACCGCACTCATCCTCACAAAGCTGAAGCCCTAAAGGTATTCAAAACCTATTGGCCTAACCCCGAATATGGAACGCCGCTAACGCCCGGAGTATTTTTCACATACTCGTATGGCGGCGTTGACTTTATTTTTATTGACATTCGCTATTACCGCGATCCCAATGCGGGCCCTGACGGCCCAGAGAAAACCATGCTGGGCGAAGGCCAACTGAAGTGGCTTAAAGACCAGCTAAAACAGAGCCGCTCGCCATTCAAAGTGATTGTGTCAGGCAGCGGCTTCACAAAAGCCAAAGGCCCCGGCGGCGACTCTTGGGCGGCGTTTGTTCACGAACGCGATCAGCTGTTTGAATACATTCAACACGAAAAAATTTCCGGCGTTGTATTGTTGACTGGCGACACCCATGTCGGCGAGTTGAATTGCGTCCCCTGGTCTGAAAAAGGCGGGTATGATTTATATGACCTGGTGAGTTCGCCTTTGGCGCAAACGACGGGCATGGGGTGGACCAGCCGAAGGCCCGAACGCCGCATTCGCCAGGTCTATAACGCCAGCCCCAATGTGGGGTTGATTGAATTTGACCTGACTGGCGACCCCAAATTGACGTTCAACTTAATCGATGTCTATGGGCGAACGGTTTGGGCCCCCTTTGAATTGTCTGCGGATGAATTGGTGAATGGCAAGTCGACCTGGCGCGAGAAGATGGACGATGCCTCACGAAAGCGCTATGAACAATACACAAATGATCAGCCTTATTATGAGCCATAGACCGCTTTAGGGGTGCGAAATCATCGCTCCTACGACTTGAGAGATGTGTTTTTTTTTCTTACTATATGTGAAGTAGGCCGCTTTTCGATGATCAGGGCGGCGACACTCTGTGAGTTCTCAAACTCGTTTGGAAAGGGATTACGATGAGTAAGCATACAGTATCACGGCGCTTTTTCCTGGCGGGCGGCTCTGCATTAATGGCAGGTTGCGCGACGGGAAGAGTTCCATCATTGAAACGAATGGGGTACCGCTCTCCCAACGAAAAGCTCAATTTGGGCGCGATTGGCGCTGGCGGTAAGGGGTCGGGCGACATTCTCGAACATCAAGCGTACGAAAATATCATCGCGCTTTGCGACGCCGACTGGCGTCGCGCCGACGGCACCTTCCGTAAATGCCCGGATGCGCGCAAGTACAAAGACTACCGCGAGATGCTTGATCAAGAACACGATCTTGACGGTGTGACCGTCTCGACGCCAGACCACCTTCACGCGGTCGCGGCGATGAAAGCCATGAAAAAAGGCATGGCGGTTTATGTTCAAAAGCCATTGACTCACAACGTCTACGAAGCGCGTATGCTGACCAAAGCTGCGCACAAGTATGGCGTAATCACTCAAATGGGCAACCAGGGCCACTCAGGCGACGGCATTCGTGAAGCCTGTGAAATGATCTGGGACGGCGTGATTGGCGACGTTCGTGAAGTCCACTGCTGGACCAACCGCCCCATCTGGCCGCAGGGCAAGAAAGAAATGCTTCCGCCTCAGCCTGTGCCTGAAGATATTGATTGGGATTTATGGCTAGGGCCAGCCCCTTGGCGTCCATTTAACGAAGGCTATGCGCCTTTCAAATGGCGCGGGTGGTGGGACTTTGGCACCGGCGCGCTCGGCGACATGGCTTGTCATATTCTCGACGCCCCCTATTGGTCGTTGCAATTGGGGTATCCGAGCAGCGTTGAGTGCATTCACCAAAAAGGCGGAACCGATCAATCGCCTCCGACCGAATCAATCATTCGTTTTGAGTTTCCGGCGCGCGGCAGCTTTGCGCCATTGACCTTCTACTGGTACGACGGCAACCTCAAGCCCGAACGTCCAAAAGACATTGATGAAGACGTCCGCTTGGGCGATACCGGCGGCGACGGCAATATCAGCGAAAGCGGATCGTTGTTTGTCGGCGACGAAGGCTATATCACCATGGGCACCTACGGCAATAGCAATCCGCGTTTGATTCCTGAGCGCAAATTCAAGGGCTATAAAAAACCGGCTGGCTACATCCCACGAATCGCCAACCAAAACCATTACCGCGCCTGGGCGTGGGGAATCAAAAGCGGCAAACAACCCAGCGGCAGTTTTGACTACGCGGGTCCGTTTACCGAAATGGTCTTGTTGGGCAACCTGTCGATTCGCTGCCCCGGCAAGAAACTCGATTGGGACGGCAACACCATGCGCGTCACCAATTACCCCGAAGCCAACCGGTTTGTCAAACGTTCGTATCGCTCCGGCTTCGAACTGTAAGTTTCATTCTTAGACCATATCTTGGCCCAATTCGCACCTGCGAATTGGGCCTTTTTGTTATAGGGTTGGTGAGGACTCCACCCAATTACAAAGGCGCTCACTACTACACGCCAACACCTTACCCTTGCTTTACTCGGTTTAGACGTTTGTAATGATGGTTGATTATCATAAGCCAGTGAAAAAAACTATCGATTTGCAGCGGGCGGCGTGGGTGCAACTCTGCTCGCTTCGGTGCTGCTCCGCTTTCAAGCACAGGCGCTCACAGAGTTGCACCCACGCCTATGTTGGGTCTTCAATAATTGCTACGTTGAAACTGTATTGAAATGCAATCATTATTTTTGAAATGGCTTCTAGAAATTAGTAGAGCGTTTGTCAAAAAAATGTGGGTAAAGCGCGCCCGTATCCGCCGCGGCGGACAGCGATAGATACAGTTACGTAAATTCAATCCGCATCTAATTCTGACAACCACTATAACGATTATGAACCAACCTTGGACGCCGCTTCATCAAATCCGCACGCCGAACTTGCAGAACAACCTGCAATACCTGCAGTCGCGTTCGCATGAAATCCTGCAATGGTTGTCAACCCCCTACGAAAGCGAGCCGCTTGAACTTCAACAGTGTGGAAACTCGATCCGTTGCCGCACGGCTCAAAACCCTCATTCATGGATTATTGGCGAACATGACGCCGCAAAGGATGAATCAGAATTAAGACAACTGATGAGAAGCGAGGCGCCAGGCGAGGGCGTCTGGCTCATTGTTGGCGGCGGGGCGGGGTACGCCGCCGCTGAGGCGTTGTCACACGTTGTCGCCAACGAAGACCTTCGTGTAGTGGTTATTGAACCGACCGCAGCGCGGGTAATGGCGTGTTTTACATTGGTTGACCTTAGAAACGGGCTAGTGACAGAACGCTTACAATTTGGCGCCGCGGAGTTGAGCGCAAAATCAATTGTCGAAACGCTATGTTCCTATAATCTGTTTCAATGCGGCGAGATCAAAGTAACCGTGTCGCCTGAATGCCTGTCACATGTTGACCGCGACACACTCAATTCTGAGATCAATCAACGCCGTGATCAGTGGATCAAAGACCGTGAGGTGTTGATTGCAAAGTCGAAACCTCAATCCGAAACAATGAAGACTGTCTTACTGGTCAATTGCTGGCAAAACGCTCCAGGCGAGCTGCACCTTAAATCCATCGAGAACTATCTAAACGGATGGGGGGTCAAAACCCACTGGATTGTCTTTAACCGTTACCGCATGGACGCCGCCGGACGCGAATATCAACGCTTGGCTGAGCCGCTGTTTTTAGAGGCGGTCGAAACCTCTCAGCCAGATCTAATCATCAGTTACGGCTACCACGCACCGCAATGCGTTTCCCAAAGCGTCTTTGAATCGCTTCAAACTCCTTGGGTGCAGGCGGTGTCTAACATTGCTTACTATGATAACGCCCAATATCAGGGTGAGTTAGTTGTCCCTATTGAAGAACACTTGGTTCCAATCTTTGAGCGGCGCGGATACCACCACTGTTTCTTTCAGCCCATCATGGCTGATTTTGTCGCGCCCCAGCCCACGCCGACTGACGATACCATGCCGATCATTATGGTGGGCAACTCGCTGGCCCTGCCCCCGTCGGGCCAACAATCATTCTGGGCGCAATGGCAAGGCCGCGATGAATTGATCAAAGCGATCCAAGCCGCTGAACGTGATCTTAGCGACTTTGATCAAGACCTCAATTTGTATACATACCTGGATGACAACCCGTTGCCCGATATCAATAGCGAAGACGAGTGGTATTCCATCTTTCGCTACCTTTTGAGCCAGGGCACCGCCGCGCGGCGTCAGGCGGTGTTAGAACAGCTGGCGCCGATGGGCCTAGCGTTGTTTGGTTCTGACTGGGACGCCTACCTGCCCCAAGGGTCGGTCTTACGCCGTTGTTTTAAGGGATACCTGCCCATGACAGAGGAGCCTAAGGCGTTCTCGCATGGTTCCATCTTTGTCAACATTCATTCCATCGGCCATCAGATGGCGCCAAACATGCGCTACTTCAATGTAGGTGGAATGGGCGGCTTTCAAATCAGCGACCGGCCTCAATTTGATGAATATCTCGCCAATGAAAAAGAGGCCGTCTATGCGACCCGCGTGTCAGATTTCGCCCAAAAGGTGAAACACTATCTCAATTCAAAACAAGAGCGCGAGGCTATTCGCCATGCGGCCCATCAGCGTATCTCTAAGGACTGGACGTATAAAAACTGGCTCGAAAATGTCATAAAAAAACTGGGCGTCAAAACGCCCAGTTAGTCAGCATGTTATCAATGGATTCTGTTGTTATGGCGCGATTGCTTTTTCTTTAAGATTTGAAATTTCTAGCGAGAGAACCTCATTCAAAATCAGCGCGACCGCGCCCATTTCTTTGGTTCGTGCGCCATGATACGCAGGCTGTATGATTACGTCATCCGCCAGCCGCGGCAACGCGCGTTCCTTGACGGTCTTCTTGATGTCATCAAAGAAGAAGTCGCCCGCCTGCGCGACCCCGCCGCCGATGACGACCGCCTGTGGATTATACAGATGAATTAAGTTCGCCACGGCGGCGCCTAAATAACTGGCCGCGCGCGCGTAAATTTCTTTTGATAATTGGTCGCCGCGTCCGGCGGCGAGAGCGACGGTTTCTGCGGTGATGGTGTCAGGATGGCCTTCGTTGTATTGGTGAAGCAGGCTGTCAGGAAATTCTGAGATGCGTTCTTTTGCGATGCGGGCGATGCCGCGCCCTCCCGCCGCTTCTTCGAGGTTGATGCTGCCGCCGCTGGGGACCTCAAATGTACAATGCCCCAATTCACCGGTCATGCCAGCCGAACCGTAATGCGGCTTGCCGTCGATCACGGCGCACATGCCGATGCCATGGCCCACATATAGGCTGATAAAGTCTTTCACGGTTTGGCCGATGCCATACCACAACTCGCCCAGCGCCATCACGCGGGCGACGGTGTCAAACTTTATGGGGATATCTAGATGGCGGCCCAACTCCCCGGCAAGGTCGACGTTTTCCCAACCGAAGGCTGATGAATAGGCTAACATAGACCGCTTTGAGTCAACCAGGCCGCCGACGCCTATCCCCACGCCTAACACTTGTTCAAGATTAACGCCAGACTGGCGGTTCATCTCTTGAATGGCTTCGGCGATTCGTTTGACCATCGCTTCAACGCCGTCTTCAGCCTGGGTAGGAATTCGAATGTCCGTAATGATGTGGGCGTTTAGGTTTGATAATAGGGCGTAGATATATTTAGGAGAAATCGTCAGGCCAATCACATAGTTTGTGTCGCCGGCAAACTTGACCAATTGAGGAGGGCGTCCCCGGCTTGGAGTCGCCGTACCAACTTCAAGGACTAACTTTTCATGATGAATTAGACTATCAACCAGGCGTGAAACCGTCGGCAGGCTCAACCCCATTTCCTTACCAATTTCAGCGCGAGAGATGAGGTCTCGTGAACGAATGAGGGAGAGAATTTTACTCTTGTTAATTTTGCTGACGTAAGAGATGTCTGTGATTGGATTGTGCTCGCCCATGTCAACTTGTCCTGTCCCAGTCTACTTCTCAAAAAACGAGAGATTCGTATTAATGAATAAATTATTACAACACAGACTTTTGACTATACCAGATTCTATTGGGAAATCAATACATGCTTAATGCGGCAACTCGCCATAAGTTATTATTTTTCAGCGCGTAAGAATAGAAGGGTGAATCTGGTTCTCTATAATGATTTAAAACATATATACCAAAGCTGATGAAATAACAATGCGCCTGAAATGATGGACTGTTTAAATGATTCAGTTAAATGATTCAGAATGAAAACTGGCTCATCCGGGATTTGGATACTTTCTTTCAAATTGAATTAAAATTTGCAGACACAATCTCAAGGATGATTTTTTTATCGCTGTATTTGGCATGGGTGCAACTCTGCTCGCTTCAGTGCGGCTCCGCCTTTTTGCACAGGCGCTCCCTGAGTTGCACCCATGCCTGAGTTGGGTTGTCTATTATTGAAAGGACGAATATCGTTTTTTGACCACATTCCAGGTCATGCAGCAAGGGAAGTACTCAAATATCGGAAGAACCTGAAAACTCAATTACTCGCTGCGCAGAACCATCAGACGCAACTCGCTCATATCTTCGATTGAACATAACACGCCTTCTCGGCCAAACCCGCTGTCTTTAACCCCGCCATAGGGCATCTGGTCGGCCCGCCAAGAAGGCGACTCGTTAATCATTACGCCGCCGACTTCGATCTCGTTCCAAGCCTTCATGGCTTTATGGATGTCACGGGTGAAGACGCCCGCCTGGAGGCCAAAGCGGCTTTGGTTGAGTTTTTCGATGGCTTGGTCAAAGGAGGCGAATGGCTCAATACAAACGACCGGTCCAAACACTTCTTCACAATAAACGCTTTCGCTCTCAGCTACATCGTCTAACACGGTTGCTTCAACGACAGCGCCTTTTCGTTGACCGCCGCAGAGCAGGGTGGCGCCATTGTTGATGGCCGACTTAACCCACGATTCGATGCGTTCGGCGTCTTCATGTGAAATTACCGGGCCGATGAAGGTATTTTCATCTTGGGGGTTTCCGGCTTTTAGCGTGAGTGTTTTCTGAACAAACGCGGCTTTGAACTCGTCATAAATGGTATGGTGGATGTAGACCCGTTGAACGCTGATACAACTCTGGCCAGATTGATAGAAGCCGCCAAAGGCGATTCGCTCGACGGCGTCTTTGATGTTGGCGTCTTGGTCGACGATGCAACCCCCGTTGCCGCCGAGTTCTAACACTACATGTTTTTTGCCCGCATTGCGTTTGAGTTCCCAGCCGACTTCGGCTGAACCGGTGAAACTGAGTAACTTCATGCGCTCGTCTTCTACTAGGGGCGAGGCCTCGCTGGCTTTGCAGGGCAACACCGAAAACGCCCCTTCGGGCAAGTCGGTTTCAGCGAGTGTCTCGGCGATGATCAACGCCCCCAGCGGTGTGTAACTCGCTGGCTTTAATACAAACGGACAGCCGACCGCTAGCGCCGGGGCGACTTTGTGGGCGGCCAAATTAAGCGGGAAATTAAACGGCGTAATAAACGAACAAGGGCCGATTGGCACGCGTTTGGTGAATCCGGTATACCCTTTGGCGCGGGGGATGCGGTCGAGTGGAGTCATGTCTCCATCGAGCCGCACGGCCTCTTCCGCCGCGATTTGAAAGGTGTCAATCAAACGCTGGGTTTCGCCGCGGCTGTGTTGAATCGGCTTGCCTGCTTCGATGCAAAGGCTTTGCGAGAGTTCTTCAGCGCGTTCTTCAAACCGCTTGGCGCAATGAAGCAAAACTTCGCGCCGTTGATAGGCGGCCATCTCGCGCATGGGGTTGGCGGCGCCGCAGGCTGCATCAATTGCTTTGATGATGGTTGTTTTGTCCGCGCGAGCGACGCGAGTGACGGTTTTGCCGGTGAATTTATCTGCGACCTCAAGGTCGTTATTTGGCTGCTCGGGTTTGCCTGCGAGATAATACGGGTAGATTTCGTTTATCATGACAGTCTCTTGACTTGCTTCACCTGAAACAAAGATGAACCATAAGGTATGGTCGTATTTAACATTACAAAATCGCTGTTCTATGATACATTATCAAATATTAGAATTCTGTTAGCAATAGGGAGATGCGCCAACTTGGGGCAGTGATATTTTTATGACTGTACGACTGTTTTTATTGTTTACCTTCTCCGTTGTTCTTTGTTCGCCCGTCTATTCACAAATTGTCATCAACGAGTTCATGGCGAGCAATTCATCCGTTCTCTTTGATGAAGACGGCGACGACCCGGATTGGATCGAACTTTGGAACGTCGGCGCCGATTCCGTCTCGCTGAGCGGTTGGCGTCTGACCGACGACCCGTCGAACTTAACCCTGTGGAAATTGCCCAATTTGTCATTAGCATCTGGCGAATTTTTGGTCATCTTCGCTTCAGGCAAGAACCGAAAAACCCGCAATGAACCATTGCATACCAACTTTACCCTGGCGGTTGAAGGCGAATACCTCGCTCTGGTGAACCCCGATGGCGCCATCATTGACGAATTTGCCCCAAACTACCCAAACCAGGATGTCTGGCGCGGCAACGTGTCGTATGGAATGGACGCAAGCAGTCAGCGTGTGTTTTTTACTCAACCGACGCCGGGAGAGATCAATCAAGGCGGAGTAAGCGAGTTTTTGAACGCCGTTTCATTTAGCGTAGAGCGAGGGTTTTATGAAGGGCCGTTCACGCTTGAACTGACAGCAGGGCCTGGCGCAGATATTTATTACACCACCAATGGCGACGACCCGACGCCTGAAGACGGCGCGCTCTATGACGGGCCGTTACACATAAACCAAACCACCACGTTACGCGCCTCATCGTATACTGATAGCGGCGCCTCGAGCGATGTCGTTTCACATACTTACATTTTTTTGGATGACGTGTTGCGGCAAACACGACCTGCCGGATATCCGACAGCCTGGGGCGGAAATCAAACTGGCGACTACGACATGGACCCGGACGTTGTTAACCATCCTGATTACCGCGCCACCATCAAGGATGATTTAAAGACTATTCCAAGCCTTTCAATCGTCACCGACAAAGACAACCTGTTTGACAGACGAACGGGCATTTATTTGTGGACCGATAACAAGGGCGTTGAATGGGAGCGCCCCGTATCAGTCGAATGGATCGACCCCAACGGCGGCCTTGAGTTTCAGGTCAATTGTGGATTGCGGATTCAAGGCGGGTATAGCCGAAGCGCCGGGAACAAAAAGTTTTCGTTTCGGATGTTGTTTAAACGCGACTATGGCCCGCCGACATTGCGGTTCAAGGTGTTCCCCGATTCAGATGTTGATAAATTTGACACGCTGGTGCTGCGCGGCGCCTACAACTATTCATGGCATTCGCAGGAAGGCGGCTTTGGCAGCAACATCGGCAAGGCCGAGTACATTCGCGACCAGTTTTCACGGCAAACCCAGATTGATATGGGGCAGCCTGGCGCTCATGGGACCTACGTCCATCTGTATTTGAACGGCATGTACTGGGGGCTCTATAACCTCACCGAACGGCCTGACGACGCCTTCTCAGCCGAAGCCATCGGCGGCGAAAAAGAAGAGTGGGACGTCATCACTGGCGGCACGCGCGGCATCAATCAAGTTCAGGTCAAAGCCGGAAACAAAGACGGCTTCGATGAATTGATGAGAATGGTCGCCCGGCGCGAATACCGCACTGCGCAAGGGTATGAGAAAATTCAAAATTATGTGAACCTCGACAGCCTGATTGACTACATGCTCTGTGTCTTTTTTGCGGGCAACCGCGACGCGCCCACAGTTATCGGCGGCGGCGGGCGCCCCTGGAACTACTATTCATCCTACCAACGCACCAAAACCGTCGGCTTTTTTTATTACATCTGGGACGCGGAATGGTCGCTCGAAGAGCCGACCGTAAATGTGGTTGAATTTCACCGCGGCAGGGACAACCCGGCGTTGGTGTTTCAATCGTTGAGAGAACTGCCTGAGTTTCGCATGTATGTCGCCGACCGCATTCAGATGCATTTCTTTAATGGAGGCGCATTGACAGCTGAAAACTCAATCGAACGATACATGGCGCTAGCCAACCAAATCGACCGCGCCATTGTCGGCGAGTCGGCGCGCTGGGGAGACAAGCGCTTTAATCAACCCCGGCTGCGAGACCCCCATTGGACCAATGAGATCAACCGCATTTTACAAGACTACCTGCCCGTCAGATCTGACATCGTGCTCGAACAACTCCGCGTGGCCGAACTGTTTCCGCGCACCGCGGCGCCGACCTTCAGCCACCGGGGCGGCGTGATTGGGTCGGATGTTTCATTAGAACTCGCTTCGGTTGTAAGCCAGGAATTTACCTTTGACACGATCGTGGATGCTGACACGGAATGGAAGTATAACCAGAGCGGCGTTGACCTGGGCGACGCCTGGCGCAAACCAGGCTATGACGATTCAAGTTGGGGTTCGGGCCAATCATTACTTTACGTTGAAAACTCAGACCTCAGTTGGCCCAAAAACACGCCGTTGCGATTGGGCGAGACAACCTATTATTTTCGGACGACGTTCAATTTAGACGCCTCAAGCGACTTGAACGAAGTCGGCGCGGTCATCGCGCCCTTTGTTGACGACGGCGTCATTATCTATATCAACGGAGAAGAAGCCTTTCGCATCGGAATGCCCAATGGCGATGTGACTCATGACACCTTCGCAAACCGTACGGTGACGAACGCCGAGTTTGAAGGCCCGTTTGATCTTGACCTTTCGTTGTTGAAAAACGGCGAAAACGTTATTGCCGCCGAAGTCCACCAAACCAACGCCAATAGCTCAGATATTGTGTTTGGGCTGTTTGTCGGAATTTCACGGCCGATTGATGATCCCACTCAATCCGTCCCGGTCTATTACACGCTCGACGGTTCAGACCCGCGTCTTGAAGGCGGTGAAATATCGCCTGCGGCGGTGCTTTATGATTCGCCCATTCAGATATCAAACTCAACCCGCGTTCGGGCTCGCGCCAAAAACGGCGACGAGTGGAGCGCCATCGACGAAGCCAACTTCATTAAACAATCCACCCAAGGCGACTTGGCGTTCATTCGCGAAAACCTGCGTGTGACCGAAGTGATGTATAATCCGGCCCTAGGCTCAGAGTTTGAATATATTGAATTCTTTAATGTGAACGAAACAGATTCAATTGCGCTAGGCAGCCTTGCGTTTACTGATGGAATCGACTTCCGCTTCAGCCCCAACGATGTGCTGCCGCCGCAAACCTATGGGCTATTGACCTCGGCCATGGATCCATCTCAACTCGCTCAATTGCGCGAAACGTATAGACTCGATGACGATGCGCTGTTCTTCGGCCCTTATAGCGGGCGCCTGTCAAACAGCGGCGAGCATGTCGAACTACGCGACCAAACCGCCGATGCACAGATCGTCCAGTTTGAGTATGACGATGAAGGCTTGTGGCCCATCGCCGCTGATGGAGCGGGGCATTCGCTAACCCCGATAGCCGCCGCGTCTCTCGACCAGATGAACAAAATGCTTGAGTACGCGGGCAACTGGCAGGCCAGCGCGTTCATTGGCGGCTCACCTGCTGCGGGTGATTCTCCCATTCAACCGGGAATTCAACTGAGTGAGTTTCTCGCGCTAAGCCTTGAAGGCGATGAAGACGGCGACTGGATCGAACTCGTCAACGCGAGTTCAGAACCAATATCGCTCAGTGGATATTATTTATCAGACGACGATAGTGACCTCAAAAAGTGGGCGGTTCCTACCCAACAACTCGGCGCCGGCGCCTTTAAGGTCTTTACTCAGGCCGACGACTTTGGCGCCAAGGGAGAAACTGGCTTTGGATTAGGTAAAGACGGCGAACGTCTTTACCTGTCCTATGAGCCTGACGTTGCTGGCGTGGGGCGGGTGGTTGACGCGGTGCGTTTTCAAGCGCAACAGCCCGGCGAAACCTATGGCCGCGTATCAGGCGGCGGCGATTGGGCGTCGCTTGGGCCAAGCGCGATGGAGCCAAACCCGGCGCGGGCGCCTCAACTCAGTATCAGCGAATTTATGTTCCATCCCAGCGACGCTCAGAACGCCTCAACCAGCGACTTTGGCGAGTATGTTGAGATATATAACCCAACGAACGAGACCGCGCCGCTTTGGAACGAGCGCGGCCCGTTTCGAATTCGCGGCGGGGTAGATTTTGACTTGCCGATGGGGGTAGAACTAGCGCCAAAACAAGCCTTGGTAATCGTTGGGTTTGACCCATCAATCCAGGTGTTAAAACAAGCGTTTCTTGAGACGTATGGCGCCGGCGGCGTTGACTCAGTCATGGCGGGGCCGTTTCAAGGGTTGCTGGCCAACAACTCAGAGCGAATTCGGCTTGAGAAGCCTCAGACCTTCGCCCAACCCGATGAATTTCTCGCTTGGGTGTTGATTGATGAGACCACATATTTCGACAGGGCGCCGTGGCCGATGGACGCCGACGGCTCTGGCCTGTCGCTGCATCGCACCAAATTTTCAGAGTCAGGCAATACCCCTGTCGCTTGGAGCGCGAAAACCCCATCACCCGGCAGCGTCGTCGACGAAGTCGGCATCGAACTTTGGTCGTTGTATTAGGGAAAAATCTTGGCGGGTCGTAAAACGGGTGGAGGGCGAACCTCCTGGTGAGCCGACTGAGAACAAAACCATTTCTCATTTTTGCGGCTCGTCGGGAGGCTCGCTCTCCCCATATGTCTGTCTAAATATGAATCGCGCGTTTGTCGACCGCTAGGGCGGCCTCTTTGATCGCCTCCGGCAGGGTCGGGTGCGCGTGAACCGAACGGGCGATGTCTTCGGCGCTGGAATGAAACTCCATCGCAATCGCCCCTTCGGCAATCAGGTCAGAGGCGCGGGCGTTCATGATATGCATCCCGATCATTCGGTCGGTTTTGGCGTCACTGATCATTTTGACCATGCCCTCGTCTTCGTCCATGCAACGGGCGCGGCCGTTCGCCGTGAACGGGAACTTACCGACGTTGTATTCAATGCCTTGTTCTTTGGCTTGTTCTTCAGTAATGCCGACGCTCGCCACTTCGGGGTGCGTATAGACAACGTTCGGTACGGCGTCGTAATTCACATGCGCAGCGACGCCCGCCATGCGTTCGACGGCGGCGATGCCTTCTTCTTCGGCCTTATGGGCGAGCATCGGCCCTTTGATGACATCGCCAATGGCGAAGATTCCCTTGATGTTCGTTTCATAATGCTCGTTAACTTCAACGCGGCCGCGGTCGCTGACCTTCACGCCCGCCTTGTCGAGGTTGAGACCTTCCGTGCAGGGCTTGCGGCCAACCGCGACCAGAAGTTTGTCACACTCTAGGGTTTCGTCGCCGTCAGGCCCTTTCAGCGATATCTTCACGCCGCTCTTAGTGACCGTGGCGTTTTCGGCTTTGGTTTCCATTTTAAATTTGAGTCCCTGTTTTTCGAGCGACTTTTTCAGCGCCTCGGTCATTTCCAGGTCCATCAGGGGAATAATATTCGGCGTCAGTTCAATCACAGTGACTTCAGCGCCCAGCCAGTTCCATACTGAGCCGAGTTCTAAGCCGATGGCGCCAGCGCCGATAACCGCTAGTTTTTTGGGAACGCTTTCAAAACACAACGCCTCAGTCGAACTGACGATCTGTTCGCCGTCAAAGGGCAGGTTGGGTAGTTCGATAGGGACGCTGCCGCTGGCGATGAGGATGCGTTTGGTTTTGTATTGTTTCTTTTCTTTGCCGTCGTCGACTTCGACCGTGTTCGCGTCGACGATAGAGCCGAGACCCATGATCTTATCGACTTTGTTCTTGCGAAACAGGCCGTTGATGCCGCCGGTCATGGTTTTGACGATTTTGTCTTTGCGCTTCAACATGGCGCTGACGTCGAATTCTAACTGGCCGATTTTGACGCCGTGTTGGTGAAGCGAATGTTGGGCCTGGTGGTAGTGATGGCTTGAGTCCAGCAGCGCCTTGCTGGGGATACAGCCGACGTTGAGGCATGTCCCGCCCAGGTATTGTTTGTCGACGCAGGCGGTTTTGAAGCCCAGTTGCGCGGCGCGGATGGCGGCGACATACCCGCCCGGGCCGGCGCCGATTACGATCAGGTCATATTCGGTGTCGCTCACGGTCAGCCTCCATCAAATTTCTAACATCATACGCGCCGGGTCTTCGATCAGTTGTTTGATCTTCACCAAAAATGATACGGATTCCTTGCCGTCAACCAGGCGATGGTCATAGGTCAGCGCCACATACATCATGGGGTGAATCGCGACGTCGTCGCCGACCGCGACGGGGCGCTTTTCGATAGCGTGCATACCAAGAATCGCTGCTTGCGGCGGGTTTAAGATCGGCGTTGATAACATCGATCCATACACGCCGCCGTTGGTGATGGTGAAGGTGCCGCCGCTGAGCTCTTGAATGTTGAGTTTGCCTGCGCGCGCGGCTTTGGCCATGCGCTTAATTTCAAACTCAATTTGAGCGAACGACAAACGTTCCGCATCGCGCAAGACGGGGACCACCAGGCCGCGTTCGGTGCTGACCGCCATACCGAGTTGGATGTGTTGATGGTAGACGATGTCGTCGCCTTCGATGCTGGCGTTGATTCGCGGGAACTCGCGCAACGCGATGGCGCTGGCGCGAACGAAGAATGACATCAGGCCCAGCGAGACGCCGTGTACTTCGTCAAAGCGCTCGCGGTATTTTTCACGAAGCGCCAAAACCGTTGACATGTCAATTTCATTAAACGTGGTCAACGACGCTGTGGTCTGCTGAACTGCAACCAAGCGTTGGGCGATTCGGCGGCGGATCTTTGTCATCGGCACGCGCTTCACACCGTCTTCAGGAAACTCCATTGACGGTTTGGATTGAGTCTGCGTCGAAATGGTTGGAATCTCAGCCTCTGGCGCCGGGGCCGATTCATCTACCCGCGGTTCCGGCGCTTTTTTCATTTCAGCGGAGGGTTTGCTTTTCGCTGGTTCTTCTTTCGTGGCAGGCTTCTTTTGTTTGGTTTCTAAAAACGACAACACGTCTTCTTTAATAATTCGTCCACCGCGTCCGCTGCCATGAATGTCAGCCGGGTTTAAGTTATGTTCTTCAATCAGACGCTTGACCGCCGGGCTAAGTTCGCTTTTGGCCTCTGACTCGGTTGTAGACGATGAAGAAGCGCTGGCTTCTTGAGAGGGCGCTTCTTCTTGGGGCGCGGGCGAGCCCGATTCGTCGATCTCGGCGACTTGCGCTCCTACTTCAATGACCTCGCCTTCTTTGTGGTTGGTTTTCAACACGCCTGATGAAGGCGAGGGAAGTTCAAAGTCGGCCTTGTCGGTTTCCATCAGACAAAGCGGTTCGTCTTTTTCGACTTTATCGCCGTCATGTTTGAGCCATTGAATAAGAGTGACTTCGGTGACAGATTCCCCAACTTGTGGGATCTTAACTGGAGTGGCCATTCGCTTTGCTCCTTGAGATTGCGCTTCCCGGGTACAGCATATATCTAAACCAGGGCCATCCAAAGATTACTCTTTGAAGGCGTTCTGAACGATCTCTTTTTGTTCACTGAGGTGAATCGACAGATAACCGTGCGCCGGGCTGGCGGCGGCCTCTCGGCATATAGAATTTAATTTGACGTCTTTGGGCAAAATGCTCTCCAACAAAGGCCGAATGAACATCCAGGCGCCCATGTTCTCAGGCTCTTCTTGCACCCAGATGATCTCGTTCAGCTGTCTGTGTTTCAGCAGCAGTTTTTTCATTTCTTTTCGTGGGAACGGATAGAGTTGTTCGATTCGAACAATTGACGTGTTTGTGTTTTTGTTGTCTTCGCGCTCGCTGAACAATTCATAATAAATTTTGCCGCTGCAGAGGATAAGGCGTGTAACGTCGTTGGCGTCAGGCCCAGTCTCATCAGCGATGACCGCCTGAAATCCGCCTTTGGTGAGTTCGGATACAGAAGACACCGCCAATCGATGGCGCAATAAACTCTTAGGGCTCATGATGACTAACGGCTTACGAAACGCGCGCTTCATCTGTAAGCGCAACAGGTGGAATATTTGTGCGGGCGTGGTTGGGTAACACACCTGGATATTGTCGTCGGCGCAGAGCTGTAAGAAGCGCTCCAACCGGGCGCTGGAGTGGTCGGGCCCTTGGCCTTCATAGCCATGTGGAAGCAACAAGACGATGCCGCTCATGGTTTGCCATTTTGATTCCGAGCTGACGATAAACTCGTCAATGATCGCCTGGGCGCCGTTCACAAAGTCGCCAAACTGGGCTTCCCAAATCACCAACGCGTGTGGGTCGGCTGTGCTGAGGCCATATTCAAACCCCAAGACGGCCAGTTCTGACAACATCGAATTCACCACGGTGAAATTCGGCTGGTTTTTATCAAGGTTCTTGAGGGGAACATACGGCTCGCCGTTCTTATAGTCATACCAGACCGAGTGGCGGTGGCTGAAGGTGCCGCGTTCGCTGTCTTGTCCGGCGATTCGGACTTCTGTGCCTTCGGCCAGAAGGGAGCCAAACGCGAGCATCTCGGCGCAGCCCCAATCCATCGGTTCTTCCCCTTCGACCATTCGCTGGCGCAGCGCCTGCAATCGTTGAAGCTTTGGATGAATGGTGAAACCTGGCGGTACGCGGGTCACTTTCGCGGTGACTGACATTAGCGTTTCATGGTCGACGCCCGTGTCCATGCTCCAGGGCTTGCCGTTGGCTTTCCCGATGCCTTTCCAGCGTTCGTCAGACGATTCTGAAGGGTCAAGCGGGCGGGCTTCGCGCGCGTCTTCAAGCGCGGCTTCGAGGCGGTTGCGAACATCGATGCGAATTTTTTCGACTTCGCCCGGCGTTATCTTGCCTTCGTGAATCAAACGTTCTGCATAGAGTTTCGCGGTGGTCTGGTGGTTGCGAATGTTGTTGTACATCACTGGTTGGGTGTAAGACGGGTCGTCTGTTTCATTGTGGCCATAGCGGCGGTAACACATCAGGTGAATCAACACATCAATCTTGAATTGCTGCCGAAACGCTATTGCCAACCGGGCGGCGTGGACGGCGGCCTGCGGGTCGTCGCCATTGACGTGGAACACCGGGGCCTGAATGGTTTTCGCCACGTCAGTGGGGTAGGGCGTAAAGCGCGTTTGAATTGGCGTGGCGGTATACCCGAGTTGGTTGTTGACAATGATATGAATGGTGCCGCCGGTTTTGTACCCCGGCAGTTCGGAAAGGTTCAAGGTTTCAGTCACGACGCCCTGGCCGGTAAAGGCGGCGTCGCCGTGGATGAGAATCGGAACCGTCTTCTTTCGTTCTTTATCGCCGCGGTATTGTTGTTTGGCGCGGACGATTCCCTCAATGACCGGGTTGACTAGTTCGAGGTGACTTGGGTTTGAACTCAGGCTGAGGCGAACTTGCTTTTTGTTGGCGGTCATCTTCTCACAGAAATAGCCCATGTGATATTTGACGTCGCCGTCGCCTTCGGTCGGCTTCACAAACTTGCTTTCTTCAAACTCACTGAGCAGCATCTCGTAGGGCTTGCCGAGTATGTGAGTCAGAACATTTAACCGCCCGCGGTGGGCCATGCCCATGACGATTTCATCAGCGCCCTTGTCAGCGCCGGTTTCAATCAAGGTGTTCAACATCGGTAACAGCGACTCGCCGCCTTCAAGCGAGAAGCGCTTCTTGCCGAGGAACCGGGTTTGAAGAAAGTTTTCAAACTCTTCGGCTTCGATGACGCTCAGGAGAATGTCGTGACAGATGCTGGCTTTAAATTCGGGCTTGTTATAAATCGGCTCCATGCGTTGTTCGAGCCAAACGCGTTGGACTAAGTCGGGGATTTCGGTGTATTCAACCGCGAACGTTCCACAATAGGTTTGTTGTAGTTTGTCTAACAAGTCGCGCAGGGTTCCATCCGTCTTGCCGAGAAAGCCGCCGTGGCTGACATAGTCGTCGAGGTCAGCGTTTGACAGCCCGAATTCAGAAAGTCTCAGTAATGGGTGCGTTGTTCGGTTATGACCGAGCGGGTCTAAGTTGGCGATAAGGTGGCCCAACTCGCGATACATGTGAACCAACGCATATACGCCCTTCGCCGCCGCAGGTACTGATTTTGTTTCTGAGGTGACTTGTTGTTGAACGTCAACCGGCAAGTTTTCTACACGCACGCCGCTGCCATTGGTTGGCAGAACCCCGGCGTCGCTGGCGAGTTCGAGCCCGGCGAAAAACGCGCGCCAGTGTTCATCCAACGAACGCGGGTCTTTCTGATATTCTTGATATAGGGTTTCGATGTAGTCAGAGTTGGCGCGATTGACAAAGTCCAAAGAGTCCATAACCTTTTAGTCCTTTGCAGCGTTCGGCAACGGTTTTCAATAAAAAGAGGCCCCTGAACGAAGCCTCTTTGCGTTTGCTACTTGGTTGAATTCTAATCAAACAGATTTGAGATGATTTCATCGATGGACCAATGAGACATGCTGGAGACGGCGAACTTCTAACCAGGCGAACATCGAGGCCAAAATCATCCATATCTGGTTCACAAATCCTATCAAAGAAAAAACAAAAGACAAAACAAACTGAAAGCGGGGTATCTGGTTGGTATTTCTGTTCTTATGTTGTTTCAAATTGTTGTGATCCCCCATAGACGCCTTAACTGTAGATTCTAACAACAATAATTTAAAAATTCAATTCAGTTTTGTAATTATTCTTAATTTTTTTAATCAATTTTGTCATGTTTCTACTGATTTTCTACCTTTCACCATGGTTTGGCTACCATGACCATCTATTTTTTTTTATTGAGATAGAATATGAGGCGAATTTTCATGTTGCTTTCAAGCCGCATTCCTCGATACAGCAGAAGTGCTATCCTTGAGGTAAATCACAGTGATGCAGGAGTTTTACCCGTATGTCAGTCGAAGATATTAAGAAACAGAGCAAGCGCCTTCGCGGGACTATTGACCCGACCCTGGTTGATCAAGTCGACCATTTTGTTGAGGAAGACTATCAACTTCTGAAATTTCACGGCATCTACCAACAAGACAACCGCGACTCACGCGTCGAGCGGCGAAAACAGGGCCTCGACCGCGAACACATTTTCATGGTGCGCAGCCGTATTCCCGGCGGCTTGGTCACAGCGAGACAATATTTGATTCACGATGACGTGGTCGGCAAGTTCGGCAACGGCAGTCTACGCATCACTTCGCGCCAGGGGCTTCAAGTTCACTTTGTTGTTAAGGGCGAGTTGAGAGATTGTGTTCGTTCGATCAACCAATCAGGCATCAATACCTGGGGCGCCTGCGGCGATGTTGTGCGAAACGTCATGGCAGCGCCCAGCCCGATCCAAGATGCGGCCCATCAAGATATCTGGAAACTGGCCGTAGAGTTGGCCGAGACCTTTCGCGCCCGCAGCCAGGCTTACAGCGAAATCTGGCTTAACGGTGAAAAAATTGACTCGCCAGGCAGCGAAGAAGAACCCATCTATGGCGAAGCCTACCTGCCGCGTAAATTCAAGATTGGCTTGGCGGTTCCGCCCCGAAACGATGTAGACCTTTATACCCAAGACATTGGCCTTGCGCCTCATGTCGAAAACGGTGAAGTGGTCGGTTATACCTTCATCGTCGGCGGCGGCATGGGTATGAGCCACGCCAAAAAACATACGCGGCCGATTCTGGGCAAGCCTATGTTCTATGTTGACCGCGCCCATGTGACAGACCTGTGTAAGGCGATCGTCATCACTCAGCGCGACTTGGGCGACCGCGAAGACCGCAAGCAGGCGCGTATGAAATACCTGGTTGAAAAACTGGGCGTCGATTCATTCAAAAAAGAAGTGCTTTCCCGCCTTGAAAACGGCGCACAAGTCTCTGAAGCCAAACCGCTCAAATGGGACACCACGGGAGACATGTTGGGGTGGAACCAGCAAGGCGACGGCAACCTGTTTCTTTGCGTCTGGGTTCCCGAAGGGCGAATCATTGACGGCGAAGAAGGCAACTTCCGCAGCGCGTTTAGAAAGATCGCTGAGCAATACGGAACACCGATTCGGTTCACGCCGAACTGCAACATCATTTTTGCGGGCATTGAGCCAAACCAAAAAGATGAAATTAACGCACTGTTGAAAGAGCACAACGTCGCATTAGATGACAACTACTCCGAAGCGCGGCGCTTAGGCATGGCCTGTGTTTCGATGCCGACTTGCGGTTTGGCATTGGCAGAAAGCGAAAGAGTATTTCAAGGCCTTTTGGATGAAATTGACGTTCACTTAAAAGAACTGGGGCTTGATCAAGACCCGATCCTGATTCGCATGACCGGCTGCCCCAACGGCTGCGCCCGCCCCTATAACGCCGACATCGCGCTGGTTGGCAAATCGCCGGGAAAGTACGTCGTCTTTGTCGGCGGATCGCATCGCGGCGACCGCCTGGGCGTCTTACAACAGAAGATGGCCGATATCAAAGACATACCAGACCTCGTACACGGCTACCTGGATGAATATGTAAGCAACCGCAACGACGGCGAGTCGTTTTCTGACTATTGGGGCCGGGTTCACATCAAGGGCGCCGACCCGTCGCCCGAACAGTTCCATCAAGAGGTTGGTAGCTGACCGTTCATGAACATCCAAAACCCGATGAATATTAACCTGCCCGCTTCCACCTTTGGAGGCGGGTTAGTCATTCCATACCAAGATCATGAACCGCAATTTGGCGAGAACGTCTTTGTCGCGCCCAATGCGTCAGTCATCGGCGAAACCACACTGGGCGATGATGTCAGCATCTGGTTTAGTGCGGTTCTGCGCGGCGATATTGCGCCAATTGTGGTCGGTAGCAGGACAAACATCCAAGATAACGCTGTGTTGCATGTCGGTGATGATGAGCCGTGCATCGTTGGCAACAATGTCGTCGTTGGTCATCAGGCGTTGTTGCATGGCTGTACGGTTGAAGATGACTGCCTGATTGGCATGGGCGCGATTGTTCTCAATCGCGCGGTGGTCGGTAAAGGTTCACTGATTGGCGCGGGCGCGCTGGTGACCCAAGATACGGTAATCCCTACCAATAGCCTTGTGTTAGGCTCTCCAGCGTCTGTAAAACGCGAATTGAAACCCGAAGAGCGTCAACAACAGGCTGATTACGCCACTAAATACGTCAAAATCGCCCATAATTACCGACCAATTTTCTCAACTTAGCCATTGGAATCACCTAACCTTAGTATTATCAATCTGAAAGTGGTTTTCTCTCAAATCGAGAGAACCCCGCATTTCCCTCAATTTCCGTTTTTTTTTACCGAAAATACATAGTGAACCAAAAATAAACGAATGAGCGGCTTAGGCCGATTCAAGCGCCAATTCAGCCAACAAGAGATTCTGGAATGATTATTGAAGTCTTGCAGATCGAGGGCATAGGATTTTCGGAGAAGAAGACCATGACTATGGCGGAACGAATTTTAGAAAATATCTTTGAACCGGTCCACGAATTTGGGCCGTACACCCCAATCTTGCTCGGCCTGGCGGTTATCGTCGCGCTGATCTTGGCGGCGTGGATTGTCTTTGAACTCATCTCAATGAACCGCGACAAATCCGCCAAGCGCACCCGCTTTGACCAAAACGTAGGCCGAATGAATTTGTCGAAGAAAGAGAAGACCTACCTGCTTCAAGCGGCCATGGCGGGCAACCTTCACGACCCCACCCGGTTGTTACGCCGCCCCAGTGAGTTTGACCGCTGGATGTCGCGCTTTGAAGCGGGCGCCAACCAGGAAGAACGCCGCATCATCGAAGAACTGCGCAAGAAACTGTTCGGCGCCCAGTCAAAAAAACGCGGATGGAGATCAACCAGCGATTTTGAGTCAGGCTGGCGCATGTCGATGCGAGTCAGCGGCCATCGCGAATCGCTCATCGAAGGGTACCTAGCCAGCGTCGAACCCGACGGGTTGTTGATGTCGATTGACTCTGTCACCTTCAAAGGAATCAAGACCGACTGGTTGTCAGACAGCATTGCTAGAGGGTTGATGGTCAGGCTTCATGGCAAGAAAAAGACCCTTCATGTTCCATTGGCGCCTCAAAGCCGGCTAGAAATTCACCTCGTCGCCAATGATGGCCAAGTGTTAAATTTCTCAACTTACTTACAGTCGATCATTCCCGGCCCGCAGAAAATGCTGATCTGCGATCACAGCAGTTTGATTCACTTGAGGGGTAAACAAAAACCCGAATTGGCGAAAAAGAGTTTTAATACGCCAGCCCTGCGCAGCGCGGTGTAAGAGAAACCAACGGCTATACCATCCAAGGCCTCTGCGAAACATCACAGAGGCCTTTTTGGTTGCTATTGAATCTTACAATTCCGAAGTCAAACTATAATTATATTCGTAGGCTTTCCCCCCCCCACCTTGATCATCACACCTTTGATAGAAGCCATCGAAGAAAGGGAGAATGAAACAGATTATGGCATATCATGAATTGACATACCTTTTTAGGTATGAGTGCAACTCTGAGAGCGCCTGTGCAACAGGGCCTGAAAGCCCGCACTGAAACGAACAGCGCTGTACCCATGCCACACACAACGAAAGATCAAGCAGAATTCTAGTTAGAGCGTTTGTCAAAAAAATGTGCGTAAAGCGCGCCCGTATCCGCCGCGGCGGACAGCGATAGATACAGTTACGTAAACTCAGTACGCACATAATTTTGGCAACCATTATAGAACCATTCAGGAGATTCAAAATGGATTACAACGCCCACTCAGAAGACGGCGTGTTGGTCATTGACCTATTGGAAGAAAACCTTGACGCTGGAAATGTAAAGCGGTTCAAAGTCGAGATTCTCAAAGCGCTTGAACCGTTCCCCAAAGCGGTGCTCAACTTGTCCCCGATTCGGTTTATTGACAGTTCGGGCCTTGGCGCAATGATTTCATGCTTGCGCAAACAACAAGAAGCCGAAGGCGACCTCAAACTGGCTTGTCTCAAGCCGCCTGCGCTTGACCTGTTTCGGCTGGTTCGAATGGACCGGGTCTTTGAGATTTATGACTCCGTCGAAGACGCGATCAGCGCTTACAACTAAAGATCCAGAAAATGGCATTGTTTCGCCCTGAAACGGCGTTTACACTACAGCGATGTAATTTTCTCTCTAAATCCTGATACGAAAACAGGATAAGAAGCGAAGGAGCCAAGTATGACGCCTCAAACCCAGGATAGACCCATTTATCGAAAGGGGTTCGGGCTTAAAGAAGAAGTTGCGAGCGAGCTGCAGAATGAATACCGCAGCGCAATGATCCAACATTTGCGGGATAACGGGTTCGAGGTGAAAGTGGACGACCTGCGAATCTTGTTGGCAAAAGAGTTCGGTTTTTGTTACGGCGTCGACCGGGCGATTGATTACGCCTATGAAACCCGGCGCATGTTTCCCGACAAAACGCTCTACATTACCTATCAAATCATTCACAACCCGCGTGTGAACTCAAAACTGCGCGAGATGGGGGTACGGTTTTTGTCTGGCGGCGAAGACGAAAATTACAGCGTTGATGACATAACCGCTGATGACGTAGTGATCTTGCCCGCCTTTGGCGCCAGCATGGAAAAAATGGATGAATTAAAGAAACTCGGCTGCACCATGGTCGATACCACCTGCGGCTCAGTGATGCATGTCTGGAAGCGGGTTGAACGCTACGCCAAAGACAATTACACCGCCATCATTCATGGTAAGTATTATCACGAAGAAACCATCGCGACCGCGTCACACGCGACCAAGTTTGAAAACGGAAAATACATCATCGTTCGCGATGAAGACGAAGCCCAAATTGTCTGCGACTACATTTGCAACGGCGGCGACAAAGAAGCCTTTTTGAAAAAGTTCGAAAAAGCCATCAGCCCCAACTTTGACCCTGACACCGACCTGATTCAAATGGGCGTCGCCAATCAGACCACCATGTTGAGCAGCGAATCGCTGCACATCGCCAAGATGATTCAAGAGGTGATGGAAAAACGCTTCGGCAAGGAACACATCAAAGAACATTTCCGCTCGTTTGACACCATCTGCAGCGCCACGCAAGAACGCCAGGACGCCATTATTGAACTGGGTTCAAAAAAGCCTGATTTGATCATAGTCGTCGGCGGCTACAATAGCAGCAACACCAACCACCTGTGTGAAATCGGCCTGCGTTATGGGCCGACCTATCACATCAGCGACGTCGATTGCATCCTTTCGAGCGATTCGATTCGCCACAAGCCGTTTGGGGCCAAAGACGAAATATACACCGAGGGCTGGCTTCCCCAGGGCCAGGCGACGGTCGGCGTCACGGCGGGCGCTTCGACGCCTGACAAGGTGGTCGGTGAAGTCATTGACCGCGTACTCGAATGCCGTGGGTTCCGCTTAAAAGACGTGCTGGGAAAAGTCGCGCCGCTGCCCGAGGCGTAGAACAAATCGAGTGGATCGTTGATACAAACGCCCCAAGTGGTTGCTTGGGGCGTTTTTCATTGATGTGATTTGGTTGGTACTACAAAAACCATTGGCATGACACTAAGATACAACCATCTACGATTTGAGTTGAGACGCTTCCATGGCCAATATGAAGGGCAAGCTCATTGCCGTTGAAGGATTAGACGGCGCAGGCAAATCGACCCAAGTCTATCTGCTCAAACGCTGGATGGAACTGTCCGGCGTCAAAGTGTTTTTTACCGAGTGGGATTCCTCTGTCTTGGTCAAACGCGCTACCAACAAAGGCAAAAAGCGCAACCTACTTACCCCGACAACGTTTTCATTGATCCACTGTACAGATTTCGCCGACCGTTATGAGCGCCAGGTATTGCCGCTGCTAAAGGCGGGCTATGTGGTGCTTTGCGACCGCTATATCTATACCGCGTTCGCCCGCGACGCCGTGCGCGGCTGCGACAAAGAATGGGTCAGAAAACTCTACAGCTACGCCGCCGCGCCCGACATCACCTTCTATTTAAACGCGCCGCTGAAGATTGTTCTTGACCGGGTCATGGCCGCCAAACCCGATTTCAAATACCACGAAGCCGGGCTTGACCTCAATCTGTCAAAGGACGCCAACACCAGTTTTTCGTTGTTGCAGAAAGAGTTGCACAAAGAATACGAAGATATGGTGAGGGAATATAACTTTCAGGTGGTAAACGCCGCAACCCCGATTGAAGAACTGCAGGAGCAGATGCGCGATGTGGTTGAAACGCGCATTGACTTCTCGAAATACCAATGGAGGACGAAAGCATGAAGACGCCGCGAACATCCTCCAAAAAATTTTATGGCCGCGGCATCCCAGGCGTAGACCCGAAAGAACTGTACGGAAAACTGATCGCGATTGAAGGCGCGGACGGCTCCGGGCGCTCGACCCAGATCAACATGCTGCGAGACTGCCTTGAAAAAACGGGGTATGCTACCGTCCATGTTGGTCTCAGCCGCTCGACTTTGGTCAGCGAAGAACTCGAAAAAGCCAAACAAGGCAACGTGTTAGGGCGCCGAACCATGGCGCTGTTCTATGCCACCGACTTCTGCGACCAACTAGAGAACGTAATTATCCCAGCGCTTAAGACGGGGCATATTGTCATCGCTGACCGTTATATCTATACCCTGATGGTGCGAGATATTGTGCGTAAATTAGAGTCAAACTGGATCGAGTCGCTCTATGGCATCGCGATTGTTCCTGATGCGGTGTTTTACCTTAAAGTCAGTCCCGAGAACCTGTTAGAACGTACATTTCAAAAAAGCCGCACCCTTGATTATTGGGAATCAGGCATGGATATTGGCCTGTCGATGGATATGTTTGAAAGTTTCAAAAAATATCAACAGTTAATCCAAGCAGAATTTGCTAAGATACAAGACCGCTATGATTTTGAAGTCATTAATGGCAACCGCTCCGCCAACGCGATTGGCAGAGAGTTGCAAGATAAAGTATTGGCTGTGTTGGCCGATTGATTCGCCTAAATAAGCGAGGGCAGAAAATGGTCGCTAATTCGGGGCACAAAAACCATGTCATAGGCATTGATTTGGGTGGGACCAAAATTCTCGCAGCGGTCGTTGACCGCGAGGGCAATGTGGTTTCACGCGCAAAGAAAAAAACCAAGGCGCAACGCACCTCGGAAGAAATATTGCTTCGCCTTGAAGAATGCAGCCTTGAAGCGATTGAAGCCTCAGGCGTCGCTGCCGATCAAATCGCGGGGATAGGCATTGGCGCGCCTGGCCCGCTCGACCCTGAAACCGGGTGCATCCTCGAAACCCCGAACCTCAACTTGAGCAACGCCCCCGTCGCCCCCTATCTGAGCGAAAAATTAGAGATGCCCGTCTATTTAGACAACGATGTGAATGTGGGCACCTTTGGTGAATTTACCTATGGCGCCGCGAAAGGCAAGCAACATGTCATCGGTATCTTTTTGGGCACGGGAGTGGGCGGCGGCGTGATTTTGAACGGCGCTCCCTTTCATGGCGCCAGCCTCAACGCTGGTGAATTAGGCCACACCAAGATCGTCGCGTATGGCGACAAATGCGGCTGCGGCGACCGGGGTTGCCTCGAAGCCTACGCCAGCAAGACGGCGATGATTCGGCGAATTCAAAAAAAAGTAAGCAAAGGCAAAAAAACCGTCCTGTCTGAACTGACTGGGAATGACTGGACCAAACTCACCAGCAGCGTGTTTGTCAAAGCCATCGAAGCCAATGACAAGATAACCATCAAAGAAATTCAACGCGCGGCGAAATACACTGGCGTCGCTGTCGGCAGCCTGATGAACATCATTAGCCCTGAAATGGTGGTGATCGGCGGAGGATTGGTCGAGGCGCTGGAAGACAAGATCATGCCGGACATTCGGTATCACGCTGGGCGCAACTGTTTCCCAATCATGTCTGAAACGTGTGAGATCGTTCCAGCAAAATTGGGCGACGACGCGGGCATTCTCGGCGCCGCCGCTATCGCCTGGAATCGGCTCGAAACTGCCTAGCCGTAATCGCAACAGTTTTTGACATTTTTTAAGAGTAAGTTTTCGTCAGAGTTGTATTATCGCGAGCGCAGTTCGCCGCGGTGGACGATCGCTTAATTTTGGAGAGGGCGAACCTCCTGGTGAGCCATGTAATAAAGAAAACATGTCACTTATACGCGGCTCGTCGGGAGACTCGCCCTCCCCCTTGTTTCGGTCGTCCGCTAAGGCCGATTCGCTCGCAATGACACTGCTGTTCCGGTAAAAAAATTGTAGGGTGGATCCTTTTGCCCCACCGTTTGTAACCGGATCTTTTTGGGTGGGTCGGTTCGGTGCGACTCGCTCTGCGATCCTAGTCTACCTGTTGATGTAAGAATTTGATGTAGCCGTGTTTGTCTAAAAACGTGAACCACGCCGGGATGCACTCGCGAAACTGAGGGATCTCAAGCCTGACCAACCGTTCGATTTCTCCTATAGAGCGCTCTCCATCTACCAGCCACCACGCCAACATGTAGGGCGCGTTGGTGCGCGGCGAACGCCGAATCGGTGATGTCCACTTATCGTAGGGCAGTGTATCCAGCGTTATCGCGCCGATGGCTTCGCCAATGCGTTTAGGGACGCGGTCGTCTTCGTGAGAATGGTCAATCGGCTCTTCGGGCAGAAAGTCGACTTCCAACACTTCCGCACGAGTTTGTAAATGGGCGCTCACCGCGGCGCTGGCTGAGTCGGTCAAATCGCCGAGTGTGTAGTTTAATTCACGAACCACTTTCCATTCGGAGCATTCGTGGGCTAGCGGATCAATCTGTCCCAGGCTTTGCAGCGCGGCGGCTTCGGCGTTCTTTCTCGCTTGCAAACGTAGACGCCCATCACGCCAGATTTCATGCAGGTCGGCGGCGCTTTGGGCTTCGTCGGCTTTGTCCATCCAATAATCGACTTCGGCCCACAGGTTTTCTTGCGACAGGCGGTAGTTCCATTGTGACAAAATGGGGATGTCAGGAACGCCCAGAACAGAACAAATATAACCCGTGGCAGCGGTGATGACCGCCAGGTCAAGGCAGGAGCGCCGGTTGACCGAACTCATGTCGTCGCCCGATGTGTGGCGCACTTCGTCTTCTGACCCACCGTGCAGCCAATGAGTGGGGATACCAATCGCCGGGTCGTTCCAATGAACGTCAAACGACAGCGATAGCGGCTTGGTTTCTGTCATGCGCTGGGGGCGCCAATTAGCGAGATAGTCTTTGGTGATGCGCCGAATGAGCGCGTCGCTGAAATGCCGCAACGGCGCCGGTGCGGTGTGAAGCGTCCAGCGGCTCCAGGCGCTGTCAGGGTCGCCCGCGGCGGAATCCAAACAAAACGCCAACAACGATTTTTGGGCGTTTTCTTTGAATTGATGGGCATACGCCAGCGCGCCATACGGTCGCGGCGCGAGGATGAAACGCAGCGTGCGCGACGGTTTGGGCAGGGCGCCGTCTTTGATGACAAGTTGAATGATGCGCGCGGCTTCGAGCGCCGCCGCCGCCGAGACAGCGTGAAAGTTAGCGCCCGGGCCATTCAACGGCGCCAACACCCAGGCTTCTTGATCGGCGCTTTCGCCTTCAATGGTTGCGTCAACGATGGGCAGCGCGCCGGGTTGCATGTGGGCGTCGACGAACAAACGAAGTTTGATTTCGTTCTCCGAAGCCAGTTGAAATAGTTCTTCGCCTTGGTTCGGCGAAATCGACAAAGCGATAAACTGTTCGTCATTTTTGTGCATGCCCCAGCCGCCGGGGCTGTTGCTGTTGGAGGGAATCCATTGCGTCCATTCAGGGTGGTTGGGCGAGTTTGACCAACATGAGATGACCGCCGAGGCGCCCTTGTCTGAGGCCGCCTGGCGTACGGATTCAATTTTGGCCTTGGTGAGTACGATTTTTCCTTCAATGTCTACCTTTGAATGGTTCACCGCGTCTTCGTTCTCACAACAAACCAGTTGCGCTTCCATGCCATTAGGCGCGGTGGGGGGCGACCACATACCGAGAAACAAACTATTGTCGCTGCGGTCGGCGATGACGGTTTCTTTAGGCGCGACCATCTCTAGTTTGGCTTTGCGCCCGTTCCATGATTTGGGCATGACCATGTCGCCGAACAGGCTTTGTCCGTCGGCGGCAATCTCGCGAATGTCAGCGTTCAACCCCTCGTCTTCAAACGCTTGCTTGGCGAGCTGGGCCGATTTTATCCAACCGTCAAAATCGGATGGTCGGTTGTTGGCCCAAATCGCTTCGGTTTTTTCGATGACGGCGTCAGCTGACGCATGTTGCATAAACAGGTGAAAAATGCCTTGAAAATTCATGAGATTGGTTCGTCTTTCTGTTCAAACAATTGTTGATCGAGCGCTTTTAGCGCCTGCATTGGGTCAGACTGGGCGCTCAGTTTGGTCTGTTCCCATTGTCGTTTTTCGAGTCCTTCATTCAGGCCGCTCATGACTTGATCGTGCATTTTACGCAATTCTTTTTCGCGGTTGGGCAGGCCTTCGTGTTCAATGATGCGCAAGAACGCCGCCGCGTCTTGGTTGTCAGGAAACATCTCTGACAGTTTCACGGCGGTTGAGTCGTTTGATTGGCCGGGCTTGTCTTTAAGCAACGTGTCGAGAATCCGGTCAAGGCGTGAATTGACATTGAACGTCTTCAGCCAATTGGGCAGCACGTTTGCCCATTCGTTGTCTTCAAACAACCAGGGGCGCTGCGCTTCGAGCATACCGTCCGGCAAGATGAACCCATGTTGAAACGCCAATAGGCGAATCAGCGCCTCTTTATGAAGCCGCATCGGGTCATTCACCTCGACGGGGTTTGGGGGGGGCGCGTCATCTTGTTGGCGAATTTGAGGCGCCCGCGCTTTTGACGCTTTGCGATTGATTGATTCCTGAACAGCGCCTGCATCAGCGCCGATTTTTTCCGCCAACAGGCGAACGTAATCATTGCGGATGAACGCTTCAGGGATGCGCAATAACAGCGGCGTTACGCCCTCGACAATCGCATTTTTATGTTGGGGCTGGGCCGGGTCGCGGTCTTGCATCTCCTGCAACAACGTGAATTCAAACCCATCCAGCGAATTGTCAAGCAGTTCCTGCATGGCGCTCTCGCCGCGCTCGCGCAAGAAGTCATCCGGGTCCTGCCCGCCGGGCAATAGCGCGACGTTGACCGCCAGGCCCTGTTCAAAGAATAGTTCTACTCCGCGCTGCGCTGCGCGAATGCCCGCCGCGTCTCCGTCATAGAGCAGGGTATAGCGGTCGGTATAGCGCCGCAGTAAATGGACGTGCTCGCCAGTCAGCGCCGTGCCCAGCGTCGCCACCGCCTGGGTGAAGCCAAACTTATGCAGCATGATAGCGTCCATATACCCTTCGACCGCCACCACGCCGCGTTCTTTGATGATGGTCTTGGCCTGGTCAAGCAGGTACATCACTTTCGATTTATTAAACAGCGGGGTTTCATTGCTATTGAGGTATTTAGCCGTGTCTTCGGGGTCCATGGCGCGGCCCCCAAAGGCGATCACACGCCCGATCGTATTGCGAATGGGGAACATGATGCGGTTGCGAAAGCGGTCATAGTATCCGTCTTTTTTGTCGCTTTTAACAATCAGGCCCAACTCGTCTACGACCGCTTCAGGGATGTTTTTTTTCTTGATGGTGTAAAGAAGGTTGTCCCAGCCTGGAGCGGCGAACCCTAAACCGAACGTTTGAATGTCATCTTTTGTCAGACCGCGGTTCAACAAATACTCCATCGCTGGCTTGCTGGATTTCAAATTGCGCTGATAAAACCGCGCCGCCGCTTCCATGATTTGATAGCGGTCGATCTCTTGGTGTTTGCGAAACGAGCCATGCGCGGGCTTGATCTCAATGCCGAGTTTTTCGGCCAACATGCGCCGCGCTTCGGGGTAGGTCAGGTTCTCAACGCCCATGACGAAGTCAATCACGTTGCCGCCGGCGCCGCAGCCAAAACAGTGGTAGAACCCGCGCTCAGCGTTGACGCTAAACGAGGGCGTTTTTTCTTTGTGAAACGGGCACAAGCCAAACAAACGCCCGCCGCGTGATTTGAGATGGACGTATTGGCCGACTACCTCTGCGATATCGGCGCGGTCGAGTATCTGTTCTTTAACTTGGTCGTTTGAAGCCATGGGCGTTCATTTCAAATTCTGGATATCAATAACTATACATCAAACCGCCCATCGACTCAGGATGAAGATACTGGATTCATACCGCTCCCCCGCCCGCAACATTTTTGGTAAGAGATAGTAGAATAGTTTTACTGAAATATTCATACATACGAGGTTTTCGATGCGGGTTATATGTGTTTTCTTGTTTTCGGCAGTATTGGTGATTTCCACCCAGGCTGCCGATGTTCTTAATGAGTTTAAACTGGATCAAATAAAGGGAAATCCATCCAAGGTCACCATTGAACGAATCATCTGCGACCAGCGCTCGCGCGCGTGGCTGACGGGCGACATTGTTGACGTTGAAGTGCCGATTTTAGGCGAAGCGACCTTTCCTGGCGCTGCGCCAATTCAGGCCCAGGGGCTTCGCTACGAAACGGCGTCGGTGAAATTCAACGAGGATGGCCAGGCGCTGGAGTTTGTTCGTACTCGCGGCGGCGAACTACTTGACCGGACGGAGTTTCTCTATGACGCCAACGGGCGCCGCACGTCTCTGGTTCGGTATGGCAAAGACGGCGAGATCAACCGCAAAGAGGCTTATTCGTATAACACAAACGGTCTAAAAACCGATTGGGCCATATTTGAGGGTAACGGCGAATGGATCGAGAAACACCAGTATTCTTATGATGAAAAAGGCGCCTTAACATCTGAGCGAAGGCAGTTCTCGCGTCCGCCTAGAGACGAGACGGTTCGCTACCGCTACGAACAAGACGGCCGCCTGGTGTGGATGGAGCATTATGACGCAGACAACAACTTTCTTGTCAAACATGTTAAACGGTTCGACGATGAAGGGCGGTTGTTGGGCGAGTCGTATTTCGACAAATCCGGCGCTGAATCAGGCAATCTGATAATCATACGAGATGATCAAGGGCGGGTGATCGACCGTCAGATCCATACCAAGCGCGGCGGGCTTGAATATCGCGGCGAGTTTAAAGTTAACCGATTTGGTCTTCGCACAGAAGTGAAAGAAACGGGCATTAAAAACCGTCCGTTAAACCACGAGTGGTTAGACTATACCTACGACAACAAGGGCAACTGGATCGCTCGCGGGGTGTTTCAACGCCCAAAAATCAGCGACCGCCGGGTGTACGTCCCAGTCAGCGTTGACCGCCGAACCATTGAATACGCTCAAACAGAATAAGTCATGCGGCGATGTGCGCTTTTCATGCTATTTTGACGGGCTTTGCTTGACAGGCGAATGACTGTCGATATCATCCCGCCATACCCCAAAACAAACGGGTTCGGCGCAGCAACATCTGGTGGGGAAAACTTATAGTGAATTGTTAAAGGAGAAAAACATGGAACGTACTGGCGTTATTACGTTTAAGGGCGGCGCGATGACATTGGTCGGCCCCGAACTCAAGGTAGGCGATGCGGCCCCAGACTTCTGCGTTGTCGATAATGGCCTTCAGCCGGTCAAACTCTCTGACCTCAAAGGCGAGGTGGTCATCATTTCTTCGGTACCGTCGGTCGACACACCTGTGTGTGAAGTTCAGACCAAGCGCTTCAACGAAGAAGCCAGCAAACTGAACGCAAAAGTCTTGACCATCAGCCTCGACTTACCGTTTGCTCTTAAGCGTTTTTGCGGCGCGGAAGGCCTCGAAAATGTCATTACCCTGTCAGACTATCAACAGCGCAACTTCGCCGAAACATTCGGCGTCTTGATTAAAGAGCTGTGCCTCTGCACCCGCGCCGTGTTTGTCGTTGATAAAGACGGCAAGTTGGCGTATCAAGAAATCGTCGGCGAAGTGACCGAACACCCAGATTACGACAAAGCGCTCGAAGCCGCCCAAGCCGCTGGCGCGTAAGCGAGTTTCACGGAATTCCACAATTCGGGGCGCGGCAGATGCTGCGTCCCGTTTTAGTTGTTGGAACTGTCGCGCCCGCCGTGGTACAGTGATTGATAATCAAAAGCCTTCTCTAACAAAAGATTGCTCTTTGATAAGGTTTTAACGTATCAATGATTGAACAGCCAATATAGGCGTGGGCGTAACGGGGAGCGCCTGTGCTTCTAAGTGGAGAAGCACTAACGCGAGCAGAGTTATACACACGCCGCCCGCTGTAACACGATAATATTTTTGAGATAATGTCTAATATGGAGTAACGATATGGATAACTTAAACGAGGTCATCAACAGCCTGACCGATGACCAGAAAAACGAAGTGGGCGAGTTTATCCAAACCATGATGGCGCGTGGGTCACAGCGGGTCAAAACCCGGTTGCGCCAAGACTGGGCGGGCAAGCTGGCGTCAGCCAATGGTGGACAGTCGATGCTGGATCTTCAGCGGTCTACCTATCACGGCTAGGGGGGCTTTATGTATTTATTTGACACGCATGTCTGGTTAGAACGCCTGTTTGACGGCAAGCATTCAGAAGACGTCGGTAAAATGCTCAATCATTTTTCGTCAGACGCGTTTTTTGCGACGGCGTTTTCGTTGAACAGCATTTCGATGATTCTCAAACGCCATCAAAGCGATGATGTGCTCGCCAAGTTTATCTTGGATGTGTTCGTCGACGGCGGCGGGACTCTAATCCATCTCGAGCCGGAAGACATTAAACGCATCCTGCGCACCATGGACCAATACAACCTTGATTACCATGACGCCCATCAGTATGTCGCGGCGGAAAAATATTACCTCACTATCGTCAGTTACAACGAAGTGTTTGACAGCACGCCATTGGGCCGCAAGACGCCCGGACAGATTATGGTGTTAGCCTGAGATCGAGTTTTTTTGGCCGGCCGCGCTTTGTCGGCCAATTGACCGGGGCCAGCCAAAACAGGCTCACAATCATCGCAGTTAACAGGCAATACGCCACCGTAAACACCCACGGTTCGGCGTCGTAATACATCAACTGCGACACCCAATGCCTCATAAAGGTATGCTCATACCCTTCTGCGCCCGCCAGTTGCCTCAGCTGGCTTTCCCATATCGTGAGTGGGCAGATGGCCCCAACGACCGCCTGAAGCGTAACCACGCCGATCATCGCCAGGTGGATGCAGCGAAACCAAATGTTTCTCACCCAACGCCAGTTCAATAGCGCCCCGATGGCGATCAATGGTACAGGAACAATCACGCCTAACACAAACGTGAAATGAATGATCAGTAAGACGTCCGCCCAAAACGCTGGATTCATGGTGAGTATTCCTCAAAAAGTGAAATACAATCTCAAAGCCATTTCAAATCAAGGTTCATTTCTGCAGAGAGACTATCTAATTTCAATTGCTTTCTTGCTGGGTGCGGGGGCAACTCTGTGAGCGCCTGTGTAAATGGGCCTCAAAGCCCGCACTGAAGCGAAGAGAGACATCCCCGCGCCAAACGATTGCGCGACTAGAGCGTTTATCAAAAGTATGTGCGTTAAGCGCGCCCGTATCCGCCGCGGCGGACAGCGATAGATGCAGTTATGAAAACTCAATGCGCACATAATTCTGGGAACCACTATAAATCAATTGAAATGGCTTTGAGTGTTCATTTGTAAAACGAATGAGTATTTCTAAAGTCATGCAGCTCTAAAGAAAACGCCCGGAGGCGCGAGGCGCTTCCGGGCGTTTTTGATATAGAGATTGATGGTTGCTTATTTCTTAATCGGCTTTAGGACTATATTACGGTATTCAACGCCGGTGTGGTCGCCCTGCAGGTAAATCGGGCCGGGCTTAAATTCATCGGAGGTTAACGCGCCGCCGGTGCAACCCATGACGGGCTGGTTGTCGATGATGACCGTGCCGTTTAACACCACATTGATGTGGCGGTCACAAAGAGTGATGTCATATTTTTGCCATTCGCCGGCGGGCTTTTCGGCGTTCACGAGTGGTGTGATACGGCTATAAATGCCGCCCATGTGATGGCTGTCGAGCGGCTTGCCGTACGAGTCGGCGACTTGTACTTCATAGATGCCGCGCAGATAGACGCCGCTGTTGCCATTGGGCAAGACTTTGACTTCGAGCGAAAGGTTGAAGTCTTCAAATTCATCGACGGTACGCAGGTTGCCGTAGCTGATGTGCGGCTTGCCTTTTTCTTGTTTGGGGTCGTTGATCAACACGCCGTCTTTGGCTGACCAGCCATTGACCTGGTTTTCGTTGGTGAGTTTCCAGCCGTCGAGGTTTTTTTCGTTAAACAGGGTGATGGCTTTGTCATATTTCAGGCTCGACAGATCTGGCGCGGCGGGGTGCGCTGGGATGCGCTTGCCGGTAAATTCAATCATCTTGACGCCAAGGCCGCTGGTTTTGGGTTCGCCGCTTGAGACTTTGATCTTGTCTTTGTCGTCAGGGTCGACAGCGATATACATCGCCTGGGTGCGGGTATGGCTGCGTACGACCTTTTTCCCTTCCCACACGCGCGGCGTGTTAAACACGCGGGTCACTACCACGCCGCGTTGGAACCAATACACGTTCGCGACAGGGACGACGCTGCCGCCCATCCAGAGAATGTCGCCGTCGAGATATTTGTCGTCGACCAGGCGAATGTTGAGCCAGCCCGCGCCGCCGGGCAGGTCAAGCGCCCAGTTGCCGAGATAAGGTTTCACTTTTTCTTTGGCTTCATTATCACTTTGGGCGAACGCGGCGCCCGACGCGAATACGGCGAATGCGAGAGTAAGCAATGCAAATTTACGAACCATTTGAGTCCTCCTGTTGGGGTCTGAATCAATACGTCATTGTGCCGGAACGCCAAGAGAACTTCAAGGCGACGGCG
>CAZKYC010000002.1:11231-127617 GCA_964556895.1 uncultured bacterium | reverse complement strand
TCTATTATTGAAAGGACGAATATCGTTTTTTGACCAAATTTCAGGTCATCCAGCAAGGGAAGTACTCAAATATCAGAAGAACTTTTTTTAGTGGTTGCCAGAATACTGTGCGGATTGAGTTTACATAACTGTATCTTTCGCTGTCCGCCGCGGCGGATACGGGCGCGCTTACCGCACGCAATTTTATCAAACGATCTAACTTGTCAGAAATCACTCCACCGCGATTTTGTCAGTGTTGGTTTCTTCGGCGAACACGTCTTCGGTGGTGACGCGCACCACTTCTTCAATCGAAGTGTGGCCCGTTTGAATCTTAAACACGCCCTCTGACCGCAAGGTCTTCATGCCGGAATTTAATGACGCCTGGCGAATGGTCTTGGTGCTGGAACCGACCTCAATGTGGTTGCGCAGGTCGCCGTCAGGGATCAGCATTTCATAGATGCCAGTTCGGCCAATGTAGCCAGTGCCCATACATTCCTTACAGCCGCGCGGGCGGTAGACGGGGTGGCCGACCAGCATTTTGGCTTCGGCCCCGAGTTGTTCGAGTTCGCGCTCGGTGGCGGTCGATTGTTTCTTGCAATGAGGGCACAGTTTTCTCACTAGGCGCTGGGCGACGATTCCCAACAACGCCGAGCTGATCAATTTTACATCGACGCCGATATCAATCAGGCGTGAGATTGAGGTCGAGGTATCAATGGTGTGAAGCGTTGAGAACACCAGGTGGCCGGTCAACGCGGCGTTGATGGCGATTTCGGCGGTTTCGAGGTCGCGAATCTCACCAATCATGATGACGTCGGGGTCTTGGCGAAGAATCGACCGTAGCGCGGTGGCGAAGGTCAGGCCGGTCTTGGTATTGTGTTGAATCTGGTTGATGCCTTCGAGTTCGTATTCAATCGGGTCTTCAACCGTGACAATGTTCTTCGAGCCGTCATTGATGAACTGAAGCGAGGCGTAGTGGAGCGTCGTTTTACCGCTTCCGGTCGGGCCGGTCGCCAAGATCAACCCATGAGGTGCGGTGATGGCGCGGCGGTATTTTTCAAGCGGTTCAGCGCGCATGCCCAGCGAGTCGAGCGCAACGCTGGCGAGTTTTTGGTCAAGCAGCCGCATGACCACTTTCTCGCCCATACGCGTGGGGATGGTCGATGTACGCACGTTGATTTCTTCTTTGAGAATCAGGCGGCGAAAATGGCCGTCTTGAGGCAGGCGGCGTTCGGCGATGTCGAGGTTGCTGACAATTTTGATGCAGCTGCTGAGCAGTTGGTTCAGGCCGCCGTCGAGCGCCAGCGATTCTGTGATTACGCCGTCGACGCGAAAGCGCACCAGGATGCGCCCTTCTTCCGGCTCAATGTGGACGTCGCTGGCGCGGATTTTTCGCGCTTGGGTCATGATCAGTGTTAACAGGTTGATCATTTCTTCGCGCTGGGCTTCGTCTTGAACGCCCGATGACATCGATTTAGCGACCGCGATCATTTGAGAGCGGCCTTGAATGATATCAGGCAAGGTGAACGGCGGTTTAATTTTCGCTTCGCAGTAAGGGCAGGTTTCAAAATCAAAATCTTCGAAGAGTTCCGGGTTGTTAATATAGCGGTTGCATTTCGGACAACGCTTGCCTGGTTCTTCGCGATACCAGCGGTCGACGAAATAAGCGGCCAGGCCGAGAATGCCCGTAAAGCTGACGATCTTGCGCCAGTTGTAATACACCACCCGGCGAGTCGGCAGGTCTTTGATCAGGACCTTCATGGGGATATACCAAAGCAGTAAAAACGCGATTGCGAAGGCGCCGATTTTTGTTCCCCAGGTGGTCGCGAGATTCATGAGTTTGGCGGGAGAGGCGAAGGCGTCTTGGGCGCCTTTGCTGATGTTGGTCCAGGTATCCGAAAACCAGCCTTGAATTTTTTCGATGCGGCTTAACTCAGGCGTCGGGCCCGGGGTCGGGGTGCGCACCGGGCGGCGGGTTGGGGCCACGCGCGGTTGGGTGCGGGTTTCGATGAGTTGCAACAACTGGACGCGCTTTTGGGCGTTGCGGTTGTCGAGTTTAGTCGGGTCAACTTGCAATAAATACTCTTTGGCTTTGGTGTAATTTTTGTCGTCGACTTCCATCTGGCCCAGATAAAACAATGCCAAGGGATGGCCGGGCGAGCGCTGTAAGGCTTCAGAAAACGCCGAGCGCGCTTTGACCGAAGGGCGGTACATATTGCTCTTGTAGGCGTCTTCGCCAATTTTGAGGTACCCATTCAACACCACTCGCCCAAGGTTTTGAGACAGTGGGTGTTTGGGAAAGTTATTTAAGACAATGGAGTAATGTTCGACTGCGCCTTCAGTGTCGCCGTTGGTCTCTAAGCGTTTGGCTTCATCGAAGTGGGCTTGGGCGGTCTTGCTTTCGAGTTTTTTTCGTTCGGCCTGAAGCAGGTCTAACAGTTGTGGGTTTGAAAGAATGGTCTTGAAGCCCTCGATCTGGGCGATGTCGGCGACGCCGAGTTCGAGCGGGGTGTGTTTATCAAGTGAACGGATGAAGTCGCGTATGGCGTTTTCTTGGTCTTTGAGAATCTGGTTTTTCTTTGAGGCGGCGTCTGGCATCTTGAGGATTTCAGAATACCGCGAGACCGCTTCAAAGTAGTTGCCTTCGCCGAGTTCATATTTGGCTTCAAAGAGGGCGTTGTCGAGGGCGGAGCCTTTTTCGATGCGCGCGATGTCTTCGCGCTTGAAGGTCATCACGCCGCTGTTGGTTTTGATTTGAATCTCAGGGCCGCCGTTGTCTTGGGCGACCGTACCCACAAACTGGGCGCCGCTTTTGAGATAGACCACATCGGCGAAACTTGAGAAAGAGAAAACACTCAATACCAAAACTGCTGACACAAATAAACGAATCACGCCATACTCCTTCAGGTGTTTCTCTTTCCATACATTTATAAGATGACTACGCGCCCTATTGGGCTTCATTATTGAATACGGCCAAATTGTTAAATGGTTTGCGCCCGTTGCCGTTTCTTACTGGTATACACTATCAACGTAAAGGCTTATCGTCCAGTTTGATTTTGATTGAAACAATGAACGTTATTGCGTTTCAACTGGGGCGGCGTCGCGCACCATGCGAAAGCCAAACGAACGGCTGCGTTCGCCGCCGGGGCGGGCCATTCGATGGGCGTTTCGAGCGTAGTAGCTGTCAAAGTTCCAGGAGCCGCCTCTTAATACGCGATGAGTACCCTTGGCGCCTTCGACGCGCAGGTTTGAACCGGGGTAGGGCTTAAAGAAACTTGACGTCCACTCAAACACATTGCCCGACAGGTCATGTATGCCAAACGGGCTGGCCCCAAAGGGGTAACTGCCTACCGGGGCGGAATCTTCGCGGCCGGCCTCCCAGGTATTGGCCAGGTTTTGTTCGTATTTGTTGCCCCAGGGGTATTCGCGCAGTTCCGCCCCCTTGGCGGCGCGTTCCCACTCGATTTCGGTCGGCAGGCGCCCGTCCTTCCATTGGCAATAGGCCTCGGCGTCTTCGAATGACACCCAACACACCGGGTGGGTTTCTTTACCGATGGGCGCTCGTCCGTCTATCCAATGGAACGGCGGGCGGTGGCCGTTGGCTTCGACAAATTGAGAATAGTCCTGGTTGGTGACTTCGAACTTGCTGATATAAAACGGGCCGACCTTGACCGGGTGAAGCGGTTGTTCAAGAACATCGCCTTCTAGAGAGCCAATAATGGTTTGGCCTTCGGGGATGTATATCATGCCCGGGTATTTATTGAGGACCGAATCTGGGATACGCGGTTGGGAGGGTTCGACGGATTCATCGTCTTGTTCAAAATCTTCGTCTTCAATCTCTAACACGTCGCCAATCAGCCCCAGGCCCCACTCGCCAAGCAGTTCTTTTTCACTGAGTTTGGGGGGATTTCGATAGGCCGTTTTGACGATGACGCCGCGTTCGATGTCGATGGTGCGCAGTGTGAGTTCGACAAAGCCGGTGCGGCGGTGCAAGTGGCCCGCGAGCACCCAATCGGCCCCTAAGATGCGGCCCATTCGCACAAAGCAGGGTAGTTCGAAACAAGGGTAATGAAACTTTTTCGCTTTCAGAATGGAGAGCATCGAATTGCGGCTGATGATTCGGTAGGCGCCGGTTTTTTCGACCTCGGTGCGGATGAAGTCGCTAAAGACTTGCGCTTCGGCGATAGAGGCTTCGTCACCGAGGGTGCGCAGGTCGGTTATCACCAACAGCGGCGGCGGCGTGTTGGATGGGGCGGACGCGCCATGAGCCGCGATTGAAATACATCCAACCAAGCAAGCGCACAGGAGAAAGGCTCGACTTGTCATGGGAATCGTACGCCGTTCAGGTTATTGGCGCCAGCGGTTGCGCGTCTGGTCGATCAACTCGCTAAGGTGCAGCCGCGCGCCATTGTGGCTGGGGTCGAGTTCGAGGGCGCGTTCATACTCAAGCCGGGCTTGTTCATCGCTGCGGCTGTTGTGATGGATGCGCGCCAACACATAGTAAATCTCAGCGCTGTTGGGGTTGAGCTCTTCGGCCTTGGTCAACTCGACAATCGCGTCTTCGTCATAACAATGGTTGAAATAGAGAAAGGCGATGCGCGTGTAGGTGTCGCTCATTTGTTTGACGACGTTTTGGGCGAGGTCGTCGTCGGGGCTTAGTTCTAACACCTGTTGGAACGACGCCAGCGCCTGGCGGTAGTTTTGGTTGCTGAGGTGTTTTTCGGCTTTGTCGAGATTTTGGTTCCACAGCGACTTTTTGCGCTCATAAAAAATCGCGTCGCGGCGGCCTTTGGCGCCCATGTGGTTAGGCGAACGGCGCAGGGCTTCCATATAGTCAATTAACGCGATCTGGTGGTCGCCTTTTGATTCGTGGTAGCGTCCGCGGCGGTAATAAAATTCTTCTTCCGGCTCCGGGGTAATCGAGTGGACCATTTCTTTATCAAGCACAAGATATTCGCCCTTGACGGTTTCCATGACGATGACTTCTGCGGAATTTTCGAGGATGCGGCCTTCGATTTCGCCTTTGGCTTTTCTGACGACATCCGCCTGAACCGAGTTGGCCGCCAACAAGACAAACAAGACCAGCGAAAACCAACGCGCATTTGAATGAGTATATATCACAATAGAATCTCCCATAATGGTTGATGGGCGTAAATTACGATAGCATGATGAAATTTCCCTTATACAAGTATACAGTTTAACGCCATGGAGCGTCAAATAAATCTTCAACCTATGTATTGTATTATTCCACAGAAACCATGAGCACTACTCTTTATAGTTATAAATATATTGGAGGCGCCGCCCCTCGCCTTTTGGCCAGGGTGGTTTAGTCTTGGTCAGAATCAGGATGGGCTGGGCGAACCGCCAGGACTCTGAACAGGCTTGCAATTGACCCGGGTTGCGGTCTGTTTTAGACTTTAGGTCTGAATGGGAAACGATACCCTCAGTATTTGCATTGGGGAGACTTTATTCACTGGAGTAAAACCATGACGCAACAAAAGAACCGCCGTAGTTTTTTAGCCACCACCGGCGCCGCTGCTACCGCTGGCCTGTTGATTCAAACTGGCGCGCAAACCGCCAGCGCCAATGACACCATCCGCATCGGCGTAGTTGGCGTTCGCGGGCGCGGCAAAAGCCATGTGAGTGGTTACGCCAATCTAAAAGACAAAAACGTCGAAGTTGCCGCGTTGTGTGACGTTGACGCCAGCGTTCTCGAAAAACGCAAAGCTGAGTATCTCGAAGAAGGCAAAGTCGTTTCGGACGTCAAAACCTACACTGACTTCCGTAAGATGCTCGAAGACAAAAACCTCGACGCGGTGTCGGTCGCTACACCCAACCACTGGCACTCCGTTCAAGGCATCTGGGCATGCGAGGCGGGCAAAGACGCTTACGTCGAAAAACCTATTTCACACAATATCCGCGAAGGCCGCGAACTGGTCAACGCCGCCCGCAAACACAAACGCATCGTCCAACACGGCACTCAAATCCGCAGTAGCAAGGCCATCCAGGAAGCGATGGAGATGCTGCATGACGGCGAGATCGGCGAAGTGTATTACTCAAAAGGCACCTGCTATAAATGGCGCGACACCATCGGCAAAGAAAAACCCAAAGCGCCGCCCGAAGGCGTCGACTATGACAAATGGCTGGGGCCGGCTCCCGATCGCGAATTTACCGAAAACCGCTTCCATTACAATTGGCACTGGCACTGGGATTACGGCAACGGCGACATCGGCAACCAGGGCGTCCACCAAATCGACGTGTGCCGCTGGGGCATGAACGTCGGTCTGCCTGACGTAGCGTCATCGCTCGGCGGCCATTTTATGTTCGACGACGACCAAGAAACCCCCAACACCCTGGTTTCGACTTTCAAATGGAAAGACGAAAATAAGATGATGGTATTTGAAGTTCGCCACTGGATCACCAACGACGAACTGGGCGAAGGCAGTAAGGGCAATGTGGTCGGTTGCTTGTTTCTGGGTTCCGAAGGCTACATGGTGATTCCAAGCTATAACAAGTACCAAATCTATTACGATAAGAAACGCGAAAAAGGCCCAGGACGCAGCGAAGGCGGCGACCACTTCCTCAACTTTATCGAAGCCTGCCGCAGCCGCAAACACGAAGACCTCCACGCCGACGTGTTAGAAGGCCACCTGTCGTCAGGCATCGCCCACATCGCCAACGCGGCCTACATGGTCGAAGATACGCTTCACATCGACCGCAAAAAAGAAATCTGCACCAACAACAAAGAGGCGGACGACATTCTTCAAGGCCGCGCCCGCGGTTACCGCTCGCCGTACAGCATCTAGGTAGTTTTCGATCATAATCGAACCGCCCTGTTTCAGTCGAAGCAGGGCGTGTTTTTTTTGCATGAAAGCAAATTTTTGAGCATTTTATAGGAACAGCATGGGTGAAACTCTGCTCGCTTCAGTGCGGCTCCGCCATTTTTCACAGGCGCTCCCTGGGTTCTGCCTATGCTATTCTGAACCAAATCGGTTAATAGAGGTCAGTCTGCTTCGTTCTCATGCTTCTATTTCTTTGTGAATGAGAAATTCGAGAAAAAGGCGTTCCAGGCCCAGATTTCAATCGAGCCTTTGCCGCGGCCTGAGAGAACCTTGTCGACCACCCAAATCGGTAACAATCACAACTCTCTCAACACCACCCGGCAGGGGCTGCCGTCGGCGTCTTTGAACTTTATAGGAAGCGCGATCAATTCATAGGCGCCGGGTTGAATATTTCTCAGGTCGATTCCCTCGACGATGATCACGCCTTTGCCGCAGAGTTCGTGATGGACCGGGTGGCCGGGATTCTTAAAGGCTTCGATGGAGAAATAGTCGATGCCGACCAGTTTTACTCCTGCCGCTGTGAGTTGTTGGGCGGCTTCGAGGCTGAGCGCGGTGAAGTCTTGGTGAAACGCCGTATCGTCAATGAATCCACAGTTTCGGGTTTTGAAGATGATGCGTTCGACGTCGTCGAGCGGCGGCAGGTGGTCTGGCAGGATCAGCATGGCGCCGTTTGGAACCTCATGCACCAGCGCCGGGCCGATCAATGTGTTGATGTCTAATTCGTCGAGCCGCGCGCCGTCTGGTTTGAAATGATAGGGCGCGTCGAGGTGAGTGGCGAAGTGAGTGGAGAGCGTCACTTTTGACACATTGCATTCCGCCCCTTGGGCCATGTCGCTGGTGACGGCGCGCAAGTAGGGGGTGTCGCCCGGCCAGGGCGGATGGGCTTCATGAAGGGGCAAGGTCACATCGTAGATTGGCATAGCGTTCTCCAGACAAAAAAAGGCGCCGTTGAAGAACGGCGCTTTTGAATTAGAAACCTGGTTAATTTACCCCTGTTCGGTTTCGGCGGCCGGTTCTGCCGCGCGAAAATCGGCGATGGTCTTCTCGCCGACCAGATACTCATAGGCGGCCTTGAGTTGAGGGTCGCTTTCAAACTGGCGTTCGAGCCGCGAGATATGGTCATACTCTTTTTCTGTGAGTTCTTTGGCTTTTTCAAAGGTGATGCGGTCAACGTGGATGTCCGGCTCAATGCCCAGGTTGTGGATGCACTTGCCTGACGGGGTGTAATACTTGGCCACGGTCAGGCGCAGGCCGGCGTCGCCTTCGAGCGGGAAGACTTCTTGTACGGAGCCTTTACCGAAGCTTTTCTTGCCGACGACAACGGCGCGGTGGTTGTCTTTGAGCGCTCCGGTGACGACTTCAGAGGCGCTGGCCGAGGCTTCGTTGATCAGAATCACCATTTGAAGGTCGCTGAACCCGTCTTGGCTGGTTCGGGTGTCGCGAAACTCTTTGTAGGGCGATTCGCGCCCATACGTGTAAGTAATTAACTCGCCTTTGGGCAGGAAAATGTCAGCGATTTTGACCGCCTGGTCGAGATAGCCGCCAGGGTTGTAGCGCATGTCAAAAATGAGTTTGTTCATGCCCAGCGTCTTGAGGTAGATCAACGCTTCGCGCACTTCTTTGCTGGAACTTTGGTAAAAACTCGACAGGCGAATGTAGCCGATGCCCTGATCTTCATCGAGCATCTCGCGCATGATGTGGACTTCGCTGTTAATCGGCGCCCGCTTCAGGGTGAATTCTAAGGGTTCCGGCACGCCCATGCGTTTGATGGTGAGCGTCACTTCGGTGTCTTTTTCGCCCTTGATCATATCAATGGCGACATCCCGCTTGTCTGTGTAAGAGCCTTCGAGTTCTGAGAGTGGCTCGCCATTCACTCCGGTGATGATATCGTGGGGGCGGATGCCGTTTTCAAAGGCGGGCGAGCCTTTCAGCGGCGAAATCACCAAGATGCCCAAGTCGGTTTGTGTGTCCCAGTCGACGTGGATGCCGACGCCGTAAAACTGTTTGGCTTCGTCGGGAACCCCTGACAACACGCGCTGGAGTTCTTGGTGTTCAACCGGCGGCAGGTATTGGCTGTAGGGGTCTTCAAGCGCAATCACCAAGCCGTTGATTGAGCGGTTCCAGAGGTCGCGTACGGTCGGGGTGGCTTCTTCGGGCTGTTGGCGAGAGACCAACTCGAGCGCTGATTGGATGCGCTGGCTGTATTCAACCTGGAGCTCTTTTGACGGCCAGTCGACCGGCACCGAGGCGACCAGACGCTCATTGGTCACGGGCAAGATGGTCTCGAGGCTGACCCAGGCGTTTTTAAATAATTGGGCGAAGTCGACCTTTTCTTCATAGCGGTCGTTGATGTGTTTTGTGACCTGGTAAAAGTTCTTGTGTCCCAAGTCATAGTCTTGTTTGTTGCTCGCGTCAGCCAGCTGGCTGGCGGCGACGAGTAGTACTGTAATCCATACCGTCAAACGCATTATCCATATCCCTCGTCAGTCTGATAAGACTAATTGTAGTGAAACCAAGGCGATATATAAAGTAATTTGTCAGCATTTCTAAAAATCTCTGATCAGTATACCTGTAATATCGGAACCAGCAGGTAGTTCACTAAGGAAATTCGAAACGGCTCCATCGAATTTGGATCAACGCCCGCGTCGATGGCGCGGCGCCAGTCGCCGACCGATTCAAACGGATGGCCAGCCAGCCAGGCTACGACCATAGAGTAAAACCACACCATTTCGTCTTCGCTAATCCGTTCTTTTTGTTTAAGTTGGCGCAAGAAGTCGATCGCGGGTTCATACTCGCGGTTGCTGAGCCGTTTGAGTAACAGCTCGCCCAGGTATTGATGGTACACGTCGCGGTTTTCATCGTTCAGTTGTACAGACGCCGCAACCGCGAACACATCTTCAGCGAGGTCGATGCGCTGGCTGCGCGTATAAAAATCAATCGTCTGGCGGGCGACTTCGAGGTTTTGAGGGGCGTTGTAGGCGCTCATGCTGAACAAAAACGCCGCCGAGAGCCAGTCGCCGCTGGCTTCGGCCATGTGGGCGGCGGGCAACAGTGAACGCTCAATGAACCCCGGATATTTGAGCGTCAGCTCGCTGACCAGAAAGAGGCCTTCGTCTTTTCGGTCGACCTTGCCAAGGGTCAGCGCCAACCAACTGAGCACGCTCTCATCGGTGGGCAAGATTCGCGACGCGGTTTTGAACGCCTCGACTGCGTTGTCGGCGTCTTCTTGGGTCTGGGTGTGTTCCCACACCCAGAGATAGGCCTGGCCCAAGAAAGAATGAATGCCGTAGTAGGTGTAGCTTTCCAGAGCCTGCTCAAATAGGGTGATACTCTGCTTGGCGAGTTCGACGTCTTCGCTGCGTTTAGCGCGTTCGAAGGTGTCGACCGCGAGAATGTAGCGGTTGGAGCCGAGTTGGGGCAGAATCTCGACTGAGCGCTCCAGGCTGAGATAGCCCCATTCCAGCCATTGGTTGGCTTGGGTGACGTCTCCTTGAGCGTTCAGGTCAGCCGCGACGGCGCCGTAGCGGTTATGCAACTTCGCCAAATAATCTGCCAGCATGTATTGATAGACCGGCATCGCGGCGATAAAGAAGGCAACCACGCCAATCGCGCCCATCGCCCATTGATTGGGGGCGGCAAGCGATTGAAGCCAAGGCGGCGCCCATTCGCGCAGTTTGGGCGACGAGAGGTGGGCGACTAGCGCCCAGTTGGCGATAAAGAGACAACTGGCGGGGGCTTCGTGAAAGGGGAAGCCGAACAGCGCGCGGGTCATGGTCGCCAGGGTCGCGGTCGCCGCGAAGATTCCAAGAACGGAACGCTTGTCAGTGAGTAAGGCGCCGATGCACCGTAGATGGACGGCGAACAGCCAGAGCATCAATACCAAACCGGGCAACCCGAGTTCAGCCCAGGCCTGAAAGTAATCGTTGTGCGCCCGTTGGGTGATTGAGCCGGGCTTGGGCAGGCCGATGGAGGTTTGAGGGTTGGCTTCAAACCAATCGGCCTGGTAGTCGGGGTATTGGTGCATCCACGAGGTGAAGCCGACGCCGGTGAGCGGTTTGTCGCCGATCATCTGCAGCGACATCCACCACACGCGGGGATAGGTTCCGGTGAGGAGCTCTTGAAACGATGTAGTGAAGCGCCCGAAGACGTTTTGGTTGACGAATTCTGAACGCGGCATCATCCAGACGGCGAATAATACAACAATGAAAAACGCTCCCAGGCTGAGTGCGCGTAGGCCCCACAGGCGCATCGCCGCTTTGACGGCTTCATGCGACTCGCCAAACGCCCAGCGCAAGCCCGCCCAGCGAAAGGCGTACAACAGAAACAGCGTCGCGGTCAAGATCATCAGCGCGACGCCGCGGCTGCCGCCCAGAATGATTAGCGCTAGCCCAAGCAGGACATATCCCGCGGTGAATACTCGCAATCTCGCGTTCTGGCTGAGCAGCCCGACCGCGGCGGTCAAGATACAAGCGATAGCGATATAGCCGCCGCTGGTGTTGTTGTGCCCTAAGAACGAACATAGAAACTGGCGTTCATATGATCCGCGCGAGAGGGTCATACCGCCAAACAGGTTATCTATGAAAAAGCGCGAAAAGCCCGGGTCGTCAGTCGACAATTGGCGCAGGCACCCCACCATGACGCACAGCCCGGTGAACAAGACCGTCCAGACAAACAGGCTGCGAAACTTGCGGTAGCGAAAACACACCACCCACAGCGGGAACGCCGAGAGCAACAGCAAGACGATATAGCCGTGGTGGAGCGCCGATTCATCGGGTGCGGTGATCGTACGCAGCGCCGCCCAGCCAATGAATGTCAGCAATGGCAGGTCATACGGGGTGTTGGAGATGACAAAGCGCCCCACCGCCAGGCAGTGGCCGAAATAGGCCAGCCAGGCTGACAAGGCCAGAAGTTGCCCTAATAAAAACTTATTGACCAACACGTCGGTAAAGTGGCCGTTGTAATACAACGCCGTACTCACCAGCTGAAAACACAGCAGGCACATGGTGAGATGAAGAAAGACGGTGGGCCGAGTGGATAAATCGGCTTTGGGCCGTTTGACCATTACAGCGGTTCGGTCTCCTCAAGCGGTAGATGTACGGTGAAAGTCGTTCCGGCGCCTTCGGTGCTGGCGACTTCGATTCGACCGTTCATAGAATAAATGATTTGGTGAACAATCGAGAGGCCAAGCCCGGTCCCACTGGCTTTTTTGGTGAAAAACGGATCAAAAATCTTGTCGAGTTCGTCTTTGGATATGCCCGTGCCTTCGTCGGTGATGTCAATGATGGCCTCGGCGCCGCGTACGCGAAGATGAACGCGCAGTTTGGCGCCAGTGGGCGACTCTTCCATGCTCTGCAGCGCGTTGAGTAAGAGGTTGACAAACACCGCTGTCAGCTGGCCCTCATTCACAAATATAGGGACCTGTTGATTGGGCAGCGAGGTCTCAATTACGCGCGGCCCGGCCTGGTATTTGATCAGCGCGACCGAACTGTTGACAACATCGCGCAGGTCATGATGGGCGGGCGTGTCGCGCTTGGGCGACGCCAGCGATAACAGGCGGTCGATCATGTTTTGACAGCGAGTGGCCTCGGTTTCGATCAATTCGAGTTCTTCAATGTTGGGGTCGTTGTCTGGGGCCTTTTGGCGTATGTAGGCGGCGCAGGAGCGAATAATGCCCAGCGGGTTGCCCAGTTCGTGGGCAAGCCCGGCCGCGATTTGCCCGGCGATAGTGAGGCGGTCATTGCGTAACACGCCGGCGGTGGGCGGCTGTTTGGGGTCGTGTTCAGAGACCAGCGCGATGCAGTAACGATTGTCTTGAAGCCCCAGAAACGTGGGCAGAATCTGGACCGTCTCGGGGCGGTCGTCGTCAGGCAGAATGATGGTCTCATCCATCGGCGTCTCTGCGTGAAAGCGCAGCAAGAGCGCGTTGCGGATGGATTGGGTCGCTTCGGGCCAGGCCTCGCCGGCTGATTCAGGCAAGTCAATGATTTGGCGGGCGTCGTCAGACGCGACTACCAGATTGCCTTTGTCGTCTACAATAAAAAACTTGACCGGAAACTGTTGTTGGATGTCTGTCCAGAAGTCGTTGCGGCCTGCCAGCGCCCCACACTGGCGGTTGAGCGTGTCGATCCAGACATGAAACACCCGGCAACTGATCCACATATAAAACAGCCCGGAAAGGCTGAGCAGCATGTCAGAGAATATGTAGCGCGGCGCCCCGGTTGGCGATTGATAGGAACTCAAGACGCCGTAGATCGAGATGAGAATGACCCCGCCAAAGGCGCTATCGAGCAGCAATTGAGTGAAGTTTTTAAAGCGCGGCGCCAACAACATGACCGCCATCGGCTGAAGAAACAAGAACCAGAGGAAGTTGCCCGCGTCGGGGACAAAGATCAAGAAAAAGATGAAACTGGCGTCGGCCCCCAGCGACAACCCATTGAGCCAGGCGATGGTGTTGCGGTTTTTGAGGTTGCCTTCTGAATCGCGGCGGTGGCTCATCCACAACAACAGAATGAACATCAGAGAAATAACCGTATAAACAATGGTCGGTGTGACGAAATGATAGACCGCCTGGCGAAAGGCCGAGGTCGAGAGGATCCACTCATAAGCGACCGTAGTGGGAATAATAAACCACTTGTTGACCAGCAACAGCCGGAACAACATGCGTTCGCGTTCGTCGATTTCGTGAATTTGCGCGGCGTCCATAGGCGATAGAAAGGTTTCGTTACTTAAAGACAATATCAAAAAACACACAATTTAACCGCAACCACTTCGGCCATCTATTGGTTCTCAATGCGGTAAAGGTTTTTGGTGGTTCTCAGGTAGAGCGCCTTGCCGCTGACGGCGGGCGACGCCATAAAGCCGTCGTCGAGTTTGTTTTCGATGTTCACTTCTAAGGCGTCGCCGGGTTTGAAGAGTTTGGCGGCCCCGTCGGTGGCGAAACTATAGATATGGCCGTCGCCGTAGATCGGGGAGGCGTAAAAATGTCCGCCCAGGCGGTCGCGCCACACTTCTTGACCGGTAATTGCGTCCACACACGCCGCCACACCGCCGTTGTTAATCATGTAGACGCGCTTGTCGACCAACAGCGGCGAGACCATGCTGGGGATGGCTTTGTCATAGCGCCACACCACTTCACCGTCGGGTTTGACGCCCATCAGGTCGGCGTTGCCGCGCCCGGTGATGAGGTAGGCCATACCGTGTCCAAACAGCGGCATCGACGCGTTTGAATAAGACCCGTGGTCGATTCGCCAGTTTTCATCGCCGTTGCGCGGGTCATACGAGAAGGCGCCATAGGAGGCCGATATCCACATGTGCGGCGCGCCGTTGACCTCGCGGATGAGAGGCGTGCTAAACGATTTTCGAAAGTCGCCTTCGCGTTTGGGGTTGCCGTCGGGATCAAGGTCAAGCCATTTGGTCGAGCGGTCGGTTTTCCAGATGTTTTTTCCTGTTTTTTTGTTGAGCGCCGCCTGATATTGCAGGTCAGAGCCGTCAAAGGTGAGAATGATCAAATCGTTGAAGATCACCACCGACGCCGCCGGGCCGCGATAGTGGTTGCAGGGCAGGTCGCGGCGTTCCCAAATGGTTTCAAAGGTATTGGCGTCAATCGCGGCGGTGCCGTAGCTGCCAAAGTGGACATATACGCGGCCGTCTTCGAGAGCGGCGGTGCATGAGGCGTAGGTGTTGACGTCGTTGCCGAGAGGGCGCGGGGCTTCAACGGTAAACAGCAATTTGTCGAGTAGAATCTCGCCCGTTTTTTTGTCGATGCAAAACACATACATCTTGCGGCCGTCTTCGGTCGCCGAAGTCAGCCAAATCTGGCCGCCCAAAATGACAGGAGACGACCAGCCCATGTCATGGATGGGCGTCTTCCAGACGATGTTTTCGGTTTCGCTCCAGCGGGTGGGCAGGCCGATCTTGCCGCCGTCTTTTGGCGGGGCAACCATGCCGTCCTGGCCAGGCCCGCGAAATTGCGGCCAGTCTGACCATGCAGGAGAAATGAGTAAGCAAACTGTGAATAACCAGAGTGTCTGTCGCATTGAAAAAACCGTCCTGAATGAAATTTGTTTGATGAAAAGCGCGTTGGAATGTGATAATATCATACTGAATTTTTGAGCAGAATGCTACGCAATCCTAATGTTGATTGACTCGGTGGATGAATCCAATGCGCTTCAACCTGCTACTGGTCGTTCTTTTTGTCTTTATTGCTGAATCTCAACCTGCCAGCGCGCATCCGCCGTTCTCTGATTATGTCGAGCACCAGATATCCTTGTTGCTCTCGCCCAATTACATCGATGCGACGGTGCGGTTCACGTTTCACAAAAAAGAGGCGCTGAATGCGCGCCGCCAGGTCGACGGTAACAATGACCGCTCACTCACTCAAGAGGAATATGGTTTGTTTTTAGCCGGACTCGTCAAACAAAAAGAGAAACTCATCATTCAATTCAACAACCAACAACTCGACACGGTCTTATTGTATGACCCGGTGTTGGATGATTTTGACAGCGACAAGATCAATCAGGTTCCGTTGTCGTGTGAGTTTTCGGTATTCGCCCAAGTCGAAGAGGCGACAGGCGAAGCCGTTATTCGAGTTGAGAATCCATTGGCGCCCGATGCGGCGGCGGTGTGTGTATTTCACGCCGCGGCTGGCTCTGACGTACCCTGGGGCGGCACCGTCGGTGAAGTGAGGATGTACGCCTACATAGGCCGGGATGCGCAATTTTCCGCTGATGCATGGTTTGACGCCGTGAATAATGGGCGCACCTTTGTCACCAATGGCCCCATGATTGAGTTTACGGTGAACGGAAAACGCCCGGGCGACGAGATTATCGTGAGAGACGGACAGCCGCTTGAAATTGCGGCGACAGCCACCGGCGGCAAAGGGCGCCTGTATCCGACCGAACTTGAAATTGTCGCTCAGGGCGAAGTGATAAAGCGCGTAGAGCCTGAGAAAGACAGCCAGTTAACGTTGCACACCAAATTCACCCTACCCGCTGATGACGGGTTTTGGATCGCGGCCCGCGCCAAAGGCAGCGACGGCTCGCAGGCGCATACCACCCCGGTCTATGTAAAAAAACACGGGTTGCGGTTTTGGAATGTGTCTGCGGCGGAGCGGCTTTTAGACGAACGAATGGAAAGCCTGCAAGAAGTTGAAGACTTGTTAGACGAATACACCGCGCGGCTCGAACGCGAACTGGGCAATTATGTGGTGATGCAATACGTTCAACAAGGGCCTGAACTGATGAGGCGCGTTGAAAAAGCCCGCGCCGCCTATCGCGCATTAGGCGAAATGTTGAAGAAGGAGATGGAAATTCGTGCTCAATCAAAATAACCCCGGCGCCGTTTTTAATTTTATAGTGGTTGCCAGAACTAAGTGCGGATTGAGTTTACGTAACTGTTTCTATCGCTGTCCGCCGCGGCGGATACGGGCGCGCTTCACGCACATTTTTTTGACAAACGCTCTAATTGGTTTGTTTCGTATTTAAGCAGATCTCGATTCGAGATGTTCCTTCAGGCGCGGGTGTAACTCTGTGAGCGCCTGTGCAAATACGCGGAGCGGCGCTGAAGCGAACAGAGTTATGCCCGCGCCTCGCACATGGTGCGTCACAATCTCATTGAGATTGAGCCTCGTTGACTTCGCTCATCGATATCCTAGAATGAACCGACAAAAGGCGCTCGCGGTTGGCGAGTGAAAAGGGAAGCCGGTGTGAGTCCGGCGCGGTCCCGCCGCTGTAACCAGGAACGAAACCCCATACGCCATTGTCTGTTCGGATGAGAAGGCGGGGGAGTAGGAACGCAACACGCCTGGGAGCCAGAAAACCTGCCTTTTGAACCACGCCATACCGATTCGCCGGCCGGAGAGAAGGCGCAAGGCTTCGACGTCTTTACCACTTTCCCTGCAGGCGGACCGCTGGCTATAAAGGACGGATTGTGCGGAACGACGCAATCGGAACACGCGGATTCACGTTAATTGAGTTGCTCATTGTCGTTGCGATTATCAGCATCCTCTCACTGGTCGCGACCAACAACTATCACCAGGCGATAGAGCGCGCCGACGCCGCCGGGGCCCAACATAACCTGCGAATACTCAACACCGCCCTTCAATCTTACCGGCTTGACCACGGTGTGTTCCCTCTGGCTGACGGGTTGGCGGATACTGTCCCTCGCCCCGATCTGACGGCGTGGGGCTGCGGCCCCGCCGGCAATGGCTATTGGAGCGGCGTCCCACTGACGTTGGTTGAGCAGGACTATTGCCAACAAGCCAATTTGTTTGACCCCGCCCTCAAGCGAAAACACAAGGCGCTGATTGAGGCCTACCCCACCTGTTCACAATCAAACTTCGCTGGTAAGACGGCGCCGCGCTGGCAGTTCATGCGCTTTGCCTATAATTACGCCGCGCTTGACGTAGGCGCCGCAGACGGCGGCGAACACAATGTCGAAGAAGCCGAAGACGGCGGCGTGTGGCTGGTGCGCAGCCTTCATCTTGACGTCGCAGACTTTGACGCCGAACGCGCTGTGCCGTTTCCTCATCGCGTTGATCAAGACGACGGGTCGGTGTGGCGCGGCGAGTATGAATTGACGCTGGGCGGTGAGATTCGCTTGCGGCCGGTCCAGCGCTTGCGCTAGTCAACGGCGCCGGGAATGCCGATAATATCGCCATCCTACTTTGAAGGCGGACGCATGGCTCACCATCACCACGGCCATTCACACTCTCATTCGCATACCGTTGAACATATAGAAGAAGCGGCGCGGCGCCTGTGGGGCCATTGCGCCTCGCTGCGCTTGATCGGCGGCCTAGATGAGCTCGCGATCCGATTGTGTATGGCCCAGGCGGCCCATCACCCTCACACGCGCCCACGGGCGGGGGTATTGTTTACCGCTGATGGTTCTGTGACAGAACTCCACCCTTCGCGCGCCGCATTGTCTAGCGTTCTGAGTGCGCCGTTTGAATTGACGCTGCTAGGGCCTGGCCAAGAACCAGTCAACATGAAGACTGCGCGTGATGTGATGAAAATAGGCTCCACCGTGGCTTCTGTGGTGATGAAAGGCGGCGCCAAGGTGGTGCTGGCGTCGATGAACCCATACCGGCGCGAACAGGCGGCGGCGCTGTTGTGTTGGTTGGCCGATATGGAGCCAGCAGAGGCGTTGTCATGGTTTGGTGATGAGATCAATCAAGAGATGAAAGCCAATACAATTGCTCGAACCAAATCAATGAAAAACCCGAACCCTATCGGCCTGCTTGCGGCGCTTGGCAATGCCGAGTTGTTGGCGATAGCCGGTATGGTATTACAGGCGGGTTCGCATGGCCGCGCGATTGTCTTTGACAATCTGAGCGCGGCGCTGGCTGGCGTGGTTGCGGCCCGGGTCGATCCATCAGTGAAGCATTCCATGTTTTGCGCGTCATTCAATAAAACAAAACGTGTTATTCAACAACTCGGCGTTACGCCTGTGTGTATTCAACCAAGCGAGTGTGATACTGGTATTGGCGCGATGTTGGCGCTTCACCAGTTAGACCTCGCCGCTGACCTGATGAATGAACTGAAATGAGGGCCAATCATGCAAGGAAGTGAAATTCGGCATTCAATCAGAACAGGGCAGCGAGTGTATGGCGTTCATATCAGCCATGCGGGCGGGGCGTATTACTTAAAGAAAAGCCTTGGGTTGAATGTTGAGTTTGTTTTTATTGATACCGAGCATGTCCCCATGGACCGCTCTGATGTTGCTCTGGTATGCGGCCATTTTTCCGGCCATGGCCTCTCGCCCGCCGTGAGAATATTGAACCCGGATCTTCATCTCGCCGCAGCCGCTTTAGACGCCGGCGCCGAAGGGATTGTGGTTCCTTATATTGAGTCGGTTGACGAGATTGCCGAGATGGCGGCGGTGGTGCGCTATCGCCCGCTCAAAGGCGAGCGGCTTTCGCGAGTTGCCTCCGGAGAAGAACAATTGTCTGACGACACAGAAAAATACCTGCTCAAAGCCAACGAGAACCATTATTTTCTCATTGGGATCGAAAGCGTCCCGGCGATGGACAACCTGGAGGCCCTGCTCAGCGTCGCTGGCGTTGACGGGGTGTTTATCGGGCCGCATGATTTGTCACTATCGCTTGAGGTCCCTGAGCAATACCAACACCCGCGTTTTGTTGAAGCCGTGTTGACTATAATTCGTACTGCGCGCAAAGCGGGGGTGGGGGCCGGTATGCATATCAAGCCGGACACCGCGCCGCCTGAACCACTCAACCAATACATCGACGCCGGCTTGAACTGGATTTTATACTCTCACGATGTCACCATTATGGTCGAAGCCGCCAACCAACAACTTGATCGCATACGCTCCATTCATGGCGATTCATTTGAAACCCCTTCATCATCTGAATCGACAGCGCCTGAAATTTAACCTTTGAGGAGAACGCCTGTGTCCTTTCGAACTCTATTCGCCGCTCTATTCATGTGCAGCGCCGCGGCATATTGCGCCGATGATATTCAGGTCAACCGATTGTTTGGGCCTGAGTTGCCGGGACCATACAAACACCCGGCGTCGATCACCGAACTCAGCAGCGGCGACCTCTATGCCGCCTATTACTGCGGCGAGGGCGAATACGCCCTCGAAACGGCGGTGTGGGGGTCACGGCTAGTGAAAGGTGAGAGCGAGTGGAGCGAACCCGAGATCATCGCCGACACGCCCTGGCGCTCTGAAGGCAACCCGGTCATCTGGCAGGCGCCTGACGGTTTGGTGTGGCTGTTTTATGTGAACCGGTACGGCGACACCTGGTCGACCTCGCGAATTAAAGCCAAAGTTTCGAAAGACAACGCCTACACATGGTCTGACTCGTTCATGCTGACCATGGAAGAAGGCACAATGGTACGCGGTCGGCCCATCGTATTGAACACAGGCGAGTACATGTTGCCCGTCTATATTGAAACCGGGCGCGACACCGAACACGTCGGCGGCGATACGGCTTCGTTCTTTCTTCGGTTTGACCCGAAAACCCAAAAATGGAAACAGACGGGATACATTCGCTCGCCCAATGGCAACCTGCAGGCGCAGGTAGAACAAATCACCGACGACTATTTTATCGCCTATATTCGACGCGGCGGCGGCTATGAACCCACTGACGACGGTTGGATGTTGCGCTCTGAATCGCGCGACGGCGGCTGGACCTGGTCGGAAGCGAGGAAAACCAACTTCAAAAACCCCAACGCGGCGGTGGATTTTCTAAAGTTGAAAAGCGGCAACTTATTATTGATTTATAATGACAACATGAACGACCGCACCCCGTTGACCCTGGCGCTCTCAACCGACAATGACAAAACGTATTCATATAAGCGCGACATTCTAACGGGCGATAACACCTTCGCCTATCCATACGCCATTCAGTCGAAAAACGGAAAGATTCACATCATTTATACGACTGATAACCGCAAAGTCGTCATGCACGCCGTGTTTGATGAATCAGCGATTCTGAATCCAAAATACAAGGTGAAGAATTAATTTCCTTGAGTAGGCGATGATACGAAGGGGGTTGGGGCAACTCAGTGAGCGCCTGTGCATAAGGGCCTGAACGCCTGCACGGAAGCGAACAGAGTTGTACCAATCCCTTTTATACTCTAGAGCGAATGTACTATTTTTTCTCATACACCGCGCCGCCGATTTTCACGCTGGCGACCTCTCCATTATGGTTCAATTGAAATTGAATCATCGCTTCATCGCGAAACTGAAGGTCAGGCAGCATCAAGAACGAATCGTAATGCCAGTGTTGCAAGGCCCCGTTAAAGTAAGGCGTTTCATTAAAATTAAACCGCAACTCGTCCGTTGGCTTTTTGACATAAAACGAACCATAAAGCGGGTGGGTATATTCGCCCGTATATTGGCCGAGTGAATGAGACGCCGGCGCGTCTTTGATGCGGGCTTGGTTGCGTTTTTTGGCGCTCTCTTTGATGTCTTCCCGCCAGTCGCGATGTTGTTTTCGGTAGACCGCCATCCAGTCGGGGCCGTCTTGGTTGAGAAACAAGTCGCACAACGCGTAACACATGCCCTCACAGAAATCGGTCTCACTGTTGGCGAGAACCGTGACGCCAAACTCGACCTCAGGAACCAAGCACACATGCGAGCGAAAGGTCACCACATGGCCGCCGTGTTCGACATATTTGAGGCCTTTGTAGTCATACATGCGGTGGCCCAGGCCATAAGCGTGAAAGTGGGCGTTGCGTCCGATTCGGTTTAACGAGTCGGTCGATAGGATCGATTGAGGCGTCTGCATTTCTTTGATCTGTTCTTCACTGATGAGTTGTGTATCGCCATGTTTGCCCTTGGCGAGCAGCAGGTTCATCCACTTCGCCAGATCAGCGGCGCATGAACTGACCGACGCCGCCGGGCCGACGTGGTTGGCGTCATACCATTGGGTCGGTTCGATTGCGTCGTCGCCGCGGCGAAAGGCGTGTGGGACGGCGAAGTTGGATGATTCATCGAGTTGATCCACATCGGTCGTGGTGTTTTTCATGTCCAGCGGATCGAAGATTCTTGTTTTGAGATACGCGTCCCAGGTCATGCCGCTGGCTGACTCTAACACCATCCCCGCCGCCAAATACATCAGATTATTGTAGTGGTATCCGCTGCGCAATTTTTGGCTGACCTTAAGATAGACCATGCGGTCGAGCAACTCGGCGCGAGTAAATTGCGTTCGCCACCAGGCGGCGTTGCCGCCTTCCATGCCGGTTTTGTGAGCGGCCAGGTCGCGTACGGTCATGTCCATCGCGCGGTAGGGGGCGGAGAGGCGAAACGACGGCAGGTGGTCGATCACCGGGTCGTCCCAACTGAGCAGGCCGTCGTCGACCGCCATCGCCAGGGCCGCGCAGGTGAACGTTTTTGAATTTGACGCAATGGCGAACTGGGTCTCAATATCAACTGCGGCGTCTTTACCGATTTCTTTGACGCCGAAGCCTTTGAGCAGTAGCGTTTCGCCTTTGTGAACGATGGCGACCGCGACGCCTGGGATATCCCACTTCGCGCGATGATTTTCAATCAACTCCATGGCTTCTTCCGCGTCAAAAGCAAAAGCCTGGATTGAAACGAGTATTGCGAATGAACCAATGACAACAACTGGAGTAATGAATTTCATGTTTAACCCTTTCATTTGTTTGAAAACCGACAACTCGATTGAGCACCATCTGTTGAAAACCAGACACGTTCTTTCAATCGATTCATTTTGTCGTGAACTTTTTAACTTCGCTATTTGGAACTTTCTTTGCGACCGTTACAATAGGGAGAAACCTCATCTTTGGTTCTTCTCCGCGAGTAAATCCAATCTAAAGCGAATTGACCAATGGCCTATCGACGTGGTTTTACTTTAATTGAATTGTTGATTGTTGTCGCGATCATCGGTATTTTGGCGGCGATTGCGGTGCCCAACTTTATGAACGCCCAGATGCGGGCGACGATTGCGCGCATCCAGGGCGACCATCAGGCGTTGGCCACCGCGGTCGAAATGTATTTCGCTGACACTGGCGCGTTCCCCGCGCCAGAGCGGGCGACCGGCCTCAATGGGCAACTGACCACGTGGCCCTATTATATTCCAGACCGCTTAGTTGAACCCACGGCGTATATCAGCAATGTGAAGATTCAAGATCCGCTGGGCCGCCCCAATGGCGGCAACGAAATCATCTCACGCTATCGCTTTAAAATATTCGGTGTTCAAACCCGCGACGACTTGGCCGGGGCGGGTTCAGCCGGCGCCAAGGAAGCCAAGAAAGTCATGGGGCAATATATGGTCGTTTCTCATGGCCCCAACCGCTGGCTTGACTTGCCGCGCGGTTTTGCTGATGGGCGCAACGCAGTCGATTGGTTTTGGATGCCCTACGACTCATCAAACGGGTTGTTGTCTCCCGGCGATATTATTCGAGGGCAATCCGGCCCGATTCGCGGTTACCCCGGCTATGATATCGAGTGGAACGCCTCGCGCCCGCGCAGTATCTACGAAGAATAGTTACAGTGCTTTTTCAAGCGGCGTGTAGGGCAGCTTCAACGACTGGCTGACGTGTTTTTCAGTCAGGCAGCCATTCACTATGTTGACGCCGTTGGCCAGCGCGCTGTCTTCGTTGACCGCCTTTTCAAATCCTAAATTCGCCAGCGTTAAGACATACGGCATGGTGGCGTTGGTCAGCGCAAAGGTCGAGGTATGCGCCACCGCGCCGGGCATGTTGGCCACGCAGTAATGAATCACGCCGTCCACAACGTAAGTGGGTTTTTCGTGGGTGGTCGGTTTGCTGGTGGCGATGCACCCGCCTTGGTCGATGGCGACGTCGACGATGACCGAGCCTGGTTCCATCAATTTCAACATCTTTCTCGTCACCAGTTTGGGCGCGCGGGCGCCGCGTACTAAAACCGTCCCAATCAGAAGGTCGGTTTTGGGCAGTAAGGCTTCCAGCGCCATCGGCGTGTAGTGAATGGTATTGACGCCGTGAAGGATATCATCCAAATAGCGTAAGCGGGGCAGGGAGATGTCGACGATGTTGACGGTCGCGTCGAGTCCGAGCGCGACTTTGGCCGCGTTGGTTCCCGCCACGCCGCCGCCCACGATTGTCACCACGCCGGGGCGAACGCCCGGTACGCCGGAAAGCAAGATGCCCTTGCCGCCCTGGGCGCTGGTCAGGTGTTTGGCGCCTTCATAGACCGACATGCGGCCCGCAACCTCGCTCATGGGGGTCAATAGCGGCAGCTGGCCGTTAGACAGCTCGACGGTTTCATAGCCAATGGCGGCGACGTTCTTTTTCATTAATGCGCGCGTGAGTTCAGGCTCTGGCGCCAGGTGGAGATATGTGAACAAAATCTGTTGGGAGCGCAACATCTTTACTTCGCTTGGCTGAGGCTCTTTGACTTTGACGATCATCTCGGCCTTGTCAAATACCTGTTTGGCGGTGGTCAATATACGCGCCCCGGCTTGTTTATAGTCTTTGTCAGTCAACGCCGAACCAGCGCCGGCGTTTTTTTCAACATACACCGTGTGGCCAGCTTGTACCAATTGATGGACGCCCGCCGGCGTGACCGAAACCCGAGACTCTTGAGGTTTGATTTCTTTTGGGACGCCTATGATCATGTGCGGCTCCTTGGGTTCATCATCGAATAGATATTTGTCTATAAATAATAGCAATAAAAACGCCAGAAATTGGTGGATTTATTCTGGTCAAATCCCATCATTGTTATACTATCAACCATGACTTGAAATCCACTTCTGAAAGGACGTTTCATGATGAGTCGCATCACAATGTTCACGCTCGCTTTGACGGTTTTTCTCTCACCGGTTTACTCACAATTTTATGTGGGTGAATTTGACACCCAGGGCGATCCGCTGGCTATCGCGGTCGATTCGAACGGTGGAATCTATTATACCGTTTTCACCTTTTCAGGGCCGAACGCCACTCGATGTTATTATGTCGCCAGCCCATTGTCTGGCGTCTCGGCTGAAGAACATGTCCTAGTGTCAGACGCCGCTGAGACCGACGTGGCCGCAGGGCGTGGGTTCACCGGGGTTGCGGTCGACAGCCAGGGCAACATATTTCTCGCGCTTGAGAGCGGAAACGCTCAAACCGCGACCGTGAGAAAACTCAGCCCCGCGCCCGATTTTGAGCCAGTGGCTGGCTTTTTTGAGGGAATCGTCTTTGGTGAAAAGCGCTTCAACGGCCTCGACCTGATGGATGACGACACTCTCATCCTTTCGACGTTTGACGCCATCGAATTTTGGGACGCGAACGACTCCACACCGCTATTTGAAGTGGGCGGGTTTGAGGCCTTTCAACGAGACGTGGCGTTTAACCCACTTACTAACGACATTTATATCTCAAAGAACGGCGGCGAATCGACCAACAGCGTCAACCGCCTGAGCGGCGGGTCGTCTGACGACCCCACGGGCTACACTCAGATTGAAAATGGGTTCATCAGCCAGGGCGGGTTTGACTCGGCGTTTGGCGTCAATGGCCAGTTGATTGAGTTTGACCCCAGCCTTGGTTTGCTCTTAGTCTCTGACTATTCAACCGAACCGCCGTCGCTTGCGGCCTATCAGCCAGAGAACCCTGATGCTCCGCTTTGGAGGATCGACGGGGCCGAATCACCGAACGGCCCCGTTGCCGCGCCTGCAGATAGCGCTGTGTTTGGCGATTACATCTTTATCACTGATAATTCAAACCAACGCATTCTTCTCTATGCAACATCCGCAAATTCTGTCAGCGATTGGGATTTGTTTTAAGTGGGTTTAGTTTATTCGACTGATCTCCCCCTATGCCTCCCCCTACATAAGGGGGGGCGAAGGCGTCGGGAGGGTTTCGGCTGTTACAAACGCACATTTTTATGGTTCTTCCGATATTTGAGTACTTCCCTTGCTGGATGACCTGGGATTGGGTCAAAAAACGATATTCGTCCTTTCAATAATAGACAATCCAACTCAGGCATGGGTGCAACTCAGGGAGCGCCTGTGCAAAAAGGCGGAGCCGCACTGAAGCGAGCAAAGTTGTACCCATGCCAAATACAACGAAATAAAAATTATCCTTGAGATCGTGTCTGGAAATTTTAATTCAATTTGAGAGAAAGTATCCAAATCCCGGATGAGCCATTTTTATTGAAGCGCATACAAAAAAAGGCGAGGCATGTAGCCTCGCCTTTTCAGTTCCATGTTTGAACGTTCTAGTGAATCGACCATTCCGATACATCAGCCACTTCGATGATGCTGAATTGGTCTGGCGTCAGCACGGCGGTGTGAAGGCGCACGCGGTCGATATACCCACGATAAGGCAAGACCGAGGCGTTTGAACCGGGGAAGCCTTCAACACCGATGTAGAGCGCGTTGCGGTCAAGCGAGAAGTTGACGCCTCCTGAATAATCAAGCGTATCGCCTAACTCGCCGTCGACATAAAAGCGCAACTCAGCCGCCGCTGGGTCGTGAACCACGGCGATGTGGTGCCAAGCGCCGTCATCTGGAATCACAGAGTTATTGTCAGCGTCGAGGATTCCATACGTAGTGACAAACACTTTGCGCGGGTCATTGGTGACTGAGAATGAATATCCGCCCGTACCCGGAACGCCGTATGAGAAGATGATCGAGCGGCCCTGGGGCAGGTCGTCATATTTGACATAGGCCTCAAGAGTAAACAATAAGTCGATGTCTAATTGAAACGCGTCTTCAGGGTCTTGAACCGAAACGCGGGCGTTTTCGCCATTGAAATACAAGGCAAAGTCATCAGGCTGGCCTGTTGGGCCTGCGACCCACTCAGGAAAACTGGATTCGAGAATGGTCTGTTCTTGGGCGACCAAGGTGAGGTCTTCAGACGCGCTATTGACAGCGGGGAGCGCATCAAACGCATAACTCAATAAGGTCGAATCGAGCGGGGCTTTGGGCGCGTCTGCGACGCTGTCGAGGTCTTCGGCGGTCAACACGGCGTTATGCAGGCGAAAGCGGTCCATGGCGCCATAGTAAAAGCTGCTGCCGCCCGCGCCGCCTAAGACAAAACTATTGTTCTGCAATGCTCTCGGGAAGTTGGTGGTTTCAACAAACGCCGCTTCTTCACCGTCTACATAAAACCTGAGGCCAACTTCTGGTTCAAATGTCAGGGCGACGTGATGCCATACATCAACTTCTACGGGGACGCCAGACGGGTAGTCGGCGACCGCTAAGTGAGTAAAAAGCAGATTGCCGCTACTAATGCCAAACTTGATCGAACTGCCGTAGCGAAAGAAGTCGATAAATGTTTCTGACAAATCAGTCGGCTTGATCCATAATTCGGCGGTGAGGGGCGAGGTTTCAAGCGCTAAAAATGGCTCCGTATCAATTGAGCCAATCAACACTTCGCTGCCATCGAACAACAAGGCGGTGTCGCCTGCGGCGCCGGATGGCGAGTCGTCGATGACTTCGACAACTGCGTCGGGGTTTGGCGTGATGCCAAACACGCCTTCATTCGTTCCGCTCAGGTCGGTTACCGTCGCGCCTTCGCCCTCATCAAAATCAAACCCAATGAGCGGGTCAGGGGCCTGTGAGTAAGACGGCATTGATAGTGTCAATGCTGCGATTGCCACTGTTGCTACTTGAAATAATTTTTTCATCTACCTCTCCTTTTCCGGTAAAAAAAATATAGTGAAACAGGGCGGCTACCGTTGACAGCAGCCGCCGTATTCCCTGTTTAAGTTGCCTGAGCCAAAATAATTGATGTCGCCATTGCTGACTAGGCCGTTACTGGCGTCAAAGCGCATGCCAAATTCATTGGCTTTGTTGGGGCCGACGCTGCGAATCTGGTACAACACTTTTCCATACGCCCAGCGATCGTTTTGTCCGCCCGCCCAAATGTTGGGGTAGCCGGTCCAGATATTGAAATCAGCGACCAGCGAGTCATAGCCGTCGTCTTGGGGCGTGCGAGACCACATGAAATAGCTCGGGTCAAGCGGGTGGACAAAGTTGAATCGCCCTGGTTCTGCGGGCGCGAACGGGTCGGGGTTGATGCTTCCGATGTATGCGACGGGAGTGGTCAGCCGAAACAGCTCATTATTTTCGATGCGCGAATTGCCGTTGTCGAGAAAGTACATCTCGAACGCGGTCGCATAGGCGTTTTGGTCGGCTTGAACGCGGGAAATCTTGGCCCTGACTTGGGCATTGAGAAAATTGGGGACGGCGATCGCCGCTAAAATTCCAATAATGGCGACAACGATTAACAACTCAATTAAAGTAAACGCACGAGAATTACTCATGTATAACAACCTTATTTTCATGGATTCATAGATAGTCATCTAATTGGATAGACGTATATCCATAAATCGTTTGGTGATTTGTCTTAAGTTGTAAGTAATTCTTCGTAATTCCCAAAAGAAAACAATAAAGAGAATCAATAAAAGCAAATCAATTTAATATCGAATCGTTAGTAATGGCTGGATAGTAAAGCATTTGGCAGGAAAGTTCAAGTGAAAAAAGAGACTATAATGAAAAATCACTCAACTGGCTCGTCGCTGAGGATTTGGAGCGAATAGTCAAATTGGTCGAAGTAGAGGTTTTCGTTTTGGGTTTCTAACTCGCCGCGTTGAAAGTCGACCGTGTCTGAGCGGGGGAACATTTTTGCAGGGATATGGGGCCTGCCAACGTCATCGTTCGCGACCAGGCGATAGGGCGACAGGCGGCCAAAGTAAAACTGAAATAACTGATCTCGCTCGTCTTGGTTAAGCCCGACCCAGTTCTTGCGAGCGTCTAACCCAAAATTCGGGTCTACCGGGACCCAGCCGTAAGGCGAAAGATAAATTGTCGTCCAGTCGTGAAGGTTCTTGCCTTCGGGGTAGATCATCCAGCCTGATTCCCAACGAGCGGGTACACCCTTGATTCGGCACAGCGTGATATACAACAGCGCGAGCTGCCCACAATCGCCGTATTGGTTGCGGTAGACATACATGGGGATGTCTTCGAGGGTTGAATATTCGCGGGCGTAACTATAATCGGCGTATTCCGCCAGCCAGTCGTAAAGTTTGTAGGAGATCCAGTAGGGGTTTTTTTCATCGCCGACGATTTGGTCTGCGAGTTTAATGAACTCTTGGTGAAAGCGAATGTGCGGGTGTGTTTCTTGTAGAAATGGTGTTGTGTCAGACGGCAAGTAGGATGTGATAATGGTTGGGTCTATTGGGTCGTATCGCGGCAGCGCAGTGTAGGTGTATTCGATAATAAATTTGACGGGCTTGTTTTCGTTGACGACTTGTTCCATATAGACCGATCGGTGAGGAGCGTTGTTGGGGCTGACGTGGGGTTCTAGGTTAGTCGATAGTAATTTCACGTCTTGTTGAAAATGGTTTTCTTTGGGGAAGGGCAGCCAACAGCGCACCGTCTCGCCAGGCTTGACGGCGCCATCTTCAACCGTAACCATCATTCGAATGTGAAACCGCCGCGCGGCTTGGGTCGGGTTGGCGATTTGAGTATCCGCCATGGCGTAGCGCGCTGTTTTGAGCCGCGCCTGGCCAAACTCGCGATAGTCGCTTCTCAACCACCGCGAACGCAACTCGGGGAAGCGAAAATAGAGGTTTGATGCTGAAGCGCCAAAGAAGCGGGGTTCGCCATTCAACACGCGAACGTCAAAGCGGCCTTCAGACACCCATTGGTTAAACTCGGCTTCCGTCCAATCGCGGACGCGCAAGTCTAAAGCGCGTTTTAGCCCGGCGACATCGAGCGAGTAATCGCGCTGAATGCGGCGGATGCGCTCGGCTTCGTTGAGAAAAAAATGAAGCGTGTCTCTGTCAGGGGCCAAACGCGCAGCATCCGTTAGTTTGATTCGCGCCAAATCATATTCTCCCTGACGCAAATGAGTGATGATCTCAGTTGGCCCGCGTTGAGCAAGTTCCACAAAATCTAATGCAACCCAATCCGGTTGAATTGTCTGATAGTGAAAGTCTTGCGTTAGAACTTCTGGGCTTGCGCATGGAGCAAACACGAAATAGCCGATAACGATAAAGCCGGATAAAAAATGGTTTGATTGGCGCCGCATCATTTTGTCATTATCACTTTTATGTTGGATACTATGATTAGTGGTTGCCAGAATTATGTGCGGATTGAGTTTGCGTAACTGTATCTATCGCTGTCCGCCGCGGCGGATACGGGGGCGTTTTACGCGCATATTTTTGACAAACGCTCTAGAGTATTAATGCAAATTATTTTTAAATACAATATTACTCTAAACGGAGGCGTGTCAACATAACGAAAGTGAAAATTTCATACAAACAGTGCCATCTGTCCCAAAACCAAAAGAATTCATCGCTGACTATTTCTTTTATAAATCGGTATGAGATTTGCCTGTATTTCTAATTGAAATCGAATTTAATACTAGTAAAAACCTAAAAAAAGCCTAAAATCTTACAACATTGTCGGTTCGGCGCAGTTTTTACATCAGTGGTTTGGTTTCAATCAATGCGGCTAGTTAAATACACACACTTTTGTGTCGTTTTTTAATCAGATATCTGTCACCATTTATGATATTTGAGTTGATAGAAAGGATTCATGACACTTATATGACATCGTCTATGAGAAATACATCGGGTTTCACTTTGATTGAATTGTTGATTGTCGTCGCCATCATAGGGATTCTCGCCGCCATAGCGGTGCCCAATTTTTTGAATGCGCAAATTAGAGCGAAAGTCGCGCGCGCCCAGTCTGACCTTCGGGCGATGGCGACCGCCATCGAAATGTATACGCTTGATAACAATGCGCCGCCGCCCAGCACCAACCCTCAGATGACCCCCAGCGACATCACATATGGGTATATGCGCTTTAATCTGACCACGCCGGTTTCCTATCTCTCCAGCGGGCTGTTGCCCGACCCGTTCGTGAACCAGTCAGACGAAGAAACGCAACGCAATAACGAGCAATTTTATACATATCACAATCTGAAAATGTTGACTGACCATGATCTCTTTCCTGAATATATGGAAGATTTTTATGGAACCTGGCGGGCGATCTCGTATGGGCCAGACAAGACCTACTTTAATGGCACATACGGCGTGAGAGTCTATGACTCGAGCAACGGAATTCTCAGCTCGGGCAACATCATTATTTCTCAAAAATTCCAAACGGTGAATGACATTCCTGAAGCGTTGAAATAATCGTGAACAAACGCCCCGCGCCTGCGGCGGCGAAACTATTTATATCCTTATGGAGGTAGTTCGGATGAAAATGAGAAAACGGTTTTTGGCATTAGGAATGGGAGCGGCGCTGTCGATGACCGTTTCCGCTCAAGAGGTGGTGTTTGAAGACAACTTCAACACAGACTCATCGGCGAATTACAGCGTGTTACAGTTAGACCGTCCTGATACGGGGATGGACAACGAAGCGCGGTTTGCCTATGACTACAGTGTTGACACAGACGGTATTGGCGACCCGGTTCCACCGGCTCCCAACTCAACCGAAGGCGACACCATCGCGTTGTGGATGTCGGCCAACTTTATGCTTGAGAACAATGCGGGTTCATTCTTGAATGTGTATACTAACGAGGAGTTTTCGGGCAACTATCAAGTCTTCGTTGACGTCTTTGGCCGCGTGAACGCTGACGCCGCGGGGTCTACCAACCAAACGATTGTTGGCATCAACCACAGCGGCGAGAAACTGGTTAGCCTTGGTCAAGGCACGTTTGGTTTCGAGGAAGCTGTGGATGACACCGATGGCTATTTCTGGACCGCCGCGCCTGACAATGGTTGGGGATCATTTGACTACGCCCTGCTCGAAGGCGGCCCCACTGAAGACGGTACAGATGACAGCGTATGCGGCACATGGTTTATCGAAACACCTGTTCAAGATTGCGCCGTTCCAGGCGATGGCGAAGACGACGGCGTTCCACGTCCATATAACGATTTGTTCAGCCTGATTTATTTCTTTAACAAAACCGGCGCTGGATTCACTGGCGCATCCGCCAACCACTGGACAGAACTACGTATGGATTTCATTGACGGTGTGGTCACCATTTATTTGAAGAGTGAAATCACCGAAGAAATCGGCTTCATCAACAGCGATTTTCCATGGGTGCAAACCACCGAAGACGGTTTCATCAAAGTGGTTGAATATGATGACGCTGATGATACGTACCCATCTGGTAAGTTGCTCTTAGGCTATGAAGATACATTCAACTCCCGCTTTACTTCGACCCAGTTTGGTTTGTATGACAACCTGCGCGTTGTCTCATTGGGCGGTTCGGATGTTGATTCATGGAGCCTCTTCTAAATAGAAAGAGACTTTCGATAGAACAACGACGGGCTGGCGAAATCGCCAGCCCGTTTTTTCGTTAGAATCTGGATGGGCAGGCCTGATGAGCGCAAACGTAGTCCCTTCTCTCTATGGGTTGGGGATCTTGGTGGGATGAATGGAATGAATGCCACCATCGTCATTGAAACGTATTCATTGTTGGGATTTGCTTCGCTGCCCTACTTGATACGCATCAATTATTTCTGCAGTGTGGTTTCTTGCTCTGCTTTTTCATGTTTCACCAAGCTGGTAAATTCAAAAAGAACGCCCAGGGAGGGTATCTCCCTGGGCGTTGGTTGTGTGGATTCAAACGACAACGTTGTTTAGGCTTCGGCTTCTTTTTTGAGCATCATATTCAGCAAGGCGTAGCCGAGGATGCCAGACGCCAGCGAGCCGAGGATGATTCCCAGGCGCTCGTCAAACATCAGGTTGACGCCGGTTTCTTCAAACGCTAGCGACCCGATAAACAGGCTCATGGTAAAGCCAACGCCGCACAAGGCGGCTGTGCCATAGAGCGACGCCCAACTAAAATCGCTGGGCAACTCGGTCAACTTTATCTTCACACCCAGCCAGCAGAACACGAAGATGCCCAACTGCTTGCCGAAGAACAGGCCGAGCGCGATGCCAAGGGGAACGCCGTGCAATACCTGCTCCATGCCCACGCCGGAGAGATTGAGGCCCGCGTTACAGAACGCAAAGACCGGCAGGATGATAAACGCCACGGTGTGGTGTAAGTCGTGCTCTAACGTTTTGAGCGGTGACGCGTCTGGCTGGTTTGCTGTGCGAATCGGGATGAAGAACGCCAACAACACACCCGCCAGGGTTGCGTGGACGCCCGACTTGAGCATCGCCACCCACATTACTGCGCCAATGGTCAGGTAGACGCTTTTTGAGGTGACGCCGCGTTGGTTTAACATCGCCAAGACCACCACGCAGACCGCGCAGACAACCAAGGCGGGGACGAGAATCTTGCTGGTATAGAAGATCGCGATAATGACAATCGCGCCGACATCGTCAAAGATCGCCAGCGAGGTCAAAAACACCTTCAGGCTCGTCGGAACCCGCGAGCCAAGCAGCGACAGGATGCCTAACGCAAAGGCGATGTCTGTGGCGGCGGGGATCGCCCAGCCCTTCAAGGCAACCGGGTCGTTGTAGTTAAACATAACATACACCAGAGCCGGGGCGATCATGCCGCCGATGGCGCCGATGCCGGGCAGGATGATGTTTTTGGTTTCAGACAGTTCGCCTTCTAAAAACTCACGCTTGAGTTCAAGCCCGACCAAGAAGAAAAACACCGCCATTAGTCCGTCATTCACCCACAAGAGCAGCGGCTTGGCGATCTTTAACATGCCGACTTGCATGACGATCGGCGTCTCGATCAGCAGGTTATATAAATTGTACAGAGGCGAGTTAGCGACGATAATCGCCAAAATGGCGGAAATCATCAACAGGATGCCGCCCGCCGATTCCATCTTCAAAAACTTGCCAATAGATGAATTCCCAACCTGTGCCATAACATAATCCTTTGATTAGACGTGAGATACATATAGAAAAAAGGCGACGCCAGTGGCGCCGTCTTTACATACCAATTTCTTTATAAACCCTTTGCTTACATTAAATGTACACCATTTGCGCGCCCGTCCCAAAAAATAAGGCGCGGCGCCCAGAAATTATTGCAGTCCGCCGCCGGCGCGTACGACCAGCTCGCCATTTGAGGTCAGCCCATTGCTCGCCTGATAGGGAACGCCCCAGGTCGCGCTAGGCATGTCGCCGTCGGGGCCGAAGCCCAATAACACCCATTCGTTAGTGTTGAGAGGCCTGACTCCATGTAGGTTGGTGGTGTTCATTTGAGGGTTATACACCGGGACGTAAAAACCGCCGTTCGATGCGTCTAGCACTTCGAGGTCGCCATAAATGTATGAGCGGAAGTTGACATTATTGCCGCCGTGGACTTCGACGCCGTGCTTTTCGATGAACGGATCGAAGGGAATCGCGCTCAGATACGAAACCGGCGTGGTCAGCGGCGCCAATACGTCCCGTCCGGTGCGCTGCAGCTGGTTTGACTGAAACCCGGCGCCGTTAAAGATATCGTTGATGCGCTCCACGCCCCATTCGTGGTCGTCGTCCCATAGGTCAACTAGAAGGACGTTCTTGTCGATGCGCAGCATCTCGATTCCCGTCCCGACGTTTTTCATGTCGGCATAACTGCGCGCGACTTTGGCGCGAACCTGAGCGTTGAGAAAATTTGGAACGGCGATGGCGGCGAGGATACCGATTATGGCGACGACGATTAAGAGTTCAATCAACGTAAAGGCGGGGGAACGCGTCATTCATAATTCTCCATTAAGTTGGTAGCATTCGCCTTGGAAGAATTCTCAACGCTGCGAAATCATCCTATCATAAAGCCGTGTGCAAAAACAGCAGCCATAAAAAAACATTGTGAGTGAGCGGTGATTGGCCTGGGTACAACTCTGCTCGCTTCTGCGCCGCTCTGCTTTGTTGCACAGGCGCTCCCAGAGTTGCACCCAGGCCAGACTACCTGGCAATAAATTGTTCAATTAGAATACTATTCATTATGTTTTTTTGAGATGGAAATAGTATAGAATGGTCAACAAACCGTTTGCTCTCGAAGTGATTGTCAATTCCGTCGAGTCCGCTCGCGCCGCCCAGGCCGGGGGCGCTGACCGGTTGGAGGTCTGTGACAACCTGATCGAGGGCGGGACGACGCCAAGCGCGGGCATGGTCAGGCAGATTCGCGCGGCGGTGGATATTCCCATTCATATGATGGTTCGTCCGCGCGGCGGCGACTTTTGTTATAGCGACGATGAACTCGGCGTGATGGACTATGACATCGAAACTGCCAAATACCTCAAAGCCGACGGCGTGGTAATAGGACTGTTAAAGCCAGACGGTTTGATTGATCTTGAACACACAAAAGCGTTTGTTGAACAGGCGCAGCCATTGAAAGTGGCCTTTCACCGCGCATTTGACATGACGTCTGATCCTGACCGGGCGCTCGACCAATTGCTTGAACTGGGCGTGGATATTTTGTTGACTTCCGGCCTCAAAAACAAAGCCGCTGACGGCGCCGACAACATCAAGCGTTTTGTTGAGCATGTTGGCGATGACATGCGAATCATGGCGGGCAGCGGAGTCAATGAAACCAACGCAAACCAGATAGTTAAATCGACGGGCGTGCGCGATATTCATGTCTCATGCCGCGCTCAAATCGCCAGCCGAATGAACTTTCGCAACCCCGACATTCAAATGGGCGGCAGCTACGCCATTGATGAGTACAGCCTCAATATCACTGACCAAGACAAGATTCAAACGATAAAGAAACTCCTTTCAATAGTTGGCTAAATGACATCTCAACATAATTCATACCGTGGAGATACTGAATGTTGATTACATTGACCAGCCAATTGCGGCATGGGTGTTTCTCTGGGATCGCCTGTGCTTATAAGCGGAGCAGCACGGAAGCGAGCAGAGATAGACCCATGCCGTTCGCATCGAATGTACAAGTAATTTTGAGAAGGTTTCTAATTTCTGTTTTACTCGTTTTTTCTGCTGGCGTGATTCACGCGAAAGTGGTGGATCTACGGGTGATGACCTACAACATTCATCATGCGCGCGGCGTTGACGGCGAGGTCAACCCTGGCCGCATAGCCCAAGTTGTCTCCAGCGCAAGCGCTGACCTGGCTGCGCTTCAAGAGGTCGACCGCGGCGTTGAACGCACGCAGCAGTTAGACCTGCCCCACATCATCGCGTCAAACATCGGTTTCTCATTCGCTTTTGGCAAGAACATCGACTTTCAGGGCGGTTCGTATGGCAATGCGATATTATCTCGCTTCCCGATACTCGAATCCAACAATCACCACTTTAAGATGCTGCGTGAGGGAGAACAGCGCGGACTATTGCTTGCCAAAATCGAACTCGACGGCGGCGCGGTTCTATTCGCCAGCACGCATATCGATTACCGCCCTGACAATAGCGAACGGCTTAGCAATGTAGAGGAAATGATAACACTCGCCGATAAACACAGCGACTTGCCTATGATCTTATGCGGTGATTTTAATGACATGCCAAATGGACAAGTTTATTTTCGTTTGAGGGAACGTTTTACTGATGTGTGGGATTCAGTTGATAACGATAAAGGGTTTACCTATTCAAGCACAAGACCGACCAAGCGAATTGACTTTATTTTCGTCTCTGATGATATCAAAGTCAAAAAAGCCAAAGTGCTTGAAACGCAAGCGTCAGACCACCTGCCTTTATTGGTCGAACTTGAAATCAATTTTAATAATCCAAATTCAAATGAATAGCATTTAGGGGATATTGTTGATGAGTACAACCAAACTTTCACGCAGAAATATGATGACCAGCGTCATTATTGCAGGAGCCGCAACAATCACTGGCGCACAAACAGCCCAGGCGGCAGACGAACCAAAGCGCGTTTTTTGACGGACGTTCACGTTCAGCCCGAACGGGCTGGCGGCGTGAAAACAACCACTGGTTGGACCCACGCTTTTTCATACTCGCCTACTTTATAGGGGTTCTCTTTTGGCTTCGATGAATTGACGGTCGCGCGAACGTAAAGTTCGTCGCCTTTAAAGAAGTAGGTTGCGCTTGGTCCTTTCACTTTCGCCAACACTTCACCGACGTCTTTGCTGTATTTTCGGGTGATGGGGATGCCTGTCTTGGGGTCGTGCATGGCTGTTGACGAGGGATCATACCCTTTGCGCGTTCCATAAAAAATAGTCTCATATTCAACGCCGTTCTCAGGATGAATGTGAATCGTCATTTGATTATTGGTATGTTGTATATCATCAAGCACCACGCCGCTGCTCGCATAAAAATCGCCCGCTTCCATCGCATGAATCATATGTTCTGGAGTTAGAAACGCCGCGCGCACCATGACCCAGCCGCGACCTGGATTGCTGTCGCGCGACGAGTAGCGGTGATAGCTGTGGGCGTCGTCGGTGGCGATGCCATACATGATGGGTTTGTTTAACTCGCCCAGGCGCTTGGTGAGTATGATGTCCCACATGCGTTCGATGCTGGCGTGGTGTTGGTCGCCTTCGTTTCTCACGCTGGGGTGGCCGTTATACACTTCAAAGAATTTTTCGCCGTCCAGGCCCGCCAACTCTTCGGCGGTGATTCCCCAAACGAAATTTGGGTGGTTGATGTGAGGAAACATGGGCTGGCCGGTTTGTTCGCGTTGTTTTAACACGGCGTCGATGTTGTTCTGCATGGTTTCTTGGACGGAACCGCCGCCTTGCGGGGCGATGTAATGAATTAAATTGATTGCGTTCAAATGAACAGGCAAGTTGACGTTGAATTGTGTGTCTTTGAAATTGTCGGTGATTTCTTCACCTTGGATCATCAAAAAACGGTCGGGTTCTTCAAACCGGGGGCGTAGTTCGTTCCATGGTTTGAGGCGCACCTGATAGGCGCCATCCTGTACGCGGGTCTCGACCCAATCACGGCCAAAGCGCACCAAGTATTTCTCAAACGCCTGGCTGCCGCCCCGGCTTTTGATGGGGTCGATCCAGCGCTCGTCTTGCATCAACACGTTGTGGTCAGACAGGGCGAGGAAGTGGTAGCCGTTGCGCTTATACCAATCGGCGATCATGTCAGGATAATCGTCGCCGTCGCTCCAATGGGAGTGGGTGTGTAGGTTGCCTTTCCACCACTTGAGGTTTTCTTCGGCGTCGGTCTGAACGGCGGTGAGGCAAAATACCGTGGTGATAACAATATATTCAATTAGGCGGCGCATGGTTTGGTCCCTTCCCACTTAATAAGAATCGGCTAGTTAACACCAGAACGATTCAATCTAAGTTAGGGCGCGGTTATTCGTTTGAAAATGAAATTTTAGGCAACAACTGAAAAATGATAAACAACGAGACCGCGCTGACTCCCGCCAAAAACACGCCCGCCGCCAGGTTGCCATAAATGATGCTGCCCGTCGCGAACAGCGCGCAATACACCGCTGAGCAGCCCAAAAAAATACAGGCCACCGCGGCGGTAAATTCGCCTGGGGCGCCGTCATCTGTTACCTTTACGACACGGCCCCAGCCGAAGCCGATGGGGCGAATCTTGTCATAATAGGCTTGTAGCGTTGCTTGGTTTGTAACTGGAGTGATAAATGTAACCGCCAACCATGACAGCGTCGTAATGGCTGTACCAATGGTGAGTTCCTGCCAGGCGGGGAACACTTCAGGAAGCGCAAAGTGAAAGACCAACGCAACAATAAATGAAACCGCCATGCCGGTGATTTCGCTCCAGGCGTTGACCCGCCACCAGAACCAGCGCAACAAGTAGATAGAACCCGTGCCCGCGCCGATTTGCAGCAGGATAGTGAAGCCTTCGAGCGCGTCTTTGAGTGTGAATGAAAACAGACAAGCCAATATCATTAAGACCACCGTCGCGAGGCGGCCCACATTCACATAATGTTTTGGCGACGCCTGATCGTTAAAAAAGCGTTTATAAAAATCTTCGACTAAATACGACGCGCCCCAGTTGAGGTGGGTGCTGATGGTCGACATATAGGCCGCCGCCAGCGAGGCGATGACGACGCCCAACATTCCATTGGGCATGAAGGTCAACATGGCGGGGTAGGCCATGTCGTCTTTGATTAAGCGGGCTTCAGCATAGGGAAACGCCTGTTGGATCGACTCAACCGTCGGGAACACCACGATCGAGCACAGCGCGACCAGAATCCACGGCCAGGGGCGGATAGCGTAATGGGCGATGTTAAAGAAGAAGGTTGAGAAAAACGCGTTCTTCTCGTCTTTGGCTGCGAGCATGCGTTGGGCGATGTATCCGCCGCCGCCTGGTTCGGCGCCGGGGTACCAGACGCTCCACCATTGCACCGCGAAGGGAATAATCAGCAGCGGCAGCAATTCTTCCAGGTTAGAAACGTCTGGGAAAATATGGGTCGCCTGTTTGACGGATTCGTTGGCTAAGAGGCCCGACAGCCCGCCGACGTCAGGGTGGCCTAACGAATAGTAGGCCGCGCCGATGGCGCCCACCATTGACACCACAAACAAAATCATGTCGGTCAAGACCACGCCCCACAGGCCGGCGGCGCTTGAATACGCGGCGGTCAGAATGCAGCAAAAGACGATGGTCACAACCGGATCAATGCCTAACAACAGGTTAGAAATCTTCACCGCAGCCAGGGTCACGTTGGCCATAATGATGACATTGAATATCAGGCCCAAATACACCGCGCGAAAGCCGCGAAGAAACGCTGCGGGCTTGCCCGAATAGCGCAGTTCATAAAACGAGATGTCGGTGAGGACGCCCGAGCGGCGCCACAGTTTGGCGTAGAGAAAGACGGTGACCATGCCGGTCAATAAAAACGCCCACCACACCCAGTTGCCTTTGACGCCGTCTTTACGGACGAGGTCGGTAACAAGATTGGGCGTGTCGGTCGCGAAGGTGGTGGCCACCATCGAAAGGCCCGCCAGCCACCAGGGCAGGTTGCGCCCTGAGGCGAAAAACTCTTCATCGCCCTTACCGGCGCGGCGTGAAAACCACAGGCCGATAAACGCCGCGATGGCGAAATAGCCGCCAATAATAAGCCAATCGAGTGTGTTCAGGTGCATGAAGGTCTCCACTTTGAATCCTGGCGTTAGTTTACTACGAGTATGGCTCTTGAGTACATTCCCCAAAACCAGACGATAAAAAAACCCGGCGATTCAATCAACCGCCGGGCTTTGATTTCATCGAAAGAAAGACTGTATTAGTTGCTTGACATGTGTATTAACGCTTCGCGTACGGCTGAGCCAGACGCTTCGCCAAAGATTAAGTTTCCAAAGGGACGAGAAACGAACCCGCCAGTGTCGCCGACCCAGTTGGTGTATTGCGGCGCAGCAGCCTCTGTGTAACGGGCTAATTGGATTTTCCATGCTGTACCGGGCATGGGCATGCCAGTTACATTACCAAAGCCTATATTTCCAATAACATTGTCGCCGTCTAAAAAGAAGCCATGAACGATGCCGTTTAAAACATTGAATGGATCTGTTTGTTCCAAGCCAACATCGATAACAGCCTCCAAAACTTCTGAACCATAATTAGCATAGTACCCATTGAGATCGGTCCAGGAAATAAACCATTCCATTGCATACCCATCATCCGTTGGGCCGTCAACAATCTTTGTGTTGCTAAGGTCCCATGTAACGCCGCCGCCCCAATAGGTAAGTGTGCCATCGCCATTATCTAAAGGTGGATCAAATTTATTGCGGAAACGTCCGAACTGGCCAACTTCTGAATATGTATAGCTTTCGTCTTCAGCATTCACTGTTACACCCGGTTCCGCCTGAATACTGTAACTGAACCAAGCGGAGTTCAGAGCGTCGTCAGCGTAGTTCAATGGATCAAGATAAACTGCGAGGTAATCGGTGTCGCCTCCAAACGAGAAGGTGTTTTGGCCGTTGATTTCTGAGCCTCCCGCAGCAGCAGCAACGTTAGTGTCTGTACACTCAAACAAAATATAGAGGCCATCGACGCTATAAGCAATTTTAACGACGGTTGGTTCAAGCGGATCTTGAGTTAAATCACTGCTGTGTTCACTCCATTCGCCAGAAGCCACTGCCGCATCATCCCACTCGCCAGCGGATACAACACCGTCAATTGTTGGCGGCGTCGCCAAAAACGGAGCGGTGACTGTTGCGCCTTCATTTAGGGCGAGCGCAACAGGCGCTAACAAACTGAGGGCCATCCCAAAAAGCAAGAACTTTTTCATACTCTTTCTCCTTTGAAAAGACAAATATATATGTGGCGTTAAACGCCATCTTTTGATTAAAGAGTTATAGATTTTTTAGAATGATCAGGTGGAACATCGAAGAAGATTTACGTCTATCATTCTTTCGTTACAGATCATTATTAAAGCGCCGTTCTTAACATTTGTCAAACATATTATAGGTAAATGAATCGAAATAATTTCTGCTCAGCGCCCAATTTATTTTAACAAATGTTATATTTCCACATATTATTGGCAGGAAGAGTCAAGCGAAATCCTTAAAATAGACTCGATTGAATTTTGGCGTATTTGCGCTTGCCCACATTAACTTAATGTCTGTAAGTTGATGTGAGATAGAATGATAGGTCAAAGTCGTCGTTCATTATCTAATAAATCATAAACTCGTCGATAGAAGTTTCGGCGATGAAGGTGACAACCAGTTTGGGCGGGCCGAATCTCTCTCCACCTTCGGAGGCGCTCAGGTTGACCGGCGCCCCGCTGGTGGCTTCAAACAGCCAGCCATAATTTGGCGCTTGGCCGCTCGACCATTTTTGCAGGCTTGGGGTTACGTCAATATCAACCGTCGAGAACGCTTCCGGCGTAAATTGGGCGACAGGCTCTTCGCCGATTTCGACGCCAAATTGCGGGTAGACGCCGTCTTCAACAAAGGTCTCAAACGTGACCGAATCTTCATCAAAGAAGGTGTCGATCTCAACGCCCAACACTTCGGAGTTGTGGGGCAAAATCTCATTGACATACACGACAGCATTGCCGCCGTCTTGCACCCACAGGGTCAGCTGGGCGGAGGTGATAGAATCGCCTTCAGGGATCTGGTTGGCGCCGATCCCGATCATGTCATCAAACCGAAGCAGGCCGAGTTCGACGTCGTCTTCGGAGTTTCGCTCTAACTGCATGGTCTGGTTTGAGCCATAGTTGGTGAAGTAGCGGTTGTTGTTATTGCCGACCCAGGTGTCTTTGACGCCGTCGTAGCCGTTGACTCCGTTTTCAAAGACATACCTTCCTGAGGCGGCTTCGACCGTCAAACGCGTTATGGGCTCTGAGATGGGGGTTTCAGATGAGAGATGGCCAAAGCCGTTGGTCGAGTTTTCATCGGGAACGATGACAAACCCGTTGTTTTCTAATCCATCAGACCATTCTTGAACTAACTCAGTGATGTCGCCAGACCAGACGCCGCCGACGCCCGCCGGGGCATGAAACACGCGGACAGAGGTTTCTGAAACATGGCTGCCTGGAAGCGGGTCTTCAAAACTGCCAAGTCCTCCGTTGAACAGACGATTGAATGTGACGGTTTCTTGGTCCCACTCAAGCAAGAGGTTTGATATGGTTGAGGCCTGGCTTGATGAGCCAGCGTTGGCGACGATGGTTTCGAGCCTCGCCGAAACGATTTGCGCGCCAAGCGGGACCTGGTTGGGGCCGTCGCCAAACAGTTGGTTAAATTTGAACAGGCCCAGGTTGCGGCCGCCGCTGTCGCTGCCGTCCCATTCAGTCTGAAAGCGGTTGCCTTCAGGATGGCTCTGAAAATTGGTGTTTTGGTCAGGGGCGCCCGACATGACGAAGGCGTCTTCGGTTCCTTCATAGCCATTGAACCCGTTTTGGAACTCAAGGGTGCGTTGCTGCGCCCACGATGGAGACATGGTAACCACTGCCGCGAATAAGATTGAAATAGCGTATCGTTTCATGGGTTTGTTCCTTCCCGATTGATCGTTATTGTCCGCTGACAGCATTGGCGGGTTCCGCAATAAATGGCACATCAGCCATGCCGGGGCGAATCGCGTTTTCATACGCCGATTGACCGAACACTGGCGCCGCATCCGCGCCGAACCAGTTTTCAATAACCTGTGCATATACCGAGCGAAAATCAATTTTGTATTTCAGGTTTCCACGATGGACGTCGGCCAAGTCGGGCTGTCCGCCATAGACGCCGCCTTGAACGCCGCCGCCCAAGACAAACATACAATTGGCGGCGCCGTGGTCGGTGCCCAGGCTGCCGTTTTCTTTGACGCGGCGGCCAAACTCAGAAAAGGTCATCACCATGACGCGGTCGAGGTTGCCAGAGTCGCGCATCTCAGTGAGAAAGGCGTTCATCGACTGGTCAAAGCGCCCCATCAGGCGAGGGTGCCCGCCCGCTTCAAGCGGATTGGCCGCCGCCACCTGGTTGGCGTGGGTGTCATAGCCGCCCTGGCTGACATAGAAGATTCGGGTTTGAAAGCCTGAGCGGATGATCTGTGAGGTCAGCCGAAGGCCGCGCCCAAACGAGTCGCTTGAATAGGAGCCTTCGGGGACCAGATCAGGCAAGGCCGACGCAGTGGCGATGTCTTGAATCGAGGCTTGTACGGCGTTGGCGCTGCGCTGTAAGAAGTCAATCTGTGGGTCTTGGGTCGTCAATAGGTTCAATCGGCGGATGGCGTCGAGGCGCAGGTCAGAGTCTTCATTGGCGCGAATGGCGTAATCATTGGTGTTAGAAATCGCCGGCGGAACATAAAAGTCAGCGCCCGCGAGCGAGTCTGGCACGCTGCTCTTGCCGCCGATCAACATATCCAACGGATGCGATTCGCAGCCGTCGCATTGGTTGTCATAAAAGCGCGCCACCCAGCCTTTATCGAGAGGAAACTCAAGCGGGTTTTGGGCGTATTCATAAATATCCGTCGAGGTGAAGTGAGACTGGTTGGGGTTTTCATAGCCGACGTTTTGAATGACGCCCACATTGCCTTGTTGGTACCAATCGGCCAGGTTGGCGAGAAGCGGGTGAAAGCCGTTCAGCCCGTCGAGGTTAATCTCAGAACCGCGCGGCACATGAATGTTGGGCCGCGTCTGGGCGTCATAGTAAATGTCATCGGTGCGAGGGATGACAGTATTGAGGCCGTCCATCCCGCCGCCGTGTTGTAGGATCACCAGGATACGCCCGTTGGTATCGGCTTCGGCGCCAAAGAGCGTCTCGGCGGAATGGGCGATCCAAGTCGGCGTGGTCGATACGGCTGAATAATAGGCCATGCTCGAAAGGCTGGCTTTTAGCATTTGGCGTCGAGTCAGCTGCATGTCGTGCTCCTCTTCCTTATTTCTGTTGATACTTGGGCATGGCCATCATTAAATGCGCCAGACCATTTACGCGGCGGCGAAACGCCTCGCGGCCCTTTGGAACGCTTTGGGCGAATTCGACCAGGATGTCCATCTCGCCTCCGGCCAGCGGTTGTTGAAGCAAGCGCGACCGCAAATACTCAATCACGCCTTCATGGTCGTTTTCGCTGGTTGCGTGGCGCTGGTCGAGCAACAGTTGGGTTTTTTTTCGATTGAGAATACTGCGCCGCGAGATGCGGTCGGCGTAGTTGAAGCGGTTGATGATGCTGCTTGAGTTGATCCAGGCTTTGCCATGGATCCAGCCGTTCACCGAGGGCGGCGAGAACAAGCGCATGCCCATTTTTTCGAGAAACGAGCGTGCTGTGGTGGTATAGCGCGGCTCTTCGACCTCGAGACAGCGAAGCGAAGTCACCATAAAATCGACCGGGTGTTTGTACATGCGAAAGCGGTATTGGGGGTCATAGAATAATTTCGATTCTAACAAGGTGCGCAGCGCTTCACGCATATCATAAATGTACCCGTTGGGTTTCTGGGTATAGAAAATTTCCGCGAATTCTTCGACCGCCGGGTGATCAATGGGGATGTCTTCTTTGACGAACCAGGTGATCAGTTTCCACGCTATATAGACCGCCGTCGCGGGCAGGCGGTCGTGGGCGGGGCTGATTCCGCTCTGGCTGACATGGTGTAACACCAGGTCAATCACTTGCTCGGTGTCTTGACCGCGTCCGCGATGATTGAAGACGGTTCCTAAGACGGTTTTGGGTTCGCGATCGTGTTTGGCCGGGTGGAAGAAGTAGGTATACGGGTAATCGAGCTCGCAGACGGTTTTGATGGTCTCGCCGGTCAAGGCTCTCGACACTTCGCGCACGTCGTCTTCGCTGTAGTTGCCGATGCCCATTGAAAAGAGTTCCATCAGTTCGCGGCCGTAGTTTTCTTGGGCGCGGCCTTTGAAGTTGTCTTTGTTGTCGAGGTAGATCAACATCGCCGGGTCGCGCGTCACATTGAGCAACAAATCTCGAAACGCTCCGTGGCCCGTCCGGCGCAGCAATTCGTTTTGGTTAAAGAGAAGCCGCGCAGTGATGCGATTGCGGCGGCCTTCATCGGGCGGCAGCGTGCCCGTTGTGCAGCGCTGTTCGTCGGGGTCAGAACCGTCATTGCCGTCGTTGACGCGGTTGGCGACGCCGTCTCTGACCTTGCTCCATTCAGAGACAAAGTGGTCGTGAAGAAACAGCGTATAGATTTCTTGCAGCGGGTGGTGGGTATGTACCATGCGGTAGATCCACCAGCCTTGCAACGCGCCGTCGGTTTCGGGGTTCTTGATTCGCTTAAACTCTTCGAAGTCACGCAATGACTGAATTTGGTCGTCAAGCGACCGGTCGTCAGGGTCATAATCGACCAGGGTTGAAACCGCTGGCTGCATCCCTATATCGGCTAATACTGCGTGTTCTTCGGGTATCCCGCCGAACCCGGCTCGGCGGCAGAGATGCGCCGCTTCCGCTTCGGTCCAGGGCCCGTCATACCGCTTCATATAAACCATTCCCAATCACCTCGAACTTGCTCATGGGCAAGGTATAAAATCTGTGTTGTTACTATAATTGGTTCGAATTACATATCCGACCGTTACAAACAATAGTAAGGTATCGATGGTTTGTCACAGAAATTTTACATGAATTATCAATTTAGTTTCAGTGTGTAACGCAAATTCTTTAGAATACTATGGATATGAAAATAATAAGACAGAATTACAGGATAAATTTTGTCTCGCTAGTTCAAGCGTAAGCCTGTCTTTCGCACGGAAAACGCATCTTCGACAGAGACATCGCTATGCTGGGGTTGCTACATTCAGGGCCTTCGCCCGGCTTGAACGACATCGGCGCTATACTGGATTTATGTATCATCACCTCGAACAGTACTGGTGAACGTAATTGTTGCATGGTATTGGTTCCCCTTGTACCGTATTCACTCTCACCAATCACCATGCCAAGAGAGGCCCCGGCCTTACTATTGATATTTTTTTTCGAAGGGAAAAAGATGAACCGTATTCGCCAATCAATCATCACAATTGGGTTATTTTTCGTATCAATGATTCTTAGTGGAGCGCAACCGATGCAAGTAAACCCGCTCGATGAAACCGCCATCATGCGACTGGGGCTTGAAGCGCGTATTGACCCTCAAGCGCGAAACTCAAAAGCCCAAGAGTTGGCGGCGATGATTTTGAATGCCAAGACTGAAGACGTACACAGTATGATGCGCCCCATTCAAGAAGCGCTGTTGTTATTGTGCGACCGGCGCATCATGCCGACGCTTGACCGCGAAACAATCCAGATGATCGACGACGCGCTTGAGAAACACATCACCATCGAAGAAATCGACCGCAGCGTTCGCCTTGACCGCTTGTCGTATGTCTATGGATTTTTCAACCATGACGCGACGCCGAAAGAGATCAAGAAATACCGCGACCAATGGAACTCGCTCTCGCTTGAAGAGCGCGCCTCGCGCTACCCGACCTACATTCATTTAATTGACTTGGTCTGCAAACCGCTTTCGGTCGGCCCGTTAGGGTCGCCCGAACAAACCGCGGAAGCGCTAGAACTCGCCGCGCCGTTGTTGAAGCAAATGGTTACCCAGCCGCCGCGCCCAGGCACGGCGTTTCACGAGCCCAGCCACGCGGCGTTGGTGTTGGGGCCGCTCTATGAACGCTGGGTGGACACCAAGGACTACGGCGCGATCATCAAAAACCATTTGGGCGGCAAAGACGCATTTTTTGATTTGCTCGCCAGGCAGCTGGTTGGAGCGAAACCTGAACCGCTAAAACTCGGTAAGATGGAGCAGACTTTCTACGCCTATACCGGGCGATATCTGGCCAACACATTGGCGCGGTTGAATGCGCGTTCAGCGGTTTCGACATTAGAGAAGTCGCTTCAGGTCTATGAACAAACCGGGGCGCAGGGATCAACCATTCACTACACAAATCGCGCTTTGGTCGCGCTGGGCGACACAGGCGCCCGGGCGGAATTTGAAACAACGCTCGCAGAAGGTGAAGGGCTAAACGACCTCGCCTGGCTGGCGCGCAATGGGCAGGGCGAGACGCTGCACTATGCGCTCAAACACCTGGGCGCGCGTCTCAACACAGACCCGGCCCATGCCATCAAGGTCTATTTTGAGAGACAGTTGGCCGCTTTGGATTAACGTACGTCAGCCAAAACCAACTCAGAAAATTTGGCTCATCCGGAATATTGCGCCCATGCCTGAATTGGATTGTCTATTATTGAGAGGACGAATAACGTTTTTTGCCCCAATTCCAAGTCATCCAGCAAGGGAAATACTCAAATATCGGAAGAACCGGAAATTTTTCTTATGCTGCGTCAAATGAGTGACAGGGCGCCATTCTAGAGCAGAATCATAGGTTTACAGATGTCTTGTACGAACAAACGGCGCGCCCAAATGAGCGCGCCGTTGTTGGATGGACGGGTTTACACGAAGACTTATTTTTCTGCGTATTTTTCAGGATTGGCGGTGAACATATCCAGTTGTTTTTGGCTAGGGAACAAATATCGCTTGCCATTATAGTCAACCGAAAATTCTTTCTTGCCTTTAACGTCTTTGCCCATTTCGGCTTTACAGACTGTGCAGTGTCCACTCATCGCCAGGTCAGCGTTGGCGTATTTGGCGCGGTTGGCGCTAAACATCTTCATTTGTTCCTCACCGGGGAACAGATATAAACGGCCTTCATGCACAATGAAAAACTCTGGTTTGCCTTTGACGTCTTTTCCCATTTCGACTTTGCACACCGTGCAGTTTCCGCCCATAGCGGGGACAAACGCGGTGGGGTTTTTGTCAAACATCTCTTTCTGCATTTTGCCTGGGAACTGGTAGCGCATACCGTCGTAATAGGACGTGAACTTCTCGCTTCCTTTGACCTGCTCATGCTTTTTGACCAGACACACAGCGCAATCGCCGCCGAGCGCCAGGTCGGCATTGGCGTATTTGGCCGGGGCCGCCTCAAACATTTTCATTTGCTTTTCGCCCGGGAACAAAAACAAGCGCCCGTCATGCAATACAGAAAATTCGGCTTTGCCCGGCACCGCTTTTCCCATCTCGATTTTACAGACAGTACAGTCGCCGCCTAACGCAGGTACGAATGCGGCGGGGTCGGCGTCAAACATCTTCTTTTGTTTTTCACCAGGAAAGAAATAGGTGACGCCGTCGTAGGTTGATGAAAACTTCGGGTCGCCTTTGACGACTTTGTCCATCTTGATCAGACAGACCGGACAGTTGCCGTCTAAGCCAATTGTTGAGGATTTCATCGCTTTGACTGAATGTGAGGCGCTTTCAGAAGCGCTTAAATCTAACGGAGTAAACACAATTAGGCACAGCATCATCGCAATTGCAATGTTTTTCATTCTAACGATCTCCTGTTTCCACTTTGTTTTTGTTGAGTATTATCTACTGAGCATAAGAACCAGCAGTGATATAAGTGATTCAATATAAAACGGGGATCCCATTCCCGCATACTGTATCGCTCGCATGGTGCGATGCCAAATTTTCAAAAAAGTGTTTTGTGGTAAACTTGATTTGACACATTGATTCTCAGGCAGTATACGCTTTTATTTACTTTTTTTTTGACTGGGGAAGATCATGGATTGTAAGAGTTTGATTGCCATTTTCTTTTTGGCTGTTTTATCATTCAACACAGGCGTTTCTTTTTGTGACGAACGGCCTGACGGGTTTTATGACGTGACCCAAGAGTCAGGCGTCGACTTCGTTCACACCGACGGCTCAAGCGGGCGATATTTCTTAATCGAAACCGTAACCGCCGGGTTGGGCGCCTTTGATTATGACAATGACGGCGACATCGATTTGTATTTCGTCAACGGCGCCGCCTTGCCGGGAAAGACATTTGATACGCCCCCGGTTAATCGCCTCTATCGCAATGACGGCGGCCTGCGCTTTACCGATGTGACCGAAGAATCCGGCGCGGGCGACCCAGGCTACGGCATGGGCTGCGCTATGGCCGATTACGACAACGACGGCGACCAAGATATCTTTGTCTCAAATTTTGAAGAAGATGTGTTGCTGCGCAATAACGGCGACGGTACATTTACTGACACCACCCGACAAGCCGGTCTGGGCGACCCACGGGCGGGCGCAGGCGCAGTCTTCGCCGATTTCAATAACGATGGTTGGCTGGATCTATTTGTGGCGAACTACATTCATTGCCCTACTGATCAAGAAGAAAAATGCACCCGTTTGGGGGTTCGGCTTTACTGCGACCCCAGCACGTTTGAAAACGTCTACCCGCCCCAACTCTCAAGCATGTATTTCAACAACGGCGACGGGACGTTTCGCAACGTCAGCAACGAATCAGGCATCGAAGACTTTGAAGGGCGGGGCATGGGCGCCGCCGCCGCCGACTATGACCAAGACGGCGACACCGACATTTATATTGCGAATGATGTGTCGGCCAACTTTTTGTGGACCAACGACGGCGCTGGCGCATTTGAAGAACTGGGCATGTTCACCGGGGTCGCCTATGACCAACACGGGCGCGAACAAGGCAGCATGGGGTGCGACTGGGGCGATTTTGACGGCGACGGCTGGCAGGACATCATTGTCACCAGTTACCAGCGCCAGTCAAACACACTCTACCGCAATATGGGCGACGGCGCCTTTCGGGACGTCACCATCCCGGCGGGCATTCTCGAAGGCAGTATGGAAAACGTCAGCTGGGCGGCGCTGTTTTTTGACTATGACAACGACGCCGATAACGACCTCTACATTGCTCACGGCCACCTTCAAGTCAACATAGAAGACCTTGAGCCGGCGATTGATTACAAAAGCCGCGACCAGTTATTTGAGAACAATGAGGGAAAATTCACCGATGTGTCTGGCTCTGCTGGGCCGGGCTTTGCGCTCGAACTCTCCACCCGCGGCGGCGTTTACGCCGACCTCGATAACGACGGCGATCTTGATCTCATCACCAGCAACTCGCGCGACCGCGCCCTCGTGTTAGAAAATGTTCGCGCTAACGTTCACGCCTGGGTCAACTTGAAATTACAGGGAACCACTAGCAACCGCGATGCGATTGGGGCGCGGGTGACGGTTCAAGTCGGCGACAAAACCCAATACAAAGAAGTACGCGCCGGCAGCAGTTACCAGAGCCACTACGACAACCGGCTGCATTTTGGCTTAGGCGAGGCTGAAACCATCAACCAGATCACAATCATCTGGCCCGGCGGGGGCGAACAAACCCACAAAAACCTGAACCCCAACCATTTTTACCTCATCAAAGAAAATGGCGAACTAACGGAACTGTAGACTGGGCGGTTGCTTCGCCATTTGCTATGCTGGTTATCAGTGAATTTCCAGGCTATCAAATCATTGGAGGACATCCATGCAACTTCACAAAGTGATATCTGTTTTCGCGTCGGTCGCAATGATTACGTCATCCGCTCTCGCGGCGGATTGGGTGAGTTATACAGGCGGCGAAGGGATCGGTAAGGGCAAGTACATCGTCATCGTCACTGGCGATGATGAGTACCGCTCCGAAGAGTCGATGCCGCAGTTCGGCAAGATTCTCGCCACGCATCATGGTTTTGACGTCGACGTGTTGTTCGCCGTCAACCCCCAAGACGGGACCATCAAACCCGACCAGCAGGACAACATTCCCGGGTTGGAAAAACTCGCCAACGCTGACTTGATGATTTTGTTCACTCGCTTTCGCGGGTTGCCGTTGGAACAGATGAAGCATATTGATAACTACCTCAACTCGGGAAAGCCCATTCTCGCGCTGCGCACTTCGACGCATGCGTTTCATTTCGCTGACCCGTCTAGCGCCTACGCCTCCTGGGGCTGGAAAAGCAAAGACTGGCAGGGCGGGTTTGGCCGCCAGGTGTTGGGCGAAACCTGGATCAACCACTATGGCGTCCATAAAAAAGAGAGTACGCGCGGCTTGGTCGCCGAAGGCATGGAAGACCACCCCATCGTTCGCGGGTGTGAAGACATTTGGGGGCCGTCAGATGTATATGGCCTCACTACGCTCACTGGCGACAGCAAACCCATCATCATGGGGCAGGTGTTGGTGGGCATGAACCCGGATGACAAGCCTAATGAAGATAAAGACCTCGTGCCTGTCGCTTGGACGAAATCCTATAAAGGCAACCAGGGTAAAACTTCTCGCGTGTTTACCACCACCATGGGGCATGGCGGCGACTTTTTGAGCGAGGGCTTCCGCCGCCTGGTGTTTAACGCGGTCTTGTGGGGACTTGAGATGGATGACCAGGTCCCGGCGCGCGCCAAGGTTGACCTGGTGGGTGACTACAATCCGACCGAGATCGGCTTCAAGAATTTCAAGCCAGGGCTTAAACCCAGCGACCACGCGATGAAATAGGAAAAACGAAATAAAATCCTCATTCGGGCGTACTATAAGATATGTGTCCACATTGCGGCGAAGCGATGATCGTGTTGGAACTGGAAGGCGTCGAGATCGACCATTGCCTGTCGTGTAAGGGAACATGGCTCGATAGCGGCGAGCTCGAACGGTTGTGCGAACACGGCGATGTCGAAAACGCTGGGTTGCGCGAGCCGTTGCTTCACGCTAAGCGCGAGCGCAAGTGCGATCGGCGCTGCCCGCGATGCAACTGGAAGATGGACGCGGTCAAACTCGGCGAGGTTGAGATGGATCGCTGCCCCAACCAACACGGGCTGTGGTTTGACCAGGGCGAGGTGGTTCGAGTGGTCAAGTCGTTTCAAGACGATGACCAGGAACTCGGGCGCATCGCCCGCTTTTTCGCCGATCTATACAAAAACGAATTGAAGCCTGAATGAAAAGGAGATTGGAATGACTCTTCTCGCTGGTGGTGTATTAACGGTTATTGGAGTGATCGTTCTGGCTGTCTTTGGCCTTTTGGTTGGCCTACTGTTGTGGTTTATCGGCGCCTACAACGGGCTGATTCGCCTCTTGAACGAAGTCAAAAACGCCTGGGCGCAGATCGACGTTCAACTCAAGCGCCGTCACGATTTGATCCCCAACCTGGTCGAAACCGTGAAGGGCTACGCCGGGCATGAGAAGTCGACCTTTGAGGAAGTTGTCCAGGCGCGGTCTCAGGCGGTGAGCGCCAATACGCCTCAAGACCAGATTCAGGCCGAGTCGATGTTGTCAGGCGCGCTGGGGCGCATGATGCTCTTGGTTGAAAATTACCCCGACCTCAAAGCCAATCAGAATTTTCTGGCGCTGCAGGAAGAACTGACCTCGACCGAAAACAAACTCGGCTTCGCCCGCCAGTTTTATAACGATACGGTGATGAAATACAACACCAAGATTCAGAGCATCCCGACGAACATCGTCGCGGGTCTGTTTCACTTTGGCGAAGAGCCGTTCTTTGAAATTGAAGACGCGACCGAGAGAGAAGCGCCTCAAGTGAAGTTTTAGATTGATCGCTTACACTGATGTAGGACATTGATTAAACCTGGGGAGGGCGAGTCTCCAGGCAAGCCAGTCAGATTTGAAGCGTGAACGAATAATCACGGCTCACCAGGACAGACCGTCCCATAGTATTTCATCACAAATTGGGTGACTCAAACCATATGTGGGAAGCGATTCGCAGCAACAGACGCCGTTCGACCGTGCTCATCATCATGATGGGGGTGGTCTTGGTCGTGTTGGGCGCGGTCATCGGCTTGACGGTTGATCCCCAGGCGGGCGGAGCGGCGGGCGCGGTCGGCGCGCTGGGGTTATGGTTTTTGTTGTATCTCATCGCCACGTTTCAAGGCGACTCGATCTTGCTCAGCGCCAGCGGGGCTGTGCGCATCAAGGAAAAATTTGAGGCCCCCCAACTCTGGAACGTGGTCGAAGAAATGACCATCGCATCGGGGCTAGGCAAGATGCCCGCCATTTACATTATGAACACCGACATGCTGAATGCGTTTGCGGTGGGTCGGCGGCCTGAGAAGGCGGCGGTCGCGGTAACGTCTGGCTTGTTGAAGAAACTCAACCGCGATGAATTGCAGGGCGTCATCGCCCACGAAATCGGCCACATCAAAAACCTCGATATCAAATTTATGACCCTGGCGGCGGTGATGATGGGCAGCATCATCATGATCTCGGACCTGTTTCTTCGTTCGCTGTGGTATGGGTCAATGACGGGCGGACGGCGGCGGTCGCGGTCAAACAATGACGGCGGCGCCCAGGTAGTGTTTATGTTGGCGGCGCTGGTGTTGGCGATTTTGGCGCCGTTGGTCGCCCAGATGTTGTATTTCGCCTGTTCGCGCCAACGCGAGTATCTCGCTGACGCATCGGGGGCGTTGTTTACCCGCTATCCAAATGGGCTAGCCTCTGCCCTGCAAAAAATCTCGGGGCGGGCGGGTTCGCCGAAAAAGGTAAACCGAACCATCGCGCCGATGTATATCATCAACCCCATGCAGGCCCATTCGGCGGCGGCCGGCCTGTTTTCGACCCACCCGCCGACCCAAAAACGAATTGATATACTGCAATCCATGGCGGGCGCCGGGTTGATAGAATATGAACGCGCTTACAAAGAGTCGCTCGGGACGTCGCGAAACTGCATCGGCCAGCAAACCCTTCGCGAAGCGAAGGAGACGCCGATTCGCGAAGCGAGTTCTAAATCAAAGAAAAAAGGCCTGGAACAGATTCGCGAAATCAATGACCTGTTTGGCCGCGTTGAAGGGTTCCTGCCCATCGTGTGTTCGTGTGGAATGAACATTAAAATCCCACCCGAATATAAAAAAGACCAAGTATCCTGCCCCCGCTGCGGAACAGGGCATAACCTTCCCGCCGCGAAAAGCCAGAAGTCGTCACAATCTCAGTCTTACCGCCCTACGAGCCAGGGCTGGGAATCGTTTCGCTGTCAATGCGGCGGGACGATTCAACTCAGCCCGTTGTTTGAGGGTGATTCGGTGAAATGCAACTCGTGTAAGCAAACCATAAAAATCGAAGCCTAATCTACTTGTCTTTCTAAACAACTCCTCAGTTAAGACGCCATCTCAAAACGTTATATCGATCACATTTATAGGCATGGGTACAACCCTGCTCGCTTCGGCGCCGCGCCGCTTAATGGCACAGGCGCTCTCAAAGTTGCACCCATGCCAAATAGGGCTTGGTAATGAATTGAAACGTTCTTCGCCCTTTCGTAAACTCAGTTATTGAGATGGTGTCTTAAATCATTATTTTGGGCGTAGCGCGCTACGCCTCCTCCATCGAATTCTCTCAAAACGCCCTTGTATTGTGATTGAGTTCCTGTTTAATTTATACTTATTCAGTCATGTTTATTGGTTTGTAGGATTTTTACTGTTTTGTATTGACCATCATACCACCGGGGAGAACTCCGATGTTGCGAATTGATGCGGAGAAGGCGGTCGAATTTTGCGACGGGATGTCACGGCGCGACTTTGTTCATGCGGGCGCATTGACCATGATGGGGCTGGGTTTGCCCCAATATGTTTCCGCCAAAGAGGCGGGCGCGGTCGACGTCCAAAAAGACCGCAATTGTATCTTTCTCTTTTTGGTGGGCGGGCCTAGCCAGCTTGACACTTTCGACATGAAGCCCGACGCGCCCGCCGAGATTCGCGGGCCATACAAACCTATCAACACCAACGCCGATTTCCAGATATCTGAAATTTTCCCCAACGTCGCCAAGGTCGCCGACAAGTTTGCTATTGTGCGTTCGATGTATCACCAGGCGGCGGGGGTTCATGACACGGGCCACCAGATGATGCAGACCGGGCGCTTGTTCTTGAATGGCCTAGAACAGCCTCACGCGGGTTGTGTCTATGGTTATCTCAAAGGGACGCGCAATAACCTGCCCGCTCATGTGATCGTGCCGCGCCCGATTGGGCCGACCGGCGGAAACATGCCCCACGGCCAGAATGCGGGTTTTCTCGGTAAAGAACACGACCCGTTTATCGTCAACGCCAACCCGGCGGATGAAAACTTTCAGGTGCCTGACTTGTTGCCGCCTGATTATATTTCGGCGGTGCGACTTGAGCGACGGCGTTCGTTGCGCCAGGCGGTCGACCAGTCGATCTCACACCTCGAAAAGAACGAAAACGCCAAGTTGTTGGATAGCACCTTTGACACCGCATATCGCATGGTCTCGTCGCCCGAAGCGCGCGAGGCGTTTGATCTCAGCAAAGAGCCAGACAACATGCGCGACCGCTATGGACGTAACAAGTTTGGCCAGGGCTGTTTGTTGGCGCGCCGCCTGATTGAGCGCGGAGTGAGGTTTGTCACGGTCAATATGTTTGAAACGGTGTTTAACGAAATCACCTGGGACATTCATGGCTCGGCGCCGTTCAGCCCGATCGATTGTTACCAAGACCTGGTTGGCCCCATGTTTGACCACGGCTATAGCGCCCTGCTTCAAGACCTCACTGACCGCGGCATGTTAGACGACACCATGGTGGTGGCGATGGGCGAATTTGGCCGCACGCCCAAGATTAACCCGGCGGGCGGGCGCGACCACTGGCCGCAATGCTGGTCGATTCTGTTCGCGGGCGGCGGCGTCCAGGGCGGGCAGGTGATCGGCGCGACCGACAAGATCGGCGCGGCCCCGGTTGATCGGCCTACCACGCCAGCCGAAGTGGTGGCCTCGGTGTATCACAGCCTAGGCGTTGATTTAGAGCATGTGTTGACCGCGCCGGGCGGGCGAATCTTCCCGGTGGTCGATTTTGGCGTCAAACCAATTGATGAATTGTTTTCGTAGTTTGATTGATAAACTGATCTTCAGTGAATGGGATAAAATAGGATGCTACACCGCTTCGCTTTCAGGGTATTTTGTGTTGCTGTATCTGCGCATATTTCGTTCTCTGCGCCCATCGAAATTCTGCCAAAGACGATCCATCTCAAACACGCCGACGACCGTCAGCAACTATTGGTGTTGGAAACGGACGCTGACCGCAGCGTCGCCGATTGGACGCGCGCGGCGAGTTTCATTGTCGAAGACCAAGACATCATAACGATTGACGAGAACGGCGTGGCCACTCCTGTCGGCGACGGCGAGACGGTGGTTCGCTGTGAAGTTGATGGCCGCGTGATTGAGGCCAAGGTCTCAGTGACGGGAACCGGCAGCCCGCACGAATGGAGCTTTGCCAACGATGTTCAACCCGTGCTAACCAAGATTGGCTGCAACGCGGGGGCGTGTCACGGCGCCGCGGGCGGAAAGAACGGTTTTCGGTTGTCGTTACGAGGGTATGACTATGCGTTTGACCATGATTCACTCACCCGCCAGGCCAAAGGCCGCCGTATTCTAATTGCCGAACCCGATACGAGTTTGCTCTTACAAAAACCGACTGGCGCTGTCCCTCATGGCGGCGGAAAGTTGATGCGCAAAAACTCGCTGGAATACCGCATCGTCAGAGAGTGGATCGCCGCCCAGGCGCCGCGCCCGCCCGAGGGCGAAAAACAACTGGCCGGAATCGAAGTGTTCCCGAAGCGAATTCGTATTGAGATTGGTTCTCAACACCAATTGATGGTGCTTGCGCGGTTTGATGACGGCTCCACCAAAGACGCCACCCATTGGAGCAAGTATGGCTCGACCAATGACGGCGTTGCGTTGATCAATGAAGAGGGGCTGGCCTCGATTCACCGCAGCGGCTCGGCGGCGTTGACGGTCTGGTATAACGGCAAAGTGGCCTTCACCAGCCTTGAGGCGCCCTATGAAACCGAGCTCAGCGACGACGTGTTCGCCAACGCAGTAAGGCGCAACTATATCGACGATAAAATTCTTGATAAATTAAAAGCGCTGCGCATCGGGCCGTCAGGCCCCAGTACAGACGCGGAATTTGTACGCCGCGCCTACTTGGATGCTATCGGCGTCTTGCCGACCCCGCGTGAAATCATTTCATTTGTCATGGACGCCGACCCCAACAAACGCAAACGATTGATCGATGAACTGGTCGAGCGCGAAGAGTTTGTTGACCAATGGTCGTACAAATGGAGCGATCTGATGTTGGTGTCGACCAACAACCCCGGGCTGAGCAACCGCGAGGCGGCGCTGGCCTATTACCGCTTCATTCGCGACAGCGTCAAACAAAACATCGGCTGGAACGAGTTTGTCGAACGCATCATTACCGCCCAGGGCAGCACGTTAGAAAACGGCGCGGCGAATTACTTTGTCTTACACAAAGAGACCACCGCGTTGGTCGAAACCACTTCGGTCGCCTTTATGGGGCTGTCGATCACCTGCGCGCGCTGTCACAACCACCCGATGGAAAAATGGACCCAAGACGACTACTACGGCATGGCCAATTTGTTGTCGCGGGTGCGGCTCAAAAACGGCGACCGGGCGGGCGAGACCTTTGTCCGGTCTGGCTCGGCGGGCGATATTATCCACCCGTTGTATGGAAAACCGCTGCCGCCCAAACCGCTTGATAGCGAACCAATAAGTTTAGACGCCGAAAACCGCCGCGCCTATCTGGCGAAGTGGTTGACCTCGCCTGAGAACCCTTATTTCTCGCGCGCCATCGTTAACCGTGTGTGGAAACACTTCATGGGCGTCGGCCTGGTCGAGCCCGAAGACGACTTGCGATTGACCAACCCGCCCAGCAACGAAGCGCTATTCGCCGCGTTGGAAAACGATTTCGTCGAGCATGGCTATGACGTGAAACGCCTGGCTCGCACCATCATGAATTCAGCCGCATACCAGCGTTCGTCGAAGCCGGAGTGGGGCAACGAAAGCGACCAGCGCCATTATTCGAGGTATTTTCCCCGGCGGTTGGCGGCGGAGGTCATTCTTGACGCTTACTCGTCAGTTACCGGGGCGCAAACCAGCTTTGCTGGATACCCGGAAGGGTGGCGGGCGATGCAATTGCCCGACGCCAACGCGGCGTCGCAATTTTTGGCTGCGTTTGGGCGGCCTGAACGAAAACAGACTTGCTCATGCGAACGCGACTCGACGCCCACGCTGGCCCAAGCGCTGCATGTCAGCAACGGCGACACGCTCAATGAGAAGTTACAGCGCAAGGACAACTTCATTGATGAATTTCTAGACAGCGGCGGGCCGCTGGATGACTTTATTTTTGACTTGTATCTCAACGCGCTTTGCCGAACGCCGTCGCGTGAAGAAAAACGCGCGGTGATGGACGCGCTGTGGCAAGACGGCGCCTGGGAGCGCCTGGAGAGAGATGAAAAGCGCCTCGCGCTGGAAGACGCCGCCTGGGCGCTGTTGAGCGGCAAAGAATTTTTGTTCAACCACTGATCGCAGGGGAGATGTAAGGTTGAAGACTAAACAAATCATCTGTTTTTTGACGGCGCTTGTTGTCGCGCCGTGTGTATTCGCTGTTGATTTTGAACAAGAGGTTGAGCCGATCTTGATGGCGAACTGCGTCGGTTGTCACGCCAAAAACGAACCCGCCGCCGGGCTGCAACTTCTAAGCATTGATACGATCTTGGAGGGTAGCAGCCAGCGTAAGGTTCTTACTCCTGGCAAGCCGGACGAAAGCCTGCTGCTGCACGTCATTACCGGCGAGGCTGAGCCGAAGATGCCGCCCAAGCCGTTGCTGCCGCTCGAAGACGAAGAAGTCGAGGTGTTGCGCAAATGGATCGCGTCAATGGAGCCATCCGGCAAGGTTGTTGCCGAGCCGGAGCCTAAAGCAAAGACCGACAAACAAGAAACCAAAAAGCCCAAACCAATGCCTGCGCCTAAAGTGCATGCTGGTGTGTTTGGCGAAACCATCATGCCCATGATTGAAAGCAACTGTCTGGGCTGTCATGGCGCCGAGGACCCAAAAGCCAAACTCGATTTGTCTTCGATGGCGTCAATCGCCAAGGGCAGCAAAAAAGGCAAGGTGATTGTCCCCGGCAAGCCGGAGGAAAGCGTGTTTTATCAGCGCGTCGCCCAACTCGACGGCGCCAAGCCCATGCCGCCCAAGCCGATGGCGCCGCTTTCGGAGGGAGACATCAAGACGATTCATGATTGGATCGCGGCCATGCCCGCGCACGAACGCGCAGTGGATGTTGATGGGCCCGTTACCCACCAAACCTACCAGCATGACGAAATCGGCGCGGTGGCGTTTCATCCAACCAAGCCTATATTGGCTGTGGGGAAGTTGCATCGTATTGACGTATACGAATTTGATAAGCAGAACAATCACGTAGCGCTGCGTTTTACCCTGCCGGGCCACTCTCATTTGGTGCGGGCGTTGCGGTTCAGCCCTGACGGTTCCACTCTCGCGGCGGCGGGCGGTAAGCCGGCGGTTGAGGGCGAACTTGTTTTGTGGGATGCTGAAACGTTCGAGCATAAACAAACGATCGCTGGTCACGATGATTGCATCTACGACATTGAGTATTCGCCTGACGGCCAAACCATCGCGACTTGCAGCTACGACCGCGCCATCAAACTCTGGGACGCCAAAAGCGGCGAAGAAACAAAGACGCTTCTTGACCATGTCGACGCGGTCTACGCCATCGCTTTCAGCCCCGACGGCGCCCGCATCGCCTCAGCGGCGGGCGACCGCACGATCAAGATTTGGGACGCAGCCAGCGGGGAACGCATCTTTACGCTGTCTGAGCCGCTCGACGCCCAATACAGCGTAGCGTTTCATCCAGACGGAAGCCGCCTGGCCGCCGCCGGGGCCGACAAGATCATTCGCGTGTGGCAGCTGCGCGAAGCCAGCGGCAAACTGGTCGAGTCAAAATTTTCTCATGACGGCGCCGTGTTAGACCTGCTTTATTCCCAGAGCGGCGAGACGCTCTTCTCGACCGCCGAAGACAAACTGGTCAAAGCCTGGAGCGCTGACGATTTTCAAGAACAACAAGTCTGGGGGCCTCAACCTGACTGGGTCTTTTCATTGGCGTCTGACTCGAGCGCGTCGCTCTTGGCGATGGGGTGTTATGACGGAACGCTCAGGTTGTATGACATTCAAAGCGGCGATCTCTTGGCTTGGCTTGACCAGGCGCCCAAAACAATAGAACCGCGAAAACAAACCAAAACAGCGCAGGCGCCGTCAAAGCCAAACCAACAAATTGACGAAGGCGACAAGTTTCGCGTGCGCGTGGTCAAAGGCAACGGCGCCTATCTCTCGTCGCTCAGCTCAATCGACAAACGGGCGCTGGCCAGGGGCAAGACCCACACCATCAAACTGAATGGCAAGAACCTCGCCGACGCTCAGATGTTCGCCGACCATGAAGGCATTAGGATCAGCGTAATCGATAGCGAAGAAAAAGAACTGCCTACTTTTAAGCGGGCGGAATTTACCACGGCGGCCGAGATTGTCGATACGGGCCTGCCTTATGTGTTGACGCTTGAAATGGAAATTAATGAATCCGTCTGGGAAGGCGTCCACCACCTGTGGGCGCAGACGCCGCTGGCGACGACCAACCGGGTCTCATTCGCCGTTGAAGCCAGTGAACCCGTAAACGAAAACCAAGACGACGACTCGTTTGATTCGGCGCCTTGGTTAAAGCCGCCCTGCATCGCGGCGGGCGCCATCAATGAAATTGGCGATGTGGATGTCTTTCGCGTGAATGCCAAGGCGGGCCAGCAACTGGTCTTCGATGTGATGGCCAGCGCGATTGGTTCGGGGCTTACCTCGCTTGTCGAGATTATTGATGAAGATGGGGTGGTTCTCGCGGTGAGCGACTTGGGCCGCCGCGACGCCCGCATGGGACGCCGTTTTGAACATGACGGCGTCTATGGCGTGCGCATTCAGGACGCCAACTTGCGCAAAGGCGGCTTCTATCGGCTGCATGTTCATGAGCGCCCCCTGGTTGAGTCGGTGTTCCCGCTGGGCGGCCAAAAAGGGGCGGCGGTTTCATTCACCGTTTCGGGATATAACCTAGGCGGCGATGTGTTTGATGTGAACCTTCCCGCGACAGATGACGAGATGAACGGCTGGAAGCCGTTTTCGTTCCCTGCGCCGAAACTGGCGTGGAGCGAACTGCCCGAACTGATTGAATCGGGCGCCAATGATGATTACCAAGACGCGATCGAACTTAACCAGCCTTGTATTGTGAACGGGCGAATCCACTCACCCGATGATAGGCAAGACCAAGATTGGTACCGCTTTGAGGCCAAACGCGGCGAGAAACTGGCGATTGCGGTTGAAGCCCAACAACTGGGTTCGCCGCTTGATTCTGAAATTGAGATCTTTGACGAGAATGGCGCGCCGATTGAGATTGCATCTGTGCGGTGCGTCGCCGAAACGTTCTTGACCCTGTCTGACCGCGACTCGCGTTCACAGAGCATGCGGCTTGATTCATGGACGGACCTGGCGATTAACGATTATGTGATGGTGGGCGACGAGATTCTCAAAGTGGTCAAATTGCCCGATTACCCTGACGAAGACGTGACGTTCTTGAGCAACTCGCGGTTTGGCTGGCGCTATGGCTTGTTTGGCGCCACGCCGTCTCACCATGCGGTGTATACGCCTGCGTATAAAGTTGAGATTCACCCGGCGGGCAAGACCTTCGCGCCAAACGGCATGCCCGTCTTTCGCCTTCACGCCCGCAACGACGACGGCGGCGCGCCGACGTATCAGAAAGACTCATACTTTTTGTTCGAGCCGCCAGCCGAGGGCCCATATCATGTGAGAATTACAGACGCGATGCAAAAGAGCGGGCCTGACTTCGCCTACCGACTTCATGTGCGTCCGCCCCAGCCTGACTATAAAATTTTTATCAGCAGCGACCGCCCGAATCTTCACCAAGACGGGCGCTATCCATTGAACATCACCGCAGACCGCATCGAGGGATTCGACGCGCCCATCGAAGTGTATGTCAACAATCTTCCTGATGGATTTTCTGCAACCCAAGGTTTGATATTGCCTGGCGAAGAATCCTGTTCGATTACCATCTGGCCGGAAGACGGCGCAGAGACGACCGCATGGAACGACAAGATCATTGTCGAAGCCAAGGCGGCGCATGAGGGCGAAGTGGTCAAACGCGAAGCGCGAATCAACCAACTGTCGGTGGTGCGCCCGGCGGATGTGACCATCGCCCATGAACAAGACGTCTTGCGCGTCCGCCCCGGCGAGAGCGTGAAATGTACGGTGAAGATCGAACGCCGTAACGGCTTTGAAGGCCGCGTGCCCATTGATGTGCGCAACCTGCCTTTTGGCGTCTATGTCATGGATACCGGATTAAATGGCATCTTAATCACTGAGAATGAGAATGAGCGCACCTACGAAATTTATGTTGAGCCTTGGGTGAAGCCGATGGAGCGCTCGTTCTTTTCTATCGCCAGTGTCGAAACGCGTTCGCCCATTCGCCATTGGAACGCGTCAAATTCCTCCACCCTGTTGATTGAAGCGCCAAGCCAGGCTTCGGCGTTGAATCTGAATTGATGGTGAGCAGATGAAGCGAACAGTACATACTCTCTTGGGCCTGTTGATGGTTGGGTCGGCTAGTTTGTTAGCGACGCCGAAGGATGTGACGTCATCATTGCCGGATGCCGCCGACATCCAGGTCGAGTTTGAACGCGACATCAAACCGATCTTTGACGCCCGTTGTGTGGTGTGTCACGGCGCCGACCAACAGAAGGGCATGTTTCGGCTTGACCTCAAGGCGCCTGCGCTCAAAGGCGGCGGCACTGGCCGCGCCGTGGTCCCTGGCGATAGCGCTAACAGTCCGTTGATTCAGATGGTGGCTGGGGTGGGCGACGGCCCGCGCATGCCGATTGGCGGCGATCCGTTGAGCGAAGACCAGATCGCCGTTCTTCGCGCCTGGATCGACCAGGGCGCCGAGTGGCCTGACGACGGCTCGACTGAAGACAAATCAATTGTTGTTGACCATTGGGCGTTCCTGCCGCGTAAACAGCCCGAAATTCCAAAGGGTAAAAACGATCATTGGGCGTCGAGTCCAATCGATGCCTTTGTCTTGGCGAAACTCGAAGAGAACGGTATTCAGCCCTCGCCCGAGGCCAGCCGCGAGAGGTTGATTCGCCGCTTGAATTTAGATTTGTTGGGTCTCTTGCCGTCGACAGATGAGATTGATGCGTTTGTGAATGACAAGCGGCCCGGCGCCTATGAGCGCGAGGTCGACCGGTTGCTGGCGTCTCCTCATTTCGGTGAACGCTGGGGGCGCCATTGGCTCGATCTGGCGCGGTACGCCGATAGCGACGGCTATGAAAAAGACCTGCCGCGCCCCTACGCATACGTCTACCGCGATTGGGTCATCAATGCCATCAACGATGATATGCCATACGACCAGTTTACGGTCGAACAACTGGCGGGCGACTTGTTGCCGGAGCCAACGCTGGATCAACAAATCGCGACCGGGTTTCACCGAAACACCCTGACCAACAACGAAGGCGGGGTCGACCAGGAAGAATACCGCATCAAGGCGGTCAAAGACCGGGTCAGCACCACCAGTTCAGTGTGGTTAGGGCTGACCATGGCCTGCGCCGAGTGTCACAACCACAAATATGACCCGCTCTCTCAAAAAGAATTTTATGGCTTGTTTGACTTTTTTAACCAGGCCAATGAGGACGACGTAGCCGCGCCCAAGCCAGAAGATTTAGAGCAGTATGAAAGCGATAAAGCGGTCTTTGACGTGGTTCATGACCAGTTGACGGATACGCTGGCGGCTTATGACAAGAATGAGTTTCCGCTTCGCTTTGCCAATTGGCTTAAGCGCTCCGCGCCTCCTCGTGAACGTTGGACGGCGTTGACGCTGACTTCTGTTGAAACCAAATCGAAGGCTGCACATGAGATTCTCTCTGACGGCGCCGTGCTTATCCGCGGGGCGTCGCCTGAGACCGATGAGTATGTGTTGACTTTCGAAACGCCCATGCGCAACATCACCGCGCTGCAGATGGAGACGGCGCCTCATGGCTCGCTGCCGAGCAAAGGAGCCGGGCGGGCCGACAACGGCAACTTTGTCGTATCAGAAATACAGGTCGCGGCGGCGCCGTTGCGCACGAAACAAGAAAACGTCAAAGTTGAATTCGCCAGCGCGAAGGCTGATTCCATCCAAGAGAACTACCCCGCTAAGCACGCGATCGACGGCGACCTAAAGACCGGGTGGTCGTCCGCCGAAACACAAACTAGCCACCGCCTGGTGTTAAACCTGGCCGAGCCGCTGGCGCATATAAACGGTTGGCGGCTGACGGTGCGCATCAACCAGGCTCACGGCTCGCGCCACACGCTGGGCGGGTTTCGCGTCTTGGCGAGCAGCAGCGAGGGGCCGCTCAACGCCCTGCCGTTGACGTCGCAAACGCTCGCGGCCTGGCAAATGAACGACCCTACACCTGAACAGCGAGACCTGTTGGTGAAACACTATCGCGGTTTGGACGCCGTGCGAAAGCGCTTCAAACAAGCCATTGACGAACACAAAAAAAACCAGCCAAAGAAACCCGACGCCAAAGCGATGGCGATGGCGCCGCATGACGAAGGACGAACGTCGCACATTCATGTACGCGGCGACTTTCTTAGAAAAGGCGACGAGGTTATCGCCCACACGCCCGCTGTGTTGCCCGCGCTGCATGCCGAAGACAAGCGCCCGTCGCGGCTTGACCTGGCCCGCTGGATCGTCAGCCGGAACAACCCGCTGACCGCACGCGTCGCCGCCAACCGCGTGTGGCAGTATCTTTTTGGCGAGGGCCTGGTCTCTACTCCTGAAGACTTTGGCACGCGCGGCGACCTGCCCAGCCACCCCGAACTACTCGACTGGCTGGCCAACCGCTATATCGAGCTGGGTTGGAGCCGTAAGGCGTTGATCAAAGAGATTGTCACATCGTCGACCTACAAACAATCATCAAAAACGCGCAACGACTTACTCGATTTAGACCCCAAAAACTGGTTGTTGGCGCGCCAAAACCGCTACCGCTTAAGCGCTGAGTTGATTCGCGACATCTCGCTTCAAACCAGCGGCTTGCTGAACCCTCAAATTGGCGGGCCGAGTGTCCGCCCGCCGCTGCCAGCTGACGTTGCGGCGCTGGGGTATGCGAATTCCGTTCGCTGGACGCAAAGCCGGGGCGATGAGATCTACCGCCGCGGGCTGTACATCTTCTTTCAACGCACCGTGCCCTACCCCATGTTGATGACGTTTGACTGCCCTGATTCAAATGTGACCTGCCTGCGGCGCAACCGCTCCAATACGCCCTTGCAGGCGCTGACTATGTTGAATGACCCGGTGTTTTGGGAATGCGCCGGGGCGTTTGGCCAACGCATCGCTGAAGACATGCAGGGCGACGCGCTTGAGAAAATTCGGACGGTGTTCTATCACGCGCTAGGGCGGAACGCGACGGATGATGAAGTCTATCGAATCGCCCGTTTGTTTAACGAGTCGTATCAAATGATGTTGGTAAACCCAGAAGCGGCCGCCCAACTGTTAGGTGATTTAGACATCAACGGCGCCCGGCCCGCCGAAGCGGCGGCGTGGGTGTCTGTCGGGCGCGTATTGATGAACCTGGAAGAATTTATGACGCGGCAATAATCGAGGTCGAGCCATGAACCCATTTGAAGAGTATGTACAAAACAGCCGGCGTGATTTTTTGGCGACGGGCGCCAATGGCCTGGGCGCGCTGGCGCTGGCGGCGCTGATGAGAGATGAAGGCTTGTTGGCCCATGCCGACGAGTTTCCCAACCCACTGGCCCCAAAGCCGCCTCATTTCGCGCCGAAAGCCAAAAACTGTATCTTCATCTTCATGGCGGGCGCTCCCAGCCAGATCGACTTATTTGACCCCAAACCCAAACTCAACCAACTCGACGGCCAGCCGCTGCCCGATTCGATGACCGAGAACGTGCGCTTTGCCTTTATTCAGAAAGAATCCGCCGTTTTGAAAGGCAGCAACCGCACCTTCAAAAAATACGGCGAGTGCGGCATGGAACTCAGCGACCTGTTACCGAACATTGGCTCTTGCGCCGATGATATTTGCCTGTTGCGTTCGCTTCATACCGAGGCGTTTAACCATCACCCCGGCCAGTTGATGATGAACACGGGGGTGCCGTTTTTCGGTCGGCCCAGCATCGGCTCGTGGATCAACTACGGCCTAGGCTCCGAATCAAACGATCTGCCTGGTTATGTGGTTTTGACGGCGGGGCGGGGAACCAGCGGCGGCGCCTCAAACTGGAGCAGCGGGTTTCTGCCGTCAACCTACCAGGGGGTGTTGTTCCGCAACAAGGGCGAGCCTGTCTTAAACCTGAACAACCCTGACGGCGTCTCGACGAGATTGCAAGAGCGCACCATGGCGGCGCTGCGCGACCTCAACAAAGAACACTATGACCACGTCGGCGACCAAGAAATCGAAAGCCGCATCGCGTCGTATGAACTGGCGTTTCGCATGCAATCGGCTGCGCCCGAACTGATCGACCTCAACAGCGAGCCGCAAGAAACGCTTGAAGCGTATGGCGTCGACCGCAGCGAAACAGGCTTTGAAAAGAAGATCGGCCGCGGCGGCGGGCGCGGTACGTTTAGTTCGTTCGCGGCGAACTGTCTGCTCTCGCGGCGGTTGGTTGAGCGCGGCGTCCGCTATGTCAACATTTACCATGCCTCGTGGGACCATCACAGCAACCTTGATCCTGAACTCGAGTTTAACTGCCAGATGGCCGACCAGCCCATCGCGGCTTTGCTCAAAGACCTGAAACAACGTGGATTGCTCGACGAGACGCTGGTGGTGTGGGGCGCTGAGTTTGGCCGCACCCCGCTGGGCGAAAACCGCGCCGGACAACGCGAGCCCAACACCGGGCGCGACCACCATCCCTTCGCCTATTCGATCTGGATGGCGGGCGGCGGCGTCAAAGGCGGCCAGGTGATCGGCGAGACCGATGAAATCGGCTGGAACATTACCAAAGATCCGATCCATATCAATGACCTCCACGCGACCTTGCTGCATTTATTCGGCCTCGACCACCAGAAATTGACCTATCGGTTTCAGGGGCGCGACTTTAGGCTGACTGACGTGGCGGGCAACGTGGTTGACTCGATGCTGGCGTAGTGAAGCGGGCTTGGGGGTGTTTCTTTTCGCTTCAGCGCGGGCTTATTGCCGCGCTTCACAGGCGCTCAAAGAAACACCCCTAGGCCCGATAGTGTCTCACTCGGTTCGTATTGAATGTTTTATAGTGGTTGCCAGAATCCTGTGCGGATTGAGTATACGTAACTGTATCTATCGCTGTCCGCCGCGGCGGATACGGGTGTGCTTTACGCACATTTTTTTGACAAACGCTCTACAGCGTTCCTTGCGCTTGCTTGGTAGTATTGGCATATACATCGATTCAAACCATAATCCTTAAATCATGACATTTGATCCTAAACGCCATAACCAGGCGGTCTTTCGCTTTTGCCCCAAATGCGGCGTGGAAGCGTTTCGCGCCCAGTCCGAACAGCGCTATGTGTGCAGCGCTTGTGGGTTTGAATTTTATCTGAATGTATGTGGGACCGTCGTCGCAGGGATACGCCATGATGATGGGCGCCTGTTATTCACGGTGCGCGGTAAAGACCCGGGCGCCGGGACGCTTGACCTGCCGGGCGGGTTTATTGATTTTTATGAAACCGCTGAGCAGGCCCTGGAACGGGAAATCAAGGAAGAACTCAATTTAGAGATTACCGCTGAACGGTTTTTGTGTTCACAACCCAACCAATATGTCTATCGCGGCGTGTTATATCACACCGTAGATTTTTTCTTTCTGTGTAGGGCGCGGGATTGGAGCGCAATGAAATTCGAAGACGAAATTCGCGACGCCCGCCTGCTTCACCATGATGAAGTCAATATGGACGAGATCGGCTTTGAGTCGATTCGCCGCGGCGTTGAGTGGATGCGCCAACACTGCGGCGAAATCGGGTTATAACTTAATACATCATCCAATTGGGTATGTTCGTACTGTAATGAAAGCCATCAGAAAAAACGACTTTGTCATTGACAAGAACTTCAAAATTATCAAATTGCGTTTGAAGCCCTTCTAGGGTGCTGCCCGTGAGGCCCGGGAAGCCTTGGCTGTGGGCGCTGATATGTGGGGCGACCCATTCAATGACAAGAGGCGGTTCGTTCGTTGATGTTTTTTTGATCGCCCCCACTAGTTGGTCGCCAGAAACGCTCAGCGTCATTGAATACCATTCCCCGACTTGCCAGGTATAGTCAGAGCGCGTGCCCCAGGCGATTAAGTCATTCAGCATATCAATGCTGTTTTCATCATCATGAAATAACAAGTTAAGCGCCTGGTTGCGGTCTGTCGGTTCGATGCGTACCGCGACGCCGCTGCGGGCGTGGTCAGTATTCTGCCAATTCATCATGCGGACGTCTGCGCGGACGGTGTAATCCATCGTATCGAGATCGAGTTCGGCCCAGGCGTGTTTTGAATCTACGCCGTCTTCGGCCCAACAGGTCAAGACGCCATCGGTGGCGAGCCATCGTCCCGCGCCTGTCACCCAGGGGTCTGGTAACGTCACGGTGTTTTTGGGCAAGTAATGTAAAACATCATCCGAGATTGTTGTTTCAACGCCGTCTTCACTAATCACGACTCCAGATAAGACCGGAGATGTTGGTGGGAACTCATCCGGCGTTTGTACTGAATACACCAGTTCTACGTCTGAGGCGGCGTTGTCAATGGTCCAGATGATCCGGTTGCCGGATAGGGACGCTTCTCCACTCGTTGTATTTATCATCGTTATGACAAAACCGTCGGGCAGGGTCTCATTCACGATTGCAGAAATCGATGAACCACCGAGCGGCGTCAATGTGATGGTAATATCGTCTATGGTTGAGCCGCCGCTATAGTCATGAGAAGGCAACACGCGCTTAACCGTAAACCCTGAGGGCAATTGAGTGCGCAAGAAGTTGTGGCGGTTTTCTAAAAAGAACCTCATCGTGTCATATGAGGTTGTGATTTGATTTCGCCGACTGTTGCGCGTGCGGTTTGTATACGACTCGCTCAAGGCCAGGTCTTCGAGAAGCAGGGCTTCAGTTTGGTCGATGATTCCGCCCATTCGCTCAAGGGAGAATAATCCATCAAGTTCTATGGCGACGCGCCGCTCAAATTCCTCACGCAGCTCAGGGTCAGAGTGGAACGGGCGCCCAATCGGCGCGTCTAGATTTCGGTTGGTGAGTTCGGCTGAGCCTGGCGCCCGAAGGGTCAAAGAAAAATCGAGCGGCATTTTCCAGAACATGGGGTTGGAGTCGGTATAGCCAAATGTTTTGTCTGTGTCCCAGGGGATGATTTCCCATTTGCCGTCGGGGGCCGGGTCGTGATAAAGGAAAATGTTGTTCTTGAAGCCGTCCCAATGGCTCAACAGAAAGGTGGCGAGTTCATACCCCATCACTTCTTCGCTCACGAGGTATTTGCGGAGATTTTCGCTTACGTTGCGATGGCCGACGCGGACGTTCTGAAACAATTCACGATAATCTTCGTCGCCTTCATCCATGTTGGTTTTTTTGCTGTATCCGCCTGGTTCGTTGTAGGCGATTTTATAGATATTGCCTGACGGATCGCGTCCGTTGATGTCTAAGAAGCGTTCATTGGGTTGTTGAACGGCGATTCGCTGGGTGTGAGCGCCGTCTTCAATCACACGATACCAATCGCATCGCGGCGTGAGAACGCCAAAGTCGCGAAACAGGTCATACGAGATTTGTTCGACATGGGGCGATTGGCCGCCAGCGGTCGTGCCTTCTCTTGGCGATTCGAGGCTTAGGTTGATGGTCCGGTCGCCTCGATATTCTTCGCCTTTCAGAAATTTGATTTTATTGCCGTTTCGTGAACTGGTGTAACGAATTCCATCAAACACTTGAGGTTGAGAGCTGCCTAAGGGCAAGATAACCGCCGCCGAAATCGCTTTCGGCTGGCTGGGTAAATTAGTTTGTTCGTTGGGGAACAACCACATGAGCGGAACCTTGCTTTCGACATCATTGTCATAGACAAAATATGATTCAAACGGCCTTGGCTCGGCGGCGTGGGGAAGATGTATCGTCTGGCCATCGTTTAACTGAAGTTCAAGGTTAAACCGAACCAGCGTCTGGTTTGGGTAGGCGGGGATGGCCGCTTGAAGCGTCGCCGATGAAAAATTTTGAGTGACCACCGTCATTTCAGCCTGGTTTTCGTTGGGTTGGTTTGAAACCAAGAGAGTCGGCGCTAAAACGAAGTCGCTGCTATTGCCGAGTGTTGTATTAAACCCAACGATAGCCAAGGTGTTTTCGCCTTGTTGTAAAACGTCAGCCGCATTCCCTAATAAAAAGGCTTCTGACTCGTTGGCTTCATGCAACCCGTCTGATGTCGATTCATGTGTATATTGGTCAGGGGCGAAGGCGCGGGCGACTTCTTCTCCATTGATATACGCGATAAAGCCATCATCAAAAAAAACCGACAAGGTTAAGACGCCAAGGTTACTCAGGTCTTCAATGGTAAAGTGGTTTCGTACATACAATGTTGAATAATTGCCGCGCATGTCATTCAATACTGTTTGTACCTGCTCGGTGTCGCCATAGCCAAAGCCGCCTGAAGAGAGCCGCCATCTGCGGTCGTTAAAGTCAGGCTCCTTCCATTCCTGGTTTTCTGACGGCGCTGTGGTTCCTTTATGGTGGCGCCAGTTTGAATGAGATGAAACCAAGATGTTAGATGATTGTTGAGAGTCTTCTGTTGCTTCCCATTTCAGGGTTGCGTGATCAATTAAATGAGGAGAGTCAATCGAAATCTGGACAGAAACGGAATCGTCCGCGGTTGGATGTTGAGGGGAGCGCGTAAAGTCTTGAATCATTGGATATGGCAGCGTGTTGATGACAGAGTTCTCAGCGCCTGGGGTGCCTTCATCTTGAAGCGACGCCCGCCACGAATGGTAGTCCTCAGCAGGCAGGTCGGGCGAAATGCGCTCTAATGACGGGCCGTAGCCGTCAGCGCCGCGCGGCCAAGGCGGGTCGTCGTCATAGTTGAAGCGCTCAACAACGCTGCCGTCAGGGCGGACGAGTTCTACCCATTCGCCGCCGTTGCCGAGTTTGTTCTCAAATGGGCCAAAAGTTTGCGCTCTTGTTCTGCGCCAAGTGATATGGTTTGGCGTCTTGACCACAATTAGATACTGGCTGGGGGCCAACTGCGCTCCATTGGGAAAGGTATACTGCGCTCCCGAAGTGAATTGATACCCGCTTAAATCTACGAGATCAGGGCCAGGGTTGTAGAGTTCGATAAATTCACGCAATGACCCCGCTTCGTAGTCGAGATCGATCGGGTCGTAGTGAATTTCATTGATAACAACCTCAGCGTGAGATGACGCCGACAAAACCAAAATAGCAATGAACAATACAATACTGGTTTGAACAAGATGGCGCATGAACAATCAATCCCCTACATTGATTCAGGCAAACAGATTCACTTACAATGGTGATTATTGTAGCATTGATCGTTTTCATTTTGAGCTATCGTTAATTCGCTTGCATAATCGCCCGATCCCCATCGCTTTGATTTGTAAATAGTTGTAATTTTTTACTGTGTGGTTTTGAATTGGTTTAAAATAGAGTTCAGCAAATTCAGAGATACGGGGAAGTAACATGAGATCGTTTGGTTTTGCTTTGTTCGCTCTTGCGTTGTTCATATCATTACCGAATTACAGCCATTGCCAGCAACAAATTGTTGTTGGCGGGGTCGTGACGGGAGAGTTTGGCCCCGACCAACCTGTCGCTGTGTTGAAGTTTCCGTTTGAAGCGCGCGCGCTCATCCAAATTCAACTGGATATAGAAGAGCGCGACTTTGATATCGAAATGACGCTGACCAACCCTGACGGCGAGTTTGTCGCGTCTAACGCCGGGCTTAATTTTCCTGCGTTTCAAGGGGCGTATATCTTAGAGACGCTTGTCGACCTCGGGACTTACACTATTGAGATCACTGCGGAGGGGATAGAGCAGCCGGCCCAATTTTCGTTGAAGATTAACGCGCTTTCTGATACCAATACCATCTCATTTCTCGCCAAAGACCAACCCAAGACCGGGTTAATCGCCACACCGAATGAACAAGACCAGTATTTGTTAGACTTGGCCCAGGGCCAGGCGATTGTAATCGCTGTGATGACGCCTGGCCTGGTGTTTAATGCTCGAATGGGTGTGTTTAGCCCTACGGGCGAGTTGTTATTTGCCACAAATGACTTTGTCACAACCGAACCGGTCGCGCTGTTGGTCGCTCCCTCAGCGGGCGTTTATACAATCGTCATCGTCGCTCAGACGGGCGACGCAATTGGGCCTTATCAAATCGTTGTTCATGACGCGCCTGAAGTGACGATTGGCGAGACGACGTCAGGCGACATTCGAAGCCCAGGCGACGTGGCGGCGTTTGAGTTGCCGCTTCTCAAAAGCGAAACCTACGATTTCACCGCGACAGGAGTGAATGGGCTTGAATCAACCATCATCCTTTTAGAGGGCACGGGCAATTTTATAACACTGGCGGGCCCGTTCCCTGACGACCTAACCACGACCACTATGCCCGGGTTTACCCCGTTTCGCGACGAAAGTTTGTATATGTTGGTGTTGGGCGATGAGCATGAACAAACCGGGCTGTTTGATTTTGTCGCCGCGCCGCTCGACGATGAACCTGACGATTTGCGGCTCAATGTTGGCGAAACTGTCACCGCTGTGATCGGCCCGGTTGGCGATGTGGACCGATATCGGATATTGGTTGAAGACGGCCGGCGCTATTCGCTGTTCGCCTCAAGCGCGTGGCACCTGCTCGACCCCAGCCTGCGGGTTCTCGACTTAAACAATCAAGAGGTTTTTTTTAACGATGACGCTGTGTTTAGTTTTGATTCGCTTCTCAGTGGGATTGAGTTTCCATCAGGCGGCGAGTATGTGGTTGAGATTTCGAGTTCTGCCAATCAGGCGAACCCCCAGGTGATGACTGGCGTCGCGGCGATTTCGTATGCGACTGGCGCGCCATTTGATGCCATTGCACCGGCGATGAACGACCCCGCCGCGGTGGTGTCATACGCCAATGATACAGTGAATGTGATCTTGCCCTCTGGCTCGGTGTTAGACGACACCATGCCGGTTGAAGCGACCTTGATCGTTGATAAAACCGGGCAAGAGGGGCAGGGCGTGTTTCCCCAAGACGGTTCGGTTTCGCTCGAAGCGCCAGCCAACAATGGCGATATTGTGTTTGTCCGGTTACGCGATTCGTCTGACTTAGAGAATGAGTTTCTCTCACCCGCGTTGCCCGGCCCTACACGCATCGCGCAAATTAACGGAACGCCCTTCGCGGTCGCCGTCGACAAAGACAACAAACTCTATGTGACCGAGTCGTCGAGCGGGCGAGTGATTACGATTTCACAGAATGGCCGCATCGAAATCGCGGTGACGGATTTACCCACCAGCGGCGGCGGATTTGGGCCGAATGGCCTGGCGTTAGACCAAGAGGGCGTTCTTCACATCAGCAACGCCGCTGACGGCACGGTGAAAAAACTGGTTGGCGCCCAAACCGAAACCGTTGTGGACGGACTAAACTTCCCCACGGCGATCGCTTTTGACAAAGACGGGTCGCTGTTTATCGCCCAGCGCGGCAGTGACGTGATTGAAAAAGTAGACCCGTCTGGAGAGCGAACAATCGTCGTATCAACAGTGAGAAACCCCAGTTCTCTCGCGTTTGGCCCTGACAACCGGCTCTATTTTGGCAACGATGATTTTGGCCAAAGCAGCGTCTTTCGCCTGATGGAAGACGGCAGCGTTGAGACATACGCTGAGGCGGTCGCGACGGTCATCGACGGCATCGCGTTTGACCGCGACGGCTTTATTTATGTGGCTGATGGGACGCCTGGTTTGCTTTACCGGGTCGCCCCGAATGGCGACATTGTTGAGTTTACGCGCGGTCTGTCGGCTTCAGTCGGCATTGCGTTTGGTCATGGTGAATTGGAGACGCATCTCTTCGCCGCGAACATGGGTCTGGCGCCGGACAGGCGCTACCCGGGCGAAGTTATCCGCATCCCAACCGGGCGCCCGGGCGTCGAGCTGCCCTTCACGTCGATTGATGACTGGATGTTAATGGACTAACGCATGACAGGCCGGATGAATGTTGATTTGCCCCAATTGTGACAAGCCGCTAAAAAAAGGGCGGCGCCCACACGGCTTCATTTGGGGCTGTCAGCGCTGCGGCGGCCGCGCCGCGCCGCTTGCGTTGCTGAGAAGGTCGATCGATAAGAACGCGATTGACCGAATGTGGCAGCGTGTAGTGGCTATCGACGGCGTCGAGGGCAAAGCCTGCCCTATCTGTACCAAGCGCATGGTGCAGTTTCAACTAAAAGTCGTTGACGTTGATTGGAAACTCGATTTGTGTAAACCGTGTCAACTTTTTTGGTTTGACGAAGGCGAATACGATGACTTGCCCGGCGTCCCGCCGCCTGCGCCGGCTCCCGACCTAAACATCGCGTTTACCAAAAAAGCCCGTGAAGCGTTAGCAATTTCAAAATTACAGCAGATTCGCGACCATATCAGAGATTTTCAAATTGCTCCCGAAGAACACTGGAAGTTCATTCCCGCCGTTATGGGCGTGCCCATTGAGTTTGATTCTGACCACCTTCGATTTTGGCCTTGGGTGACATGGGTGTTGTTTCTTTCTTTTGTTACAGTATTTGGTTTGACGATAACCAACCTAGATCAGGCGATTGGCTCGTATGGGTTTGTTCCACAGGATGCGTTTCGGCTTGGCGGGTTAACGCTGGTAACATCCTTCTTTATCCACGGCAGTTTATTTCATCTGATTGGCAATGCTTACTTCTTATTGGTCTTTGGCGATAATGTTGAAGATTATGTCGGCAAATGGTTGTTTGGTTTGTTGCTTCTGAGCGGGACTCTGCTTGGGGTATTCATTCATGGATTGTTTGATCCCAATCCAGAAATCCCAACCATCGGCGCCAGCGCAGGCGTCTCCGGCGTGCTGGTATTCTATGCCCTTCAGTTTCCTCGAATTCGTATGGGGATCGTCATCTATTGGCGATGGTTTCGCATCCCCGTAACAGCGCTTTTGGCCCTCTGGGCCGCGCTGCAAGTTGTGTTAGCGTATTATCAACTCACTGGTGTGACAAACGTTTCAGCGCTGGCCCATATAGGCGGCGCATTGGCCGGTCTTACATTTTGGTATAGTTTGAACCAATGGTACAAAAAACCCCCGAAAAAAAATGAGAGTTACACTAGATAATCAAAAAATCAGATGTTGAATATCTATGTCGTAATTAGCATTATATTTGCTTTTCTAACGGTTAATTCTATTTAATTACAGGTGTTATATGGTTCATATCTGCACAGAATGCCATCGCGTAAACGTAGATGGCAAATGGATAAATGGCGTGCCGCCCATAGGAAAAGTATACCCCACTCTATGCCCTGATTGTGGCGGAAGCGCAGAAGAATCAGAAAACGACGATTCAAAACGTATGGCTATCGCACAAAACAAGTGGGAAAAAAAGTAATCTCTTCTCGGGATTAATCAACATTTTCTTGTGTAATTAATGTGATCGGTACGGGAATCTCTGATTCAACGGCTTGGCCGTTTCGAGTATTGACGGCTGTTTCGACCGCAATTCGCCCCATCTCGCTTGGCGACTGAGCGATTGAGCCGGTCATGCGCCCTTGGCGTATGGCGTTTCGCGCTTCATCGACCGCGTCAAAGCCAATCACAGCGATCTCGCCTTGTTTGCCTGCCTGAGCGATCGCTTCAAGCGCGCCCAGCGCCATCATATCATTGGTGGCGAACAGCGCCTTCACGCCAGGATGAGTCTGTAAGATATTCTGAAACACGTTGAAGCCCTGTTCGCGTTCGGTGTTGGCTGGTTGTGACGCGACGATGGTGAGTTGATCTGCATTCTCAACCGCGTCGAGAAAACCTTGCAGGCGCGAGTCATGGGTTTCATGTCCAGGGATGCCCTCAAGCACAGCGATGGGCGTCTCGTCAACAAATGTCTTCGCGTAATATTCTCCGGCTAACTTTCCGCCTTCGTAGTTGTCTGAGCCGATGAAAGCGACCGTTGATGCGCCAATTTCATTAACGATCTCTTGATCAAGCCGGGTGTCAACAATGATGACGGAGATGCCCGCGTCGTTCGCTTTTTTGACAGCGGGCGCAATTTCGCGCGAACCGCTGGGGGTGATACAGAGCGCGTCTATTCGGGTTTGGATCAAGTTTTCGATAATCTGCATCTGGCGTTCGACATCGATTTCGCGCTCAGCGGCCTGGACTACGAGTTCGATGTTCAACGTATCGGCGGCTGCTGTTGCGCCTTCTTCCATCTGAATAAAGAAGGGATTATTCAGCGTCTTCATCACAAACCCGACGCGAATCTTGCCGTCATTTGAGACATCGCCGCCGCGATTGCAACCGCTGAAAGTGAGAACGCTAATCAACAAGAGAATGAGAAATTGGTTCATTTGGTTGTCCCCTTAGTGTTCGTGTTGGGATTTAATAAAACGGTCAAGCAGCGCGGCCACGACGATCACGCCGCCGATGACGATGCTTTGAAGGTAAGATGACACGTTGAGTAAGTTTAAGCCGTTTCGCAGAACGCCAATGATGAGCGCGCCGATGATGGCGCCGGGGATGCCGCCCTCACCGCCCATCAGGCTGGTCCCGCCAATGACGGATGCGGCGATGGCGTCGAGTTCGTAGTTGATGCCGGCTGTTGGGGCTGCTGAGTTAAGGCGCGCGGTCAACAAAATCGCCGCCGCGGCGCAGCAAAAGCCCGAAAACCCATAGATGAAAAATTTGTGGCGCGACACATTCACCCCAGATAAAACCGCCGCTTCTTCGTTACTGCCGATAGCGATGGTTTTTCGCCCGAATGACGTGCGCCTCAAGACGATGTGGCTACTCACACATAACGCGGCCAAAATAATTATAGGAACGGGGACCCAGGCGATTGAACCGGTCGCGATCCAGCGAAACGATTCATCAAAGCCTGAGATAGGTCGGCCCGACGAGGCCAACAAGGCGCCGCCGCGCGCGGCGCTCATCATGCCCAAGGTCACGATAAAGGGCGGCAACTTTCCCCAGGAGACAAAGGCGCCGTTCATAAAGCCACAGAGCGTTCCAAACGCGAGCGTTACGATAATCGTGATGCTTAGAGGCCATTCGGCCTTCAACATCGCCGCCATCACTACGCCCACGAGAGCGAGCAGCGAACCAACAGACAAGTCGATGCCCGCGGTGATAATGACATAGGTCATTCCAATCGCCAGCGTCGCATTGATGGTTGACTGAAGCAGGACGTTGGTCAGGTTGGCGGGAGTAAGAAAGTTGGGCGTCGCCGCCCACATCACCAGACAAATGACAATCAAGCCCGCCAATGGGCCAAAATCGCGGCCAAAACGTAAAAAAGTCCGTTGAAAACGGACAAGAAAATGGTTTGACATCTCTAAAGGCGGCCTGAACACGCTCTCCCCAAAAGGTATTGCTTGAAGAATCAGCAAAGAAGTTTTACTATTATTATCAAGTTTTTATTTTTTAATAAGGCGCTTGTCGCCTCAGGGGAGAACCAATGACTCAGTCGCCCAATCCAAACCCACTCAATCGCCTGGATGAGTGGGACGATTTTGTTGAAAGCCGTTACCCTGACCCAGACGATATTACGCAAAAAAAGAAACAAGACGAGTTTCGCGACTATCGAAACACCACCCGCGATTGTGTCAAAGAATTTTACCGCCTCAACCACCACAACCAAACCTTTGATTTTGTCAAACAAAAAGAAGAGCAGTTTTTGGGCCTTAACCGCACCGAGATGGGGGTGTGGGAAGCGATTGAGTTGCTTAACACCTTGGTCGACGATAGCGACCCCGACATCGACCTCTCTCAGTTAGAGCATTTGTTGCAAACGTCCGAAGCGATTCGGTGTGACGGCCACCCCCGCTGGTTTATCTTGACGGGGTTGATTCACGACTTGGGCAAGATTTTGTGTCTTTGGGGCGAGCCGCAATGGGCGGTGGTGGGCGACACCTTTCCGGTCGGGTGTAAGTTTTCAGATAAGATCGTTTTCCCTGAATTTTTTGAAGACAACCCGGATTCAAAGAATGACGCGTATCAAACGCTTATTGGCGTGTATGAAGAAGGTTGCGGTTTAGACAACGTTCACATGTCATGGGGGCATGACGAATATTTGTATCATGTGATGAAAGACTACCTGCCTGAGCCAGCGCTCTACATGATCCGTTATCATTCGTTTTACCCCGCCCATCGAGAAGGCGAATATGATTATCTGATGAACGACCACGACCGTGAGATGTTTAAATGGGTAAAATTATTTAACCCCTATGACTTATATTCAAAATCGCCTGAACAGCCTGACCCAGTCAAGTTGAAAGAGTATTACACCGAATTGATCGACGAATTTTTTTCCGAAAAAATTCGGTGGTAAATAGAGACGTAACAGTGTAAGGTTAATCTTCTGGTAGGACTCTCACCTTGGGTATTCACCAACTCGTTCGTTTGAAGACTGTAGCCTTATAATCTAACCAGGGGTGTTGGTGATGACTTTTCGCAAGTCGCGTTATGGCTTTACTTTGATCGAGCTGCTCATTGTTGTCGCGATTATTGGAATTCTCGCGGCGATTGCCGTCCCCAACTTTCTAAATGCGCAACTGAAAGCCAAAGTCTCACGCGCTCAAACCGACCTTCGGGCCATCGGCACGGCGATTCAGATGTATGGGCTCGATAACAATGTGTTTCCTGGCGGCGAAGGGCTCTGGGCGTCAGGGTCGCCTTGGTGGCAGAAGCACACCTACCGCTTTCATCAGCTGACCACGCCAATTTCTTACATTGGGGCAGTGCCGATTGATCCATTTCAGACGGCTGATCCACAGAAGTTAAATTCACAACTCGGTGATATCTGGGACGGCGGCTACGTCTATGACGAAAAGCGCCGACCGGGCGGCGGCGAGCCCACCATGAAGTTGTATGGGTCGAGTTTTGAATTCGCGGCGCGAAGCCCCGGCCCGGCGTTGAACTGGTCGTCTCACCTGTCTCATGGAAACCAGATCATTTTCTACTCTGCATCAAACGGATTGATCAGCGACGGTATCATCGCGTTCCTCGGCCCCGGCGGCTCGTTGTATTAGAGACAGAATAAAAGAAACATACGGTAGCAGGCGCGCGGGCAGGTTGTGCATTGTATTAGCCAATCTTTCTTTTTTTTGGCTCATCCGGGATTTGGATACGCTCTCTCAAATTGAATTAGAATTTCCAGGCATGATCTCAAGGATGATTTTTTTATCGTTGTATTTGGCATGGGTACAACTCTGCTCGCTTCAGTGCGGCTCTGCTTTGTTGCACAGGCGCTCATAGAGTTGCACCCATGCCTGAGTTGGCTTGTCAATTATTGATAGGACGAATATCGTTTTTTGACCAAATTCCAGATCATCCAACAAGGGAAGTACTCAAATATTGGAAGAACCCTAATTTATCTATACACAAGAAGACCCCGCTTTGCTCATCAGTCCACAAAGCGGGGTGGGGAGGACCCAAAGGGCCCGAAAAAGGTTTTTATTGTCAGCGCAAGATTGTCTGAGACGATCAACTCGAAACTACCTACGCTTCATTTACTTCGTATTTAACTGTTCTGTATGCAGTACAGGCTGTTCTTTCCTCGAATGAAAATTTGGTCGCCGAGAATAACCAATGTCGCGTCGATTTCGTCTTCTAATTCATTAACCGCGACGGGTTTGTCTTCTTCGCCGACTTTTAAGACCAGCGTCTTGCCGTCTCGCGTTGTGAAATAGACATAGTCGCCCGCAGCGGCTGGCGACGAATACATCGTGCCCATCAACCCCGGCAAGCGCGCTGGCGGCGTAATAACGCTGCCGTCTTTCATGTTCACGCTGGTCATAATCGGGTTGCGGTCTTTGGTGAAGTAGATTCGGTCTTTGGTAAAGACTGGAGACGGTACATAGGGCGTGTCGCGGGTGAGGCTCCAGACGATTTTATCTGTGCCGGTCACGTCGCCTTTCGAGTCAAGCGGGATCGCGTAAAACGCGCCGCCGCGCCAACCGCTCGAGACATACGCCACGCCGTCGTTCACATAGGGCGTCGGGATGGGGTTGCCGGTTTGGCCTCCGCATTTCCAAATCACCGAACCGTCTTTGATGTCATAACTGATGACGTGTTCGGCGCCGTTGGCGATGACCTGGGCCACGCCTTTGTGTTCGACCACGATGGGCGTCGCCCAGGTGGTTAGTTCGACGCGGTCGACTTTCCATTTGGTGACGCCTGTTTTGGCGTCGAGGTTGGCGATGAACGAAGGGCCTTCGTGGTCCCAGGTGACGATGAGGTTGTCGCCATGAACGGTCAGCGAGGTTCCTTCGCCAAAACTGTTGCGGGTCTGCATGTCGCCCAGGTCGCGTTCCCAGATTAACTTCCCGTTGAGGTCGTAACAGTAAATGCCGAACGAACCGAAGGTGACATAGAGATACTTGCCGTCTGTGGTTGGTGAGCCGGAGGCGTAGGTGTTGGTTCTGTGGGCGCCTTCGTGGGGCACGGATTCGCGGGCGGTTTTCTGCCAAATAACCTCGCCGGAATTTTTGTTAAAACAGATTATGTCGAATTTATAGTAGTTCACCGGAGGGCCGCCAGGACGGCGGCGGTCGCGATCTTGACCAAATTCGCGAATACCTAAATCAATATCAGAGGAACTAGTCTCGGCGCCTTCTTTTACTTTTTCGGTTTTGATGGCGGTAGTGACAAAAATCTTGTCGCCCCAAATGATCGGGGTGGACGACCCCGCGCCGGGCAGGTCAGTTTTCCATTTGATATTTTTGTCTTCGCCCCAGGTGGTGGGCGGGTTAGCGTTAGGGGCGGCGCCGCTATAGTCAGGCCCGCGCCAGTGGTGCCAATTATTAAATTTCTCTTTTTCAAACTCAGCAGTGAAACCAGCCGCAACAACGAAGCATGACATCAATGCAGCCAAAACAGGCTTCGACATAAAACTCTCCTTGCTCTTTTCAAAAGTATGAATAGCAAATGTTAACGTTTAATCAAGTAGTTTCGATTTTGATTAAAAACGCCGCTTCGATTCCGAGCATCGAAGCGGCGTCACAAAAAAGTATAGGCGACTCGGAGCTATTAGTTTTGTCGAGCGCGCCGTTCTATTTGTTCCTTGGTTTTTTCGTCGATAAACGAAAGCGTGAAATCATACTTAAATGTCTCAGGTTGGATTCGATATTGGGGAATGGGCTTGGCGCCCCAACTGTTGATACTTCCCAGGCCGCGCTGTTTAAGGTCAATGTTAACAGTGATATAGTCACGTTCGGGCAATGTATGGGTGTGTTCGGCGACGGCCAGATCGTTTTGAGAATATGGCCACGAGCTGACGTTTAGCAGGGTTTCTCCTGACTCAATCAAGACGCCTTCGCCGCTGTCATCGGTTAACGCCGCCCAGCGCACATCAACGTGGTTGCCATATTCTTGCGGCTTGATGTAAGGGTAGTCACCGTGGACGGGCTTTCGATATAGCCCTACAGGCGCACTGGCAAAACGGTCTGAATAGTTCTCCTGCGGCCCGCGTCCCAACCAGGTCAGGTTGGCGAACTCATCGCGGATGGCCATTTGCATACCGACGCGGGGGATCTCAGGTAGAGATGAGTTGGCGTCAAGCGTGAACATGACATGGATGGCGCCGTCGCCAGTGAAGGTATAAACTAACCGACAGGCCGCTTTACCGTCAACCATAACGCTTGTAGCGACAACGTTGACTATTCCGCTGTCTGATTTTGAGACTTCGACAGATTTTGCCGTTCGTTCAGGCGCGGCGGTTTTCCACACGCCTAAGTCGTTGAGCATCATGTTGCGGCTGGCGGAGTCGTTATCGGTCTGCGCCCGCCAGAAGTTTGGAACCAAGGGGGCGATCAGTAGCTCGTCTTCATCCAACTTAATCGATTCAAGAACGCCCGACTTCTTACCAATGGATGCGGTCAATTCGCCATTCTTGACTATGATTCGACCAGGCAGTTCTTCGACAAAGACGTCTTCAAGTTCAATCTCGTTAGGCGGGGTTTGAACGCTCTGTAGCGGTAACTGAAATTGATGTTGAGCAATGACGCGCCCGCGTTTGGCCCAAGGTTCGTTTTTCAATAATTCAAACTGGATGTTTAAGAAATAGTCGACGCCTGGTTCGGGGTCGATCTCTAAGATTGGAACGTTGATCGTCGTCTTCGCGCCGGGGCCGATGGTCAATGTATTTAGTTTGCCGCGTTGAATCACCACGCCGTTTGCGGTTATGTTGAACACGGGTTGAAACTGGTCAAGGTTGGTGAAGAAAAACTTGTTGTGAATGGTGATCTCGCCCTGATTCAAATTCGCTGCTTCAAAGCCAATGTTCTGATAGACGGTTTTGACTTCGGGCGCGCCCTGGCCGGGAGTCCGGTCGGGACGCACCACGCCGTTGCATAAAAAGTTTTCGTCAGAAGGGACGTCGGCCGGGCCAAAGTCGCCGCCGTAGGCCCAAAACTCAACGCCATTCTCATCAGTTTTGCGCAGCGCCTGGTCGACCCAATCCCAGATGAAAGCGCCTTGAAGGGCGGGGTAGGCTTCGATGATGTCCCAATAGTCTTTGAGGTTGCCCAGGCTGTTGCCCATGGCGTGGGCGTATTCACACAGAATCAACGGCTTGTTTGGGTTGCCTGATGCGTATTTCTGGATCGCGTCAGGCGTGGCGTACATTGGGCAGTAGATATCTGTATGGTCTTTCAACACCGCCTGTTCGTATTGCACCGGGCGCGACGGGTCGCGCTGGCGCATCCACTCATACATCGCGACAAAGTTAGGGCCGTCGCCGGCTTCGTTGCCCAGCGACCAGATGATAATCGAAGGGTGGTTTTTGTCGCGTTCGAGCATGCGTTCGGCGCGGTCGAGGTGGGCTTGTTTCCACAGCGGTTTGGCGCCCAGCGTGTCTTTGGGGCCGTAGCCGATGCCGTGACTTTCGACATTGGCCTCGTCGATCACATAAAGGCCGTAATAGTCGCAGAGGTCATACCACTCAGGCGCGTTGGGATAGTGAGAGGTGCGCACCGCGTTCACGTTGTGTTGTTTCATCAGTAGGATGTCTTTAATCATCGACTCACGGCTAATGGTGTAGCCGGAGTCGGGGTCGACCTCGTGGCGGTTCACGCCTTTGAGGTAAATGGGCTTTCCGTTCACAAGCAATTGTTTGTTCTGGATCTTCGAGGTGCGAAAGCCGGCATTCTGTGGAATCGCTTCAATGACTTTTCCTTTGGCGTCACGCAAGGTCACGACCAATTGATACAGGGCGGGCGATTCCGCTGACCAGGCATCCACGCCAGGAACAATCAGCGTCTGTTTGACGCTGTTCTTGCTGGAGGCGTCGAGAGAATTAAGTTGAGCTTTGACGCGGGCGATTTCTTTTTTGTCTTTCAACAGCGTCGACTCAAGCGTGAGTCCCTCAGCGAGAGTTAAAGATTGGTTGGCTAAATCAGTCTCAATCTTAAGCGTTCCATTTGACGTGGACGGATCGAAACCGGGCGTCACAAACAGGTCATTGACTCTGACGGCGCCGCGCGAGAACAGATACACGTCGCGGTAGATGCCGCTCATGCGCCATTTGTCTTGGTCTTCGATGTAGGACGCGTCTGAATAGCGATAGACCTCGACCGCCAACACATTGTTTTTGGGTTTGAGGTGAGGGGTCAGGTCAAACACCGCCGGGGTGCGCGCGCCCTTGCTGAACCCGACCCGCTCGCCATTCAGCCACAGATAAAACGCCGACTCGACCCCGTCAAACTGAATGAATACGTCGCGGCCTTTCCATGACGACGGCGTGTGGAACGTTTTTCGGTACGACCCCACTTCGTTTTTGTCATGAGGGATGTAGGGCGGGTTCATTTTGCCCCAGGGGCATTTCTCTTCGGGCCGCATGTAGTTGACGTAAATCGGATAGCCATAGCCGTGCATCTGCCAGGCGGAGGGAACGGGGATGGTGTCCCAACGTGCGTCGTCGTAATTGTATTGATAGAAGTTTTTGGTTCGCGCATCGACGGTCTCGGCGTATTCAAATTTCCATTCGCCGTTCAGCGATTTATACCAGGGCGAGGCCTCGCGGCGGTCAAGCAGCGGGCGCGTTGGGCTGACATTGTTTAAGGCGGTTTTCTCGTTTGGATACGCAATAAAACTTGAGCGCGGCGCTTCACGGTTTTCGCCCACGTTTTGCGGGTCTTCCCACTCAGGCGTTTGTGAATAGACGGCGGTAGCAGCACAGACAGTGAGAAGTGATAAGGCGAATAGCAGGCGCACCGAAGCGCCGACGATTGAGTGAATTCGTCTACGGTTGGTCATGATGTCGTCCTGGCTTTCTATGGGTAATTAAATGGCGAGTTCGTCTCCCACCATAGTTTGTAACTCTTTCAACCTGCGTTTGAGGCGATCAATGAGAACAGCATTGTTTGGGTCGTCAGACAGATCATACATCTCCCACGGGTCGTTCTTGACGTCGAACAGCTGGATCTCGTTCACCTTTGGATAGAGGATCAACTTATATTGGTCGGTGCGCACCATGCGTTGGTAGTCAACATACGAACCAAAGATGGCGTTGTTGTGTGAGAAGCGCTTGCCTTGAAGAATCGGAACCAGGCTTGGGAACTCAACCGTCTCTGGAATATCGATCCCAGCCAGTTCGCACGATGTCGCATAAAGGCTGTGAAGATAGACCATCTCGTCAATCTGTTCGCCCTGGGCGATGCCGGGGCCGCAAATGGTGAGCGGCATACGGATGCTGTGTTCGTATTGGTTTTGCTTGCCCATCAGGCCGTGTTGGCCCACCGCCAGGCCGTGGTCAGCGGAGAAGAAAATGATGGTGTTGTCCATCTCGCCGGAGGCCTCAAGCGCGTCGAGAATACGGCCAATTTGCGCGTCGGCGTGAGTGATGATGGCGTAATATTCTTGCAGGTGCACCTTGGCGATATGTTCCGTGCGGGGGAACGGCGCCAAAATTTCGTCGCGCAGCGTGTTGCGCTGGCCCTGGTCGAAGGGGTGTTCTGCTACATAGTTAGGAGGAATCTCAATCTCATCCAATGGATACATATCGAGATATGGTTTGGGCGATTGGCGCGGGTCGTGGGGCGCGTGAAAGGCGACATACATGAAGAACGGGTTATCGCTCTTCGAGACGCTGTTCTTCAGGTAATCAATCGACGCGTCGGCCCATTCTTTGCTGCTGTGTTTGATGCTGCCATCGTCTTGGACGCGCCAATGGCCTTTGCGGGTTTCGTCGTCAGGCTGCCATATGTTGTTGTCCGCAGTGGGGCGGCGGTAGGCGTCGCCGTCATACGGGGTTGAAGCAAACATGCCGCCGCCGTGAGGACCGACGGTTTTGAAACTCTGATTGAGCGCGGCGTCGCTGTTGTGCCACTTACCGGTCATGAAGGTGTCATAGCCGGCGTTGCCCAGGGTCTCGCCCCAGAGTGGAACCAGCGGGCCGTCTTTGCCGCCTATATCGCGCTGGGCGTGATAGATGTAGCGCCCGGTGTTGAGCATGGCCCGGCTGGCGACGCACACCGCGCCCGTCCATGAACCTTGGTTAAAGCAATGGGTGAAGGTGACGCCGTTTTTGACCAGGCGGTCGATGTTGGGCGTTTTGACCGCCGGGTTGTTGAGCGAACCAATCGATTGAAAGGTCTGGTCATCGGTAAACAAAAAGAGAATGTTCGGCTTCTTTTTCGGCGCTGCGGCGCATGGCAACGTGGTTGCAAGGGCGCCTGCACTCAGGGTTTTTATAAAGCGGCGTCGTTTCATTGGGTAACTCCTAGTCCATCCGTAATGATTGAGATTTGCCTATGAACAGTACTCGCGCAAGGCATGGGTACAACTCTGCTCGCTTCAGTGCGGGCTTTCAGGTCCATTTGCACAGGCGCTCCCAGAGTTACACCCATGCCTGACATCAATGTTCAATTATCGATACCCCCAAGAGTCTTTTGTGGTCTATTTTAAGGTGTCTCTTAAAACTAGATCACCTCATAAACGGCGCGCTGCGTCCGCTTTGTTTGTAAAATTCAAGCAACTCGGTCAATTGCGCGACAACCTTTGGGTGTTTCTTATACAGGTTTTTGGTTTCCGCCGCGTCATTTTCAATATCATATAACTGAACGGGCGGCAGGTTCATCTCGTTGGCCTTATTGGGCCTGGGGTCGCTCCACCCGCCGGAGCCGGGGCAGAGGTTGAGTTTCCATTTTCCCTGACGAACCGAGAACGAGCCGTTGACCGAGTGATGGACGGTCGCTTCGCGGATGGGGCCGTCGGGTTTCTCGCCTAGTAACGCGGGCAGGATGCTATAACTGTCCTCGCCCGCGTCGCTGGGCAGCGGTTCGCCAACAATGGCTGCGCAGGTCGCGAGCAGGTCAGTCAGGCAGACGGTCTCATCCGAGACCGAACCGGGCGTGATCATGCCGGGCCAGCGGGCGATGAAGGGGATGCGGTGGCCGCCTTCAAAGATGTCGGCTTTGTGTCCGCGAAATACATAACTGGGGTCATGCCCCACGGCTTCGAGTTCATTATACTCGGCGCGGGGCGAACATCCGTTGTCGCTGGTGAAGATGATTAAGGTGTCGTTGGTGATTCCGTTGCGCGAGAGCGCGTCGAGGATCTGCCCGACGGTGTGGTCGCATTGTAAGACAAAGTCGCCGTAGGCGTTGGTCCCGCTTTTGTCTTGGAACTCGTGGGTCGGCAGAATCGGCGTGTGCGGCGCGGCGAGAGGGACGTACAGACAGAACGGCTCGCTGGTCTTGCTGCGCTGGTTGATATAATCCACCGACTTTTCGGTGACCTTGGGCAAGACGTCTTCGTGTTTGAAGTCGGCGCCAGTGGGGCCTTTTCGCCAAAAGCCTTTGTAGTCCTTGTTTTCGGTCTCGCGGTCGGGCGCTGAAGTGATGCCGTCGTTTTCGATGTAGACGTAGGGCGGCATGTCGAGCGAGGCGCTAATGCCAAAGAAGTAATCAAACCCGACGCTGTTCGGCCCGTTTTTGATGGGCCGGGTCACGTCGTAGTTGTCTTCTTCGCCGGCCCAGTCCATGCCCAGGTGCCATTTGCCGATACAGGCGGTGTGGTAGCCCTGTTGTTGCAGGAACGAGCCCACCGTCATGCGGCCCTGTTCGATCAACCGCTTTGACCAACCGTAAAGCACGCCGCTTTTGAGGCGCGAACGCCAGCAATAACGCCCGGTCAAAATGCCGTAGCGGGTGGGCGTACACACTGCGGAGCCGGAATGGGCGTCGGTAAATTTGATTCCCGTGTTGGCGATGCGGTCGATGTGAACGGTGTTAAGTTTTGACTCTTCGTTCAGGCATGATATGTCGCCGTAGCCCAGATCGTCTGCGAGAATATAGACGATATTGGGGCGTTTTTTTGGTTTGGCGGAGGCCCACGGCGCCATCAGCGAAAGGCCGCCCATGACGCCAGTTTTTAACAGGTTTCGGCGAGTGGTTTGATTTTGCATTCGCTTAAACCAATGCAACCATGGATTTAACGGCGTTGCGGCGTGTGATTGTTTAGTCATTGAAACTCTCCCTTCACGGATGGCCCGTGGATTATTATTCAACAAAAAAACTCACTTCTGCTAAATGAGCGAAATGAATATCCCAATCGCTCTCTATTGCACCATATTGACGGGAATGACTCAAGGAACCAGAGACGCGCTGCGACTGCCATAGGTTTGAAGCATTTTTTTTGGTAAAATGAAATCTCTCAGTTCCTGCATCAGTTTGCTTTTCATCAATCTATATTTCTTGTTGGATTCGGATGTTTACATTCTCGCGAAAAAAATGCCTTCGAGGCGTTTTGATTTTTATATTCGTTTCTATAGGGCTGTTATCGGCAAACGGGCAGGCGGTTGATTTTAATTTCCAAATACGTCCGTTGTTGTCAGACCGTTGCTTTACATGCCACGGGCCGGATGAAAATAAACGCGTGTTAAACCTGCGCCTCGATACTCCTGAAGGCGTATTTGGCGAATTGCTCACCGGTGAAGGCAAAGCGATTATTCCCGGCCAGTCGGAAGAAAGCGTCCTGGTCAGCCGCATTCGTTCACATAAAGATTCATACCGGATGCCGCCGACGGATTCTAACTTGTCGCTAACGCAAGACGAAATTGACTTGATCGTTGCGTGGGTCGAGCAGGGCGCAGAATACAAACCGCACTGGTCGCTGATCCCCCTTGATCCGGCGAGCCTGCCTCAAGATGTTGCGCTCAATATTGATTTTTTTATTGAACGAAAACTTGCGCAGAACCAAATGGCGTTTTCAGAAGAAGCAGACAAAGAATTGCTGCTGCGGCGTTTGGCGTTTGATCTGACCGGCTTGCCGCCCGCCATTGATGAAATGGATGCGTTTCTTTGCGACGATTCAACGGACGCCTATGAGCGCGCTGTTGACCGCTTGTTGGCGTCGCCCCACTATGGCGAACGCATGGCGATGGACTGGCTCGACGCCGCGCGTTACGCCGATACCTATGGCTATCAGGCCGATAATTATCGCCCCGCCTGGCGTTGGCGCGACTGGGTGGTTCGTGCGTTTAATGAGAACATGCCATACGATCAATTCATCAAATGGCAGATGGCGGGCGACCTCTTGCCTAACCCCAGCCGCGAACAGCTGATCGCCACAGGGTTTAACCGCAACCACCCCCAAAACGCCGAGGGCGGCATCATCAATGAAGAATTTCGCGTTGAATATGTCGCCGACCGTACCAACACCCTAGGCAAGGCGCTTCTCGGTTACACGGTTGAGTGCGCCCGTTGTCACGACCACAAATTTGACCCGATATCCCACAAAGACTATTACCAGTTGTTCAGTTTCTTCAACAATGTTGACGAAGGCGGCCAAATCACTTGGAGCAAACTCGACCTGCCCGCGCCGACTGTTTTATTGCCAAATGATAAAGAAGAAGGTGATATCCAGGCGGCCAAACGAAAGATTCGAGACATAGAGAGTGAACTCGACGCATTGCGCGAAACCCGCCAAGAAAAATTTCAGCAATGGCTTGATGCAATTCAAAAAGAGAAGAAAGAACTTACGTCATTATCACAAAAACCGATTGCGTTGTTCTCTCTTGATGACGCGACCAACCAAAAAATCGCCAGCGAAGTCGGCGGCGCCAGCGGGCGGGTGGTTGACCCGGTCAATATGCAGATCGCCAAGCCGCCCTTACAAACCGCCGAAGGCAAATTTGGCGGCGCGATAAAACTCGACGGCGACCATATGCTCGATTTTCCCGGTTTTGGCCGCTTTAAGCGCGGCCAGGCGTTCTCTGTCAGCGTGTGGGTCAACCTGCCAGATGATCTGGCGAACGGCGTGATTGTTCATACCAACCGTGGCGGCGTCATTTATAGTTTTAAGGGCTTTCAACTGTCGCTGACAGACCATCATTTTGATGTTCGTTTAGCGGCGAGTTTTCCTCATAACTCCATCCATTTGATCTCCAATCAACCCGCGCCTAAACAGCAGTGGATCAACCTGACAGTTGCTTATGACGGTTCCAGCAAGGCGGAGGGCGTGTCTTTGTATGTCAACGGAATCAACCAAGACATGACCACAAAGCGCGACAATCTCTATCGAGACATTGTGTTCGACAAAGAGAACATAGAGACCAACCTGCGCGCGGGCGCCCGCTGGCGATCAAAAGGCATGACCGGCGGCTTGATGGATGAGTTGGCAGTGTTTGACCGGGAACTGACTCGCCTCGAAGCCAGATTTCTGGCAGGGCAAACCAGTGGGGCTAAAACAAGCGACGAAGAATTATATGCGTTTTACCTGTCTAATATCGACGCCGATTATCCGCAACGTTTAAGGGATTTAGAAGCCGCTCGCATAGAGACGAATTTCATCATTGAACAGGTTGAAGAAGTAATGGTAATGGCTGAGACGCCAACGCCGCGCCAAGCCTATGTACTCAAGCGCGGGGCCTATGATCACTATGGCGAGGCGGTCTCTGCCGACACGCCCAAGAGCATTTTAGCGTTCCCCGATTCGGCGCCGAGAAACCGGCTGGGGCTGTCGCAGTGGCTGACAGACCCCAAAAACCCACTCACCGCGCGGGTGGCGGTCAACCGCATCTGGCAACTCTTTTTTGGGACCGGCCTAGTCGAGACCAGCGAAGACCTCGGCAGCCAGGGGGCGCTGCCTAGCCACCCGCAGTTATTGGATTGGCTGGCGCTCGAATTTATCGAATCTGGCTGGGACGTTAAAGCGTTAGTCAAGCGAATTGTTATGTCTCAAGCCTATCGCCAATCCTCAAACACCAGCGAAGAACTTCGTGAGCGCGACCCCGACAACCGTCTGCTTGCGCGCGGCCCCAGCCGAAGGTTGAGCGCCGAGATGTTGCGCGACCAATCGCTGGCCGCCAGTGGGCTGTTCGTCGACACGATTGGCGGGCCAAGCGTGAAACCCTATCAGCCCGAAGGCTTGTGGGCGTTTGGCATGAACTCGAAATACGTCCAAGACGCCGGCGAAAAACTCTATCGCCGCAGTCTGTATACCTTTTGGAAGCGTACCGTCCCACCACCGTCAATGAATATCTTCGACGCGCCCAGCCGCAGCGTCTGCACCGTGCGCCGCCAACAGACGAACACGCCGCTTCAGGCGTTGGTGGTGATGAATGACCCCCAGTTTGTCGAGGCGGCGCGCATCTTGGCCGAGCGCATGATGAAAAACGCCGAGACAATAAAAGATCGAATCGAATTTGGCTTTCGCTTGTTAACATCGCGTGATCCAAATACAAAAGAAAACGAAATTTTGTCTGGTTTGTTTGAAGCAAAACTGGAATCATTTCAAAAAGACCCGTCAAAAACAATAGGGCTACTCAGCGCGGGTGAATATCAGCGAGATGAATCGTTGGACCCGGCTGAGTTGGCGGCGTATACAGTCGTCGCCAGCGCGATTCAAAATTCAGACGCCAGTTTGATGGTGAGATAAACATGAACGAAGCATTGATGAAACTTCACAACATCGACCGCAGGCGCTTTTTGACACAAACCTCGCTGGGCATGGGCGCGGCGGCGTTGGGCCCAATGATAGGCGCACCCGATGCGTCTGTTTACGCCAATTCGGGCGGTGTTTTACCCCAGTTGCATCTGCCGGCGAGGGCCAAGCGGGTGATCTACCTGTTTCAAAGCGGCGGGCCGTCACAGATGGAACTGTTTGACTATAAGCCCATGCTTGAAACCATGCATGGCCAGCAACTGCCTGATTCGGTGCGCAAAGGCCAGCGCTTGACCGGCATGAGCGGAGACCAATCAAGCCTGCCCTTAGCAAGGTCTATTTTCTCTTTCTCACAACATGGCCAGAGCGGCGCCTGGGTCAGCGAATTGATGCCCCACACCGCCAAGATCGTCGATGAGTTGTGTTTTATTCATTCCGTACACACCGAGGCGATTAACCACGACCCGGCGATCACCTTTTTTCAAACCGGGTCGCAATTGCCTGGGCGCCCCAGCATCGGCTCATGGCTGAGTTATGGATTGGGGACAGACAACAAAGACCTGCCTGAGTTTATCGTTCTCGTGTCGAAAAACGGCAGCGGCCAGCCGCTCTACGCCCGACTATGGGGAAGCGGCTTTCTGCCGTCAAAACACCAGGGCGTCCAATTCCGTTCGGGGGCCGACCCGGTGTTGTATTTACAGAACCCGAAAGGGTTTCACGCCGAAGACCGCAAGACCATGTTGGAGGCGCTCAAACAACTCGAACACGCCCAATTTGAACAAGTCGGCGACCCTGAGATCAATAACCGCCTGGCCCAATATGAAATGGCGTACCGAATGCAGATGTCGGTCCCTGAGGCGCTGGATTTATCTGACGAGCCTGAGTCAATATTCGACTTATATGGGCCAGATTCTAACGACCCAGGAACCTACGCCTACAACTGCTTGCTCGCCCGGCGCCTGGCTGAGCGCGATGTGAAGTTCATTCAACTCTACCACCAGGGGTGGGACCAGCACGGCAACTTGCCCCAGGCGATTCAGAAACAATGCAACGCCACCGACCAGGCGTCAGCGGCCTTAGTGGCTGATCTAAAACAGCGAGGATTGTTGGATGATACGCTGGTCATCTGGGGAGGAGAATTTGGCCGCACCAATTATTCTCAAGGCCAACTCACCGATGACGACTATGGCCGCGATCATCACCCGCGCTGTTTCACCCTTTGGATGGCGGGCGCTGGCGTCAAAGCCGGGTTTCATTTTGGCGCGACTGATGAATTGGGTTATAACATTACTGAGAACCCCGTGCACGTTCATGATTTTCAAGCAACGCTATTTTATCTATTGGGTATTGATCACGAGAAACTAACCTACAAGTTTCAAGGAAGGCGCTTTCGCCTAACTGACGTACATGGCGAGGTCATTCAGCATGTTTTAGCATAATTTTCAACAGATAAAAATTTTATTATAAAATATTAATCGAGTGAATGGTTTTTTATAAGTCCAATGCAGATAGTTATTTATGACTATCATTATAATAAAGTCTTTGGCAATGTAAATTTTACTGGTATTATCAACTTAAAATAAAATGGTTGTTCATCTTTTCAAATCGATTTACGATCCGTTATGCTATACCATTATTTGAGAGCGTTGAGCGAAAATGAAATCCAATCTGTCACTGATCATTGTATCGATTTATTCGGTGGAGTATCTAAAAGAGATTCTCCATTTGGATGATGTTGATGATTGGCTCATTGAGTCATTGTCGCCTGATGACAGGTTGCCCGTCAATCAACCAGCGGGCATCAAACTGTTGCGCGCTGACGCGGAACGCGCTATCTCATGGCGTATTCATGTCGGCTCGTTCGATGAAAAAGAATGCATCGACGCGGTGCGCATCTGGATGGACCGGCTGGTGAACCAGTTTGGCCGCTTGCCCATATTGTTTTATATGCTGCTGGGTTCATCCGAGACTACAATTGACACCATCAATGTAGATGAATTGTCTGAATCGACCAGCGGGCCGTTGTTGTTGATTGAGAAACGGCTTTGGCGCCTAAGTCAGCTGTTTCAAATGGCGTTTCCAAAAGAGAGCGAATGGTTTCCCGAACAGCGGGGTTTGTTCTTTATCAACCGTGAGCCCGAAAAAGTGTGGATGGAGCGCCTGGAATCAAACATCCATGAATTGCGCTCCCGTTGGACGCGTCACCCGCTCGAATACGCGCCGACTGACGATTCGTTGCTTCACCCTGAAATTCGCGAAGAACGCCAGCGTATGGATACCCTGGTCAATATCCCGTCGACTAGCCAGAAAACATTTGAACCCAAAAAAGTTGTGATCCATCTCATGAAGGGCGAGAAGCCAGAGCCGGTCAGTCTGAGGGCCTACCAAGACGCGCCCATCGGCAAGCGCCTGGGGGGCGCGACTACCCTCGGCGGGCGCTCGCTGCTCACATCATGCAACAAAGACATCAATTTGATTTCGGGCTGGAGAGACCACAACACATCCTATGAAGTGCATAATGCGGCTTCAATGAATTTAGAGGCGGAAGCGCCCACGGGCAGCCTGCCCGAGGCGATGATGACTGGACGCATCCGCCTGAAAAACGCCTGGATCGCCGGGGAACACAAGTCGCCGTCGCTGCCTAGCGAGCCGATCCGCACGCGGCGTATGATTTGGCCGCATCAAAACCGGTGAAGTGAATAGAGGGCAACCCAATGAAGTTGACTGTTCATTTAGAGCTCGAAAACCCAACGGCTGAGCCCCAGCCCATTGTCTTTGAAAAAGGCCGCTGTTTTGAGGTCGCGTCTCCGACAGCGGGCTTGCAAAACGCGGTGTTGGCCCGGTCGACCGAAGTGATCATTCCGCCAAACGAGACGATCGAGATCGACCTGGAGGCGTATTGTCTCAATGAGTTTCGCGACATGACGCCCTCCCACCATTCAGCGTTCGCAACGCCATTCATGTTCAATAAAGAGTATAAAAGCCAAGAAGACCTGTGGGCGTGGATGAAACGCCCGGCGGCGTAAATTCTAGTGGGCGTATCGAGAGGCGTATGAAAGTTCTGGGTTTAATTTTCGCTGTATTGGTTTTTGGTTCATTCTCATCTCACGCTCAACAACTCAAACTCAATAAATACGCTGACGTTCCCCAATCGGTTACGACAATTCGCGTGGCCTCGGCGTCTGTGTTTCCCAAAAAATGGGACAAACAAACCAACTGGCAGCGCATTGAAAAATTAGTCAGAGCGGCGGTCAAAGACGGCGGCGCCCAATTGGTGGTGACTCCTGAAGGCGCGTTGGAAGGCTATGTCATCAACCAGGTGAATGAAATTGAGGTTCCCGGCAAAAAAGAAAAAACCGTAGAAAAATTTTTGGCGCTTGGCGAACCGCTAGATGGGGCCTATATCAAAAAGGCCGCCAAACTTTCAATAGATCTGAAAATATATTTTGTTTTGGGGTTTCTTGAGCGAAACGATGAGGCCTTATTTAACTCGGTGATTCTGATTGACCCAGATGGCGACATCATTGGTAAGTATAGCAAGACCCACTTCGCCCAGGGGTATACCATTAATCCATCCTGTTATGTCGCGGGCGAGCAGTACCCGGTGTTTCAAACTCCGTTTGGCAAGGTGGGCCTGTTGATCTGTTATGACCGCCAGTTGCCTGAGCCGTCGCGCATTCTTGCTGTCAAAGGCGCTCAGTTATTGCTGTTTCCGTCGTATGGTTCCTACACCGGCAAAGACGGTTGGAACACCGTCTTGATGAGAACGCGCGCGTATGAAAACCAAACGCCGGTGGTGTTTTCTCACCCGAAACAAAACCTATTGTTAAACGAAGACGGCGACATCATTCAGATGAGCGGTTCAGGCGAGGTGTCGTGGTATGACGTCAACACTTCGCCCGAACGCTATGAAGGCCGCTTTCGCAACCGCCGCCCGCCAACTTATAAAGCGCTAACAGACGGCGCCGACCCCGCGCACTGACCCGTATTCACGTCGATACACAAGCGAACGGCTTTCTTGTATGATTGAGTTTGATGGCAAGACTTACTTTGGTTGTTAAGCGGGCCAAAAATATGAAGACAATTGTGTTAGATAAACCCGGCGCGTTTCGCGCGTGTGAGACCGATTTTCCATCATCCGTGAGTGATGGCGAAGCGCTGGTTCGCGTCCATCGGCTTGGCGTCTGCGGCACAGACCTTCACGCCTATCGCGGCAAGCAACCGTTTTTTGAGTATCCGCGGATCTTGGGTCATGAGCTGGGCGTCGAAATCGTTGAGGTTGGCGCCAATGACTATGGCTTGAACGTGGGCGACCGCTGCGCGATTGAGCCGTATTTGAATTGCGGCGGCTGCATCGCCTGTCGCCGCGGCAAACCAAACTGTTGTACGGACATGAAAGTTTTTGGCGTGCATGTCGACGGCGGCATGCGCGAACAGATGGTTGCGCCCGTCGAGAAACTTCATGCGTCACAAAGGCTATCGTTTGACCAGCTCGCGTTGGTCGAAACCATTAGCATTGGCGCGCATGCGGTCAGGCGCGCCAGCGTCCAACCCGGCGAGACCACGCTGGTGATCGGCTGCGGCCCGATTGGCCTGGGCGCCATGGCGATGGCCAGGGCCGAGGGCGCGGATGTAATCGCGTTGGATGTGAATGAATCGCGGCTGGCGTTTTGTCAGTCGTCGCTTGGAATCGAACCTGTCGTTACAGCCGGCGGCGACGCCGTAGACACAATCAAAGACTTGAGTATGGGCGAGTTTCCGACGGTGGTGATCGATTGCACGGGCAACAAAGATTCAATGCGCGATGCGTTGAATTATCTCTCTCACGGCGGGCGCCTGGTGTATGTTGGGCTGTTCATTGGCGATTTTTCGCTGCCTGATCCTGAATTTCACAAGCGCGAAACTACCTTGCTTTCCAGCCGAAACGCCACCTCTGAAGACATGCAACACGTCATACGCTGTATGGAAAACGGCCAGGTCGACATTCAACCCTGGATCACTCACCGCGTTGCTTCTGACGCGATGCTGGGCGAGTTTGAGTCGTGGCTTGACCCTACTGCGGGCGTGGTCAAAGCCGTCGTCGAGTGGGCGTGATGGCCGACGGCGCCATTCGTCTGGCGGTCTGGTCGGGGCCGCGCAATATCTCGACGGCGCTGATGCGCTCGTGGGGAAACCGCAGCGATGCCATTGTCTATGACGAGCCGTTTTACGCCCATTATCTGAAAGAAACCCGTGTCGACCATCCCGGCGCGGATGAAGTGATCGCCCGCCACGAAACCGATTGGCGCAAGGTGGTCGAGTCGCTGCTGGCGCCGCTGCCCCAAGGCAAGCGCATCTATTATCAGAAACACATGAACAAACACATGCTGCCTTATGTTGATTTGAGTTGGACGCAGCAGATGGTTAATTGTTTTCTCATTCGCGAGCCTAAAGACATGATTACGTCGTTTATCAAAGTTGTTCCTGACGCGACGCTTGACGCCTTCGGATTGACCGAACAAGTCGAGTTGTTTCATTCATTGAAAACACAGACTGGCCAAACGCCTATTGTGGTCGATTCAAAAGATATATTGATGAACCCGCGAAATGTGTTGGGCCTGTGGTGCGACGCCATTGGCGTCGAGTTTGACGAGGCCATGCTGTCATGGGAACCTGGGCTGCGCGACACCGATGGAATCTGGGCGAAACATTGGTATACCAATGTAATCAACTCGACTGGCTTCGCGCCTTACCAATCCAAGAATGAAGACGCGCCTGATGAGTTGAATGACCTGCTTGAGCAATGCAACCAACTCTATGACGAGCTCTACCCATACCGAATTCACTGAGAGACGCCGCCATGCAACAACAATTCAACCCACTCAACAAAGACATTCTGATCAACATCAACGGCGAACTGCTTCATCGCGATCAGGCGGGCGTTAGCCCGTTTGATTCGGTGGTGCAGGGAGGCGACGCAGTGTGGGAAGGCCTGCGCGTGTATGAAGGGCGAATCTTTCGCCTGCGCGAGCATCTCGACCGGTTGCGCTGTTCCGCAACGGCGCTGGCGTTCGCTGAGGTCCCCAGCCATGAATCGATCATTCACGAGATTCGCCGAACACTCGAAGCCAACCAAATGCGCGACGGCGTTCACATTCGCCTGACGCTGACCCGCGGCGTGAAAGTCACCAGCGGCATGGACCCGCGCCTTAATCAAAGCGGCCCGACGCTGATTGTTTTGGCCGAACACAAGCCGCCAGTCTATGACAAAACAGGGATCACTCTGTCCACGTCGTCGATTCGCCGCCCTCCGGTGGATATGTTTGACCAGAAGATCCATTCCAACAATTTGATCCCATCAATCATGGCGAAGATTCAGGCCACTGCGGCGGGGGCGGATGACGCATTGATGCTCGATAAAGACGGCTTCATTGCCGAAACCAATGCGACCCATGTCTTTATCGTCAAAGGCGGGGTAGTGATGACTTCACACACCAAGGCCTGCCCTGAGGGAATCACCCGCTCAGTGGTGTTAGAACTCTGCGAGGCGAATTCGATTCCATCCGAAGTGAAAGATATGTCACAAACCGAGGCCTACCGCGCTGACGAGATGTTTTGTACAGGTACCATGGGCGAAATCGCGCCGGTTATCAATGTTGATGGACGCACAATCGGCAGCGGCGCCATTGGCCCTGTGACCACCAACCTCAGTAGCCTCTTCGCCGTTCTCGCCGCCAAAGAAGGCGAAGTGGTGGTGTAGTCGAATCGTAAAAGTGAAAGTAGCCGCAGGATCGGGTGGGCGCGCGAAGCCTGCCGCAAACGAGCCCACTCAATCGAAGATTTTGAAGATACCCTGCAATTTCTCTCACACTGGTAGAATCAGCCGTTTCTTCTCATCAAAGCGCATTTTGCGCTCGCGGATGCGCGCCTGGTCGGCGAGCAGCACCGCCACGCCCTGCATGTAGCCGTATTTCATGTGGGCGTTTGGCTGCTTGCGGCTTTTGATGCACTTCAGCCAATTGACCATATGATCGTCTTGGGGAATTTCGTCTAATTCGATGTATTCGTCCTGCAGCCGTTCAGGGTGTTCGCTGCCTTCGCCCGATACCCGCGGTTGGATGCCGTCGACATTGCCGTCAGGGTCATTCAGGCGCATGGTTCCCTTGGTCCCAAATACGAGGGTGTAGTTGTTGGCGCCGTTGCCGAAGTGAGTGGTGAACATGGTGCTGAAGCCCTCGGCGTAGTCTACGATAGCGGTGACAGTGTCGGGGTTGGTGCGCTGCTCTTCTGAGGTTGGCGAGTAGACGCCGCCGTGGGCGACTGCAGTTTTGGGCATGCCGCAACCAGTGAGAAAGTGGACAAAGTCGCTGAGGTGGCTCATCCAGCCGCCGATGGTGTTGGGTGAGAAGCGGTCATACCCCATCCAGTTTCCGTGTTGGTCGGCGTCGAAGGGGCGTTTGGGCAGGTGCATCTGAAACTCATCCCAATCGGTGACGTCGGGGCTTTTGGGCTGCTGGTAATAGTTCCAATAGGGGTTATAAGCGCTTCGCGATTCTTCGATGCGCAACACCTTGCCAAGTTTGCCTTGTTGAATGAACTTCATTGCCGCCAGTGCGCCCTTGCTGCTACGGCCTTGGGAGCCATTTTGTACAACCCGGTCGGATTGAGTAACGATGTCATAGGCGTTATTGAGAATCTCAAGATTGACCGCGATAGGCTTTTCGACATACACGTCTTTGCCCGCCTGGACGGAATCGATCAGTTGAGGGCTGTGTTGGTGGTCGGGCGTGGCGATGATGACAGCGTCAATATCAGGGTTCTCAAGCAGCGCGGTATGGCTTTTGTAACGCAGCGGTTTTTTGTCGAAGCGTTGTTCGACAGCCTTTGAGGCGTTGTCGAGTTTTGCGTCCCACACATCGGCGACGGCGACGATCTGCGCCGGGACGGCCTCAGACGAGCGCTGCACCCAGCCGATGTGCCAGCCGCCGCGCCCGCCGCAGCCGATGGAGCCAATTCGGATAGTATCATTGGCGCCCATCACGTTTCGGTTAACTAAGACGAATGTGGATGTCGCAGCGGCTTTCGCTGAGGTCGTTAGAAAACCTCGGCGGGTGTTGTTTGAGTCGTTCATGAAGCCCTCGCTTGGTCGATGAAAAGATGTACTACACAAAGTTTAACCATAATTTGATGCAAAATTCAATTGGGATTCTGTAAAAACAAACCGGGCGCCTTCATGTCGAAAGCGCCCGGCGAATGATTGAATCGTTTGTGAAGTTTACACCCGCGTTAGTTTGGTGATACGCCCGTAGTTGATCCATTCGACCACAAAGATATTGCCGTCGGCGTCATAACAGGCGCTATGCGGCGAGACGAACTTGCCGGTGACCAAAGTTTCTTTGGGCACGTTCGGGTATTGGTCGGGCTTGTTCCATTCTGGGTCGCCGCCCAGGTGAGTAATCAGTTTATCGTTCTTGTCGAACAGGGTAACGCGGCCAAACAGGTCAGGCACCAAAAGGTCGCCCTTGTACTCGTCAAAATGACAGGGGTGGCGCAGGTCATTGGTCACGTTTTTGACGTGCTTGCCGTCGAGGGTGAAGTATTGCAGGCGCACATTGGCGCGGTCGGCGACCAAAACCATGGGGTTGTCGCTGCGGGTGTCGATGGTGATGCCGTGGGGGCAGTTCATCTTGCCGTCTTCTTTTCCCTTGCCGCCCCAGGTGCGGATATACGTCGCGTTTTTGTCGTATTGATGAATGAAACTCGAGCCATAGCCGTCAGCGACATATACATCGCCATTAGGGGCGACAGTCACATTGGTCGGGGTATATTTGACGTCGTCGTTGTAGACGCCCGCTTCTTCGGGCAGGCCGATGGTGTAGACCTCTTTGCCGTCGAGCGTGGTTTTGACGACCAGGTCACGGGCGGTGTCGGTGAGATATAAAAACTCGTCGCTGCCTTCTTTGCTAATCGTGAGGCCGTGGGCGCCGCCTTCAAATTCGTTGCCCCATGATTGGATGAACTTGCCTTTGTCGTCAAAGACCAACATCGAGTCTTTGCCAGTATGGTGAATGTAGACCCGGCCTTGCGAATCGACGCACACGCCGTGAGTGTAACCCGGCGAGATGTGCTTCGGGAGCTTCGCCCAGGTTTCGGTGGCTTCATATTTATGGCTTGCTGTGCCCTGTACTTTGAATTTGTTCTCTGAGGCGGTAATCACATTCGGAAACGCGACCGCAGCCGCACTCGCTGCGGCCCCTTTTAATACATCACGACGCGAAATCGTGGTACTCTGTGGATTCTTTGGTTTCGACATGCTCTGCTCCCCCTGGCGGAAAGTTTATAAAATTTGTCTATTTAATCATGTTTCGGCCTGGAGTGAATATGTATTTTGTGAATTTGGAGAATTGAATGGTATATAAAATCGCATTGTTGTTTGGTTTTATTATGGTTAGCGGCGCTGACGTTTATTCAGGCATTTTGATTAGACACGGCGAACGTATTGCGCTTTCAACGGGAGAACTGTTCATCCCAGATGATTTTGAATTAGAGAAAAACCAGGTTCACCTGGTTTTTCATCTTCATTCTTCTCCCAAAGCGGCCCAGACGGCCTTCGCAAAAACCCGGCTCAACGCCGTTCAAATCGCGTTGCATCTAGGGTCGTTCTCAAGCCCGTATCAACGGTATTTCTCGAACCCTGAACGCTTCGATGAAATTTTGGATGAAGCTCTCGACGTGATGAAGATGAGATACCACACCTTGGCGCTGAAGTGGGGGCATGTTTGCGTCACGGCGTTTAGCGGCGGGTATGGCGGCGCGCGCGAGTTTATGCGCTTTGATCCCATCTATAACCAGATTGACTCATTGATATTGCTTGATTGTCCACATACAGGTTATACATCAGAGCGAAAGGTGGTTCCTCACCAAATCGAGGGGTTTGTTCGCTTCGCAAAAGCCGCCGTCGCGGGCAATAAGACCTTCATCGTCACTCATTCAGAGATCGTTCCTGGGACGTACGCCAGCACGACCGAATGCGCCGATTACTTAGTCGATTCAGTAGGCGGGAAGCGCAAGTCATGGAACGGCGTCAACGAGGCGGGCATGGAGAAAAAATCGCGCTTCGACCATGGACGGTTTTACGTTTTGGGTTTCAAAGGCGAGACCGCCCCTGACCACATGAAACACCTGCATGGCAAGTATTTGTTTTTGAGTCAGATTGAAATGGAATGAAAAAGGGCGCAGCATTTGCTGCGCCCCCTCGATATCAACTTCGTATGAATCGGTTACAACTGATCAATGCCTAAGGCGGCGGCGATGCTGATTTGGCGGGGCGGGTTGGTCTTGCCGATCATTTCATAAATCGCCAGGGCGTCGCTTTTCTTGCCTGATGCCGCCAGGCCGTCAGCGCAGCGGAGCAGGCCGTCAAAAACCGCCAATTTGACATTGCCAGACGATCTTGCCAACGCGCCTTCGAGTTGGGTGGCGGCGTCTTTGGCGCCGATGTTGCCCAGCGAACGCGCGGCCGCTTTGGCGGCGACAGTGTCAGGGCCTTTTGCGATAGCGCCGAGCGCGTCGATTGCTTTGGCGTCTTTGCGAACGCCGATGCTGCCGCAGACGCCAGCGAGCAGTTTACCGCTCAGCGAACCCAGCGCTTCGCGAAGCGCCTTGTCAGCGGCGCTGCTGGGGTTGGACTCAAGGCCATAGCGGGCCATGTGCGAGTGTTCGGGGTCGCCCAACAGAGCGGCCAATGGTTTGATTGCGCTAGGCCCGCCGATGCGGGCCAGTTCGCGGCAGGCGTCGGCGACTTCTTTGCGCGATGGTTTGGTTTCTAAAACGTTGATTAACTCTCGCTCGCTGCCAGCCGCAGCCGTCACAGCGATAGCGGATATGGATTTGGTATTAGTCATGGTTTTGGTCTCCTTACATGATCCACGGTTCGCGTTGGGCGCGTGAGCGCAGGCGGTTGGCTTCTTTGTCGTTAAACTCTTGTTTGACCGGGTCAAATTTGAGGTCGCGTTTGAGCCACATACAGATATTCGCCGCGTGGACGGTGCTCATAGTGCGGTGCATAGCCGATGCGTGGGCGACGGTTTGCTTGCGCGAATGGACGCAGTCGAAGAAGTTGCGCACATGACGCGAGACGTCGCCGATGGCGCGCCCCGTCCGTTCTGAATACTCATCGACGATTTTTCTGAAATCGCTGAGCAACGCGGGCGACGACGCTTCGACTTTGTCATAGCCGTCAGCGATGGCCACCCAGCCTTCTTCGCCTTCATAGCGGACGCCGCAGGAGCCGTGCCAGTATTTTTTGTCGAGGTCGCGTTCCAAGATCATTTTGACGCCGTTGTTAAACTTGGTGACCATGCCGTCGCCGGATTCATTTTGGACATAGCCATACTCGACCGCCGAGGTGTCAATTTTATCAATCGCGTCTTGACATTGCGGGAAGGTGTGAGCGCCCCATTCGCCGATGCAACTGGTGTGGAAGTCATAATGTCCACGCCAGCGGCCTTTGCAATAATCTTCGTTGTAGGGGCGCCAGGGGCATGGCCCGAGCCAGTGGTCCCAGTTGGTTTCGCTCTTGGGCGGTTCGGGTTGGGCGGGCAGCCAGTCATGGCGCATCTCTGCGGCGTCCCAGGGCGCGATGTGGGCGCGCACGGTGTGGATCTTGCCGAGGCGGCCCAGACGAACGCTCTCGTTACAGAAGACAAACAACTCGCCGCTGAGGCGTTGGGTGCCGGTTTGATAAACGCGGCCATAGCGGTCTGAGGTGTCAACGACCGCCTGGCCTTCTTCGAGGGTCATGCATGAGGGTTTTTCTGAATACACATCCTTGCCGGCGCGCATGGCGTAGATCGCCGCCAGCGCGTGCCAGCGGTCGCCGGTGGTGCTCAACACGGCGTCGATGTCAGTGCGGGCTTCGAGAAACTCATGAATGTTATGGTAGAGTTTACAGTCACTGTTGCCGTTCCACTCGTCGGCCATTTGTTTGACCATTTTGGCGCGGGCCACTTGCGGGTCACAGTCGGCGACGAAATAGACGTCCGGCTGGCGCAGCATCCAACGCAACACGGTGCGACCGCGGGTGCCGACGCCGATGCCGCCTAGAATGATCTTGTCGTTGGGGGCGACGGCCCCTTCACGGCCAAGTACCTTCGATGAGAAAAACGCCGGAGCGGCGACCATGGCGCCAGACGCGGCGGCGCCTTGCATGAAACGGCGGCGCGACGGCTTGATTGTTGTACCCGTATCGGGTTTGTGTTCTGACATCGTTTCTCCTCCACAAGAGTCTGTTCTTTAACATGCAATTATTGAGCGCTTTTTGCACCACGAACTGATCTTAGCATAAGCAGAGAAGGCTTGGCTATGCGTTGATTCAAAATTCGCAGATATCGTTTATCACTATTCATTATCGTTCAATTGGGCTGAAATGTTTTGCGCTGTAGATTCATGAGTTTTGTGTTTGTGGATTGCCGCTTAAAAATCCACAGATATAATTCTTGTGCGTAAAGCGGCTCCACGCGTCGATGCGTGGAGTTTTTCTATGTGTGAAAAGAGACAATCCTTTTGAAGAACCCCCAAATTAACACCTCCATTCGCAACATTGCTATCATTGCCCACGTTGACCACGGCAAGACCACCCTGGTTGATCATATGTTTCGCCAGAGCGGGACGTTTCGAGAATCTCAGGCTGTCGACGACCGTGTGATGGACAACATGGACCTCGAACGAGAGCGTGGAATCACCATCGCTGCGAAAAACTGCTCGGTCATCTGGGACGGCGTCAAGATCAACATTCTCGACACCCCCGGCCACGCCGATTTTGGCGGCGAAGTCGAACGCGCCTTGAGCATGGTTGACGGCGTCATCTTGTTGGTCGACGCATCAGAGGGGCCGCTGCCCCAGACGCGCTTTGTTCTGCAAAAGGCGCTGCAAGATAATCTCAAGGTTATTGTCTGTATCAACAAAATCGACCGCAAAGACGCCCGCCCCGAAGAAGTCTTGAACGAAGTCTATGACCTGTTTATTGACCTCGACGCCAATGATGAACAGATTGAGTTCCCTGTGATGTACGCCATTGGCCGCGACGGAATCGCTCAAACCACCTTAGACGAACAGAGCAATGACCTGCGGCCGTTATTTGGGACCATTAAAGATGTGGTCCCCGGGCCGACCTATGACGCTGACGAGCCGTTTCAAATGTTGGTGTCTGATCTGGATTACTCAGACTACTTAGGGCGGCTAGCCATTGGCCGCGTAATTAACGGCAGCGTTCATAAAAATGACGCATTGGTTTGTATCGGCGAAGACGGCAAGGCGGCGCCGCTTCAAGTGACGAAGATCGAGGTCTACAAAGGCGTCGGCTTGTCTGAAGTGACAGAAGCGGACGCTGGCGAAATTATCATTGTTGCGGGCATCGAAGACGTGCATATCGGCGACACCATTTGCAACAAAAAAGAACCCAAAGCGTTAAAGCGAATTACGGTCGACGAGCCGACCATCTCGATGGGCTTCAGCGTCAATACGTCGCCGTTTGCGGGCAAAGAAGGCAGTATCGTCCAGACCAGTAAGATTCGCGACCGCTTGTATAAAGAAACATTGAGCAATGTCGCGCTCAAAATCGAAGACACTGACGACCCAAAAGTGTTTCTGGTGAAAGGCCGCGGCGAGTTTCAAATGGTGATCTTGATTGAGACGCTGCGCCGCGAAGGGTTCGAACTCACCGTTGGCCGCCCCCAAGTCATCATGCGTGAAGAGAACGGACAGTTGATCGAGCCGATTGAACACTTGTTCGTCGATTGCGACGAAGACTTTGTCGGTGTGGTCAATGAGAAACTGTCGCTGAGAAAAGGCCGAATGATCAACCTGGTCAACCACGGCACCGGGCGGGTGCGCATGGAGTTTTCGATCCCATCGCGCGGCTTGATTGGCTTTCGCAACGAGTTTTTGACTGACACCAAAGGCACGGGAATCTTAAACTCTTACCTTGACGGCTTTGAGCCGCATCGCGGCGAGTTCCCCACGCGGCATACTGGTTCGTTGATCGCCGACCGCCAGGGCCAGGCGGTGGCCTACGCCATCTTCAACCTGGAACCACGCGGGACCATGATGATCACGCCGGGCGAACCCGTGTATGAGGGAATGATTGTCGGCGAACACAACCGCGACAACGATTTGAACGTCAATATCTGTAAAGAGAAAAAACTGACCAACATGCGCAGCTCAGGAAAAGACGACAGCGTTCAACTCACGCCTGTTACGCCGATGACGCTCGAACGCGCCATTGAGTTCATCCGTGACGACGAGTTGGTCGAAATTACGCCCGAGTCGATCCGCCTGCGAAAGCGCGTCCTGCCTGCCAGTCAGAGGAAGGGAAGTTAGAGGGGGATCAACGAAATAACCCAAGGACTGCGCTTGCTTGCGGCAGGTTGTGCGGCTTCTTGCCCTGGCGCCCTGCCTGCACCGCAATAAAAAATTGAAAAACGTTTTGTTATCGAAACCAGAATAAAGGCATGTGAACCACTCTATTCGCTTCAATGCAGGCTGAACGCCTCATTCGCACAGGCGCTCATTGAGTTGCACCCAAGCCGCACGGCGATGGGATCTTCAGTTTGTCGCTTGTTGATACCATTGCATGAAGAATTTTTGTTCAATTCATCAATAATTGCCTAAATTCTGCGTTATAATTATAGATTGATAGTATTCAACAAGTGGCCAACCCTGAACTCTCACCAAAGAATCAAGTTTCTCCAAAGCCTAAGTCTCTTGCTATCAACGACCTATTGTCATTTGAGGCTGGATATGAAACCACATCTGTCATCCCGACGTAAATTTTCATCCAGTTTGGCGCTTGGGGCGGGGGCGTTGTTTGTTCCAGGCGTGTTTGCTGAACAATTGGTCCAGACGCCGCGACAAACCGAAGGGCCATTTTATCCCGACAAATTGCCGTTAGATACAGATAACGACTTATTGATTATCAACGATGCGATTACTCCAGCGGTGGGTAGGGTCACTCATGTCAGGGGGCGCATACTCGATCAAAACGGCAGCCCGGTAAGAAACGCGGAAGTCAAGATATGGCAGGTAGATAACAATGGCGTGTATCTTCACAGCGCCAGTTCAAACCGCGGCGGTTATGACAAAAACTTTCAGGGATTCGGGCGCTTTTTGACAAATGCCAAGGGAGAGTATTACTTTCGGACAATAAAACCCGTCGCCTATCGGCCCCGCACGCCCCATATCCATTTTGCGGTCGAGACGCCCAAAAAGCCGAGATTTACTACTCAGCTCTACATCAAGGGGGAGCCGCTTAACGTCAACGATAGTGTGTTAGGCCAAGTGAAAGAGGCAAGCCGCCGGGCGGCGTTGATCAAAGACTTTTCGCCTATCTCCAGTTCCCGAATTGGTGAATTGTCTGCTACATTTGATATTGTTTTAGGGTATACGCCAGAAGCATGACGGCTAGTTTTTCATCGTAGCGGCGCTTCTTTGTTTGATTGTGCTTCTCATTGATTGTTGGTGTTGAACGAAACTCAATGAAAGCGTTTGTGAATGCGATCATGGCCTTTGAATAATCGTGTCTGGGGTATTGCCATAACCTGCTGCGTTTTCGTCTGGATTGCGACGTTTAATCTCGGTGCGCAAATTTCTGAGCCGCAACACAGCGCCCCAAACGAACACTACCGCATTCTCTTTCAAGACGGCCGTTACCGCGACGCTCTCGCCGACATCCAGCGCCGAATAGACGAACGCCCCGAACTCGAAGAGTCCAAAGCCTATCGCTACATCATCTGGCTGTCTGACCGCGCCAACATCCGCTTTTTTATCGGCGACGTCGATGAAGCCATCGCCGACATGGAAGTCGTCGCGGAAGAATATTTTGAACCGACCTTCATGCTGCGCCTGGCTGAGATGTACAAGTATCGCGGGCGTTTGGACGACTACCAGCGTACACTGGATGACGTCGCGACCACTCAACGGCGCTTTCGCCATTTTCATTCCCGCGAAGAAAATTTTGTCGCGATGGGGCGAATCGCCGAGCTGCGCGGTGAAAGCCCAAAACAATTGTTATCTGTCTTTTACACCAACATCATCGACAACCGCCCGCGTTTTATCGGCGGGTATATCGGCGCCGGCGACCTGGCGCTGCGTTATGGTTCGTATGACCTTGCCGAGAACTATTTCAACCAGGCGCTTGAAATTGACGAGACCGATGAAAACGCATTGACCGGGCTGGCTGAAACCTACTGGAAAGCGCGCGACTCCCGCCTCGAAGAGGTGATGGAAAAACTGGTCGAGCTGTATCCACGAAATTTCAATACATGGATTATTCAAACCGAGCAATGGTTAGACCTGGGCGACACAGAGCAAGCCTATGAAGTCATCGGCGAAGCGCTTGAAGTGAATCCCAACCATTTACATATTCGTTCGCTGAAAGCGGCGGCGCTGTTTTTGGATGACAACATTGATGAGATGAGAAACCTTCAGGCCCAGGTGTTGACCTTTAATCCGGCGTGTTCTGACGTGTTTCAGATACCGGGGCGAATTGCCTCTCGCCATTACCGTTTCAAAGAAGGGGCGGCCTTGCAACGCCAAGCGCTAGAGGTGAACCCAGACGACCACAAGGCCAGGGCCGAGTATGCGCTCAACCTGCTGCGGCTGGGCCAAGACGCGACCGGAAAAGAGTACCTCGAAGCCGCCTTTGCGTCTGACCCCTACAACGTCCAGTCATTCAACCTGCTTCAGATGTTAGATTCGCTCGACCAGTTTGAGACCATCGAACAAGGGCCGTTTGTGTTGCAGCTGCCCAAGAGCGAGAGCGCGGTGTTGGCGGGCGACGCGCTGGCTCTACTTCAAGAGGCGTTTGAGTTGTATCAAAAAAAATATCGCGTTGAGTTAGAAACGCCCATTTACATTCAACTCTTCGACAACCATGACGACTTTATGGTTCGCTCGGTCGGCCTTCCCGGCAACATTGGTTTCATGGGCATTTGCTTCGGCCAGCTGGTGACCATGGATTCGCCCACTGCCCGCGAGCCGCATACCATGAACTGGGCGTCGGTATTGTGGCATGAATTCACCCACGTCATCACGCTGCAGAAAACCAATAACCGCATGCCGCGCTGGCTGTCGGAAGGCATCTCGGTCTATGAAGAACTCAAGCGCGCGCCCGCCTGGGGCCAGAAGATGGACCTGCAATACAAACAGTTCATCGACTCCGAAGACCTGCCTGGCGTCGAAGACCTGGAGGCCTACTTCGTCCAGCCCAAGACGGGCATGCACGTTATGCTCGGGTATTTTTTCTCAGCCGAGTTCGTCAAATTTTACACAGCCGAGTATGGCGTCGACGCGTTAGTCAATTCATTAGACGAAATGGCGGACGGCGCCGACGCGGTCGAAGCGCTGGCCAAAGCCAGCGATGACAGCCTGGGCCGGATTAACCGGGCGTTTGAAACCTACTTGGACGAACGCTTGGCGCCGTACGAAAACCTGCCCGCGATTGAAACCGAAAAGGGCCTGTTTGAACGAATGTGGGAACAGGTGAACCCATCCGAGCCAAAGATCGAACAATGGATCGATAAAGATTCGCCGTTCACCAACGCCATGCGCCAGGGGCTAGAGGCCTTGCGCGCCGAAGACTGGCAAGCGGCGGAAGAGCATCTCTGGCGGGCGCATGATCTGTTCCCTGACTACACCAGCGAAGGCTCGCCGTTAGACATGCTCATTCAACTGTATGAAACCAACGGCGAGCGCGAGAAGATGAAAAACGCTCTGATAAAAGAAGTCGCCTGGGACCCAACCCACTTCGCGGCGCGAACCAAACTGGCGTCGTTGCAACAGAAAGATGAAGAGTTTGAAGCGGCGCTCGATACACTGAGTTTGGCGCTAGAGATTGACCCGTTTGATTTGAACGTAAGAAAGAAACAGTATGATCTCTATGTTCAACTTGAGCGCTTTGATGAGGCTGCTGAGTGCGCGCTGGTGTTGAAAGCGCTCGACCCGGCGCGGCGGTTGGACTATCAGATGCAGCGAATCGGCCTCTTGCAACGCATACAAGACTGGGAGCGGGCCAGGCGGGAAGTGGTGGTGGTGTTAGAAGAGTTTCCCCATCACCGCAAGGCCCAAGAAACCCTGCTCGAACTTGTTGAACGAGACAAGGGGACGGGAAATTGAGTAGGCCCAAACGCTTGTTCTATAGAGTTGGGTTTCTCGCCGCGATGGCGGGCGTCCTTCTGACGATCCCGCTTGACGCGCTGTCACAGTGGGGCGAACGCTGGGGGCGCAGGTCGCGCGATCCGTCTGATGAACCCACCTACTTTCACGGCGAGTTTGGCAGCGAAGCGTTCACCTTCTGCCGCGTCATGTACCAAAGCGGCGGGAGGGGCTATGGGCGCCGGGGCGGCAACTGGCGGACAGATTACCCTGAGGCGGACCAGAATTTTTCTGTTCGCCTCTCTCAACTCACCAATATAAATGTGAACCGAGACGAAAACGGGCTGGTGCAACACAAAATTGTTTCGCTGTTAGATGAAGAGCTGTTTCACTTTCCCTTTGTTTACATGATCGAAGTAGGCGACTTGTATTTCTCAGAAGAAGAAGCCAAAACCCTGCGCGAGTATCTCCTCAAAGGCGGCTTCTTGATGGTCGACGACTTCTGGGGCTCGCGCGCCTGGGAAAACTTCGCCTATGAGTTTAATAAAGTATTTCCCTTAGAAGAATACCCTATTATTGACATCCCGCTTGATCACGAGATTTTTCATATCATCTTCGAAATTGATGAGATTCACCAAATCCCCGGCATCGGCCATTGGGCGAATTCTGGCGGCGATACATCTGAGCGCGGTTCTGACAGCGCCGAGCCGCATGTTCGCGGCGTGTTTGACAAAGCCGGACGTTTGATGGCGGTGTTTTGTCACAACACCGACCTGGGTGACGGGTGGGAAGAAGAAGCGGTCAACCCCCAATATTTCGCCGAGTTTTCAAAAACCAAGGCCTATCCGTTAGGCATTAACATTGTGGTGTATGCATTGACGCATTAGACAAAGCGAGGGCAAGCCATTGCAAAGCGCAGAGACGACGTTTGAACAAGAAGCCTTAGAGAAGCTGCAGCAAGGCCGCGACAAGTTGATGAGCGAGATTCGCCAGGCCATCGTCGGCCAAAGCGACGTCATCGAACAGCTGTTGATTGTGTTGTTCACCGGCAGCCACTGTCTGTTGACCGGGGCGCCGGGGCTGGCCAAGACGCGCCTGATTCGCTCAATCGCCCAGATTCTCGACCTGAAATTTAAGCGGGTTCAGTTCACGCCCGACTTGATGCCGTCTGACATCATCGGCACCGAAATCATTGACGAAGACCGCACCAGCGGCCACCGCGAGATGCGCTTTATCGCCGGGCCGGTGTTTACCAACATCCTGTTGGCTGACGAGATCAACCGCACGCCGCCCAAGACCCAGGCGGCCCTGCTCGAAGCGATGGAAGAACGCCAGGTCACCGTGGCGGGCGAGATTCGCCCGCTCGATAAACCGTTTTATGTGTTCGCCACTCAAAACCCCATCGAACTCGAAGGCACCTACCCGTTGCCCGAAGCTCAACTCGACCGCTTCATGTTTAACATTCACATCGATTATTTAAACGAAGACGAAGAGCTCGAAGTCGTCACCAAGACCACCGCCAACCAAGATTATTCGCTGCAACCCATTTTTGGCGGCGACGACATGCTTCAATTCACCCGTCTGGTGCGCATGGTGCCCGTCGCGGAGCCAATCGCGCGGTACGCGGTGCAGTTGGTGCAGGCCAGCCGCCCCAACCAAAAAGAGGCGCCTGACTTTGTGCGTGACTGGGTCGGCTGGGGCGCGGGCACGCGCGGTTCGCAAAACCTGATACTCGCCGCCAAGGCGCGGGCGCTGTTGCAAGGCCACTACCACGTTTCGATCGCTGACCTTCACGCCGTGGCGGGCCCGGTGTTGCGCCACCGTATCCTGACCAGTTTTCGCGCCGACGCTGACCGGGTCAATGTGGAAGACGTGATTCAACGATTGATTGAGACCGTACCCAAACCGAAATCGAATTTGCGGTAGGGAACGCTGCGTATGCAAAACGACTTGCATTTTTTGAATCCTGACCAACTGGCTGGCGTCGCCGACCTGCAACTGTTGGCGCGCCGGGTGGTGGAAGGATTTTTGGCCGGTCTGCACCGCAGCCCCCATTTCGGCTCGTCAATCGAGTTCGCCCAATACCGTCAATACGTCCAGGGCGACGATCCGCGCTTTGTTGATTGGGGCCTCTACGCCCGCACCGACCGGCTTCATACCAAACAATTTCACGAAGAAACCAACCTGCGCTGTTCGGTTCTGCTCGACGCCAGCGCCTCGATGTCATACGCGTCGGGCAAAGTCAGCAAGCTGCATTACGCCCGCATGTTGGCGGCCTGTCTGGCGATGTTGTTGGTCAGACAAAATGACTCGGTCGGGCTGTCTACCTTTCAAGAGGCCGTGCGGGTGTTTCTGCCTCCCAAAAATTCGCCGCGCCACCTGCAGCGCATCTTCGTCGAACTGGCCAACGTCGAGACCGGCGGCCAGACCAACCTGGTCAACGCCATTCAACATGCCTGTGAAACGCTGCCCACGCGCAGCATGGTCATCTTGATCTCTGACCTGATTGATTCTGGACATGACATTTCAACTTATATTCGCCTGTTGCGCGCCCGCCGCCTGGATGTGTTGGTGATGCAGATCAGCGACCCGGCGGAACGGGATTTTTCGATAGACAAATCGTCGTTGCTGCTTGACCCTGAGAACCAGCGCGAACAGTTTGTCGTCCCTGACGAGATGCGCGATCAGTATTTAGAGAACCGCAAGCGTTACTTCGACGCCATCCGAACCGCCTGTATCGGCATGCAAGTCGAGATTGACGAGTTTGACACCTCCGAACCGCTCGACCGCGCTCTGTATTTTGTGTTGAAACAACGCCAACAACTCACCACAGGCGCCAGCGCCAAGCGAGCCAGCGCAGCGGGAGGCGTATAGCATGAGTTTTCTCGCGCCGCTGCTGTTCGCCGGGGCCTTGATGATCGCCGCGCCGTGGCTGTTGCATCGCATTCGCAAGCCCCAACACCAGACGATAGTGTTCGGCAGCATGATGTTTGTGCCCCAGGTCAAAAAGAAAGTATTAGAGAAAAAGGCGATTCAACACTGGTTGTTGATGGTGTTGCGCATGTTGCTGCTGCTTATTTTGGTGGTGGCGTTTTCGCGGCCCTATCAGTTGTTTCTCGCCGCGGCGCTGCCTGACGACGGCGCCGCGCGGCATGTGATTGTGTTGGATTGTTCATTCAGCATGGGAGCAGAGGGGCGCTTCGATGAAGCCAAACAAAACGCGCTCAATGTAGTGAGTTCAGTCGACGCTAATGAACGAATTGGGCTGATATTATTTCATCAAACCGTTAGCGACGAACAAGAAATTCTGATTGAAGGCGAGTCGCCCCAAGACAACCACCGCCGCATTCGCCAGGCGATTGAGTTGGCGCCGCTGAGTGAATATTCAACCGCCTATCGTCCCGCCTTACAGCGCGCGCAGGATATGTTGTTGTCGGGCCGCACTGACGATTCGGCGGACAGTAAAAACCTGATCCATATCGTTTCTGATTTTCAACAGGCGGGCATGCCGCCGCCGGGCGGCGACTGGCGCGCTTCATCGCAAGTTGAGTTTCAGTTACATGCCGTCAATGGCGAGTTTTCTGATAATGCGGCGGTTTCAGATGTTGCCTTGCGCCAGGCGCCCCAAGGCGGCTTTGTTGTACTCGCCCAAATCAAAAATTGGAGCGAACAAGAAACGACGCGAACGGCGGCGTTGTTTGTTGACGGTGTTGAGGTCGATCAGAAGGATGTCACCGTCCAGGCTGGCCATAGCATGAAAGTGTCGTTCAAGGTGGATTGGGACATCGAACAAAGCCACTCCGGGCATGTTCAAATTGGCGATGACTCCCTGCCGATTGACAATCGGCATTACTTCGCCTGGAACCCGGAAATGAAACATGCGGTAGCGATATATCACAACGAAGATGACAGGCGCCGTTGGCCCGCGGGATGGTTTATCGAACAGGCGTTGAACGCGTCCGGCGGTTCGGTCTGGACAATCGAATCGCAGTCGTTAGACGACCTGCCATCGATTTCCGCTAAGGATGACGCGGTGTTGGCGCCGTCGATAAACCTGCTCGGAGAAGGCGCGCTCTCTGCGCTTGAGTCCTATCTCAGCCAGGGCGGCAAGGCGATGGTATGGATTGATTCGGCCCAGTCAGTCGGCCCTTCGGCGCGGCGGTTTGTTGAGTCGATGGGGTTTTCAATTGAAGGAAAGCGTTATGAAGACGCGCGAGGCGGCCAGTTTGACATTCTGTCATGGATCGACTTTGACCACTCCATTTTTTATCCCATGCGCGAGATGGAGTTTAACGACTTCTCAATGGTGCATGTTTACCAATACCTTCAGCTGGCGCCAACCCAGTTAAATCCGTCAACAACGCGGGTTTTGGCCCGCTTTGATGAAACTCGCCCATTGTTGATCGAACACTCCATCGGCGATGGGGCGTTGTTGATGTGGACAACTGCGCCCTCGCTGGATGAGACTAACTTTGCGCGCAACCCCAAATTTGTCGCGGTGCTGTTTGAGTCGCTGAATTATTTGATCGACGCTCAGCGTGAGAAAATTGAATACGCCGTAGGCGATGAATTGATGTGGGATGAGATGATTTCTGAGCAAACCGAGTGGACGGTTACGCTGCCCACTGATGAGAACAGCATATTTACGCGACGCTCGTTTGAGCAAGATGAAACCAGGCTGTTACACTCAGGCGTTGTTCGCTGGAGCGGTGAAAATTCAACCTTTCACTACGCCGTCAATCTTGACGCGACAGAGTCAAACCCGGCGGTTGTCATCGAAGACGCGTTTGTGCGGTCGTTCGGTTCAGGCGCGTTAGTGCTGGCCTATAACATCGAACAACTGACCAAAGCCCAAGGCCAACAAGACGAGCGTTTTGTCAAAGTTGAATATGGCTGGTGGGTGTTGGTGGTGTTGCTGATCGGCATTGTGATTGAAAGCGTGTATGCATCGGTGGTATCGCGGCGCGAATGGGACAAACAAGCCAACGCAGAAGGATGAAGCCATGACCGGACAACCAAAACCGTCCAATGAATTGAAACGAAAGATCCGCCTGGCGGCCAACCAATATCAATGCGCCCAGATTTTGCGCCATTGGTTTCTGTTTGGCGCGGCGACCTTCATCAATGCGGTCTTATTCGGCCTGTCGGCGGTCCTGTTTTATTGGATGAACATCTCCACCGTTTGGGCGATTGGCTTGTTTGGCGTGATCGAAGCCGCCGTCGCGGGCTACTGCTTATTCTATCGAATGGGCGCGTCGGTTTCGTTAGACCAGATCGCCTTGCATATCGAAGAACACCACCCCGAACTCGAAAGCCGAATCATCAGCGCGGTTTCATTCAACCAAGGCGCCGTCGACGGCGCGTCGCCCTGGATCATCGAGAAGTTCTTTGAAGAATCCGATGAAGCGGTGCGCCCCATTTCGTTCTCAGAGATGATGGACTCCGACGCGCTCGTCAAACTGGTATTGATGAACGGCGGGTTTGCGGCGGCGTCGCTGTTGGTGATTGGGTTGTCGTTTCCTTATTGGAACTCACAACCGTCTGTCGAAGTCGCCGAAACAATTGCGCTCGTCCCCATCGCCGACTTTACCGTTGAGCCGGGCGATGCGCGTGTGAAGATTGGCGAGCGCCAGGTCATCATTGGCAAGACCAGCGATACGGATGAGACCGCGGTGATACGCTGGCGCGCGGAGGGGCAAGACTGGCGCGAAGAAACCATGGCCCGCAGCCTGTCTGACCATGTCTTCCACTACACGTTCGAGTCTGTCCAACAATCGTTGGATTACCAGGTCATCATTGGGCGCCGCTCGTCGGAGGCGTTTAAAATCACCGCCTGGCTTCCGCCCCAGGTTGAGGCCATTAACCTGTCGTATGACTATCCCGACTATTTAGGCCTTGAGGATGAGTCTATCCCAAACGGCGGCGCCATCAGCGCAATCGAAGGCACAGTGGTCTCAGTCAGCGCTGTCGTCAATAAAGAATTAGAACAAGCCGAGATGGTGTTAGACACCGGCCAGCGGGTGTCGATGGCCGAGAGCGCCGACCGCGTCTGGTTTGTGACGCGAGAACTTGTCTATAGCGGGGCCTATTCGATTGAACTGCGAGACCTGGAAGGCAACCTCAGTGAATACAGTCCTGAATATGACATTCGGGTCCAAGTTGATCAACCGCCTAAGATTACGATCAAGTTTCCCCAACAAGATTACGAAGTCACCATGTTGGATGAGACGCCGTTCGAGTTTCATGTGCAAGACGACTATGGCATCAAAGACTTCGGCTTGCAGTATGAAATCGCCGGGCGCGACCCGGAGCGTATTTCTCTATTGGATTCAAGTGAACGGATCAAAGAGTCGCAGGGTGAATACACGCTGTTTCTTGAAGAACTGCCGTTGCAGCCAGGCGACTTTATTACCTGGACGCTGTGGGCCCAAGACGCCAAGACCGACCGCGACCAATATGAAGAATACGGCGACCCCTACTTTCTCGAAATTCGCCCTTTCAAAATGAATTACCGCGAAGCAATGTCAAACGCGGGGCAGGGCCAGCAACAACAACAGCAAGGCCGGCAGAACGACGGCGCCGAACAGAAAGATATCGTCATCGCGATATGGAACGTGCGAAAAGACATCGCTGGCCTCAGCGATGAAGAGATCAATGGCCAGCGTTCCGCGATTGTCGAAGCCCAGCAATCATTGCTAGAAAAATACCAACAGCAAGCCGGGACGGCTGGCGGCAACCCATTGATGATCGAATTGCTTCAGACGATGGGCGACGTAGTCGAACAACTCAGCCAAGACGATCTTGAGTCAGAAGACAACCCTTTAACCAAGGCGTTGGCCAGCGCCCAACGGGCCTATCATCTCATTCTCAAGTTGAAGCCCAATGAAGCCGACGTTCAACAGCGCCAAGAAAGCGCCATGGGCGGCGGCGGAGGCGGCGGGCGACAAGGCGAGCGCCCTGAAATTGACGAACTCGAACTCGACCGAAAACGAAATTTTTATGAAGAAGAACGCCAGACCCAACAAGAGATGGAACGGACCAATGACGCTCTAGGCCGAATTAAAGAACTGGCCCAGCGCCAACAAAGCATCAACGAAGAAATCTCTAAACTGATTTCAGAATTAGAAAAAGACAACGAATCTGAAGAACTCAAACGCCGCCTTGAGCGCCTGTTAGAAGAAGAACGGCGCAACCTCGAACGCCTCGACCAGGCCGAACGCTCCTTGTCGCAGGGCGACCTGCGCGACGCGCAAACCCGCGAAGCGCTTCAACAACTTCGCGAAGCCCGCGAGGCCATGAATGAAAGCCTGGAAAATCTTGAGCAACAGCAGTTGCAAGAAGCGCGCGCCTCCGGCGCCGAGGCGCTCAACAAACTGGATGAAATGGAAGAAGGCCTGCGCGAATTCTCCCGCGACGCCGCCGCGCAGCGCATGCAAGACCTACAGAACCGCATGGACGACCTTGTTCAGCAGGAACAACAAATCAAACAACAGATGGAAGCCATCAAAGAAGAACAAGAATCGCCTTCGCTCGAACTCGACCCCGATATGGACCAAAAAAAGCGCGACCTGCTCGCCCAAAAAGAAGACCTGTCAAGTGAGTTCACCGACCTGATGAACCAGGCGGGCGAATTGGCTGAGCGCTCTAGCCAAAGCCAAGAACTAATGTCGCGAAAACTGGGCGACTGGCTGCGCCAAACCAGCCGACAGGGCATTTTAGAAGACATCCAACAAGAACAGCGCTTGCCGCTCGTACGCCTGGGCGTGTGGGACAAAGCCATCGAACACGAAGAGCAAATTCTTGAGAAATTACAAACCGCGTCGCGCCAACTTGGCCAGGTGGCTGATTCAATGACCAACAGCGATCTCGAAGGCATGCAAAAAGCCCTCGATGAGTTGCGTGACGTGATTCAACCCAACTTACAGGCGTCTGATTTATCTGAGGGCCAACAACGTTCTCGACAAGCTAGCGGGCAAATTGCAGCAGCGTCTTCAGAGCAGCAAGGACAGCAAGGACAGCAAGGACAGCAAGGACAGCAAGGACAGCAAGGACAGCAAGGAC
>CAZKYC010000002.1:0-11131 GCA_964556895.1 uncultured bacterium | reverse complement strand
AAGGACAACAAGGACAACAAGGACAACAAGGACAACAAGGACAACAAGGACAACAAGGACAACAGAACGGGCGCGGGCAAGGCGGCGATCAACAAAACGATGGCCAACAACGGCGTTTTGGCGGCGGCAGCGGCCCGGGCGGCAACCGTTCCATTTCGCGGCTGCCGGGCGATATTCGAACCCGTGAAGGCATGAAGCGTTTTCTAAACGGCGAAGGCGTGGATTGGGCTGATTCACTGCGCGACGCTGAGCAGTTTCTGCCGGGCGACAGCCCGTTTCGTGAGCCGTTAACGCGGGTGAGAGAGCGCATCGAAGACTATCAGCGTGAAGGCCGCTTTGGCGACCGCGCCCCGATATACGACCTCTATTTAGAAAACGTCGCTGAACCGTTGGTCGAAACCGCCCAGCGGCTGGAGAACGAGATTCAGCGCATGCTCAAACAAAAAGAATTCGCACTGACCGATGAAGGCAGCGTCCCCCAACAATATCAGCATCGCGTGTCTGAGTATTTCAAAGCCTTGTCAGAATCAGAAACGATCGAACCATGATGCAAGACCTTTACGAATGGCTGGGCGGCGGCCAAAGCCGCGGCCTGGGCTCGCTTCAATTTGACCTATCGTTCCCGCTCGGTTTGGGGTGGGCGCTGGTGTTTATTCTCATCGCAGGGTTGGCGGCGGCGGCGCTCTATTGGCCTCAACTTGGCCGCCAGCCGAAGCAAATACAAATCACGTTGGCGGCGTTGCGCGCGTTGACTGTGGCGCTGATTTTGTTTCTGCTCATTGATCCTTGCGTGATCGGTCAGCGCTTGCAACCCGGCGAGCAGACCGTTGTGTTGCTCTTTGATGATTCCATGAGTATGCAGGTGCGCGATTCGAACGGCGAGTCGCGCAGCGACCGCCTGCTTGAGGCGTACGACAGCGCGAGTGAATCGTTCGGCCAAGCGTTGAAACAGCGCTTTAACGTCGCCAAATACCGCTTTGGGGCCCAAATCGACGCGGTCGCGTCTGTTGAGCAGAATTCGTTTCGCCAGCCTCAAAGCGACCTGGTGCAGGCCATTAACCGCGCCTGGCAGGAGAACCACCATACCAATGTGTCTGCGGTGGTGTTATTTTCTGATGGTGTACAACACCGCGGCGGGCCCATTGACATCAACTTGGTGCAATTGCCAGACGCGCCTGTTTTCGCCGTCGGGACCGGCGACGAAGGCCAGTGGAAAGACGCCCGCATCCAGACCCTGAGCGTAAACCGAACCCACTTTGATAGTAGCCCGGTCAACCTCACCGTAGACGTTGGTTCAGACGGCCTTGAGGGAGAAACGCTTGACCTCGAACTGCTTGAAGGCGGACGGGTCATTCAAACAAAACCTATTGATATCACAGAAGCCGAACAGACCAACCAGGCGCGTTTTGAGTTTACCCCTCAAACCAACGGGTGGCTTGAATATGAACTGCGGTTGTCGGTGAACGGCCAGTTGTTTGGTTCTCAACCGGGCGAAGAAACATTGCTGCAAACCAAAGAAAACATCCTCCAAAACAATTCCAAATCGTTTGTGATTGATAACCGCAAAACCGAATACAACATCCTGTTCTACAGCGGGCGCCCCAACTGGCAGCACAAGTTTGTCAGGCGCGCTCTGCTCGAAGATGAACAACTCAATACCGCCAGCCTGATCTTGATTTCTAAAGCCGAACGTAAATTTGTGTTTCGCGGCGTTCGTACCACCACCACCAACCCCCTGTTTGACGGGTTCGAACAAGACCAGGGCAAATACGGGCGCTATGACGAGCCTATTTACCTGCGTCTGGGCGTGAGTGAAGACGAATTGGTAAACGGTTACCCGCGCGAGGCCGAAGGCTTGTTTCCCTACCATTTGGTGATTTGGAACGAAGCCGACTTAGACGATTTGACCCTCGAACGTTTAGAATTGACCCGCGAATTTGTCGATAAACGCGGCGGCGCCTTTTTGTTGATCGGCGGCGAGGCCATACTCCAAGACAGCCAACTCTCTTCAAGCCCTATCGGGCCAATGCTGCCAGTGTTGACCGATTACGCCAGGGGCGACAGCGTTTACAAAAATGGACGCTTTTGGGTCGAGGCGACCAACGAGGGGTTCGTCTCAGGCGCCTGGACGCTCGATCCTGATGAGAACCTCAATCAGCAGAAATGGAGCGGGTTGCCGGCGCTGTTTCGTTACCATCCATTTCAGCTGACGCGCGCCGGTGCGGAGGTAATGGCCAAGATTCAGCAAGCGCCGGACGAGTTGGATGGACCGCCGTTTTACGCTGTTCAGCGTTATGGCGCTGGCAAGACCGCGGTGTTGTCTTCGCCCGAAACCTGGCCCTGGCAGATGAACACCGACCTTGACGACGGCTCACACGAACAACTCTGGCGCCAGATTGTGAGAAGCCTGGCGGCCAATGCTCCCCAGCCCATTGCGCTGCGTCAATTACAAAACAGTTACTTGGTTGATTCACCGATTCAGTTTGACGTGTTGGTTCGCGACCCGCTGTTTGATCCCCAAGAAGCGGCCCAAACCCAGATGACGGTCACCGCGCCGTCGGGCCAGAATTACGCTCTTGGCGTTGAAGAGTCGTTAGACGAAGTGGGAGAGTATCGCGCCGACTACACCCCAACCGAGTCAGGCGTTTATCGGTTGTCTGTCGAGGCGATGACGGAAGAAGGGGATGAGATTGGCGCGCGCCAGTATTCGTTTTTGGTCGAACCTGACTTGGCCGAATTTCAAAGTGCAAAGTACAATCCTGCCTTTCTTCAAATGATTGCAGACAAATCCGGCGGCGAGTTTCTTACTCTAAACCAATTGAGCGATATCCCATCAAAAATACCGTTTGTCAACCAAGAAGAAGCCGAATGGGTGCGCATTCATTTGTGGCACAACCCGTTTTTCTATGGGTTACTCGTCGCGCTGTTATGTTGCGAATGGTACTTGCGCCGCACCAGAGGAGAGGCATGAGATGAAACCGTTCATACATACGGCGGTCTTCAGTTTTGTCTTTTTGTTCTCTCTCGGCGCCGATTCCAACCAGGCGGCGTTGATCGTCTGCGGAAGCGGCGGACAAGAAGAATACCAAGAAAAATTTGCTGATTGGGGCGAACGTCTGGAGGGCGTGGTTACTTCAGAATTCGGGTTTGACGAAGCCTTTGTCTCGCTGTTGACCGAACGGCCTGACCGACCTCAACAGATTTCAACCTTGATGAATATCGAGCGCGAGATACAAGCGCTTACAACCATTGAGCCAGCAATTGAAAGGTTGTGGGTGGTCCTCATTGGGCATGGCAGTTATTTCGCCCAGACGTCTAAGTTCCACACGCCGGGGTTAGACCTGACCGCGACGCAACTCAATGAGTGGTTGAATCAAATCTCAACCAGCCAGATTGTGATTATCAATTCGTCATCAAGCAGCGCCGGCTTTATCAACGAACTCAGCGGGCCGGGGCGTATCATCTGTACGGCGACAAAAAGCGTAGACCAAAAAAATGCGACAGAGTTTATGAGGTTCTTTCTTGAAGGCGTCGAAAGCGGCGACGCCGACCGCGATTTTGATGAACGCATCACTCTGCTCGAAGCCGCCTCGCGCGCCGCCGAGCTCACCCAGGCGTGGTATGACTCAGAACAGTTGCTGGCGACCGAACACTCGCTCATCGATGACAACGGCGACCAACTCGGTTCGCGCCTGCCCATCGACCAGACGGCGTCTCAAAATGAAGACGGGTATTTCGCGGCGCAGTGTTTTTTGAAAGAGTTCTCGTTCCCCACAGACGCCCCCCAAGAGTTGATTGATTCATACCGGTCTGTGATGGACGAAATCACCCGCCTAAAATCAAAGAAACAAGATTTTGACAAAGAAAATGATTATTACCAACAATTAGAACTGTTGCTGATTCAAGCCGCACGATTCAACCGTGAAATTCAACAATATCAAACCAGTAGCGATTCTCTCGTCGATTAAGCCCGCCATACAGCCGATAGGCGCCCACTATCAATCTGTGTTATGTTTTTTTCGTACTAAAGGCAAATTAGAATGAACCCTTTTTAGGCTCATCCGGGATTTGGATACGTTCTCACAAATTGCATTAAAATCTCTAGACACGATCTCCAGGATGATTTTTCTATCGTTGTATTTGGCATGAGTACAACTCTGCTCGTTTCGGCGCCGCTCCGCTTTGTTGCACAGGCGCTCACAGAGACGCACCCAAGCCCTCTTTGCTTTCCACTTTTCGGTAAGTTAAATGACTGCCCCTAATGACAGAATGGCTGAATGTATTGTATAGTGACGCGTCTATTGGTAACCAATGAAACGATATGGGAGAACGGTATGAGAAGGCTGAACCAATTATTCATATATTGCGTTTTGTTCGCCGTTGTTTGTTTTATATCTCAGCGAACAAACGCTGATGATTCAACCTTGCGCCTGTGGTATGAGCACCCAGCCAAGGAATGGGTCGAAGCCCTGCCGGTTGGCAATGGCCGCCTTGGCGCCATGGTGTTTGGCGGCGTTCCAAACGAGCGCATTCAATTTAACGAAGACACGCTCTGGACGGGCGTCCCCCGCGACTATATCAACCCCAACGCGCTGGAAACGCTGCCCAAAGTTCGGCAATTGTTGTTTGAAGGAAAACAACGCGAAGCGCAAAACACTGCCAATGATATGATGAGCGTCCCACTTCGGCAGGAGGCCTATCAGCCTTTCGGCGACGTCAACATTGAATTTCCCAACCATCAGTCAGCGACTGAGTATCATCGGGAGTTGGATTTAAATAACGCGGTCGCAACAACAACGTACACAGTTGACGGCGTTTCATTTAAGCGTGAAGTGTTTTCGAGTTTTCCTGACCAGGTGATCGTGGTTCGGCTGTCATCTGACAAAGACAATTCGATTGACTGCTCAATTTCACAAACCAGCCCTCATCCTGACATTGATATTGATAATGGCATCACAGACACTGGCGCCTATCTCTCACTGAAAGGGCAGTTGCATGAGTATGGCCACCCAACTACAAAGTCGTATAAACCTAGCTGCTTACGGTTTGAGTCTCTACTTCATATTGAGATCAAAGACGGGAACTTCGCGCTGACTCAAAATGGCGTGAATGTCGTAGGCGCGTCAGAAGTCGTATTGAGGCTTTGCGCCGCGACCAGTTATAAAAACTTTCGCGACATTGGCGCCGACCCGGCTGAACGCTGCCGCGCGACCATGCAGCCCGCGATCAGTAAATCATACCACGCCTTGAAACAAGCCCACGTGGGCGACTATCAAACGTTGTTTGACCGTATGTCGATCGATCTGGGTGAAACCGACGCTGTCAACCTGCCAACCAATGAGCGTTTGAAACGGGTTGAACAAGCCGTTGATCCTCAATTGGTCTCATTGTATTTCCAATACGGGCGCTATCTGTTAATCAGCAGCTCGCGCCCCGGCAGCCAGCCCGCTACCCTTCAAGGCATTTGGAACCAGGAACTGCGCCCGCCTTGGGACAGCAAATGGACGGTCAACATCAACACCGAAATGAACTACTGGCCCGCCGAGATGTGTAATCTCTCTGAATGCCACGAACCGCTGTTTGACATGCTCGATGATTTGACCTCCACTGGCGGCGTGGCGGCGCGCGAACACTACGGCGCCCGCGGCTGGGTGCTTCATCACAATACTGACATTTGGCGCGGCGCCGCGCCCATCAACGCCTCAAACCACGGCATCTGGATGACCGGCGGCGCCTGGCTCTGTCAGCACCTGTGGTTTCGCTATGAATACACCCAGGATGTCGAGTTTCTGCGCGAGCGCGCCTACCCCATCATGAAAGGCGCGGCGATGTTCTTCGTCGACTTTTTGATCGAAGACCCGAAGACTGGCTGGCTGATTAGTACGCCCTCCAACTCGCCTGAGAACGGCGGCCTGGTCGCTGGCCCGGCGATGGACCACCAGATCATTCGCAATCTGCTCAGCAATTGCATCCAAGCCAGCGAGTTGCTGGGCGTTGATGAAGAGATGCGTGAAACCTGGAAAACGATCCATAAAGCGATTGCGCCCAACCAGATCGGCAAGTACGGGCAACTGCAAGAATGGCTCGAAGACAAAGACGACCCCAACAACAAACACCGCCATGTGTCTCACTTATGGGCGCTTCACCCCGGCAACGAAATCACGCCGCTGAAAACGCCTGACTTCGCCGAAGCCTGTAAGGTCACCCTCTCTCATCGCGGCGACGGCGGCACAGGCTGGAGCAAAGCCTGGAAAGTTAACTTTTGGGCGCGGCTGCATGACGGCGACCATTCGTTCAAGATGCTATCTGAATTATTCAGCAAGAGCACACTGCCCAATATGTTTGATACTCATCCCCCCTTCCAGATCGACGGTAACTTTGGCGGGACGTCAGGCATCGCCGAAATGGTGTTGCAGAGCCATGCGGGCGAGTTGCATCTATTGCCCGCATTGCCCAGCGCCTTGCCCAACGGCTCAATGAACGGCCTGCGGGCGCGCGGTGGATTCGAAGTCGATGTGAATTGGAGCGACGGCGAACTGAGCGCAGTGGCCATTAAAGCGACTGTGGATGGAACAGCCACCGTGCGTTACAAAGACAACGTGACCGCGGTTGAACTCAAAAAAGGCGAGAGAGCGACGCTTGATAGCAGCCTCGCGAAAGGGTAGTGGAATGCCGAAGTTAACACTCGACCATGTGGCGTTTCCGGTGAGAGACCTTAAGGCGTCGGTTGAGTTTTATACCCAGAAATTGGGTCTGAAACTGATGTTCCAACAGGTCGACCAAGCCCACGGCGAGGCCTTCGCCTTTCTCGAACTCGAAGGCGGCAACCTGGAATTACTGCAATCATTACAACCGCCGGTGGACGATGAGCCTTCGGCGGTCAATGATTTGCTATGCCCTCATGCGGCCATTCAGGTTGATGATTTAGAAACATGGCTCGGCGTCTTGAATGAAAAAAAAATCTCCATCACGAAAGGGCCGCTCGAAATCCCTGGCAAAGTGAAATGGCTGTATTTCACTGACCCTGACAATAACGTTCTCGAATTGGTCGAGTGGCTCTAGCCCATTTTGTTCTATTCAGTCTGGGCCCAGGTTAGCGGCCAGCATTCATCGGGTCGCCAAAATGCTTGTCCGCAAATTGTAGATACTGCTGCCAGTCATACGCAGTGACATCGTGTTTGCCGGTGCGGACATGATACCGAACATGCTCGCCGACCGGGCTGTTGACGCCAGGCTGGTCATCAACGCCGACGCCTTTCTTGCCAAACAGGGCGTAAACTTCGCCCGCGTGTTTTGCTGATAAAAACTCGCCCTTTGGGTCGGCCCAGCGGTCGTCTTCGGCGCTGGCGACATACACCGGGCGCGGAGCGATCAAGGCAATCAACATGTGTTGGTCGACGGGCAACGCCGCTTCGTTTTCATTGTATTTGTTGAAATTGTCGTTAAACCAATGAGGGAACACGCGGTTAATGCGCCCCACGGTTTCGCCAAAGGCGCGGCGAGAGAGCGCCGCCCCGCCGCAACCCGAATTGTTTGAAATCACAATCGCGAAACGCTCATCGCTGGCGCCGCCCCACAGCGAGGTCTTGCCCAGGCGCGAATGCCCTAACAGCGCTACTTGCTTTTCATTCATGTCTTTGTCGCGTTCAAAATAATCCATGGCGCGGCTCAGCCCCCACGACCAGGCGCCGATGCTGCCCCAGTCGTTGGGTTTGAGTTTGTAGTCTTTGGCCGGATAAAAGTAGGGTTGAATTCCGTTCTGAAACTCGTCGTCATAATCAGGGTCGATGTCATAGTAATAGATGGTCGCCAAGCCATAGCCGTGGTCAATAATCATCTCGACCGGCCAACGGTTGTTGCGGGTTCCACGGTCGTCATCGACCTTGAGGGTTTCGCCATTGCGCTTGTTGTCTTCATGCCATCGTTCGCTGACGCGAATGTCTGGATCGTCAAGGATGGTGTGGTTGCCTTTGAAGTTGAGGCCGAGAAACAGCGGGACGGGCGCTTCAACCTTCTTGGGCAGATAAATCAACAACTCAATTTTATAGCCCGCTTCTTTTCCGAACGGATACAACGCAACCTGTTTGCGAACCGCCTTGCCGGCCAAGGCGTTGTCTTCGGTCTCAACCTCTGCGTCAAGCGTGAACGACTTGTCAGGCGTCTTGCCGTAGACGTGTTCTTCAAACAGGGAAAACACTTCGGCGCGGCGTTTGTTGGTCCAGTCGTCGGCGGTTTTGACGGCTGATCCGTCTTCGCAAACCAGCAACTCAGGCAATGTGTAGGTTGGCGTTTTGGCTTCGTCGTAATTGGCTGTGAATTGTTGGCTGTCGGCGGTTTGAATGGTCATAATGGTTAGTGTGATAACAAGTGAAATGGTTTGAATGGCTGTCAGTTTCATGGCGTCCCCACAGAGCGTCAAATGGAATAGTCAAAGCATACCATAAATCAACGCCAATTTAAAATAGCGAGTCATACATTGGCGCGACGGCGTCCCAGCCATATTGAGTGACATAGGTTTTCAGGTTCGGCAAATCACCCTTCTTCGCGCGCTCGATTGTTCTCTCGATTAAGCCGGGCAACTCTTCGCCAGTCTTATACAATATTTGAGCGTGAAACTCATTAGGTATCAGATAGGGGTAATTCAGCCTGTTTGGCAGTATCGGGAACGCCCCTGAGTAGACCGCCTCGACCACGCTAAGGCCAAAAAATTCCTGGGTTGATGTAGAGACAACGATATCGCTTTTCGCTAACAGGTCGGCGTAGGCCGCGCGAGACGCCGCATATCCAAAGTGAACAATCTTTTTTCCTAGTTTCTGTTTTATCCTATCAAATTCATCTGGCGTTTCGCGAAACTGTTCCCCGCAGATAATTACTCGAAACTCGACGCCGCGTTGATGTAATTGGAGCAGCGCGTCAGCGAATACGCCTGGCTGTTTGTCGCGGTCCCAGCGGTGGTTCCATAGGATGACAGGCGGGCCGCCGTCGCGGATGGGCGTTTGGCCTAACTCGCTCAACTCCACCCCGGGGCAAATCACATGAGAAGGCTCGCGCTTTTCGTTTAGGGAATCAATTGAAGGGGCGATGTCGGCGATTTGAGAGAGGATGGTCTGAATCCCGGCAAAAAAATTGAGTTTGTTGTATTCAGAATTAAACACGACCAAGTCGGCGGCGAGAACAGAAACCAGATTGGTCAGAGCGAAGTGATAATCAATTCGTTCGTCGGGATGGAGCGGATAGGTAATCTGGTTTTCGTGTAAGTAATACACCAATCTGGCGTGATAGAGTGAATGCCGCGTTAACGCCGCGAAATCAGCCAGGTTTACCATGCTGCTGGCGAGGACGGCGTCCCAACGCTGGTCAGCGAGTTTCTCGTGAAATTGCTCAGCGAGCGTGATTGCGGCGCCGCGCATGCGCCATTTCCACTTTCGCGGCGGCATGGTCAGGACATCAATCTCATGCTGAGAATGGCGCTTCAGGCCGTCGATCCATTGTTTGTGTGAGCCGCCATAATACGGCTCCAGCGCCAAAATTCGCTTACTGTCCATTCAAATCCTTCTTTACGAACCCCTCTTTTTTTTTGTATGATGAGTATGAATCATACAGAGGGGGCGCGATCATGCAAATTCGCCGGGAGTTTCTCAAGTCGTCATCGTTAGCGCTCGCGGGCGCCGCCAGCGCATTCACTCAAACCGCCATCGGGCAGGAGGCGGGCGCACGGCCCAACACAGCCAGCGCGGTGGCCGTTATAAATCCACGAAACCGCGTCCCCCTGAGTTTTATCATTGACGACTCGACTTGTCTGGTCAATCTCGCCCATTTTGCGATCCCTCACTTTAGTGAAGTGTTCCCTGAACGCTATAAACAAGACTGGCGCTCGCTGCCGCGTGAGATTCCAGACTCATTTGTACGAAAATTCGGCGGGTGGTGTGCAGAACACGGCGTAAAAGGCAAGTATAGCGTGGTGCCATACCCCGCCTGTGTGGGTTGGATGGACCGCGACCTGCCGGGGTGGAGCAAGAAAGAACTCAACGAAAGCATCAAACTGGTGCGCGACGAACTCACGCCTAATTGGGACATCCACCCTGAGATGGTGTCTCACACCTGGGTCATCAATACCAAGACGGGCCGGCCGTACCCGGAGCGCAGCGAACACTTCATGGAAAATTGGCGATGGACCGACGGCAAGTCGGTCGACGAACTGGCTGACTATCTCTCGTACGCCTTACAGATCTTGCACAACATTGACCTGCCCTGTGAGGGCATTACCACTCCTGGAGGCTTCGGCAACCGCGTCCTGCCCGAGTTGTCTCAAGCGACGCTTGAGTCGTGCCGTTCGGTTTACCAGGCCGAGATTCCCCACTATTTTCGCCATCTCTATACCGATGAACGCAGCGTGGCGCCGCGGGTTGAATATGCGTCGGGGCTCGACACAGACGACCCGCGTTGTGTGGTGTCGATCATCGGCTGTACGGGCGACTGGTTTGGCGGTTGGGACGGGTTGGTTCCGGGTAACGTCAACAAATTCATTACTCCCAATCTCAAAAAAGGCCGTATGGTCGAAGTGATCGAACGCGGCGAGCCTGCGATTATGGTGTGCCATTGGCCCGGCATCTACTACAACGGCGACGAAATTGGCTTCACGATTTTCAAAGAAGTCGTGCGCCGCGTGCATGAAAAATACGACAATCTAATTTGGATGAAGCTGAGTGAAATCTCCCGCTATTGGGCGGCGAAAGAGCTCACCTCGATTACGCTGAGTGATGGAAAGATTGAATTCAACGCGCCGTTCGCGTGCCCCGGCTTCACCATTGAATGTAAAGCCAAGGTCGGCTCGCAGCCTCAACAAGACATCGACGGACAGGTCAAGACGCTCTCCCAACAGAACCGTATGGTAGACCTGGACAGCGGAGGCTTCGTCAAAGAAGAAACCAACCTCACGCTTTGCTTCGACTTACCGAAGGGCAAGTCGGTCATACGGTTTGGATGAATCAATAAATGTGCGGGTATAACTCGCTTCGCTTCTGTGCGGGTTTTATTGCCCAGCGTCACAGGCGCTCCGAGAGTCATCCCCGCAAATTTTGGCGAACAAGTGCCTTTTCTGATTTAGGTTTGCTTAAAGCGCTACTAATTA
>CAZKYC010000001.1:0-139525 GCA_964556895.1 uncultured bacterium | reverse complement strand
ATCCGCTAACTCTTCTTTTATCGGCTAATGTCAGATTAAGTATTAGCTATTTCAAATAAGTTGCTGGGGAGCCGGGATTCGAACCCGGAGCCTTCTGATCCAGAGTCAGACGTCTTGCCAATTCGACCACTCCCCAACTGAGTGATATCTTAGGGCGTTTGTCAAAAAAATGTGCGTAAAGCGCGCCCGTATCCCCCGCGGCGGACAGTGATAGATACAGCGACGTAAACTCAATCCGCACATAATTCAGGCAACCACTATAAAAGTGTATTCCATGCTGCTTTAAGATCAAGCGTTAATTCCGGCTCATCCGGGATTTGGATACGTTCTCTCAAATTGAATTAGAATTTCCAGACACGGTCTCAAGGATGTTTTTTTTATCATTGTATTTGGCATGGGTACAACTCTGCTCGCTTCGGCGCCGCTCCGCTTTGTTGCACAGGCGCTCACAGAGTTGCACCCATGCCTGAGTTGGATTGTCTATTATTGATAGGACGAATATCGTTTTTTGCCCCAATTCCAGGTCATCCAGCAAGGGAAGTACTCAAATATCGGAAGAACCTGAATTCCTTACCAACCATGATCCGCGCGAACGCCTACTGAAAGCGAAAATTGGAGATAAAGGGCCAGTCATAGGCCGGGCCCTTTGGGTTTGGGTCAACCACAATACGAAATTCCTGAAACGCTCCTATTTCAAAGCGAAATTGAATCACGCGGCTGGCGCCAATTGCGCTGATGTGGTGCGCCACTGGGGCAATTGGTTGCTCGGCGACAATTACCTGTTGTCCGTCGTGTCGGTTGCCGATGATGCGAAATGTCACGCCGTCGCTGTGGGCGGCTGCGTCGGCGTCCACCGGGCGCAAGCCGACCTCCATCGTGCAATAGGCCGCAGTGGATGGCGCCGGGACAACAAATTCCGAATCAGGCATGATGAAGAGCGCCGGGCCTCCCGGAAAGCGGTGGTCGATCAGCGGTTCCAGGGTGTTGGGCGCGCGTGACTGCATCAACAATCTCAGGTTGTCATATTCTTCAATTCGTTCTAGCGCGTGATCACGCTTATATAAGCCCACCGGGCGCTTGTCGTCATGTAAGACCAGTTTGTATGTATAAATCGCTGGCTTATAGTCATTGTCGCTTTCGACGTAAAACACCGGGCGCTCCGCGTTGCCGAACTTAACCAGATATTCTGGCTCATATTGGTTGATCCAAAACTTCCAATCGACCAGGTTTGCGCGGGTCAGGCCGGGCGAGGCCAAGCCGTTCACGTCGCGGATCTCATATCCCCTGAGTTGATAGATCAACACGCCGATTTCTTCCGTCAACACAATCGGCTTCTTGCTAGTGGTTGGCGAAGCCTGTTTGTTCAAGTAGTCTGAAAAGTCGTAATACACCCCTGTGAGTGTATGGTCGAGAACGACGGGGTCATTGGCGCGGACCGGGTACTCAATTTTCCAAAAAAAGTGATTGAAACAGAGCCAGGTTCCAAGCGCGACGCCAATCAACCTTGAACCAATCGCCGGAATTTTGACCGGAATGTACTTATTGATCAACCACGCAATCAACCGAACGCCCCATTCGACCAACTTGACGGCGCCGATAAAGACATAAAAGCGCAAGGCCGACTGAAGAATCCACGAATACCAGTTGTAAGCGGCGATAGAGAGAAGGGCGAATGCGAATGTTTGCAGCCCTGCCGCAGCGAGTAAGACCAGCCCCGGCCAGCCTAAGACAAACAGCCCGACAATGAGATAGCCAAGATTTCGCTTTACGCTGCCGATGCCTTCAAAGATGTAGGTTGGCAGATATTGCCAGTAGGTGATCCACCCACCCAAGCCTTGAATGATTTTCACTTTCAGCGTCGAAGGGTAGGGAGTGTCGAGGCAAACCTGTTGAATCAACACCCCAAGCGTTAACACGCCAATAAATGAGAGAGCGCAATAGAAAAGAGTCCCAAGCGCTTCTTTGGTGCGGTTGTCACAATAGGCGGTGAACAACACATGGGCCGCCAGCGGCGCGATGAGAACGGCCGACTCGCCCCGGCAGAAAAAACTAAAGCCGCACAACCCCGCGGCAAGGAATAGATGACCGCGAAAGTAGGCTAGAAAGATCAACGAATAAACAAAGAGCGATAAGGCGATGTCCATTCCCGGACAGAGCCGAAATAGCAAGATTGAGACGATCGCGAAGGGAGCAGCCAAGGCGGATTCTTTGGCAGACTTTTGAAACACAAAACACCAGACCAGTGATGCTAAGCATATTAATGTCGCCGAAACCAATTTGGTTAAATAGGTCAGCGAAACTGTTGGCGCCAGCCAATGAAGTAATGTAAGCGAATAGACCCAGACCAGGCTGGTGACAGGCGAGTGAGTGTCGCCGGGGTTAATCACCGGGCCGTGTCCGGCGGCGATGTTTCTGACCATGGCGAAATAGATGAAGGCGTCGTCATTTGACACGACTGAATATCTCCAATAATAGAACGTAGCGACGACTGCGCTGACCACTGCGAAAGTAAAGAAAAGCGCCGGTGGAGTGTGTCCAGGAAATTGGGGTCTGGAAGAGTCTGAAGCCATCAGGGAACCATACTGATTGTATTTACGCGTTGTGGCAAATCATAGCATAGTTGGTTCACCGACAAAGATTCGTAAGATTCTCTCTCTGGCAAAAGGCAAAAAAAAGGACCTGCTAAATTTTGGGGAGGAAGCAGGCCCACGAAATGGGGAGAATGGGATGTAGGATGTTGCTTGTGTTATTTGCGAATAGTGTGCCAAGACTGTTTATTTTAATCACTTATCCATCTTTTTTTGTTCTTGTTTTATCGCAATTATCTTATTTTATTTATCTTAAGAATTTATGATCAATCGGTGTTTCTTTTTTACAGACGCTATTCAGGGGATAATCGTTATGGTAGTGGTGCAAATGAGTGTCCCAAAATTGGAACTAAGCGTATCATATGGAGAATCTCAACCTGGAACAAAATGAAATTCACTATTCATGTTCCATTTTTGAAACACTTTGGAGTAGAATGTCATACTTAACAGAAAGTTTTACTAAGTGGATAACAAATGAACAACGACATAATTCAAAACCGGTCTCAAGATATTAACGAGAATGTCATTCTCTCGGCGATTGGCCAGGGCTCGTCTGACGCGATCACCCGAATCGACATCAATGGGAACATTGTTTCATGGACGCCGGGCGCTGAGCGGATGTTGGGATATACCAAAGATGAGATAATTGGGCGTTCTGTTGATACTATCATTCCTGAAGATAATCGCGAAAATACCCGTAAGAGCATCCAACAGCAGTTTCAGGGAACCTTTAGCGTCATTCACGAAGAAACTGAGCGGCTTCACAAAGACGGGCGGCGTATTCCGGTGTTTCTTACGCGCGTCCCGCTTCACAACAACAATTGTGAGGTTGCCTCATTATTGGCGGTCTTAAAAGACACGTCTGAAGAGAAGAAGCTTCAAAAACAACTTGAAAAACTTCAAACCTACACCGCGATGGGCAAAGTCGCCGCCAAAGTCGCACATGAAATTAGAACCCCGCTGGGCGTGTTGTTTCTCAAATCAGACCTCCTGGTTGAACGAATGGAAGCCGCGTTTGAAGAGTGGGGACAAGGCGACGCCGCCGCCCATCAAGAGAAACTGGGGAAATGCGTCGCTGATATCCAAAAACAGATATCCCGGCTTGAAGAGATCGCGACCAACTACCTTCATCTATCAAAAAGCCGGGCGATGGACCGCCAGCGCATTGATATGAATCATTGGATGAAAGAGATGCTCAAAGAATTGCAGGAACAATACCCTCAAGGCTTTATTGAATTCAAATCAGACTATGATGACCAGACGCCAGCGGTAGACGGTGATCCACAACAACTCCAGCGGGTCGTGGCCAACCTGGTGCGCAATTCGGTCGAGGCGATTCAATATTCGAAAAACAAACGGGGCGCGATAACGCTTCGCGCTCGCCCTGATGACCATGGCGTTTTGTTAGAAGTGGCCGATGACGGGCCGGGCATGTCGCAAGAAATCAAAGACAATATCTTTGACCCATTCATCACCACAAAGAGCATCGGCACTGGGCTTGGTCTCTACCTTGTGCGTGAAATTATCGCCAATCACGGCGGGTCAATCGACATAGATACAGAAGAAGGCAAAGGGACGGCGATTCGAATCGTATTGCCAGCGATGAATAATGAAAGCGCAAATACATGAGCAGGACTATTTTGATTATTGATGATGACCAAGAATCGCGCGAGGTGGTGCGCGACGCGTTAGAGGGCCGCGGCTTTCGGTTTTTAGAAGCCGAAAGCGGCGAAGAAGCCATTGATCTCGCTGCCGCCAATGACATTGATGTCGCTACGGTAGACGTGATGCTGCCGGGGACGGACGGGTTAGAAACCCTGCGCAAGATTAAAGAACTCAAACCCGACACCCAGGTCATTATGTTGACCGGGTTGAATGAGGTCGACACCGCGGTTGAGGCGATGCGTTTTGGCGCGCTCGATTATTTGACCAAGCCCATACGGCTCAAAGAACTGCGGGTGGTGATTGACCGCGCCATCGAGCTCAAAAAAGTCGCCGAAGAACGCGACGAATGGCGCCGCCAGGCGGCGCGCCTGTCGGGAAGGCTGTTAGGCCGCTCGCCCGCCATGCAACGCATCTTTCACATGATTGAACAAGTCGCGCCCACTTCCAGCACGGCGCTGATCACCGGCGAGACCGGTACCGGTAAAGACCAGGTGGCGCGGGAAATTCATGAACAGAGCCGCCGCAACAACAAGCCATTGATCAAAGTCGACTGCGCGTCGTTGCCTGAGTCGCTGCTCGAATCAGAGCTCTTCGGCCATGTCAAAGGGTCGTTCACCGGGGCGATCAAAGACCGCAAGGGCCGCTTTGAAATGGCTGACGGCGGCACCATTTTTCTCGATGAAATTGGCGAGATGTCTGCCGGGGCCCAACAACGCCTGCTCAGAATTCTACAAGATTCAGAACTCGAGCGCGTCGGCAGCAGCGAAACGATTCGTGTCGATGTCAGGGTCATTGCGGCGACCAACCGTGAATTACAACAGCGGATTTTAGAGAAAAAGTTTCGCGAAGACCTCTATTACCGTCTCCGCGTGGTTCAGATTCAAATCCCAACCTTGAGAGAACGTCGAAATGATATCCCGATTTTGGCACAGTCGTTCCTTAAACGATACAGTGAAGAGACCGGAAAGCAGATATCAGACTTCTCAGACGAGACCATGAAGGTATTAATGTCATACCCCTGGCCGGGAAATGTTCGTGAGCTGCAACACGCCATCGAACACGCGGTGATTTTCGCCAAAGGCGAAACCGTAGAACCTCAAGACCTGCCGACTGAAATTACATCAGGTCAAACTCCGATCTTCGCGAAGGGCATGGAAGAAGCCGCCAGTGATAAAAAAAACATATTGATTCCACTGGGGATGCCGCTTGAAGAGGCTGAGTTGGAAATTATCAAACAGACCCTCAACAATGTCGGCGGTAATAAAGAAGAAGCCGCCCGTGTTCTTGGATTGTCGCGCAGCTCGCTTTATCGAAGGCTGCCTAAACTGCGTGAGATGGAAGAAACCGTATTAGAGAAATAGCGTAGGACAATGGAATATTACACAGTTTGGCATGGTTGCTGCATATTCAAAGTTCTGACATTCGAATAGGGGAGAAATTATGAATGGACATCCTATCGAAAATGACAATGACCGAGAGGTAGTTCGTAAATTGCTACGGGGAAAAGCCATACTCATTGTTGATGACGATAACGATTACGCTGAGGCCCTAGACGAAGTCTTTTCAATGCAAGGCTGTCAGGTAACACGGTCTTCCGACCCCATTTCAGCCATGGGGTGCGCCCTGTCGAACCATTTTGATTTAATGGTTGTCGACAAAAACATGCCGGGCATCGACGGCATCGAGTTTGCCGAAAAGATTAACGAAGTCAAACCTTATAGCAAGATTGTCATGATTACCGCCTACCCCAGCGAAGAAATGCGCAAGAAAAGCCTTGAAGCCGGCATCCGGTTTTTCCTCTCAAAACCGTTCCGTAAAAATGACCTTCTCGACGTCGTCTCGTTTCTCTTCCTTCAAAATACCCAAAACAAAACCGTCATTACCGCGTAAAGCCCCTCTAACCCGTTTAAAAAAAGTTTTATTCACTTCAGTGTCTCAAAAGCTATGAAATCGTCTGAAAGTTCGGCGCGTTTGCGGTCGTTGGCGCCGATAAAGGCGTATTGAATGGCGCCGCTTTGATCAATCACATACATCGCCGCCAAGGGCAGTTGTGTTTAAGAGAAGCGAGTTGGCTGTTGTTGGGGGGCTATCTCAACAAAAAGAAACCAAAAACATTCCCGAATCACGCCTCAGACAGTAGACTCTTTTCATCCACGATAGGAAAGCATTAGCTGATGGGCGATATATTTGGACATGTGTTTCGCATTTCAACCTGGGGCGAGTCTCACGGCGGCGCGGTCGGCGTGGTGGTCGACGGCTGTCCGCCGCAGGTGCCTGTGGATATCAAGGCGATTCAACGCGACCTCGACCGGCGGCGCCCCGGCCAAAGTTTGATTGTGAGCCAGCGCCGCGAAGGCGACGAGGTCGAGATTCTTTCTGGCGTGTATGAAGGCAAGACACTGGGCACGCCTATCTCAATGATGGTGCGTAACAAAGACGCGCGGTCGAAAGACTATAGCGAGATGCTGGCGGCCTATCGCCCGTCTCATGCCGATTATACCTATGACGCCAAGTATGGCTTTCGCGACCATCGCGGCGGCGGGCGCACCAGCGCGCGCGAGACCATCGGCCGGGTGGCGGCGGGCGCCATCGCGAAAACGATTTTGAAGATGCGCTGCGGCGCCGACGTGGTGGCTTATGTCCGCCAGATTCACAAGATCGAAGCGGATATTGACCCAAACCGAGTAAAGGCCAAAGACGTTGAGGCCAATGATGTGCGCTGCCCTGACCAGGCGGTCGCCGACAAGATGTATAAATTTGTCGACAAGATGCGCCGCGAAGGCGACTCGGTGGGCGGAATTGTCGAATGTGTGATTCGACAGGTTCCTGTCGGGTTGGGCGACCCGGTGTTTGACCGTCTCGAAGCCGATCTGGCCAAAGCGATGATGTCGCTGCCCGCGACCAAGGGGTTTGAGATTGGTTCGGGTTTCTCATCAATTGAGTTGAAAGGCTCCGAACACAACGACGAGTTTTATGTCTCGCGCGGCAAGGTGCGAACTCGCAGCAACCGTTCGGGCGGCGTTCAGGGCGGTATCACCAATGGAGAAAACATTGTCTTTCGTGTGGCCTTCAAGCCGACTGCGACTATCTTGCAGCCCCAAAAAACCATTACGCCTGAACTAAAAAAAACCACCTTAAAACCGCGCGGGCGCCACGACCCGTGCGTTTTGCCCCGCGCGGTGCCCATCGTTGAGGCGATGGCGGCGTTGGTGCTCACCGATCACTACCTGCTGCAACGTATGAATTCAGATGCGTGAAGCGACCCACGGAAATAGTCGAGGGGTTCTGTGTCTATCCAGGCGCAGCACACTGTTCCTGGATCCCCCCTGACCGCCTGCGGCGGACTTCCCCCCCTTAAAAAGGGGGGCGGCTTTAATTAACGGGTGGGTTCTAAACTCTCTTTTACCAACGGTTCTAACAATGGCGAGAAAACAGGAGATTTATGATGAGAGTTTCAACGATAGCCATGCTGTTGCTTACGTTGTGTTTTTGTGTGTCTATTCAGGCTGATTCATTCAAAGAAACCAAGCCCAAACGTGTAGGCATGTCGAGCGGGCGGCTGGAGAAACTCGACGACATCATGCGGGGATTCGTTGACCGCGAAGACCTGGCGGGCCTGGTGTCGGTGGTTGCGCGCAAGGGAAAGATCGTCCATTACAAGGCGCTTGGCTGGCAAGACATCGAAAGCCAAACGCCAATGGACGAAGACTCGCTGTTTCGCATCTACTCCATGACCAAACCGATAACCTGCGCGGCGCTGTTGATGTTGGTTGAAGACGGCAAGGTCTTGCTGACTGACCCGGTCTCAAAATACCTGCCGCAGTTCAAGGACATGCAAGTTCTCATTGGCGAGATCGACGGAGAAATCAAAACCGAACCCGCCACGTCTGAGATCACTCTCATGCAGCTGGCCATGCACACCTCGGGCATTGGCTACAGCATCCCAGAAAACTTAAGCCCAACTTTGTCAAAGCGCTTCAATGAAATCGATATGTTCAACCCGGCGAAACCGATCAAAGACGCCATTAGCGCGTTGGCTGAATTTCCTTTGTTGCACCAACCAGGAACCGCCTGGGAATACGGCGCCTCGATTGATGTCATTGCGCGGTTGGTCGAAGTGGTCTCAGGCCGACCCTATGGTGATTTTCTTCAAGAGCGTTTGTTTGATCCACTCGAAATAAAAGACGCGGGCTTCTCGACGCCGAAAGAAGACTGGGGCCGGGTGGCGACGGTTTATACCATCAAAGACGGCAAGTTACAGCCTGCGCCTGACCAGGGCGGGCTTCCACTGGAGAGTTACTACAAGGTCGGCGTTCAACACGCGGGCGGCCACGGCCTGATGATGACCGCGATGGATTACGCCCGCTTCGCCCAGATGCTGTCAAATGGCGGCGAGTTGGACGGGGAGCGCGTACTTGGCCCCAAGTCGATTGAACTCATGTCAACGAATCTGATTCGCGGCGAAGTCAATCACACCCCATGGCATAACGATAAAGAATCAGGCTTTGGCCTCGGCGTGTCGGTCAAAAAAGACCACGCCTATAGTTCGACTCTTCAATCGCTAGGGACCTATGGCTGGAGCGGCTACGCCAGCACAATGTTTTTTATTGACCCTGAAGAAGAACTGGTTGCGGTCATCATGAGCCAACATGCGCCGACCAACCCCAGCCAGAGTTGGCAGTATTACACCAACGCTGTTTATCAAGCGATTGTTGAATGAACGACGCGACGCCTGCTGTTTCCGCCGTTCTAATCAGTTGGAACCGGGCGGACGATCTCAAACGCGCGATTGAGTCGCTGCGGCGGCAGGCCTACGCCAACCTCGAGATAATCATCATCGACAATGGCTCGACTGACGACAGTCTGCCGTGGCTGCGCCAACAGGAAGACATTCAGCTCATCGAAAACACGTCCAACGTCGGGGCGTGCCGCGCCCGCAACCAGGGCATCCGACGCGCCCGCGGCGAGTATGTGTTGTTTATGGATTCAGACGCCGTCTTGGTCACGCCCGGCGCCATTGAGCGGTTGGTGGACTGTATGAAGTCTGATGATTCACTGGTGGGCATGGGCGGGGTCATCTATGGTGATGAAGAGATGAACGAGGTCTGGTGTATCTCGCCCACCACCGATTGGGAAGGCAACTACGACCCCGCCGCCTCAGTCGCGATGACCGACGACCCCAAAATTCTCTCGACGTGTTTCAGCCTATTTCGTCTCGACGCGGTTCGTCAGGCGGGCGGGTTTGATGAGTTTTACTTTTATCTATTTGAAGACGGCGATCTGTGTCTGCAGTTGCGCAAGCGCGGCTGGACGCTGCGCATTGATCCTGAAGTGAAGATCGTCCACCACTACTCAAAAGAAGGCCGCACCGAGCGCGGCCAGATCGCTTATCATTACTATCACGAACGCATACGCATGTATTACATTTTGAAGAATTATGGGCTGGGGCTGTTTTTTCGCTCGTGGATACACAAGATTGGCGAGACGTTCACGTTTAAACAGCGCTTCGCCTACATGCCGTTGTGGCGCTATGTGGATTTATATTACGCGCGCATGGCGATGATGTTGTTGCGCTACCCGTACATTGTGATGCAGCGCCGCCGCTCATGGCTTTGACGCTGGAATGGTTGTCAAAAAAATGTGCGAAAAGCGCGCCCGTATCCGCCGCGGCGGACAGCGAAAGATACAGTTATGTAAACTCAATCTACACAGATTTCTGGCAACCACTATTAGAAGTGATTTTTGATTTGATTGTTTTCAATCAAGAAAAAACAGGTTGATAAATAAGGCTCATCCGGGATTTGGATACGTTCTCTCAAATTGAATTGAAATTTCCAGACACGATCTCAAGGATGATTTTTTTATCGTTGTATTTGGCATGGGTACAACTCTGGTCGCTTCGGCGCCGCTCCGCCTTTTTGCACAGGCGCTCCCTGAGTTGCATCCATGCCTGAGTTGGATTGTCTATTATTGAAAGGACGAATATCGTTTTTTGCCCCAATTCCAGGTCATCCGGCATGGGAAGTACTCAAATATAGGAAGAACCATAAATAGCCACTTCTCTTTTTATTGCAGACAAAATACGAGACTTACGGTTTTAACTTGCCTTTTAGTTTTTCTTTTTCCATCAGGGCTTCGTATTCTTCTTTGGTTGCTTCGGTCAGGGCGGGGAACCAATTCGCTCCCATCTCTAACGCTGACGAACACAAAATGTGATAGGCGAAGCCGGAGGCGTCGATGCTGGGGAAGCGCTCGCTGGGGCGCAGGGTGCGCTCGACCTTGCCTTCAGCGATAGTGAACAACAAGAGATAGGCTGGCGGGCGCGGTGTTCGCGGCATGGGAGTAATGATGCGAAACGACATATTGCTTTCAATCGCGCCGTATTGTTTCCAGATCACGTCGCCGTTGTTGGCGACCACGGCGGCGCCGACCGAAAGCGTGAGCGCTGCGGTCGGCAGGTCAATCGCTGATTTGGCCATGACGCGTCCGGTCACGGCGAAAAACACCTTGCGTTGGTGAGGCAAGAGCGTCGGCGCGGCGGCTGGGAGCCCCGGTTGGCCCGGCGCCATCGGGCGACGCAGGTTGGGCGGAGTCATATCCAGCGAGCCAAACGTGACTTCGTCGTAAAGTAACGGCTCCGGATGAATCATCACGCTTGGCGCGGGCTTGAGTTCGCCGGACGGCACTTGAAGAAACAGCCCCTGGTTAGGCTTGGCTTCCACAAAAGGAAACATGATCGTTGATGGATTGAAATACCCTTGGTTGGGTTCAATCGGGGCGGTGGCGGAGGGCAAGATCACTCCGGCCTCGCGGGCCTTTTGTTCATAGTCGCGGCGCAGGTCAACCGCAGTTTGCTTACTGGCGAATGGGCCTTTGTATTCGCCGCCGATGCGCACGAAGAAGCGCTCCCCCGTTTTGAGCAAGACGGCGCCGCGCTGTTTGGCGGCCTGGAGTTCCTGCATCGACGTACAGACAGTGACCGGATATTCGCTCTCTTGCGTCGCCGCCGCGAGAGCAAGGAAGCAAATTGTTAAAAGATTGATAACACTACGCATCGCGTTTCGTACCGGATCAGAATTGTGTTATAGTGAGCTATTCTATTATTGACGATAGCACGAGCGCGCAGTTTTGCCCATCCACCGCCTGTCGTCCATAGACTCTGCGCGACCCCGGGGACAGATGAACGACGCCGCCAGCCAAGAAACCTATTTACAAAACCTACAGATCATCGCCCAGTTCTATCCACACTATCTCGAACCCATTGAACAGGCCGACGCCAACGGCGCCTACACGTTTGAAGACAAGGGCGACGACGTTGTCTTATGTAAGCGCAATCAAGACGGGGTGTGGATCCACGGGCCCAACAACCCGTGGCAGACCGCCGAAGCGACGCTGAGAAACTCAGAGGCTGACAAACAGCGCCTGTTTATTATCCTTCGCCCCGGGTTGGGGTATCTGCCGCTGCATCTCTACCACCAGATGCGCAAAGGCCGCGACGCCCAACGCATGTTGATCATCGAAGACCGTCTCGACCTGATTCAAGAGGGGTTCAAGCGTTTTGATTGGACCGACGCGCTGCGCTCTGACCGCACGATACTCATTCTTGATTCAAACCCGGTTGAAACGGTGTTGAAGTTTATTCACACCAACCCGGTCGCAGCGCTGGCGTCGATTTCGGTCCAGTGCGGGGTCGAGTGGGGCGAAGACGAAAAGCGCATGGTCGCCGCTCTACAGCAGCATTTCATGCCCATGGTTGAACAGGTCTTCAAAGCCTCTCAACACTATATGGCTGAGATTTTTGACCACTTCAAGAAACCCTTTGACCCGCCGCGAAAGCGCAAAGTGGTGATGGTCGAGCCAGAGCATGAATACCTGTCAAACGCGGTGTCCGCCGGGTTTGAAGAAAACGGGTTGGATACGGCGTCATTTACCGCCAACAAGCGCATGGTGAGTTTTTTGAACCCGTATGTCTGGCTGGTCTATACCCGCGAGCATTTTCCTGACGTATTACTTTGGATGAACCGAAACACGTTGTCAAATGAAGGCGTTGAGTCACTGTCGAAGATGCCCATCAAAAAAGTGTTGTGGTTTCTCGATAGTCCCAAGCGGGTCCAGACGACCAAAGAAGAACTCGACGCCGCCGACGCTTATTTTTCGTTTGACCCGACCTATCTCGACTACTTAAAAGACCTGAGCGGAAAAGAGGGCGCCTACCTGCCGACTGCGGCGGGCATTCGCCCGCTGGCTGAATGCCTGCCGGGCAAAGACTGGCCCGAACGCACCGGCCCCAAAGTGGGCTTTATGGGCGCGTTGGCGGCGGCGCGTTTTCAAGAAGTACGCGCTTATTGGCTCAAGCGCGACGCTGACTTTGTCGTCATTCTCGATGGGATCGTTGAAGACTATCTCGCTGATGAGAGCGTGACCCTTGAAGACCGCTTTAACCAATCAAACGGACGCGAGCGGCTGCCCTATTCGGGTTTTGTTGTGCTCTATCTCGAAGAGCGCGCGACCTATCTCAAGCGCATGGCGGCCCTGCGCCGCGTTAATGACCTGGGCCTGACGACATACGGCTCGCCCGAATGGGGGACCGCCGACTGGGCGCAGGATCTGGTGGGCTGTTATGCGGGCTATGCGCCTGAATATAACGAAGACCTGCCGTCGGTCTATTACAACACTGTAGTGAATGTCAATGTATTTCACGCCCAGTGTTTTAATTCGGCCAATCCGCGGGTGTATGACGTCCTTGCGGCGGGCGGTTTTTTACTGACGGAATATAAGCCCGTCATCGAAGACGAGTTTGAGTTGAACAACCATCTGGTTTGTTTTAAGAACCTGGACGAGCTGCGCGAGAAGGCCGAATATTATCTCCAACACGCCGACGAACGCGAAGCCATCGCCCGCGCCGGGCAGAAATTTGTCTTGCAGAATTGCACCTACGCCCAGCGCACTCGAACCATCTTAGAAACGCTCTACGGCGCCGAGGGAGAAGCCTAGTCATGCAGCGGCGTCCGGTATATGTATGGCTGGCGATGGTTGGCTTGCTGCTAACCGGCTGTGGCCCAAACGAGCCGTTTTACCCAGGCGCTCCAGCCAACGCGCTGCCGCCGCTGTCAACCATCGAAGCCGAACTGGCGGGGCGGACGGTAGTGATTGAATTGGCGATCACGCCCCAAGAACAGCGCCAGGGGTTGATGTATCGCGAGTCGATGCCCGACAATCACGGGATGTTGTTTGTCTATCGCCAGCCGCAGTATATGTCATTTTGGATGAAGAACACCAAGATCCCTTTATCGATTGCATTTATTCGAGAAGATGGAATCATAGGCAATATAGAAGACATGGAGCCGCATACCGGCCCGTTTGATCCGGTCAAGAATTACCGCTCGACCTACAAGAGCCTGTATGCGCTTGAAATGAACCAGGGATGGTTTGACACACACGGCCTCAACGCAGGAGAGCGGATTGAATTGCCCTATGGGGAGATTCAATCCAAGGCGAATGACGCAATGGGCTTGAACTCAATTGGAGGATAACCGATGAAACGCGTATTGATCTGTTTATTCATTGCGCTGGCAAGCGCAGCAGCCATTCACGCGCAGTTGATTACCCCTGTTTTTCAGATGGATGTCAGCGCCTTGGCGCTTTACCTGGACGGCAACCGGGTTTATGTCGGCGGCGACAAAGATGTTCGCATCTTTGATGTGTCTAACCCCGCCACGCCCGCGCTGATTGGCGAGTTCCCTGTGCCCAGCAGCGTCATCGGCCTGTCGTCGGTGGGCAATACCCTGGTTGTTGGTACAGACGATACGGGAGAACAAAACATTGTCATCGCAGATGTGACCGACCCGTCCGCCCCTGTGGTTCTTGATGAACGGGGAGTGACCGAAAACCGTGAAAATGTGAATTTCATTCACGCGATTGGCGACGTGGTGTATATCGGCGTCAACAACCGAATCGTGGTTACTCAACTTCAAATCAACGAGCCAAACAAATTGGCGCCGCTCACGGTGATTGACGCCAATGATGAAGTCATTGATATGGTCACAGCCGGAGGCCGTTCGTATGTCGCCACTTGGGCCGACATCATGATTTTGAATACCTCGAACCCGCTCGAAACCTCATTGGTCACCACCTTTGTCAGTGTGATCAATGAGTTTGACGGCAACAATGGCGTGTCGGTCGACGGCAATATACTCGGCGTTGCGGTCGGCTTCACCGGCATTGACCTGTTTGATATCTCAAACCCAGACGCGCCCTCACACCTCGCCAGCGCTTTCACGACCCATGAGAACGAAGTCTGGCGCATCGCCATTCGCGAAGGCTTCGCTTACACCGCCACCGCGTTTGATGGATTTAGCAACCCGCCGCTGCGCTTCAAGGGCGGTCTGCGGGTGTATGATTATGAGCGGCTGCCGACGATAGACCGCATTCTTGAAAATGATGTTCCCGATTCGTCCCTGGACGTCATCGCCTTTGATGGATATGTCTATCTGGCGGGCGACGGCATATTGCAAGTGTTTGAACACGGCCCGAAAGGCGTGCGGCCAACATCGACGCCGATTGCGCCGACCCGCACGCCGACGCCGACCCACACGCCGATCCCGACCAACACCCCGGCGGTGATTATTCCACAAGACACGCCCACGCCGATAAATGCGCCGACCCACACGCCAGCGCCGCCCACCAACACGCCGGTTCCACCGACCAACACGCCAGTGAACGCGCCCACACCGACGCCAACCCCGGTTGGCCAGGTCGCGACGCCGACGGCGCCGCCGTCGAGTGGGTTGTCGCCGATGACAGTATATAACTTTGACGGCGCCACCCTCGCCGAGAGCGGCTGGGCCGAGATTGCCGGCGGGTTTGATTCAGCGGCGCCGGGGCAGCTGGCCATGACCGCGCTCTCGCCGTTGATCTTGCCTCAATCCGATGACGCCAAGGGGTTGGCGATCACGGTCGCGCCCGAACAGGTCGGTTTTATGTTTAGCGCGGCGGCGGTGGACGGCGGCGGCGACCCCATCTTGGTTCGGGCGTTGGTGCGCGCTGATTTTCCCAACGCGTCGATTGCGGTAGGGGCGCTGCGCGGCGGGTTGACGGTTGCGGGGTCGTTTGACGGCTCGATTGGGTTGAATTTCCCGGCGACGACGCAGCAGCTGGTTGAAGGCCCGACCTGGATGAGCATGGTCTATCAGCCTGACCAGGGCGTCTTGATCAACCCCATTTTACAGGTTGCCAACAATGGCGAAGCAGGTTCGCCCAGTGTGACTGTCTTTGTCGACAAGATTGAGATATACCGCATTCCGAAGGGGGCGTCTGTACCCGCTGAGTTGTTGCATTCAGCGCCGTAGGCGCAAGAAGTTGACGACTCAAGAGAGCGTGGAGAAATTCACGCTCTCGTTTTTTGGGTGAAATTATTGACTGAGGTTGGGGGTCGATATAATAAACGCTTATAGGCTTGGGTGTATCTTTTCTCGCTTGGGCGCTGCTCCGCTTAGAAGCGCAGGCGTTCGAAAAGACGCGCCCAAGCCATTGAAACATGAACTCGCTCATTTCAAATACGAGCACTACAAAATTTGTATACAAACAAAAGGCGGGATGTATGGACGTTTTTGTCGTTTCGATGTATCTGGCGTTAGTGTTTCATTCAGACGCGGCGCAAGTAAATACAATCAAAGTCGGCCCGGCCTATTTCGCAGAAACCGCCTACATCAACAATGAACAAGTACCCTATCGAAACGGGTCAGTCTTTCGCTATTTTGGTTTTTCGGTGTATTCGGCGGCGTTGTATCTGCCTGAAGACGCGCCGGACGGTTCGGGCGTGTTGGGGCGGTATCCCAAGCGGTTGTCAATCCACTATCTGAGAGACATCCCTAAGAGCGCGTTTGTCGAGTCTGCCAACGCCATCATTCAAAAAAACCCCAATGTGGATTTTGAGTTGAACTACCCTAAACTCGAAACCATGTACAACGCCTTTCAAGACGTGAAAGCAGGCGACCGCTATGAATTGTCATACGCGCCCGGACGCGCAACCGTGTTGTCGCTGAATGGCAAAGAGGTTTGTTCTGTCGCGGGCGATGATTTCGCGGAGGCCTTCTTTGGCATCTGGCTCTCTGAAACGCCGATTAGCAAATCGCTTCGAGACCGGTTGTTGACCCGCAAAAAACGATAACGTCTTATACTCGAATTCCATATGTGGCCAGCGCTTTGACGGCGGCCTGCGCCCAACCTTTGTTGGCGGCGGGGCTGGCGGGGCTGGGGTGAAGGATCTTGCCGATAGAACAGCCGCTGCCGTCCAGCGCCTGTTGGGCGCGTTTTTCGGCGAAACCGCCGACGCCGATTACCCACTCAGGGTCTAATTCATCAATCATATCTCGAAAGGCGCGGTCACAGGCGTCAAACAGGGGGTTGCTTTCGGCGACTGGCAGTTTATCGGGGGTGAAATTGCGCCCGCTTTCTTCCATAAAACATAGCGGACAATAGTTGATGACAAAGAAGCGGTCAAAGAAGGCGCGGGGCGTTTGAAATTCGTCGCGCGCCCATCCCCACAGGCGGCGCCCGCTAACTTCGCTGCGTGAGCAGTTGAAGCCTTCAATCGGGCGCTTGGGGTGTTCATTCTCTGGCTTGCTGACGGGCGCTTGGACGCCCATCCAATCGCGTACCAATTCAACCTCACCGAATGGGACGCCGGTCTGCGCCATGCCCCAGGGGCCGGGGTTCATGCCGAGTAAGACCACTTCTTTCTTACTGGCGCCGTATGTCTTCAAGTAGTTTTCATGTGAAGCCCAGGCGTAGGTCAGCGGGTTATAGACATGAGTGACCGGGGCGGAAAACGAAAGCGCCTCGACGTCTTCAATTAATGTCTGAGTAATTTTGATTAATTTCATGGCGGCAAGTATACCGCGAATCCAACAAATCACTGCCCCTGATAGCGTATTGCTCATACAACGAAAACGACAGATGAGAATTTGACAATTCAATTAACGATCCGTTTTATAGTAGTTGTAAAATAACAGGTGGATTGAAGGCGCATAACTGTATCTATCGCTGTCCGCCGCGGCGGATACGGGCGCGCTTATCACACAGAATTTTGACAAACGCTCTTGAAGGTATGGGTGCAACTGTGGGAGCGCCTGCGCCAACGAGCGGAGCCGCACTGAAGCGAGCAGGGTTGTACCCATGCCAGATACAACGATAAAAAAATCATCCTTGAGATCGTGTCTGGAAATTTTAATTCAATTTGAGAGAACGTATCCAAATCCCGGATGAGCCAGTTTTTTGTTCTACTCAGCATACTTCATTTCGTTTTGGCCGATGGGCTTTTTCTTTAGGCTTAAATCATTCTGATGAGTGACCAGCCGGGCGCCGCGGTTTCGGGTGAAGTAGTTCCACGCCCACTGGGTCGCGACCAGCAGGCGGTTGTCATACTCAACCAGATACAAAATGTGAACAAACAGCCACATTATCCAGGCAAGCAGGCCCTTCACATGGACGCCGTGAATGTCTGCCACGGCGGCGTTACGGCCAATAACCGCCATGTTGCCTTTGTCAAAGTATTGGAACGGCTTCATTTTGCGGTCGCTCATGCGCCTCTCAACCAGTTTGGCGGCGTAGGCGCCTTGTTGCATGGCGACTGGCGCGACGCCCGCCAGCGGCGAGCCGTCCTTGCCGATGCAGTGGGCCAGGTCGCCAATCACCATGATCTCAGGATGATTGGGGATGGACAAATTTTCATCGACCATGACGCGCCCAATACGGTCAAGCGAGGCGGTGGCGCGGTCGGCCAGAATGCGCCCGAGCGGAGACGCCTGAACGCCAGCCGCCCATAACACCGTTTTGGCGCGAAGGGTTTCTTCGCGGCCGTTGTGTTTCATGGTGACCTTGTCGTCGTCGATGTTGGTGACAACGGTACTGGTTTTGACGGTGACGCCCAGGTTGCGCAGGTGGCCCTCGGCGTCTTCTGACAAATCTTCATGGTATGACGGCAATACGCGGTCGGCGCCATCGACCAGAAAGATATTCACTTTTCCAGAGTCGATAGAGCGGAAGTCGCGCTTCAATGTGTGTTGAGCCAGTTCGGCCAAGGCGCCCGCCAATTCGACGCCGGTCGGGCCGCCGCCTACGATGACAAAGTTCATCCAGGCGCGGGTTTCATCCTGGTCGTCTTGGCGCTCGGCCCCTTCGAAGGCGAAAAATATTTTACGGCGCATCTCAATCGCGTCTTCAATCGTCTTGAGGCCGGGCGCATTTTGGCTCCATTGGTTGTTGCCGAAATACGAGTGGGTGACGCCCGTCGCCACGATGAGCGTGTCATAAGGCGCAGTGTCATCGCGCAAGACGACTTCCCGGCGGGCAACGTCGATGTCGACTACCTCACCCATCAGAGTTTTGACGTTTTTGTGGTGTTTCAACACAGCGCGCAATGGCGACGCGATGTCTCCGGGTGAAAGGCCTCCAGTCGCAACCTGGTACAGAAGCGGTTGGAACAAGTGAAAGTTGCGGCGGTCGATCAATGTGACTTCGACATCACGCTGGTGTTTAAACGCCTGGGCGGCGTATAACCCGCCAAATCCACCACCGATAATAACGACCTTATGTCTAGCCATTGGCTTTCCTCTTAATATTGGATATTTTTGTATCTAAATCAATTATAACGCAGTCTTGAAAAATGTGAATAATTTTAGTCAAGTATTGTGTTTAATTAGTATTAGGCTAGAGAGTGGTTTTGTCTCACATTCGGGATCAATTATGGGGTTGCTTGTTCATTTTATTCGTTTTATTAAATATATGTTTTGTTGGATTCGATAAATTTTATTGTTTATAAACAAAATCGAATTTTCATAAATGACATGATGTCCCGTTTTAGAGATAAGATATTTATATCGTATCTCAAAACGAAACTCATGTTGTGAGTGTTGGTGGATTCATTCTCTTTTTAGTTTGATAGGATGATTTAATGGTCTGTGAATACTTTCTTTACGCTACATATGAATTGATTGATGTTTGAGATAATCCCTCCAATGTGCGTATTTTTGTCTCATAGATGAAATTCACTGAACATTTGTTTTGTGAGGACAATCTATGAACCAACAACCCCTTACCCAAAGCGCTAACCAGACGGTAGCAGGCCTGCTCGACTCACGCCGCCTGGCTCTGCACTGCATGCAACTTGAGAGCACGGTCGAAGAACAACGCCAGCGCGGCGCGGCGCTCGAACAACAGATCACTTCGCTTCAAGACGAACACGAACAGCTGAGGCCCTTGGCTGAAGCGGGGCGCGGTGAAATTGAGCGGCTGCGTCAAGAAACCCTGAGCCGAACCCGGGCGGCGGCGCAATTCACTGGCGACCGCGAACGGGTTCGCATTGTCGAAGACGCGCTCAACGACGGCGCGACATCGCCCGACACCGTGCGCAGGCTTCACCGGGCGGCGACGTCAGAGTTTTGCGCGCTTTACCCGACCCGGCCGGTTTCGCGGTTCGTCGAAGAGAACGCCGCTGGGCCGAACGCGGTTTCATTCGCGTCGTTTCAAATGCCGGGCAATCACCCCAACCCATAACAACCCACAGCAGTACAACCCAAGGAGGCAAGAATGACTCGAACCGTAGACAACAATGGAATCGGCGCGCTCTACGCCACGTTCGCCGTCCATGAAACCACCCCAGGGACCTATGACCTGGACGTAGACGACGTCGGCAAGGCCGTCGCGCTTGAAGGCAATTATGAAGTGGGCTTTGGCTCTGACGGCGGCCGTGTGTTGGGCCGTCTTGAACATGTCGCGGGCGGACTCGCGACGGTTCAAATCTCTGGCGTCGCCCGCTTTTCAATCAACAGCGGCAAGACCGCGCCGACGGTCGGCGACGCGCTGGTTCTAGACGGCGCCGGAGAGGTCTACCAGGCTCCGGCAGTCGACGGCGCGTCTGGCGACCCCGCTGGCGGGAACATAGCGCGCGGCGTGGCCCTGTCAGTCGACGCCAACGCTTGCGATGTGTTGATGTAATTGATTTCGACCCCTACAAAGGAGACCCTCAATGTTACTTGCTGAAGAAAAACTGAATGCGCTGCCCCAGCCGTTGCAACGCGCGGCCACCATCCCGCTGCATGAAGGGATGTACGCCGAAGCGGCGCAGCGCAGTATGGATCTGACTACCTATCTCGAGTCGCTCGACCCGTCTGAACACGACGCCCAACTTGACGCGTTCGAACGTCAGTTGGCGCTGGCGGGCATTCGCGTCAATGGCGACGACGCTGATATCGTTGACCGCTTCTTCGCCACTCAAGAGAGCACGGTCTTGTTCCCTGAGTTTGTGTCGCGCTCCGTCCAGTCCGGCTTCAATGATTTTTCAAAGTTGAAGAAGGTTCTCGCCGGGCGCGTCAAGATTGATGACAATACCTACAAAAGCATCTACATGGATGACGCCGTCATTCCCGAAGCCGAAAAGGCGTTGGCCTTAATCGGCGAAGGCGCCAACCTGCCCATGGTCGAGCTCAAATCGGCTGAACACACCGTCAACATCAACAAATATGGCCGTTACCTTCAAGCGACGTATGAGTCGATCCGCCGTAAGCGCACCTCCGTCTTGGCGGTGTTTTTGCGCACCATCGGCCTGCAGATTCAGCGCGACAAGTTTGAAGACGCCGTCAGTGTGTTGATTAACGGCGACGGAAACAGCAACGCCGCCGCGACCATGAACACCGATGTCAGCGGCGCGCTCGATTATGACGATCTCGCCGAGTTTGCGCTCTCGTTTGACCCCTACGAACTCAACGTGATGATCTGTAACGCAACCACCGCGTTGAAACTTCTCAATGTGTCTGAAGTCAAAGACCCGGTGGTTTCTAAAGATTTTCAAGTGAAGGGCGAGCCGATTCGCCTGTTTGGCGCCGAACTGTTGATTGACGACGCCGTCGCCGACGACCGCATCATTGGCCTCGACCGACGTTTCGCGCTGCAAGAAGTGTTCGAGACCAGCGTGTTCGTTGAAAGCGAACGCCTGATTCGCCGCCAGATCGAAGGCGTGGCGATTTCTGAAACCGCTGGCTTCGCGAAAGCCATTACCGCAGCCGCAAAAGTCTTACACATCACCTGGTCGTAATCGAACCGTGCGGGCGCGCGAACGCGCCCGCACGGCGTTTTAAAGTAGTTGTCAAAATAACGTGCAGATTGAAGGCGCATTACTGTATCGATCGCTGTCCGTCGCGGCGGATTCAGGCGCGCTTATCACACAGAATTTTGACAAACGCTCTAGGAGAACGGCAATGCCCTTTGTCACCGAACATGAATTGCGCAAGCAGACCTTTTTACGCGATTATGACAGCGTCCCCTCTGAGCAACTGCGCGATAGTCTCACTCAGGCCCACGAAGACATTTTGGCCCAGACCACATTGACTGACGAGTCGCCGGTGAATGCGGCGATTGTTCGCGCTGAGATCAATTTGGCCCTCTCGGTGTGGTTTCAAAACAAGGCGGCGGCGACCGCGGTCACCGCCCAAGACGTTACCTTGACGGGCGTGCGCATCAACGAACACAACGCGGTCGAGGGCCAACTGGCGTTGGCCGACCGCTTTCGCCAGGAAGCCTGGGGTCTGTTGGCGCCCTACGCCAAAACCGCCCGGCCAGCGCCGCTGCAAATGGCGCGGGAGGAAGCCTAGTGACGCGCATCGGCGGGTATGTGTTTCCAAGCGCGGCGACCCATGTTCAAACCAAATTGGTCGAAGCCAATAGCAAGGTGAGAAAAGAGGTGCGCATCCGTTCGCTGGTGCGGGCCGCTTCGCCCTCGCTGTTAGAAGACCAGTTGCAAGAGCTTCAAGCGGCGGTTGAACTATTTGACCAGGGCGGCGCAACGCTTAGTTTACAGCCAGGACAAATTCACTATGGTCGGCGGCGTTCGCTCGAGATCGCGCCCCATCGCCGTAGCCTGGCGGCGGGGGTTGACCTCTTGGCGTGGACTCGCGATCGCTATGCGCGCAGCGAGGCGTTGCATCAAAACGAAGCGGAGACGTATTTAGGCAAGGCCCATCTTTCAGTCTTCAATCGCGGCAACTGGAACAGCCCCGCCCAGTTCACCATTGAAGCGAAATCAGCCGTCGAGTTGATCACAATTGAGACAGAGGACGAAACGTTCACGCTCAATGGCGCCGTTAATCCAGGAGAAACGGTCTTGGTTGATTCGGAAAACCATCGGGTCGAGATCGACGGGCGCAATGAGTTTGCATCGTGCAATCAACAGTTCCCCATACTGGCGCCGGGGGCCAATGCGCTGCGGGTTTCGTTATCTCCCAACGGCGCCGAAGCCGGCTGCCGCGTCGCCTTTCGCGATGTATGGATATAAAGAGGAGACGACATGGCCCAAGAACAATCAACACAAACCGACATGCCAGCCTTGGTCTATTCGCGCGAAGCGCCGGGGTTTCAAGACGGCGCCGTGACCTCAGACCACCTGGCCGCCATCAATCAACTCAGCGCAACGCCGCTGCGCGCCGACCAGGTGTTTGTGCGTAGCATGTATTTATGTTCGACCCTGCCCTGCGACGCCGACGGCTGCCAGTTTACTGTAGAAGCATTGGAGCAGATCGCGCTCCTCATCGTTGGACAATCGGTGTTGCCTGGACATGACCGCCGCTCGCTGCCGTTGGCGCGGTTCTTTCGCGCTGAAGTGGTCGAACGCCAGGGCGAGCGCTTAGAACAGCCCGCCCATTTTGTGCGCGCCTGGTTTTATTGGCTGCGCGACACGTCAGGCGCCAAAGACCTGTTGTTAAACATCGACGGCGGCATCTACCGCGAAGTGTCGCTGGCGTGGACGTTTAACCAGTGGCGCTGTTCAGTCTGCGGCGCGCAGAACAACCAGTGCAGCCACCGCCCCGGCGAACGCTACGGCGAACAAACCTGTTACCGCTTGATTGATTCCGTCAACGAAGTGCTCGAAGGCTCGCTGGTTTACAAAAGCGCCGACCGCGCCACGAATGTCACGGGCGCCCGCTCGATGGGCGAAAGTGAACCGACGGTGCTGTTGGTAACGGAGCGAGACGACCCGGTCTTTGCTTATCTAAACGCCAACCGCCTGCTTGACGACGTCGCGCCGCTTGCGGAGTGGGACGACAGTTTAACCAACAGCGTTGAAGCGATCTGGCGTCGCAGCCGCAACCACGATGGTTCAAACTCCATTGAGCGAGCGCTGGTCGACCAAGGCGCGGTTGTGTATGAACAACTCAGCGAAGACAACACCGTCGTGGGTGAAGTATGCGCGAGTATGAATGACAACGGTGTGTTCTGCACAATCTCAATCGACGAGGAGGCGCGCAACGAATGAGCGTATATGGAAACTATGACGCCCAACACGACGGTAACACCTCATCGCTCTTTATCTATAAAGAGACCCCGGTCGCCTCGTCAAAACTCAACCGTTGGAATGGCAACATCGAAGCGGGGTTTGACCTGCTTCATGCGGTGTGTTCGGCCTTGTTCACTCGCGGCGAACCTGCAGTGATAGCGACAAATGATGTTGACGCATTAAACGTTGTCGAAGCCGGTTCGCCTGATATGACGGTGCGCGTGAAATCGGGTTGGGCCATTTTTGAATCGGGCTTCGCGGGTTTGAAAGCCGAGAGCGCGCTGCCCAGCCAGGGCGTGTTTATCGCGCCGTCTTCTAACCCGCGCATCGACCTGATTGCTCTCTCTATCACGGGCGAATTAGTCGTCGTCGAGGGAGACGAAGCCGCGGCGCCAGATGCGCCTTCCGCTCCAAGCGGCGCAATTGGCATGGCCCGGATTTATCATCGACCTGGGTCGACCAAAATCCTCAACAACGATAACTTGGTCGATTCCTATTTGATTGACGCGCGGCCCCGCTTTGTTCATAGCGACGCCCATCGCCATTCAACCGATGCGGCGCCGACTGAGTCGCCCGACGATGTGCGAACGGAATTTTCAACCCAAGATTACTTTCGCTCTGGAAGCCTGCGGGTGTTTCTCAATGGGGTGTTGCAAAAACACGGCGCCGATTATACCGAAGAGGTTGGCGGCCAGTCGTATCAGTTTGCAACCGCGCCAGCGGCGAATTCAACCATCACACACCACTATCTGATTGACCGCTTATCAGACAACTGATCGAAAGGAACTTAACATGAACTACGCCCGGTTCATTGGTTTTATCGCATTACTCATCACGCCAATTATTACGGGCCACGCCCAAACGCGCATCAACGCCAACCAGATTGAAGATGTCTTCATTCAACAAAGCGGCGGCGCGTTGTTTGGCGACTTGGTTGCGGCGACGTCAACTATTGAGGCGTCGACAATTGCGTTTCCTGGCGATGAACATGTTTTCTTTATTCGCCGCGACGGTGGACGCGCCTTGTTGCGCTCAAACCTAGACCTCTATCTCGACCCGACCAATAACGGGACGGCGGGGGCGGTGATTGTGCCGACGACGCGGATGGAGTTCCCTGATTTTTTGGGCGACAAGATTCGCTTTTACAGCCACGCCTACAAGATCGGCGTCTCGGCGTTTGATCTCGACATCACCTCAGACCGCAATATCAAATTTCACTCTGATAGCGTCGAAGACCTAATGACCATCGAGGGCGACGCTGGAGACGTAACAGTGAAAAATAATCTATCCATCGGCGGCGCGCTGCAACTCAACATTTTTACTTCTCTACCCGCCGGGGCGGTCGGTCAAGTGATTTATTACGACCACCCCAGCGACGACAATCAAGACGGCGCCTATGTCTACACCTCAAGCGGTTGGCAAAAACTGTAAGTGAATTGTAAGGAACCGTCATGAATGAATGCAATTTTGATTACTGCCGTGAAGTGGTTGAACTCAAAGCGTTGATGGAGCGTGTGCGCGCCAAGCTCGAATCCGTCGAGTCGATGTTGATGCACAACCGCGCCACCGTCGAAGCCATGAACCAGCAGCTGCAGCGCAGCCGTCTTGATATCGCCAGCGTGAAAACCAGCGCGGCGATCTGGGGCGGGCTGTCAGGTGCGATGTTGGCGGCGCTGTTGAAATGGATGTTTACCCAATTATAGATTCTCAGGAGAACGTACCATGAAGCAGGTTTTGCTCATTCTATTGTTTACTTATTGCTCATTGAGCGCCTTCGCCCAAAGCCACCTGGGCGTGTTTGAAGAAGGCGACGACGTGCCCTTCGCCATCGCCGCCGCCGATCCCGAAACCGGCGAGGCCACCACGCCAACCAGCATGAGTTATTCAATTATCTTTCAAGGCGGCGAAATCGCCGGGGGCGGGATGACCGAGTTGCGCCAGGGCGTCGCCCTGGGCGTGTTTTCAACCACGGGCCGCGCGGCGGGGTCGTATATTGTTTTGGTGTCAGGCGTGATTGGCGACGCCACCGCCTACGCCCACAAAAACTTCAATCTGGTTGAAAACGGACGGGGCATCCAAAGCATCGGCGCCGAAGCCAGCGGCCTCAACGGCCTTACCCCATTGACCGAAAATGACTACTTGCCCTACTACGGGTATACCATTTCGAACTTCAACGAGCGCATTGAATCGGCCACGTCGGGTTTGCAGGCGTCGCTCGATTCGGCTATCGAATACTCGGCGGTCTCCGCGCGCGAGCTGTCGCGGGCGCGGTTGTGGTACGCCCAAAGCACCATTGTCAGCGCGACCCGAAACGTGCCCGCTGATATGCCGTCTCATCTTGAAACTCAACTGTTTGCGTCAGACGACATTTCGTTTACCACACCGACCGAGACGTTCTACCGGGTGTTCTTTTATCCTGATTCGGTCACATCGACCAAAGCATCAGTGGAAGTGCGGTCCGCCAGCCCGCCCGACGATGGCGTGTTTTATCTTTCGCCCGATCAGCCTTGGCAGTAAGGAGGCGCGGACATGTTGAAACCCGGTGGAGGCTTTTCAAACACCCCTGAAGGCGACCCGATTCGCCAACGCAGCGGACGAACCGCTGGCGTCTCATGGGCGGGCGCGCGCGCCGCGCGCGACGGCGGCGTCTATCAAATTTTGTTAACGGTCACGGTCCCCCAGCGAATCGCGTTTGACGTGTTGTTTCCTGGCGGGGCGACGATGGAGGAACCTCAATGAATACGCCAATTCGGCTTTGCCAACATGACTCAGGCGTCAGGCTGACGTTTTACTGCCGCGACGAAGGCGGCGCCCCGGTTGACCTGACCGCGCTGTCAGTTGACTTTGTGATCTCTGACGGCGAGGCGCAAGTAAACCCAGGCCGATCGGTCTGCACTAAACCCGACGCGCCCATGGGCGTGGCGGAATATACCCTCACGGCTGACGACACCGCCTCGACGGGCGTCTATCAGGGCAAGATCACCCTCAGCGACGGCGCTGGCGTCAAGCGCAGCATCGGCGGCGCCCCCATCGAAATCGAAGCCTAAAGGCCATCTCATTGAGATTTTGTCAAAAGGAACCTCAACAAACCACCTATAAATAGAGCGTTTGTCAAAAAAATGTGCGTAAAGCGCGCCCGTATCCGCCGCGGCGGACAGCGATAGATGCAGTTACGTAAACTCAATCCGCACATAATTCTGGCGACCACTATTATTATTTCATTGTTGATGTTTGGCATAGCGGCTTTGAGTTGTATCATTGCAGTGCATGAAATGAGTTTAAGTTTTCGCGCAGTGTTTCTGCAGTTTGCTGCCTATTTGCTTAGGCTCATCTTCTCATAATGGGGGAGACACCGTGGGGTTGAATTGAATGACACACATATGTATTTCTATAAAGAGAGTGGAACATGGCGACCAACGCAATCACACAGATTGATATTCCTGGCGTAGAACCAACTCGGCGCGGCAAGGTGCGCGACATTTTTGACCTGGGCGATTCGCTGTTATTGGTCGCGACTGACCGCATCAGCGCGTTTGACTGCATCCTGCCTCAGGGCGTTCCCGACAAGGGCGCCATTCTCACCCAGATGTCAATGTTTTGGTTCGACAAACTTAGCGAAGCCGACCCCAACCATATAATCTCAATTGAAGTTGAAGATTTTCCCGAGCCGTTTTGTTCGCATCCCGACCAACTGCGCAAGCGGTCGATGGTAGTGAAAAAGACCGAGCCGATTTTGGTTGAATGCGTAGTGCGCGGTTATCTGGCCGGGTCGGCCTGGGCCGAATATCAACAAACCCAAGTGATCGCAGGCGTGAAGATGGAAAGCGGGCTGGTCGAGTCGGGCCAACTGGCCAAGCCGATCTTTACTCCGGCGGTGAAAAACAACCAGGGCCATGACGAAAACATTTCGTTTGACGAAATGTTGGTCATCGTTGGCGGGGCCGAAGGCGACGAACTGCGCGCCCGCAGCATCGAACTCTATCGCGAAGCCGCCGCCTACGCCAAAGAACGCGGCGTCATCTTGGCCGACACCAAATTTGAATTTGGCTGCCTCGACGGCGAAATTTTACTGATCGATGAATTGCTCACGCCCGACTCGTCGCGTTTTTGGGCGGCGGCTGAGTATGAAGCCGGAAAATCCCAAGACCCGATGGACAAACAGTTTGTCAGAAACTATCTCTTAAGGCTCGACTGGGACCGCACCCCGCCCGCGCCTGACCTGCCCGACGAGATCATTCAGTCAACGCGCGCGCGATATCTCGAAGCCTACCGCTTGATTACGGGCGAGGAGTGGGACAACGACTGACCGCTCCAGGTTGTTTTCTCAAATCATCTTTGGCGCCGTGCTGATCTGGCTCGGCTATTGGTATATTCAATTTTCTCAAGTCCCTCTCAACCAGCCGTTTTTTGGGCCCATTTTCATTTCGTTGTTTCGCGAGTTAGGCAGTTGGTCGCTGGGGTTTTCTAAAGGGTTTTGGTGGGCGACGCTGTTTCACTTTGTTTACTTCGCCATTCACGCCGTGATTGGCGTTTTGTTTTTACGCCTGTTTTTTCGATTGCCTCTTTTGTTAGAATGGGCGATCTCTCCGTTTCTCGGCGTGGGCATCGTCCATTTTCTCATGCAGTTCCCGGCGATGTTTATGCAGCTCCACCGCGCCAGCGTGGCGTTAGTGATTGCGCTGGTCTTGATTGCTATGGTTCTTGCCAACCGTATCATCGGGCGTTCGCACTGCAGGCCGTCATTTGAAGCGGCGCCGTTAGAGTCAAGCGGCGAGCGTTGGCTGCATGGCGCGGCGTGGGCGTTGCTCGCGCTGATCTCGCTGTTTGGCGTGTATTACTCGGTGATGTACCCGGTCGACTATTGGGATTCGTTGATTCTCTATGTGAATTACAGCCAATTGACGTATTTTCATGGCGGGTTTCCCCCGATAGAGCCGTGCCTGCAGGTGGGGCTGGGCCTCGGCTCAAACTACCCTCACATGTATTCGCTTCAACAGTCAACAACGGCAACGTTGTTTGGCGACTGGTCAGACCTTTACGCCCAGTGGACGGCCCCGTTGGCGGGCGTGTCGTCAATCATGGTGATGTACTACCTGTTTCTTCATCTGTTCAAACAGCGGCTGGTCGCGGTGTTGGCGGTGTTGTCGTTTCGGGCGTTGCCGTTTGTGTCGTCGTATTTTGTCTATGCGTCAGATTATGCGCTGGTGATGTTGTTTACCTGTATTTTTATATTGTTCGCCGCCTTGTTTTTTGACGCGCCCAGCGCGCGGCGCGCTCAGCCGTTTTTATTGATCGCGGCGGTGTTTCCACAAATAAACTATCTGGGCGTCATCGTGTGGCCCTGCGTTGCGCTGGCGTTTGTATGGGTATTGGTTGAACGAAACAACCAGGCGCGGTTCGCGTCACTGTTTGTCACGTCATGCGCGTGGTTTGGGCTGGCGATGATCTGGTATGTGAGAAACACTATCGTCACCGGCAACCCGGTCTACGCCTTCTTTCCTGAATGGTTCGGCGGCATGAACATCAACCTTGACGTGCTCGCTTCGGCCAACCAGGAATGGCTGGCCCACGGCAACGGCTTCGCCCAACTAGGCGACACCCTCTATGAGCGCGTTGTAGGCAGCGTGCCTATGTTTTTGCTCGATTGGCGCATCGCCCCGCTAACGGGCGGGCTGCTCATCCCGGCGTTGTTTGTGGGCTGGCGTAAGCCGAGTGGATTTGATGTCGTCGTGTTGTTGTTGGTGTTTCTCTACGCGTTGTATCAGTATGTCATTTCGGGCTTGTACCTCTATCACACCATCGCGCTGTTTCCCCTGTTGAGCGTATTTGCCGCGCGGCTTTTGGCGGGCATGACGCCGCGATGGCGGACGGCCTACGCGACGATGATCTTGTTGGTCGCGTTGGCGCCGGGGCTGTCAGCGTCGATCATGGGCGCGAAAGTAGGCGACCCGTCGCTGCCGATTTTTGCGTCGCCGGGCATGGCGCCCAAACACTATTACGCCTATCGCTACCCTGAAGTCGCCCCGGTGTGGCGCTATATCAATGACGAAGTCGAACCGCTGTCTTTGATCTTAACTCACGACAACCGCCACCATGTTTACCGCGACGACATCGGTTTGATTCACATAGACGATTGCGGCCTGACGCCTTTCTATGGGCGCCCTTACCCTGAAGTGCATGAAGAACTCTTGCGTCTCGGCGTGAATTATTACCTGCGCATTCCAGACGAAGCCACTCACCCCATCACGGCCCAACTGGGGCATTTGGATTATTTAGGGAATCCCGACTATTTTGAACTCGTCCGAAAACACCAACGCGTCGAGCTCTACCGCCTGATGCAGCCGCTAATGGAATAACCCTACAATTCAATTGCAGGATGAGGCGAAGGGCCGCGATACACATCCAACGTGTCTTTGGCGACATCGACCCAATCTCTAACTGTAGAGTGGGTTCTTAACCCGCCTTTGTCTTCCTTCAACGTAAGAAGCGCTTTTGCCCATCCCTCTACATCATGCGGCGAGACATAAACTGCGCGCGCGCCCAGCGTCTCGCGGTGAACGGCGATATCCGAAGCAACCACCGCTGCGCCGCAGGCCAGCGCTTCTGTCGCAGGCAGGTTAAAGCCCTCATCAATCGACGGCGCCGCCAAGGCTGATGCGCCGCGATAAAGCGCAGGCAAATGTTCATCACTGACATACCCGGTTTGAACCACGCCTTCATGGGCACACATTGATTTTGGCTCTAACCAGCCATAGCGGCCAGCCAATACCAGAGTGTGGTCAAAGCCTTGTTCCCGCGCAGTGTTAAATGCTTTGAGCAGCATCGAAAGGTTCTTGCGCGGCTCCAGCGCGCCGACAAATAGAATGTAGGGTTGAGAGATTCTATACTGGTTCAACACCGCGCTGTCTTGGTCTGGCTCGGTTGAATGAAAGACGCGAGTGTCGACGCCAAGCGGGACGCATTGGAGTTTGTCTTGCAGGCCAAATTTGTCAATGATCTGTTGTGAAATAGTGTCAGCGTCAGTGAGAATTGCACTCGCGCATTTCATTGAGCGTGGAATCGCCCAGCGATAATAGGCCAGGCGCAACGACGGGACCGTCTCTGAATAGCGGTGAAACGCCAGGTCATGAATGGTGACGATCTGGCGGATCGATAGTGGCGCGTCGACGGGCGCGATGAACGCGGGAGAATGCAAGACATCCGGCAGGATGGTGTGCAGCAGCGAAGGCAAGCGAAACTGTTCAAACACGATGCGGCTGATAGCGCCTTTGATCGGAACGGAATAAAACACGAACGCCGAGTGGTTGCGCCACGGCAGCGGCAACACGAAGTTTGACGGAACAAACACCGAGAAGCGCGCGCCGCCGGTATCAATGCGCATCAACCCGTCGACCAGCCCATGCGCATAGCGCCCGGTACCGCTGCGGTTGGTGATACAGAGCGCGTTAATCGCGACGTGCATGGAGCGCCTCCGTCAGATGATGGTGCAGCCGCTCGGCGACCCGGTCAACGCCGTAGTTTTGTTCGGCGTGTACGCGCCCGCGCAGCGACAATTGCTGCTGCCAGTTGCGGTCGCCCGCCAATAACTCAATCTTGTTGACCAGCGCGTCGGCCTCGCCCTCGGGGAAGATGATTCCCGCGTCGCCGACCACTGAGGGGATCGCGCCCGAGTCAGATCCAATCACTGGCGCGCCGCAGGCCATCGCCTCGATCAATACGCGCCCAAACTGTTCGCGCCAGTGTGGTGTGGTGCGCGACGGCAACACCAGCGCGTCAATCTCGTGATAAAACGCGGGCAGGTCTTCATGGGCGATTGGCCCGATAAACGCCAGCCGTTCATCAACGCCCAGCTCTTTGGCGAGAACAGCCAGGCGGTGTTTGGCGGGGCCGTCGCCCGCCAGGCGTAATCGAATTCGGTCGTCACATCGCGACAACGCCCACAACAAATCGCGCAGGCCTTTCTCTTCCGCCAACCGCCCGACATAGCCCAGGGTGAACAATTCGCCGTCATGTTTTCGCTGGCGGTATGAGAACTGTTCCAGATCAACTGTCGCGGGCAACACGTCCCATTGGCCTTGATAGCCTTTGCGTTCGACAACCATGCCTGCGTCTGGGTTTGGAACAAGCGTTCGGTTGGCGTATTGCAACACAAAGCGCTCCATCCAACCAAACGGCGGCGGGTATTGTTTGTGAATATCCTGGTAGGTGTAAAGCGCATAGGGCAGCGGCGGCGCATGGCGCATGGCCATATAAGCCGAGAGCCAGGCCATTACAGAAAACGGCTCTTCAATGATGTAAAGCAAATCAGGCTTGACCCGGCTCATCAACCACGGCAATAACGGGTGGACATGGACGGCGCCGTGCACTCCAAGCCAGGCGCGTTGCCGGTGAATTTGTATCGGTTCATCGGGCGCGAGTTGAAAGGCCGTGCGCCGCGGCATGGCCTTGCTCCACCAGCGGGCGGCCAATAGGTGCACGTCCCAACCGTGGTCAGTCTGCAAGCGCCAAAAGGGCTTGCGATATGAAGGGAACAGCGCGCCGTGCCAAACGATTAAGAGGGTCGGTTTCGTCATGACTGATGGCTACAGTCTACCCTCAAGCCGCTGGCGCGGGCTAGGCGTGGTTGATTAGGCGATAAACAGTAAAATCAGCGCTCCGGCGCCAAGCAATACCAAGATTACTAGAATTAGAAAGGCGGCGCCAATGCCCCAAAACAACCGCCCGCGCACCTTGTCGCCGGCCTCGTGTGGAATAATCGAGCGACACTCGGTGCAGCGGTCGGCGCTGATGGGGATGCGCGCCGCGCAATAGGGGCATGTGATTTTTACCCAGGCGAAGTTCATGGCGTCAGTCTACATCAAGTCGCCGGGTGAGGTCAAAGTTCATCGACCGCGCGGGTTTCGAGTTTGCGCATGGTCCAATACCCGGCGAAGAAGACGATGAGCGATACAAGCGCCGCGTAGGGGACTCCGAACTGAAAGGTAATCTGGTTTAATGGCGCCATCTCAGGCGTGGTTTGAAGATGGGAAGCGAGAAGGCAGTAGCGGTACCACTCGAGCAGCCCCGCCATCGGGTTGAGAAAATACAGCCATGACTGCGTTCCATAGCGGCTGAATATCTCAAACGCGTCATACAACACCGGCGAGAGATAAAACCACACCAAGACAAAAAACTCGATGATCTGTTGGGTGTCGCGAAACAACACGTTGAGCGTCGACAGCGCCAGGCATAGCCCCAATAAAAAAAACGTGTGAAACACAATAACGATGGGCAGCTGCAACAACGCCCAGGTGGGCGTGGTCTTGTCAAACAAATAAATAATGGGAACCATCACCGCCATCGACAACAAGAAGTTGATCAGATTTGACGCCACCACTGAGGTGGGGAACACCGCCCGGGGGCAATAGACCTTCTTCGCCAGATGGGCATTGCCCAATAGTGACTGGGTCCCTTCCAACAGGCTGGCGGAAAAATAAAACCACGGCATGTAGGTCGCGAGCAGTAAGGTGGGGTAGGCAATGCCGTAGCGCGTGCTCTCAAGGTTGAGAATCGAAAACACTGCCGCTAACACGCCGATGGTCAACAGCGGGCGCAAGAGGCTCCAGAAAAACCCCAACACCGACACCTTGTAACGCACCTTGAGATCGCGCGCCGTCAGTTGTCTGACTAGCCCGCGATACCGCCACATCGGTTGGTTACGAAGCCATTGAATCATTGAGTTACGCCCTCAATCAAGATGGGCCTACTTTACCTGCACACGATGTGAAATGAAATGTGGAGCGAAAAAAGCGCGTGGGGACGCGCGCGCTCCAAGACGAATGGGTTGGGTGGCAAGGGCAAGGCGGAGTGAAACCAAGCCAGCCCTTGAGGGTTTATTGATCCCCCCTGTCCGCCTGCGGCGGACTTCCCCCCTTACAAGGGGGGGGCTTGGTGAACATCACGCCGGGATGGGTTGATACAACACCTGGTTGGCGCGGTAGGCGTCGAGAACTTGCTGAGGCGACGCTTGGCCGGTTGTGCCAAGTTGTCGAATGGTGATTGACGCCACCAGGTTTCCGATGATGGCAGCCTGGTTGGGGGTCGCGCCCGAACACAGCGCCGAGACGATGCCCGCGGTGACGCTGTCGCCCGCGCCGACGATGTCGATCGGCCCGGTGACTGGAGGACAAGGAACGCGGGTTTCACTTTCGCCGCCAATGGGGCAGATGCCCTCTTTGTCGAGGGTGAGAAATACGGTCTGCCCGGTTTTTTGGTGAAGTGTGCGCGCGCAGTCTAACGCCAACTCGGTCGATGGCTCCTCGTCGCCGCCGATGGGATTCACCGCGTTAACGCATTCAAAGCGGTTGGGCTTGATGATGACGTTGTCAAACTCGCCAATGCGCACCCGCGAGTCGGCGTAAAAAATTGTCTCAGGCGTCTTGGCCGCCAACTGGGCGATGTGTTTGCGCACCCGGTCAGTAATCACGCCGCAGTTTCGTTCCTGGACCTGGTCGGCGATGATGACGGCGTCGAGTTGCGGCGCGAGCGCGTCAAGTTTGGCCAAGACGGCGTCTTCGAGATCGCGTCCTAACAGGCCGCGGTTTTTGGTGTCTTGGCGTTCGAGTTCGACTTCGCCGCCGGGTTGCTGCGACATGGGCTTGCAATAGGTCGGCGTAAAGCGGTTTTTGGTTTCGACCAAGACAGGCTCGATGTTGCGGGCGTGTAATGCTTGCTTGAGGTCATAGCCCTCGCCGTCGTCGCCAATCACGGAAATGACGCTGATGTTTCCGACCTGAAGCGAGGCCAGGTTATTGCAGACCGTGCCCGCCGCGCCGGGCTGGCAGCGCTTGCCAACGATCTGGTGGGCGGCCTTAGTGGTTTCGATGGAGATTTCTCCGAGCGCGGGGTCGATTTCAAGATACTTGTCGAGAAACAAATCGCCGAAGACGGCGATTCGCTGGTTAGGCAATGAATGGAATAATTGCTGCAGGCGTTCTTCGTCCATGTTACTTGTTTGCGTCCATCAACAGGCGGTACATCGCCGGGATGGTTTCACGGTGGGCGCCTTGAATGTAATGGCTGACGCCGCCGTCTTTGACGGTGCGCACCAGAATCGTTTTCCAGGGGCGGTAATAATAGCGCGGGTCGGTCTTGGGCGCTTCTTCGGTGTAACTGCCTTCGATGGGGTAGAGATCAAAGGCGGCGGTGAGAAAATGACAGATTTCTTCGCCCTTTTGTTTGGCGACGTTGCGCGCCATTGACAACGCTTTGAGATAAACCTCAGGGCCCATTACCGCCGAGCCGAAGTTTAAGAACACGCCGCCTTCAAGGCCGCACACCGATTGGGCCATGATGAGAAAGTCTTGGTATGAGGTCGCGCCCAGCGCCGCGCCGTCACAGTTAGGGTGTTCGTGAATGATGTCATAGCCCACGCCGACATGAACCGTCACCGGGACGCCCAACCTTACGCCCGCGGCGAGTACGCTGTTGTCGCGATGGGGGAACGGCTCTTCGAGAATCATGCGTCCGACGGCTTCACCCATGCCGACGCCGTTTTCGGCCCCGGCGCGGATGGCGTCGTTGATGCGCCCGGTGTCTTGCCATAGGCCAAATTGGCCTTCACTGATGTAGCGTTCGACGCTCTCGGTGGTTTTTCCGATCAGGGCGAATTCAAAGTCATGAATCGGCCCGGCGCCGTTCATGGCGATATGGGTGATCAGGCCTTTCTCCATCAGGTCGATCAACATCAGCCCCGCGCCTGAGCGGATCACATGGGCGCCCATCGACACAATAATCTGGGCGCCGCGCTCGCGGGCTTTGGTCATCGCATCGGTAATCTCAGGCAACGCGTTATGATGAAAATTCGTTGAAGAGTCGAGCGGCAGCATGACCGACAGGTCGATATCGTGAATTCGGTCGGCGAGTGGTTTGAGTTTGAGCTGGCTGCGGTCAAACGATGGAAACGGCATGGTCAGCCCGCCTGAAAGATGAGGTCGATAATTTGTTGGTGTTCGGTGAAGTTGGGCACAATCAGGTCGGCCCCGGCTTGAATGAGGCGGTTGCGCTTCCATTCGTCGATTTCGATGCGCCCGGCTTCATCAGAGGCGACGCCCAAGGCGAGGCCGCCGACTTCTTTACAGTTTTCGATCTCAACATAGCCGTCGCCGACCGCGAGAAGTTCTGAGCCGGAGAGGTTGTTTTCTTTAATGAGATGTTCGATGACTTTTTTTTTTGAAAACTTCTTGTAGTCGTCTACTGCGCCGTAGATATGGGTTTGAAAATAGGGAGACAGACCCAGCGCTTCTGACTCATCGACGACAAAGGGGTGGTCGGTGCCGCTGGCGAGATAGAGTTTGGCGCCCTGGTTTTTGAGCGCGTCTAAAAATTCATAACTGCCCGGCACGAGAAAATCGGTTGGCTGATATTTGCCATTACGAAGCCCCTGGACGCGGTGTTTGATGCGTTCCCACAGGCGGTCGAGGTATTCGTATTTATACTCGAGTGGTTCTTTGGCCTTGCCGCCGCGCTTTTCGATTTGTTCTTTGAGTTCGATCATCTGGTAGATGGTCTGCTTGCCGGTAAGGCGGGTGACAAACTCTTTGACGATCAGGGTGAGGTCGTCTTCGCTCTCATCGGTCCCGGTTTCGACCAGGCATTCGACCACCATGGGAACCATAATATCCTGCCACCCCTCGCGAATGAGTGACAGCGTACCGTCAAAATCAAACAATACATGACGAATCCGTCGACTTTTCGTCGGCGGTTGAATGATCTCTATCTTTGTCCCTGGGGCGTAGGCTGGCATTTGATCCGTTGACATTGATCCAAACCCAAACCAATTATGAATCTAACGAAAATCAAGCTAGGCAATTCTATCAGAAACGTCCAGGGTCATAAACCAAATTGGTCAATATTTTTTTATACGAGGCAATATAATGTTACAACATCTGTTTCTATTGACCCCTCTTGATCTGGTATGAGACAATAGGGGCTGTTCAGCAATCTCATGAGTTAAATTCAACGCTGGTAGGAAACTGTATGCAGCCCCAGGCGCCTCGGGCCGCCCGCTGTGTCGCATTTTCCCGCGTCAACTTCTTGTTAAAGGATGTGCTTCATGAGCCGTTATTGTTTTCCTGTCTCACTTGTTGGTTCTTCAAATCCAGATTCAGGCGTTAAAAAGTCGCGCCGCGCCCCAGGGTCGCTGGTCGCTGCTGGGTGGTTGAAACTTGGGGCGTCGCCCGCGCAATGCCGGGTCGAAGCGGGCGCCAGCATCTACGCCGTTACCGAGGCCCAGTCGCTGCTACAAGATGGATTCAACTTTTTGAATGATTTCGCTACACAACCTGTCGTGGTCAGTGTAGTTGGGCGCGTTGTAGAGAAAACGGCCGACCCGGTGCAACTCGCCTGGATGACAGGCCACAACACGCTCATTGAAGCCCTGCCAGAGGGCGAACCTGTCTTACAAATTGAGACAGGCTGGATCGAGAAACTCTCTCAAGACAACGCCCATCTGAAAGAGGGGCTGCCCATCGTTGGCGCCATGATGGCGTTATACGGCTTGTCTATTTTGTCTGGCGCCGCCCACCGCGACGCGTTGTATACATTGCTCGACTTCAGCGACCTGCTTGACGACCCACAGACCCAGGCGCTCAAAGACGTGTTGAATGATCGCGCCCTCGACGGCAACCAGGCGTTTTCGCTGTTTATCGACATCGCTCACAATAAAGACCTCGCGGAAGAACTTGAGCAGTTCGACTTCACTCCGCTTCAGCGGGTCAGGACGCCATTGTTGTTCGCCGCTGGCAATCGGCTTGAGACGGTGCTGTTCAGCCAGCGCAGCCAGGCCGGTTCCAAACAGGTCGAGTTGCCGCAGTGTTTGACCGATCTCTCCGGACACACCAATGGGGTTGTGATTCAAACAGAAGAAGTCAACGAACTGAGTGCGCGGCTTGATACGCTCGAAATCAAAAACGCCGCCAAGTTAATTGAAAACACGCTGAAATGGCGTGACCGTTGGGTGAGTTGGCTGATCGGCCAACAGCGGGTTGACCTGCCGTATAACAACCAGCGCGTGGTTCGCATCATGAACGAACCCATCGAAGACGTAGACGAAAAACGCGCGCTGATTAATGAGGCCATCGTCTCGACCTATGACCAGTCGCTCGAAGGCGGAAACATTCAGCGAATCACCTCGTGGTCGCGTGAGAACGGCATGCGCCTGGTGGCGGGCCGCCTCAGCCGCGCCTTCGGCAACCAGTCGCAATTGTTGTCGGCGTCGAAAGTCTTGGCTGACAAAGAAGGCCTGTTGCCCTCCGCCAAGACGCTGCACCAAGCCAGCGCGCCAGTGCGTGATTTGCAAACCCAGGCCGCGCGGTTGCTTCACCTGATTCAACAACAAAAGCCGACCCCGTTCGCCCAAACCGTGGGCGCGCTCAACCATTTTGAAGAAGCGCTGTTTGCGTTTCAATCCAAAGAATTCAAGCGCATGCTGCGCGAAAAAGACGAAGCCTCGCGGCGGGTGATTGGCCGCCCCAACGCCGACGCCTGCGGCGCGGCGCTCGATTCGATTCAAGAGACCATTCGCACGTTGTATCGCCTGGCGGTGGAATTTCGCGACCAGCTTGAACAATCTAAGACCGTCCCGGCGGCGTACATTATCCTCATGCAGCGCTTTCACCCCGCTGAAACCGTCAACCTGGCCAACGCCAACCTGCTGCGCGACGTTCACCCTGGAAAAGAAGACGACCTGCGCGACCTGCAGCGCATCGGCGGCCACTATACCTATAGTTCGCCCGGCCCCGGCGTAATCGCGGTCGACGGCGGCGACAAAGAGCCTACCCACTGGGTGATTCAGGTCGACGATTGGATCGAAGCCATCCCGCTGTTTATTCACGAACGCGTGGTCAAGCGCACCGTGAAATCGGGCAATGAAGAAATCACCATCGAAGTCATCGAAACCGAAGTCGACCAGGAATCGATGGAGGCGTTCTTTCGAATTCACGCCGAATTTTGGGCGCAAAACATCGAAGCGGTGATGGACAGCCAACACGTCGGCCTGGCGCGGCGCCTGTTTGTGCAAAATGACAAAGCGCTTCATGGCCAAGTTGATGCGTACATTCGCGACAACCCCGATAAAAACGCCGAAGACGCCGCCTGGTTTGCGTTGAAAGACAACTCTTCCGCGCTCGAAGGCGTGGGCGCCTTGGCGGCGTTGATCGGCGCCTTTTACCGCGACCAGGTCGAAGCGGTCGCCCATCTCATTGAGTCAGATGACATCCTCAGGCATGAAGCCTTAGAGAAGGCCTTGGCCGCTGATACAAAATCCAGCCTGGCGAAAAAGACCCATGCCGCGCTGAAAGCGGGCGATGTGGATTCAATTAGTAAGAAGGCCTACTCTGCGGTCAAAGCGAGCCGAAATGGGCTCGCGGCTGAGTCTAGCCGCCTGGCCGCCATCGCCGATCAACCGACGCGACGCACCAGCAGCCTGCATATTCTCACCACAGAATCGGCTGGCATGACCGAGGGGTATGTTCAAACCTGGATCGAAGAAGAGATGGCGCTGTACAACATCGTGCGCCATGAACAGCTCGAGGGCGCGGTCGAAAAACGCATGGGCGAGTTTCGCGCGCGCATCCAGGCGCTGAGCCGCAAGGTCATCGGCGAGTTTGGCATGAGCGTGGTCATCGACGAAGTCATGGCCCAACAGCGCCTGCCCGAGCCAGCCGCGGTGATGACGGTTTTAATGTCATACAAGCCGATCCTTCAAGAAACCGCCAAGTTGGGCGTGCTCATCGAACTGATGGAGCGCGAAGGCAAGCGTAAGGTCAATGTAAAAAACGCCGACGACCCCAAATCCGTCGACGCTTATATCAAGAAAAACAAGACCGCGTTAATGAAAGCGTCCGTCCCGGTGGTCGCCCACAACAACGGCAAGGCGTTTGACCAGCGGGTTGATGCGCTGCGGAAGGCGTCGCCCAAAGCGAGCCTGTATGAGATTCAAAAACGCGTCATCGCTGAGGAGACCGACTATCAGGAAGAGCTCAACGCCGTGGTCCGCTTCGCGGCGCGCGACGCCATTCTCGACCAGTTGAAGAAGAAGCATCCAGAACTGTGCATCGACGACATGATTGCGACCTACATCCGTACACGCACCCAGTTGGCCAAGTCGACCGCGCGTAAGGAAGTGGTCGCCAAGAAAAAACTCCACGCCCTGGCCCAACACCCGCTTTATTATTACCAGGCGTCGGGCGGCAACAAACGCTACAATCTGCTTTACACCCCTAGCCGCGTCAACCTGGGCGAACGCGAGCGCGACTCGGTCGTTAAATGGCGCCAGTGGGTGGGCGGCGCCGACCGCTGGGCCGCCCAGGCCGGGTTTGAGTTTTATAGCCTGATTAACGAGGGCGGCGTCGAAGAACGTCCGGCGCTGGCCTACGCCGAAATTCAGAAGACATCAGAGAACGCGCTGTGCGTCACTCACTTCGCCGGCTCCAACGCGCTGGCGCTGCTGTGTATGGCAGTGCTCGAAGGCGACGCCGAAGACATGGCCGACCAGATGAACCTGCGCGAAGACCGTATGGCGCCGCCCGCGGGCGAAGGCTACGGCGGCTATTGCGTGCCCAAAGACGGCTTGTTCCTGGCGTTTGTGTTGTCGCTGCAAAACGAAATGAAATTGCGCCAGATCGGTGTGCCCGAGCGGCTGCATGAAGGCGTAATGAAGCTGGTGAAATATGTCCTGCTTCATCAGGCTGATTATGAGTCGTGCTTCGACTGGCAGCGCTGGGCGGCGGAAAAGTTGCTCAAATACAGCGTGCTGAAAAAGTATTTTGATTTACGCGACGACCTGATGGTGTTCCACATCAACAAAATCGCCCGCGCGGTCGAAAACCTGGGCCAGCCGTGGCACGAAACGACCGAAGGCTCAAAACTGATAGCCAACCTGGCGGCGCAGTGGGGCGTCGAGCGCATGATCATTCGCGCCGAACAGGTCAACCGCTTCATGGTGTTCTATAAAGCCTGGATGATCTACGACGCCTTGCGCGAAGCCCGCCAACAACACCCGCTGTGCCACAGCGAGGCCGAGTCGGTCATCGCCCTATCGGCGGAATACAAGCCGGTGCAGGACGTACGCTTTTCAACGGGCATGCGCCTGTTTGAACTCTTCGCCCAGACCGGCGGCCACCTGGCCCATTCTCTCGACGAAGAAGGCCAAAACCTGGCCCACCTGATGACCAATGGCTTTGACCCCAAGACAGGCGACCCGGTCGGCCAGCGCATGTTGCGCCAATTGTTGTCGACCTTCAGCCTCAACCTGAAAGACAACGAGACCGTTGAGCGGCTCAAAGAGGCGTTTCCGCCCCATGACCCGCCGGGCGAACTGGTGATGATCTCGTCGACCATGTCGTCGACCCAAGATTTGCTCTTCTACACCAGCGACGCCAAGTTGGATGAAATCGCCGACCAGGTCCAGGTGATTCTCAACGACTACGGCCTCACCGAAGACCAGATTCGCGCCAACGCGACCGTATTCGGCGGGCGCCTGCGCCAATGGGCGGGCATCAGCCAATTGCCCAAGGCCGAACAAGACGGCCTCATCGCCCGCGTCGGCGGACGCATTCACGCGCTGGTCTTACGCACTCGCGGGCCGGGTCGTTCATACGAAACCGACGTTCAGGGCGTCGACGTGATCAATACGGGCATCCCGTTCCCTGAGTTGGTCGACCAGTTTGACGACATGCCCAAACTGATTGCGATGATGCGCAACGGCAACCCGTACAGCGCGTTGGCCATCGCCGACGGCGCCGCCGGACGCGCCCGCCGGGTGTTGACCTACTTCGACGTGATGCAGTTCTTCGCCGCCTGCGAAGCCATTGGGCGCCAGGGCGTCTATCGCGGCATCGGCCTCGGCAAGCGCAACATCGAGCGCCTGCGCGAAGACATGCACCGAAAACGCGCCCGCGCCTTGCGCCTGTTCGACGCGGTCGCCGCCGTCGCCCAAAGCGAAGGCGACAACCAACTCAAAGCCGCCCAAGACGCCTTGGCGGTGTATCAGTCCTTACAAGAAGAAATCACCGTCGAAGAAGAAGCGGGCAAGGCGTTGCGCGAGGAAGAAAAGCTCAAACGCCACAAAAAATGGAAACTGCGCGACTCACATATCAGTCAGGCGCTGATCAAGATCAGCGCGGGCCTGCCGCTTCAGCAACTCGACTGGGGGGCCTGGATCGCCGGCGTTGGCGGCGTCTTCGCGGTGATCGGCGAGCTCAAAGACGACATCGACGAACGCCGCGCCGCCTGGGACCTGGGCGTATCATTCATCGCCAAATGGTGTCCGCCCCAGAGCCAGGTCGATGTACAGCCGTTTAGCGGCGACGCGCTTGACGCGGTGTGCGCTTCACTGGTGCGCCCCGCCTATCAACCCGAGACACAACGCTTTACTCAACAGATGTTGGTCGAGTCGTCAAGCAAGGCGGTCGAAATCGCCGCCCGCGAAGCGCTCGAACGCCGCAAGGCGCTCAAGGTTCGCGCCGAACGCGCTCGCGCCTTCAACAAACGCGAAGACGGCTTCAAAGAAGCGTTCCAAGAAAGCGCCAACCCGGCGTTTGATGTGATCTGGAGCAACGCTCAAGATTGCCTCACAGCCATTCAACGCGACCTCAAGTCGCTGCAGGGCATGAAGACCGATTCGCCTAAGCGCCAGACGCTGCAGAACAAAGTCAATAAGGCCTTTGGCCGCGTGGTGGGCTACACCCGCGCGTCGTTTACCCGCCTGGTCAAAGACATGATGCCCGATGACACCGCCGAACACCGCTCCAGCAAGCGTCAGATGCTTGAAGGCCTGGCGCTGGCCTACACCGGGCGCGAGATCATTTTTGAGAACCTCAAACTCTTGGCGGGCGGCTATGAAGACGTCGGTGAAATCGCCCGGCTGGCCGAGGCCGCCAAAGGCGACCGCGCCAAACTTGAGGTGATCGCCAAAGCCATTGAGCTATACTATATCACCTTCGCGCTGGCCCAGACGCTTGAGTTCGCCGTCGCGCTGCCCGAAGACATCGACGAAGCCATGGCCTGGAAGAACATCACCGACTTCTTCGCCGAGTCAATCAACGACCACTGGTATGAATATTGGCCGTGGGCCTACTCGCGCGGCGTCGGTTTTGACAGCATTGAGCGCGACCAGCGTATGGCGCTGGCGGTCGAACGCCACGCCTGGTTGTATGACTACATGCGCGGGGTGATGCTCTACGCCACCGAGCTGCGCGATCTCAGCGTCAAAGACCAAGACCTGCTCTTGGGCAACTACTGCGGCAAGAAAGAGGTGGTCGCCATCGGCGCCAGCGCGGCGACCGAGGGTGAAAAACAATGGCGCGCCTATAACCAGCTGCGTGAAATCGCCTTCATGAAGACCGACGGGTTTCTGCTGCCGCCAGTGATCGAGCTAGACCCCGACGTTATCGACGCCGACAAGCGCGTCAACCTGGCGTTTTTATACCCCATCGGCCGCACCCACGTCTCGCGCGCGTTGCGTGAAGGCCCGACCATCAACAAAGAGCTGCAAGCCAAAAAGAAAAGCGGCGTGAACATTATCATCACCCGCTACAACGACTTCGCCGAAGTCGAGGGCGCCCAGCGCAAGGTGATTATACTCACTGACGGCCATCTCTATATCAGCGATACAGAATATCGCCAGGCGCTCAAACAAAACGGGCTGAACGCCAAACAAATCAGCGAACAGATCGCCAGCGACAAGGCCTCCGGGCGGCTCACGCCCAAGGGCATTCGCGTGGCGGCGCGTTTCATGCAAGCCGGCAAGCCGTCGCCGGTCGTGGTCAGCGGCCTGATGCCGTTTCACGGCCTGCCGCTCTATGTCAGCGGCCAGACCGAGGCCGAAGGGCTGCCCGCGACGACACAATCGCGCATCCTCAGCGACATCACTTATGACAAGTCGATTTACCCGGCGATCTTCACGCCTGAGTCGGGCGTCCACCTGCCGCCTGAAATCGACTGGATGAACGAATGGACCCAGGGCGCGTCGGCTCAAGACGCGCTGCGCGAAATCAGCGAAGGCCGCGACGGTTTCTCTGGGCTGCGTTCGTTCGCCAAAGAACACCCCATCGTGCTCATCAAGGGCGCGGCGGAATCGGGCGCGCGCAACCTGAAGGTGTTTGAGATTCAAGACGAATACGCCCGAATCAAAGAAGACGCGCTGCTCGACGCCGCCAAGTTTGCCTTGCAGGTGTCAAAGTCGCAGAACGTGGTCATCCAAACCGCCATCATGACCTCGCCTGAGTTGTGGGCGTCGCCCGAACTGATCGACCGCTTCGTTGACCGCCAGGTGCTGGAATGGAACACCCCGGTCAAACGCGAACACTACCCGCGCCCGCAGATTTACGGCTCGCTGCGTATCGTGGCGTCGTCATCAAACCCGAAACGCAAGTACGACACCGCGTTCCCAATTTCATTGACCAGCCTTCAGGTGGCTACCAACGTCGGGCGCGGCGGCACGCTCGAAACCCTGCGGCCTGAATACATCCAGGAGAAATACCAGAAGCAGATTCTTGATGGGCTTCGCAAAGAAGGGCCTAAAGTGCTCAACGCAGTCAATGAATATATCAAAACCCACGGCGCCGAGTGGGAGAAAAAAACCGGCCTGCCTATTGGCGAAGACCTGCGCGGCGTGTCATACGGCTGGGCGAATTACCTGATGTGCGACTACCTGGTTTTGCCGGTGTTTAAGCGCAACGGCCGCCTGGTCGATATCGAACCTGAGTATGACGCCGAAGGCCGCCGCATCGGCTCGAAAGCCGTTCTTCAGGATGAGCAAGGACGCTTCGAGGGCGAGATCGCCGAATGGCGGTTCATTCACCTCGAACCCAACGTCGGCATCGGCCTGTGGGACCGCTATAACCTGCGCGAAGAAGTCGCTGAACACGAAGCGGTCATGCGCAAAGAACGCAAGTTTGACTGGAACCACATCGGCCAGAGCGACCGGGTAGTATTGACCAACTTCGCGCTGTCGAGCGCCGAATATCTGCGCGCCAACTTTGGCCGCAAGGGCGTGAAGCGCGAGGCGGTGGTCAACGCCTACAAGAAGATGAAGTAGCGCAGCGGCCAGCCGCATTGCGATTCAAGAATTGTGATTTATGATAGAGGCGGGAGCGAACCATCGCTCCCGTTTTTTCTTTGGTCACTGCACCCTGGTTCTTCACCAATCACTGAAGGAGATTGGTTGGATGCCCTACCCCTATATGCGCGGCGTTTATCCGGCGCTGGTGACTCCGTTTAGCGACAGCGGGCTCACAGTCGCCTACGACAACCTGGGCCCGCTCGTCGAACACCATGTTAACAAAGGCGTGAGCGGGCTGTTTATCTGCGGCACCACCGGGCAAGGCCCCAACCTCACCGCCGCCGAAAAAATCACGGTCATTCAAGAAGTGATCAACGCCGCCGCCGGACGCATCCAAATCTGGGCGCAGGCCACCTGTGACGACTGGCCGGGCACGCTCAAAACCATCGACGCGGCGCTCAAGTCAGACGTCACCGGGTTGAGTTTTCTTCAGCCGTGGTATTACGGGGTCGACGCCGAGGCGCAGTATCAGTTCCACGCCGCCGCCGCTGAGCGCGTCGAAGGCAAGCCCGTCTATCTGTATAACATCCCCCAATGTACGGGCAATAACATTGAGATCGACACCGTCAAGCGGCTGCTTGACAGGTTTGATGTAATCAATGGAATCAAAGAAAGCGCCAGCCCCGCCGCGGTGCGCCGTTGGCTTGACCTTCAAGGCGAGAGTTTTCATGTGACCTGCGGCGTTGACGTGGCGGTTGCCGAGATGCTGCGTGTCGGCGTCGGTGCGAATGTCACGTCGTTTGGCAATATCGCGCCTGATTATTTCATTCAGATTCACCAGGCCGCAGGCAACGGCGACTGGCCCAAAGCCGCTGACTGGCAAGAGAAACTCAACCGCCTGGTCGAAGCCTGGGACAGCAGCGTCCTGATCCCGCGCCTGCTCGCCGCCTATCGCGCCCTGGGCGTCGAAACAGGCTGCGTCCGCCCGCCCTTGCGCGAACTGACCGACACAGAACTCGCGCACGTCAATGAGTGGATCGAAAAACAAGGAATCAAATAACTCGCGCTGGGCGCTTGGTTTACTCTGTCAAAAAGGCGCCGGCTGAGATGGTGTCGCCCAGGCCGACAGTAAACAACGGTTTGTCAACCAAGCGCGTTGGGACCGCCGCCAGCGCAAATCCCTCATAGTCACAGAAACCGTTTGCTGCGAGACTTGGTTGGTTGATCGCTTCGGCGAGTTCTTCGATTTGCTCTAAGCCCAACGATGCGACTTTCGCTTCAAAGCCCGCCTGAGAATCTTCGATCTTGGTGAAGAGGCCGTTCTGCGCCCGCGCGGCGGCGAGCACGGCGGCGAAGAGTAACGCGTCGCGGCTGGCTTGCGGCGAGGTCCAGGGTTGAGTTTCAAGGCACAGGTAATAGCCCAGGTTATGAAAATGCACCCGGTCGACGCCGGTGCGCTCAATGGCGAGTTTGCAGGCGCGCAAAAACTCATCGATGGTCGGGGTGGTGCGCAATTCCTCCGCCAGTTGTTGCTGGCCGATGTTTTCGAGTAGTAGCGGCAGTTCGGTCTCGTTCAGGCCCAGGCTGTCAATGTAGGGCAAGACAAAATCAATCACCGCCTGGCGTACGCGGGCCGACGCAATCGACGCCATTTCAAGATGAATTTTCAGTTCAGGTTTTTGGGCGCGAATGTCAGCCAGATAGTCGCCCAGCGGTCTGACCACGTCTTCACAGGTTTGCCCGTCGGGATAGGTTTCGGACAAGATGTGAAAGCCCGAAAAGAGTAGGTGGCTATAGTGGTCTAACCGCGCCTTGAAGCCTTCAGCGAACAGCGGCGCCATCTTGAATTGGTTGTTGGCCGGGTTCCATGAGGGGATATACCGGTTTGAGCGGTGGGGCTTGATGGTCTCGCCGTCGAGCGCGAGTTCAAACGAGGGGTCATATTCAAAGATCCAATGGATGGCGAACACGCCGCGTTCGGTTGCGGCCTCGATGGGCCGTTTGAGCGAATAGCCGTCGCCGTCTCGGGCGATGACGCGCATGTGGTCTGACTCGCCAAACAGTTCGGCGAGCTCGACCGTCAGCGGGTTGGCGTATACCGTGACCGGAATCTCAAGCGGGGCCAATGAACGCGCCATGTTGGCGGAGGTGCCGCCCAGCCTGAGTTCGCCGGGGCCAAAGGTTTTCAGCGCCCATTCGTAGGTTTCTTTTGAGCGCACCATGCGCTGTAGGGCGCTGCCGCGTTTGACGCCGTAAAACATGCCTTGAATAAAGTCGGCGGGCGACTGGATCTCCAGCGGCGTCTCGCCGCGGCATCCCGCTAGCGCCGCCTCTTTGAGGGCGGGGTCTGACTCTAAGACAGGCGCGATGAGTTCGGGCGTGAGATGAATCACGCCGTCAATGACTGAGTGAAAGGCGCAGCACACACCCTCCAGCGCGGCGATGCGCTTCAGGCCGCGTTGGTAGGCGGCTTGGTAGTTTTGGTCCCAGTGGGCGTGTTGGTTCATCGTGTTTCGCTCCTCAAATCAAAGTGAACCTTTCACTCTATCGACGCGGCGCCGTTCATTCAACCGAACAGACGTCTTCGAGACGGCCAAACAGCCATTGGTGAAATTTTCTGTCTTCCTTCATGCGCCATTCGGCCTGAATGACATAAATCGCCGCCATTATCTCATTCATGCTTGAGTCTAGCGGCAACAACCGCGCGGCGTCTTTTTCGGTTGTGAGTATTACATCCTGTTTGGCGGCGATTTTTTTTATCTCGCTGGCTGAATACCAGTGATGATCAGAAAAGGCGTAATGGGCTTCAATCTCTAGGCCCATGTTGCGGGCTTGAGTTTCAAACCGCGCCGGGTCGCCCAGGCCCGATAGCAGCGCCGCCCGCTTGGCGCCAAACGATTGAACAGCAGCGCCGGTATCAAAGTTGCGCTGGCGCCATTCGGTGTAAGGGGTGATTGACAACCACTCGAAGCCGCCTTGAAAGAGCGGCATGGCTTCAACCATGGGCAAATCAATATCGCCGCCGCGAACGATGATAGCGTCTGCCTGGGCCGCCGCCGCCGCGGGTTCGCGCAAGGGGCCGAATGGAAGACACAGCCCGTTGCCAAACGGGTTGTCGCCATTGAGCAAGACCAGATCAACATCGCGGTGAAACTGGTAGTGTTGAAAGCCGTCGTCGAGTAACACGATGTCGCAGTCGCTTTGCGCTGTAAGCATTCTGGCCGCGTTGGCGCGGTTGGCGGCGACGCCGACGGGCAGGCCGTGGCGAAATACATACAACGCCGCCTCGTCGCCGTATTCGTTGACGCGGCCGGGTTCAAACGTTTCTGGAGTGACCACCAGGGTTTGGTTTGAGTGGCGCTTATAGCCGCGCAACAACACGCCGGGGCGGCGCCCCTGGGCTTGGAGAATTCGGGCGAGATAGTGAACCAGCGGCGTCTTGCCCGAGCCGCCAACGGTGAGGTTGCCTACTGATATCACGGGCAGACCGCACGTCTCTTTGTGAGAAGCGCCAGAGCGCTTTCGCTTCGCGATGGCGCCGTAAAGATGAGAGAGCGGCGAGAGCAGCGCGGCCGCAGGCTTCAACGGCCCGCGGTTTTGGTAGGCCAGTTCCATCCAGGCGCGGCGCAGCATTCCACTCATAGTTGGTTGGCCTGGTTGAGCCGAGATTGAATGATTGGGGTGATGACATCCAGGGCGCGTTTCAGCGCCCCCCGGTTGGCTTGAACCACTTGCAGCGCGTGTTGGCCCATCGTGTTGCGAATATCGGCGGACTGACACAACTCACACAATACGGTGGTGAGTTGGCGTTCGTCTTCTACCTGGCGGGCGCCGCCTTCGCGCAAGAGCATCGCCGCCGCATCGCGGAAGTTTTGCATGTTGGGGCCAAACACAATCGGCTTCGACCATGCGGCGGGTTCGATGGGGTTTTGGCCGCCTTTGGCGCCAATCGACTTGCCGATAAACACCAGGTCAGCGGCGGCGTAGACCCGGCCCAACTCGCCGATGGTGTCTAACAGAACCGGCGCGTTTGAATCCAACGGTTCTGATTCATTGATCTGAGAGCGGCGCACCGGCTTCATCGCCGCAAGGCTGGAGACAATCGCCTCCGTGCGCTCGAGGTGGCGCGGCGCGATGACAATACGAAGTGGGACGCCAGTCTTGCGAATGGCTGCGGCTGTTCTGGCCAGGAGACCCTCTTCGCCGTCAAAGGTCGAGCCAGCCACCAGTAGCAATTCGTCATCGTCAATCTGGAACAAAGCCCGCCAATGGCGCCGTTCTTGGTCATTGTCTTGAGGCGCGCCAATCTCAAATTTGATATTGCCCGCGCTGGTGACCCGCTCTTGATGGGCGCCCAGTTGAATGAAGCGCCGCGCGTCTTCGTCGCTTTGCGCCAACACGCCATGTAAGCGGTTCAGCAACGGCCCAAACAGCGCCCGGGCGCGGTAGTAGTTGCCAAACGATTTGTCTGACAGCCGCGCATTCACCAAAAAAATAGGCACGCCTTCATCTGACGCCGCGCGAATCAAGTTGGGCCACAGTTCGGTTTCCATAATGATGAGCGCGGCAGGTTTCGTCATTTGGAGCGCCCGCCTGCAGAGCGGGTAAAGGTCAAGCGGCAGATAAAACGGCGCGTCGATTGCTTCGAGTTGGCGGGCCAGGCTTTGTCCGGTGTTGGTGACCGTGCTGACCGCGAGTTGAGTGTTTGGAAATGCGTTTCGTAATGATGAAAGCACGCCCTTGGCCGCCTGTAGTTCTCCCACCGAAACCGCATGAAGCCAGATGTTGGGTTTGCGCCGCAGTTTTTCCTGCAGTTCGCTGGGGTAAAGCGTCAGGCGCTGTGACAAGCCGATGCGGTATTTGTCAGATGTCGCCATGCGCGCGGCGAAGATGGGCGCCGCCAGCGCGTAACCGGCGTACATGATGGGGCCCCAATACCACAGTCTGTTCATGGCGCCGGCGCCTTTGGGTTGGTGTCAAGAAACGCCTCGACCATGGGGACGTAGCGGTCGTCGAGAATGCGCTGCCAGGCGTAATGCTGCATGACGCGCTCGCGCCCGTTGCGGCCCAGCTGTTGGCGCAACTCCTGGTCAGCGATTAAGGGGCGCAGCGCGTTCGCCAAACTGCGCGGGTCGCCGGGTTCGAAGTGTTTTCCGGTCACTGTGTGGACGACGGTCTGGGCGAAGCCGCCCGCGTTGCTGGCCACCACGGGCAGGCCCGACGCCATGCCTTCGAGCGCGGTGATGCCAAACGGCTCGATCCAGGTTGAGGGCGCGACCACGACATCCATCTCGTGATAGAGTTGAGGCAGCTGGTCAGGCCCGGTCCAGCCGCGGTTAAACAGCCACGACCGCTTCGATGGACAGTCCATCGCGGCGGTGTAATGCACCTCAAACCAGACGCCTTCTTCATGCAATAAGTCACAGGCTTTGATTAAGACCTCCAGCCCTTTTAATGGATCATTGGCGCGGCCCGGTAAGAACAGTTTGATTCCATCATTCTTGGGGGCTTTGTCTGGCGGTGTGAACTGGTTTGGATCAACGCCCGATGGGACCCTGTGAATGGTCTCAATGTAGGGCTCGAGTTTTGATTGGATGAAGGGGTTGTAGACGATGGCGCCCGCCAGTTGTGAGAAATTTTCGATCAGGCGCCGGCGATAGCCTTCGGTGAACGCCAGGCTGGCGATGTATTCGTGTGAGAAATGCAGGTTGGGGTGGCGTTCGGGCCAGCCGACGGCGATTTGGGCGGCGCGCCCAACCGCGGGCATGCGGCGAAACCAACAGCGGTGGCATTCGCGCGGGTTGTCAAAATAGCCCTGGTCGCATACCCGGCCTTCATGATAGCGGTAGTAGTGAAGGTTGATGCAAAGCATCTCATACGCATAAAACCGCAGCCAACAGCGCTGAGGCCCCAAGGCGGTCATGAGGTGGTTTTTCATGTGATAGCCGTCGCCAATGACAACCAGGTCGGGTTGGAAATTCTCGACGCAGTGGCGAAAGCGCTTCATCACCGTCGCGTAGTTGTAGGTATACCGGTTGAAAGGAATGCCAACCACCGGGTAGGGCATTGTCTGTTTGACTTGCCCTCTGGGGTAATACGTCGAAAAGTCAGGCGTAAATAGCGATACCTCAGCGCCGCGCGCCTGTAGCCCCTGCATGACATGATGCAGGTCAATCCAACAGCCGCCCACTGGGGGCCAGTTGAAGGTCAGGTCAACGAACGCGATGCGAGGTTTGGTCTGAAATGATTTCATAATGTGTTTTGGGCAGGGCGCTCTGTAAACCATTCGGCGATTCACAAAAAGCCATCTCAAAGGTATAGAGGGTATCACATCCTGTCGGTTTACTCCAGCCAATTCAGGCCTAGGCGCCGTTCTCACAAAGCCATACCCGCTTACAATAGTTGCGTACACGAAAGGGCGACTCAATGGAAAACAAACAAATCGCGCAAGTCTTTGATGAAATGGCCAGCCTGTTGCAAATGAAAGGCGAAAATCCATTTAAGATACGCGCTTATCAAAACGCCGTGCGCACGATTGGCGATCTGGGCCAGCCGTTGCGCGACTTGTATGAACGCGACGAATTGAAAACCATCGACGGTTTCGGTAAGGCGATTGTCGAAAAAACCGCTGAGTTTATCGAGACCGGAAAAGTCAGCGCCCATGAAACGCTGAAAAGCGAGTTTCCTGACGGCATTCTTGGCCTGCTCAAGGTAAACGGCATGGGGCCGAAGACGGTCAAATTGGTCTATGAAGAGTTGGGCGTGTCGTCGATTGATGATCTCAAACAAGCCGCTAAAGCGGGCAAGTTGCAGTCGCTGCCCACGATGGGCAAGAAAAGCGAAGAGAAGATTCTGAAAGGCATCGCCAACCTTGAGCAATCCAGCGGGCGCTATGACCTGGGCGTCGCCGCGCCCATCGCCCGTGAAATTCTTGAGCGGGTCAAAGCGGTGAAGGGGGTCGTCCAGGCTGACATCGCGGGCAGCCTCAGGCGGGGCCGCGAGACCGTCGGCGATGTTGATCTATTGGTGTCCGCCAAAAACGCTTCGGCGGTAATGGATGAGTTTCTTTCAACCCCTGAGGTTCGCGATGTGTTGGCCAAAGGCGAGACCAAGTCAAGCATCGTATTAGACAACGGCCTTCAAGTTGATCTTCGCGTGGTTGAACAACAGGCGTTCGGTGCGGCGCTGCAATACTTCACCGGCTCCAAAGAACACAATGTCAAACTGCGCGAGCGGGCTGTGAAGAAACAACTGAAAGTAAACGAATACGGCGTGTTCGAAACCGAATCTGAAAAACGCGTCGCGGGCGAGACCGAAGACGATGTCTATCAGTCGTTGGGGCTGGCGTGGGTTGCGCCTGAATTGCGTGAAGGCCGCGACGAAATCAGCTTGGCCGAAGAAGGCGCCCTGCCTGAATTGATCGAGGCCAAGCACATTCGGTCGGCGCTGCACAACCACACCACCGACAGCGACGGCGCCATGTCGTTGAAAGAACTCGCCAGCCAAGCCAAACAACGGGGGTATTTCTACATCGCGGTCACAGACCACTCGGCCTCGCTGGGCGTCGCCGGCGGTTTGTCGAACGATCAACTCAAACAACAGATCGAACGGGTGCGCGAATACAATGAGAAAACCAAGGGCATTGTGGTCTTGGCTGGCGCCGAAGTCGATATTCGTTCTGATGGGCGTCTGGATTATGACGATGAACTGTTGAGCGAGCTAGACATCGTAATCGCGTCAGTCCATACCGCGCTTGAACAGCCCAAAGACAAGATGACCGCCCGAATTCTCAAGGCGATTGAAAACCCATACGTTGACATTATCGCCCATCCGACCGGGCGCCTGATCGGCAGGCGCCCGCCAATTGAATTTGACGCTGAAGCGGTCTTCGCCAAGGCCGCTGAAACCAACACAGTGATGGAGATCAACTGTTACCCAACTCGCCTCGACCTCAATGATGCGCATATCCGCCAGGCCAAGGCGCACGGCGTTCAGTTTTCGATCAATACCGACACTCATACGGTGGGCCATTTTGATCACCTGGAACTGGGCGTCAAAATGGCGCGCCGCGGCGGGCTGGCGCCAGGCGATGTCATTAACACCATGACCTATAAACAGTATTTGAACTGGAAGAAAACCAAGACGTCTTAAAGCCCCAGTTCCTTGCGGTACCAGTCGATGGTCGTGCGCAGGCCGTCTTCAAAACGGATCGCGGGGTCGTAATTTAATACAGTTTTGGCTTTCTCAATGGAGGCGAGCGAGTGTTTGATGTCGCCGGCGCGGGGCGCTTCAAATTTGGGCTTGATGGTTGTTCCTAAAATTTGGTTGATCGCGTCAACGATTTCGAGAATGGTGTATTGCCTGCCGCAGGCGATGTTGATCACTTCGCCGGGCGCGTCTTTGGCCTCAATGGCTAACAGGTTGGCTTCGACGTTGTTTTTCACAAAGGTAAAATCGCGTGACGCGGATCCGTCGCCGTAGATGGTGGGCTGTTTGCCTTTGAGCATGAGTGGAATGAAGATCGCCAACACGCCCGTATACGCCGAAAACGGGTTTTGGCGCGGGCCAAACACGTTGAAATAGCGTAAGCAAACAGTCTCAAGCCCATACGAATGATAAAACGCCTGGCAATAAAGCTCGCCTGACAGTTTCGCGGCGCCATAGGGCGACAGCGGGGCCGGGTTTATTTCTTCATGTTTATAGTCGATTTCAGCGTCGCCATAGGCTGAAGACGAGGCGGCGTAAACAAACCGCTTCACGGCCGCTTCTTTGGCGGCGATGAGCAGGTTGACGGTTCCGGTGACGTTGACATGATGGCTTTCGAGAGGGTTCTCGATTGAACGTGGAACAGACGGCAGCGCCGCTTGGTGAAAGATGTGGTCAACGCCTTCGGTTGCGCGTTGCACATCGTCGAGGTTTCTCAGGTCGATCTTGTGAAAATCGACGCGCCCTTCAAACTCATTCGCATTTTCGATGCGCCCCGTGCTGAGGTCGTCAATAACGGTGACGTCGTGGCCGTCGTTCAACAACCGTTCAACAATATGAGAGCCGATAAACCCTGCGCCGCCAGAGACCAAAAAACGCGTCATGAATGAAAGCTCTTTCGGTGAATTTCAACCAAACAAACGAATATGATGATACTCGAATCAGTGTTGAAAGCAACATGGCCGCTGTGAACGGTTCACTCTGATAAAACGGCTTACCGCATGAGATGGAACGGGTAAAAGAAACCGTTCCAATCCAATCCGCCAAAGCGGGGCGCCGCTTCATATGACTCAATTAACGTGAAGCGAAGCGTCGGCAGGTAGGTGTTGGTAGGAGCGCTCTCTTTGGTGTACATCACTGCGCTGGTCTGCATGGTAATGGCGAACGCAAAATCGGCCTGGCTGGTCATGCTCACAGAGGTCCCATCAAAGATGTGGACGCCTGCGGTTGAGATCGTTTTTGAGTCCATCAATTGGTTAGCTTCGGCGCCGCCCACCGCACCAGGCGTCGACCAGGCGCGGCTGTTATAATTGATATGTGACCAGGTTGGGTTTAGACTCGACGCAGAAGGCGGGTTTAACTGGGTCCCCGGGTCGGCCCAATCATAATCCGTTAAAAAATAGACTCTCATGTCGCCTGGAGTGGATACGGAAGACAACTTGATCTGTAAATCTAAGTCATATAGCCCTGCTGGGACTTCTACTCCGCCAAATTTGAGAAGCATGTGGTTCTCATTATATTCTACCACGCCTGACGCCCCGTCGCTTTCGTCTGTGTCCCATTTATAAATCTGGACGTCGTGATACTCAGTCAATCCACTCTCTTGATATCGAATTTCAATAACTTGAGCCTGGGCGGCTAGCTGAAGCCCAAGAATAGACGCGAATACGAAACCCTGTTTCATGGGAACCTCCACAAAAGTACAATTCTTCTCTTTGATAGAAACTCAGGCGCATATTGAACGGGTTATCGGCTGGGAATTTCAACAAATGCGCTATTGTATTCTTGTTGTTTGCCCATTACATTTGGGTACAGTTAGGAACAAATGAAATAAGGTGCGATAAATGGTCAAAATTTATACGAAGACTGGAGATGACGGCGTCACCTGCCTGGCTACCGGGCGCCGCATCAATAAAGACGCGTTGCGGGTAGAGGCTTATGGCGAGGTAGACGAACTCAACTCGCTGCTGGGTCTGGCTGTCGCCCATGGTGTGTCTGAGCCGCTTCAACCCGCTATTCTGAAGGTTCAGTCGACGCTGTTCGACCTGGGGGCGGATTTAGCCTGTCCGCCCGATGAGAAAAGCAAGATGGTCGTGCCGCGCATCCAGGATGCCCATGTTGTTGAGCTTGAAGGCTGGATCGACCATTACGAAGCCTGTCTTGAGCCGCTGCGTCAGTTCATTCTGCCGGGCGGATCAAGGCCGGCATCTTACCTTCACATGGGGCGTTCGGTTTGCCGCCGTGCTGAACGTCGGGTCGTTACGTTACGCCACAGCGAGCCGGTTAGTGATACATTATTGCAGTATCTCAATCGGCTTTCTGACCTGTTGTTTGTCATGGCGCGCTATCAAAACGCCGTTGATGAAACCCCAGAAGTGATCTGGAAACCCACCATCTAACTCGGTTTATAGATTTTTGCAAAAAAAAGGCTCATCCGGGATTTGGATACGTTCTCTCAAATTGAATTAAAATTTCCAGACACGATCTCAAGGATGATTTTTTTATCGTTGTATTTGGCTTGGGTACAACTCTGCTCGCTTCAGTGCGGGCTTTCAGGCCCTTTTGCACAGGCGCTCACAGAGTTGCACCCAAGCCGATATTAGGTTGCTGTGTTTTTGACATGGTTTCTGGATTTTATCTAATTCGGGTTTAATTCCTCGCCCTTTGGGGCGGGGTCATTCATTTTAGGTTTTTTCCGTATATTGAATTGAGATTTTGCTGTGTCTGGCTTGGGTACATCTCTGCTCGCTTCAGTGCGGGCTTTCAGGCCCTTTTGCACAGGCGCTTCCAGAGTTGCACCCAAGCCGATATTAGGTTGCTGTGTTTTGACATGGTTTCTGGATTTTTAAAATTTTTCCCCTTTGGAATTTTTTTTGAACTTTTTATTTAACTCTTGCGTATAATATGATATGGTAGTGATATCATAATTATATCATCGGAGGGCATGATGAAAACAGAAGAGCAAGATTTACAACCAAAATCAGGATGGATGTTTCTGATTATCGGGCTGGTAGTCATCGCTGTGATTATCTGGTTGGTTGTATCTGGAATCATGGTTTCTATCCAAAGAGGCAATCCGATCGGGTTTTATGTCCCAGCGATAATTATTGGTGTATGCAATATAGTATTCATGACTGGTCTGTTCATTCTAAACCCAAATCAAGCAGGGGCTTATGTGTTGTTTGGCCACTATCAGGGTACGGTGAAACAATCGGGCTTTTGTTGGCGCAATCCGTTCACAACGGTCAAAAAAATTTCGCTTCGCTCCCGGAACCTGAATGGCGAAAAACTCAAAGTGAATGACCACAACGGCAACCCCATTGAGATCGCCGCCGTGGTGGTGTGGAAGGTGAAAGACACCGCTCAGGCGCTGTTTGAAGTTGATGACTATGAAGAATATGTCGAAACCCAGAGCGAAGCGGCGATCCGCCATCTGGCGGGGCGGTATCCTTACGATTCTGAAGAAGAAGAGGAAATCTCGCTGCGCCAAGGGACGGATGAGGTCAACGTACAATTGATGGGCGAGTTGCAAGAGCGCCTAGCCAAAGCCGGCGTTGAGATCGAAGAAGCGCGTATCAGCCATCTCGCTTACGCGGCTGAAATCGCCGGGGCGATGTTGCGCCGCCAACAGGCCCAGGCGGTCATCGCCGCGCGTAAGTTGATCGTCCAGGGCGCGGTGAGCATGGTCGAACTGGCGCTGCTGCAGCTCAGCGAAAAACAAGTTGTCGACCTCGACGAAGATCGCAAAGCGGCAATGGTCAGCAACCTGTTGGTGGTGCTCTGCGGTGAAGAACACGCACAGCCGATTGTGAACACAGGCACGTTATTTAATTAAGACGAATGGCTAAACGGAAAAGTTTTTTGCTGCGGATGGACCCGAAACTCTGGGATGAAATTAACGCCTGGGCGGATCAGGAACTGCGCAGCGTGAATGGCCAAATCGAATTTCTACTGCGGGAGGCGGTGAATCGGAGGCGCAAGCGCGTCAATGAGAAAACCGCCTCTCCACATGAGGACAACCCATGAACAAATCGAAGCCGCTGTATGTCGAAGAACAGGCGTTCCGCGTTATCTGGTTTTGGCTGATTGTCGGCGCCGCGTTGATGTATGCGCCGATAGCATTGACGGTTGAGCTTGTTGGAACGGAAAGCGGATCGGACGGTTGGTGGGAGGCCCTCTATGGCCTGTTGTTTAGTCTCTATGTCAGTATCTCAATTTCGGCCTGGTTGTTGTGGTTGAAGATGACAACCACAGTGAGGCCGGATGGGCTGTTTCTCTATTATCGCGGGCTGTATTGGAAAGATATTTCTGTCAGTTTAGATGAAGTCGAGTCAGTCGAAGCCAAAGAATACAGGCCAATTCTCGGCTATGGCGGCTGGGGCATTCGCTATGTCTGGAAGGGCAAAGCCTACAACGTGTCAGGCAATGAGGGCGTGAGGATTCACTACAAAAACGGGAAGCATATCTTGATCGGTTCTCAAGAACCCAAGAAACTTCTCAAAGCCATCCAACAGATTCTGCCAGAAACCTCTTAACGCAAATCGTCTAACAGCCCATTGTCGTCGTATTGGTTGGGGCCAAAACTGCGCACGCTGACGTACTCCTTATTGCCGTCTTTGAAGTAGTCGTAGACAAAGGGGCTGCCCCACATGTCACGCAAGGGCACGCTGGGTTTTAGATAGGGGCCTTGCCAGCCAGGGACGCCATACGACTGTTGTAAGGCGCCGAGGCCGAGTTCTTCTGAGGGATACTTTCCTGTATCAAACTTGTATTGGTCTAAGGCCTTTTTGTATTCGGTAAACACTTCGCCAAGGCCCTGGGCGATGGGCGGAAACGCGATCGACAAGTCAATGGGGATTTTATGTGGATACATTGCAGGCAGCGGGCCAAACAGGCGAAAGCGGTTTAGCGGCGGCGGTTGAAAGTCAAAGGACAACCCCAGTGGTTCGGGCTGCCAATTGTCCCAGTCTTTGATTGCCGCCAGTTTTGATTGGGCGCCGGCGAATTCTTGCAGATTGAGTTTGTTTGAGTCGGGCGACACGCGAAGCGATTGCCCGGAGGGCACTAAATAGGGGTCGCTGCCCCGCCAAAAGCGCAGGTCTGCGGAGCCTTCGAGGTAATGTAAATTGGCGCCGCCGCTCATCTGGGTCGCTTCAGCCAGCAACACACCCGTTTGAAGAATGGTCTGGACGGAGTTGACGCTTAAGATAACGCGGCGCCACTGAGACTTGCCCTGGCCGATGTTAAACCAGACGCCGCCGTTCTCAAGGCGAAGGTGGATGCGGTAGTTTTGAACGGACGGGTCCCAGATCAATTGATCAAAGCGAATATGGGCGCCGGGCATCAACCCGATTTCGCCCATCTCTTCGATATTCAGGGTGACGCGCGAGTTGCCTGAGACCAGAATCATTCGCCCCAGAGGAATTTCTTGGCCCTCTTGGAGCGGCTCTCGGTTTTGGGATGAATCGACCCGCCGGGTGTCTGACACATACGCCCATCCACGAACCGATTTTACGCTGAGGCGCATGGCGTCGCCGCTGGCGCTATCGCCTGTTGTCGGGGGCGCCGAGTTGTCTTCTTTTAAGATATAGCCTACTTCGATGAGGCGTTTGACGAGTTCGTCATTGTTGAGCTCGGAGGGAGGTTCGGCGTCGGTTTCTTCGATGCGCTCCACCGCTTCGCGCTTGAGCCAGACCGTTGATTGGTTGAGCCGGATCTGGATGTACTCATTGGTCGGGTTGTTGGCTTCTTCAGAAGAGACCAGTTCACAGCGCAGCCTGGCGCCGTCTTTTAAGAAGACAACATCCGCATAGGTTGGCGCGATTGCCGCTGCCAAAATGCCCAGCGATAACGCAATGAAACAACAAGCGCGCAAACGTGAGAGGGTCATCCGACTGGTTCCTTCGCGTGTTTTTTTGCATGGTGAATTTTTTTGTTGATTACGCTGGCGGCGAACCCGGCGCCAAAGCCGTTGTCGATATTCACGACCGTGACGCCTGCGCTGCAGCTGTTCAACATGGTCAACAACGCTGACACGCCGCCAAAACTGGCGCCATAGCCGACGCTGGTGGGCGCGCCGATCACCGGACAGTCGACCAGGCCGCCGACGACGCTAGCCAGCGCGCCTTCCATGCCCGCGACAACCACGATCACATCGGCGTTGCGTAAGACGTCGATTCGTCCTAACAGGCGGTGGATGCCCGCCACGCCCACGTCTGACAAGCGTTTCACCTTTGAGCCGGTAAAGCGCGCGGTGAGGGCGGCTTCTTCGGCGACGGGCAGGTCTGAGGTCCCGGCGCAAACGACCAAGACGTTGCCGACAGCCTCGCCGATTTCATCGTCGCCGACGGTGAACGCCCGGGCGCGTTGGTGCAGCGTTCCATTCGGATAGGCTTCTTTTAACTTCGCCAGCGCGTCTTCTGACGCGCGTGTAGTCAGAACGGGCATGTTTTTCTCGCGAATCGCGCCGACGATGTCGACAATCTCTTGGATGGTTTTGTTTTGGCCGAACACGACTTCGGGCTGGCCTTGGCGAAGCGCGCGGTGATGGTCGATGTTGGCGAAGCCAAGGTCTTCGTAGGGCAAATCGCGCAGCAAGAGCAAGGCGTCGTCAACTGACGCTTGGCCCTGGCTGACTTGCTCTAATACATCTCGTATCCGATCTGGGTGCATCGCTTCCTCTCGTCCACGCCGCCATGCGGCTGACAGTATCGCAAACTCAGGCGCATCGACAAGATTACGATTCCTGGTTTTCGTTGAGTTGCGCCTCCAACGCTTTGACTTCGGGGTGTGAGGATGAGAGTTTCATCGCTTGTTGCAGTTTGCGTCGAGCGTCGCTCAGGTTATTGTCGGTGATTGACTCTTTGGCTTCAAGTAAAATCAGGCGCAGTTTGGTTTTTTGCTCTTCCGCCCGGTCGATGACTTTTTGCGCATCGGCAATTTGGCGCTCATCGTCGGGCAGTAGTTTCATCGCCTGTTCGGCGAGTTCGACCGATTCGTCGAGTTTGCCGTTCGAGAGGCTGGTGTTGGCGTCTTTGAGCAAGCGAGACGCTAACTGTTGGCGTTTGGCCTGCATCTGTTCTTCACGGTTTCGGGCTTCTTCGAGGCGAAGCGCTTGTTCGAGCGGGTCGTCGAGAATTTTTTGAATGGCTTCTTGCATGGAAACCAACAAGGCATGGCCGCTGGCGCGGTTCAACCCGGCGTCGACGTTTTGCAGGGCCAATTGGTAGTTGTTTTGCTCCAACTGTTCTTGGGCTTGGACCGCCAGTTCGTTGGCGTATTTGTAGTCATCCATGCTGCGTTGCAGCGCGGCGATTTCATCGCGCAGTTTTCGGTTGTCTTCGCGCAGGGTTTCTATGTTTTGGTCGTAGGTGCGCCGAATGGTTTTGATTTCGTCTTCGTGGGTGAGACGGGCCTGTTGAGCGCTCTGTTGTTCGGTTTCGAGTTGGGTGCGGTAGGTTTCCGCTTGCTCTTGGGCGAGCGTGAGAGCGTGTTGGGTATCGGTCAGCTGTTTTTGGAGTGCGTTAACTTTTGCGTCGCGGGTCCTGACTTCGGTTGATAAGGCGTTAATTTTTTGGGTTTCACGAACCAGGTCGTCTTTTTCTTTCTGCAGCGCGGCGATCTGGTCGCGAAAACTGTCGCGCTCTTTGTTACGCATCTCGGTCAGCCGGCGAATCTGGGCTTCGCGGGTTTCGGCCAGCGATTCAGATTGACTCATTTTTTGCAGGATGCCTTCAATGCCGCCCTCAGGGAAATTTGATTTATAGGCGTTCAATTCGGCGTCGGCTTTGTTGAGGCGGTCTTTTTGGGCGCTGATCGCCTGGTCTTTGGCGCTCAATTGTACCGCATAGTCGTCAATCATTCGGTTTTTGGTATTGAGGCGAAAACCAAAATAGATGGTGACAACCAACATCAAGGCCGCGGCCGCATAGGCGATATAGGTTTTCATGATGTAGGGGCGGCGTTCTTCTTCTTCGACCGCTTCTTCTTCCATATGACGGGCTTTTTCCATATTTTTGTAGGCTTTTTCAAATTCCGGGTCGAGCGCCATGCAACGTTCCCAGGCGCGCATGGCTTCGGTGTACAGGCCTTTTTGGGCGTAGATGGTGCCCATTAAGTTATGGAATTGGGGGTTCTCTGACGACAACGCCAACGCGGCTTCGATTTGGCCGAGGGCTTCGTCTAATTTGCCGTTATGGGCGAGGGCGAGCGCTTCGTTGTAATGGGTGTTTGCGGTATCGATTATGCTTTTGACGGCTGACAGGTCAGCGTTGCATTCTTCACAAACTTGCGCCTCAACCGGGTTGCTCGCGCCACATTCTGGACAAAGGATGGCGTCCATTCAAAATCTCCTTGGGTAGGCTTTCAAAGCCGGTGTTGCTGACTATTGTATCGCGAAATCCCTGATTTATCGCAGGGTATGCGCCTTCAATCTATAAATAACGATTGGACAAAACGTCTCGTTAGGCTGACCAATTCATTTTTTCAGTTTTATAGTGGTTGCCAGAATTATGTGCGGATTGAGTTTACGTAACTGTATCTATCGCTGTCCGCCGCGGCGGATACGGGCGCGCTTTACGCACATTTTTTGACAAACGCTCTAGAAATCAAACTTACACTTTCTTGAACGCGTCTCTGCTCAATTTATATTGACTTGCTTTCGGTATTACGGGGAGGGCGAACCTCCTGGTAATAATTACATGCAGATAAGCATGAAAACAAAAAACCAGACGGCGCGAGGCCGTCTGGGATCAATGGTAGTAAGCGTAATTCAAGTTAAACGTGTTTAATAATCGGCTGTTTCGTAGCGGGCCAACATTTCGTTCAACTGGCCCATTTTTTCTTGTACAGATGATTCATCCGACTGGGTCCGCGCTTCTTCGAGGTCGCTGAGAACGCGCATGGCTTCTTCAGCCATTGGGTCTTCAGATTCGCCAAACACGCGCTTAGCGCGGAAGACCAAACTATCAACCTCATTCGCCATGTCTTGTCGCTGGCGGGCGGTCATTTGTTGGGCGACGCGTTCTTGGGTCTGTTGTTTCAGTGCGTTGCGTTCGTCGTCGCTGAGGCGGTTGTCAGTCGCCATAACGGTGATGCTGACTTCGGTGTCGGTGGTGAGGTCTTTCGCCGTCGCTTCAAGAATACGGTCTTGGTTGAGGCGGAAGGTGACTTCGATTCGCGGCACGCCGCGCGGTGCGGGCGGAATCTTATCAATGCGCAACATGTCTAAAAAGGTGTTGGCCGAGGCGATGTTTTCTTCACCCTCATAAATGGGGAAGCTGATCGCATCTTGGAAGTCGCGCGTCGTGGTAAACAGGTCTTTGGCTTCGGTCGGGTAGGTCGAGTTGCGTTCGATCAACACGCCATAGCGGTCTTCAGCTAAGCCGACGCCCAGTGAGAACGGCGTCAAGTGAACGATGACCGGGCCGTCTTTGTTGACCGCGTCAGCCGCTGAATGATGTAATTCGTCATCAAGCGGGGCCAAAATCGACGCCTGAACGGCGGCGCCCAAGGCGACGCATTCGTCAGGGCTGACGTCCTTGCGCGGTTCTTTGGCGACAACCTTCGCCACGGTTTGTTGAACGTAAGGGATGCGGGTGCTGCCGCCAACCAGAAGAATGTTTGAAATATCATCTGGTTTCAGCCCGGCGTCTTGAATGGCGTCAAGGGTTGGCTGGGTGGTCATGTCGATCAGGTCGTGAACTAGGCTCTCAAATTCGGCGCGGGTGAGTTCTTCGGCGAGCGTCACCGGGCCGCGGTCGGTCATGGCGATGGCTTCGACGATGATCTCAGTCTTGGTCACGCCTGAGAGTTCGATTTTGGCTTCTTGGGCCGCCTCGCGAAGGCGGAACATGGCCTTGGTGTCATTGGTCAGGTCGACGCCTTCTTTTTCTTTAAAGCGTTCGACCATGTTTTCGACGATGCGTTGGTCAAAGTCGTCGCCGCCGAGGTGGTTATTGCCTTTGATTGAGAGAACCTGAAATACGCCTTCGACCATTTCAATGATCGAGACGTCAAACGTACCGCCGCCAAGGTCATAGACCATGAGAATTTGGTCGTTTTCGCGTTCGAGGCCATACGAAATGGCCGCGGCGGTCGGTTCGTCGATAATGCGGCGTACGGTGAATCCAGCGATTTCGCCCGCGTCGCGGGTCGCTTGGCGTTGCGCATCCGTAAAATAGGCCGGGACGGTGATGACTGCTTGAGGGCACTCTTCACCAAGAAACTCTTCGGCGTCGGATTTCAATTTCTGCAACACGCAGGCCGAAATCTCTTGCGGGGTGTGGCTCAGGTCGTCGATGTCGACGCGATAAGCCGTACCCATATGACGCTTAATTGAAAAGATTGAGCGGTCAGGGTTCATCCCCGCCGCCCGCCGGGCTTTTTTACCGACTAGGACGGAACCGTCATCCTGGTAGTAAACAATCGACGGTGTAATCCGGTCTCCTAGGTCGTTGGGAATAATGGTGGGCTTTTCGCCCGCCATATAAGCAACTACGGAGTTTGTTGTTCCAAGGTCGATGCCTAAAATCCTAGCCATCTATTCTGCTTCCTCCGGCGCGCGTTCGGTATATGGCCAAGATATATCATAAGTTCAGTGAACTTGTCGTCTAAATCTGGCCGATCAATCAAGTTTTTTTCGATTGACGCAATCTTCGATGATAACATATCATGAAGAAGAACGCGTGTAATGGTTTAATCTTCAACGCGAGGGTTCTTAACCACGACCACTTTGGCGTCGCGTAAGACCCGGTTCCCGTATTGATACCCCTTCAGTAATTCCTCTAAAATCAATTGGTCAGGCTTTTCTGGCGCTTCACGGGTTTCAACCACCTCATGAACTGAGAGGTTGAGTTGACGCCCCTGCGATTCTATCTTAACCAAGCCTTCTTTTTCTAGAGCCGAGAACAATCGCCTATAGAGCGATTCTAGCGTTCTTACCCAGTTGGTGATGGTCTCATTGCTCTCTAAGTGGTTGTTTTTTGCATAGTTAAAGATTGTGTCAAAGCTATCTAGTATTGGGAGAATGCGGCGGAAAAAATCTTCTTTATTCTTGTCCAGGCCGTTTTTGGCGGCCAGGCGCCGCGTATCGCCGGGAGCGGGCAAGGCAGGCGTCTTTTTATACATCAGCCTGATTGCGCTGGTCCCTTTTCCTCCATACGTCTCAATCGGCATATTGTCGATTGGAAATACGTCTCGAGGATCGAGTTGAGTTGACCGGGTCAACCAACCAATCATCGAAATCCTCCGAGACGTTTACACTCTCTCACGCCCTGCCGGGCGACCTTGTTTCGTGGTTCGTGCTCCATCACTCGCTGAAATTCAGACAAGGCGGAGGTGTAGTTTTTCATATTAAAAAAGGTTTCGCCTACTAACAGTCTGAGTTCGATGTTATTTGGCTCGTGTTTTAATGCGTTTTTGAATTGAACCAGCGCCTGGTTAAAGATACGTTGTTCGACGAGGCGTTTTCCAAAAATGGTGTGTCCTTTGACCAGGTGGTCGATGACACCCTGTTTAGACGGGGCGATTTTTAGCGCGTGGTTCCAGGTTTGAAACGCGATTTTATGTTGATTTGTATTGAGATACGCCCATCCAAGTTGGCATAAGACATCGATGTCTTTTTCGTTGTCTTTGCGGGCGCGCTCGAGCGCTTCAAGCGCTTGGCGCCAGTTGCCTTGTTTGATGCAAGCGTAGCCAAGTTCTTTTGCCGACCCGGCGGTGATATTGTCTTCGCTGCCTTCGCCGTTTTCGTGGCTTTCAAGGTGGTAGCCGCCGGTGTATTTATGGGCGGCGATAACCAAGGCCTTCAGATAATCATTTTCGGGGTCAGACTTTAATTCTTGGTTGAGTGAGTCAATCGTCTGCTTCCACGAGTCGCGGCTTTCGTCTTTTTTGCCCTGCTTTTCTTGGGCGAGGGCAATATTTTTATAAATGGCGGCGTTGGTGAAGCCTGACTCGGCGAGTTGGGTAAAGGCGGTTTCGGCTTTCTCATATTGGCCGTCAGAGAACCGGTCAAAGGCTTCTTGCCATGTGGTATAGGTAAGGTTGCTTTTTGACTCTTCGTCGTCAGGGTAGAGTTGGAGAATCTTGCTCCAGACCTCTTTGGCTTCTTCGATGTGTCCGTGAATTGACTGGTAGAGGGCTGCGCCGTGAAGCAGGTGAAGCGCCTTGTCTTTTTCTGCGCCTTCAAGTTGGTGTAATTCGCGTTCGCCGCAGAGCGTTTTCATCTCTTGGTTGAGTTTGAAGAGAGAGATGGAGTGAATGTCCATCCCTTTATAATCGCTATGGTTAAACGAGGGCGGCGGCGAAAAGTTTTCGATATCTGAGACCGCGCGGCTGGCTGGTTCTTTGAGAATGTCAAACGCCGTACGAATCTCAATAAATTCTTGGGGATAATATTCTGGATTGTATTGTTTCACCAAGTGAAAATACTGGGCTTTGATGGTCTCTATGTCAGCCCAAGGGTTGACTTTGAGGACCTCATAAGGAGAGCGTGTGAGTGTTACGGTGTTCGTATCCACAATTCGTTGTCGTCAGTCGAGTTAGTTTTGTGTAAATGCCGATTTATAGGCAGTGGAACGATTGTAATGAATCAGGCGCATTGTAGCAAGTGCAACTTGGCGAATGAGGTCATTCGGGCATAATTTACTGAATCGCTATTTGTTGCTGGCAGAAAGGGCCGGGTGATGATCTCTAAACCGATAGGCGATTTTTCGAACTTGATTGTTTCTCATCCGGTGCTTTTGCTCTCTGCGCGTAAGGGTCGTTTCAACGCAGTTTCGCCTGTTTTGTGGTATATGCCTGTTAGTTTAGACCCGCCCATGGTGGCGATTTCGTTAAAGCCCAGTTCACAGAGTTATCATTTTGTCAGAGAGTCGGGCGATTTTATTTTAGGCGTGGCGGGCGAGTCGCTGGTCAAAGAGGCTCATTTTTGCGGCGTCCATTCTGGGCGCGACGTCGACAAAATACGGATATTAAATTTAACGACTGCGCGGGCGAAAACCGTCACGCCTCTCATGATTACCGAATGCCTGGCCCAAATCGAATGTCGGGTGAGAGACATTATTCCAGGCATGGGGCGCCCGATGATCACGGCGGAAGTCTTATATGTCGGCATGCATGAACAGATTGATCAGATCGGCTGGCAGCCCGAAGAACTGTTATTGTATTACATGGGCGGCGCCCGCTACCGCGTAGGGCGTCGCATTCTCGATATGAGCGATGTGCGCCCGGGCTATGTGCCGCCAGACGCGTATTTGAAGTAAGGAGAAATATCAAAATACAGGTTCATCCGAAATTTGAGTATTTCCCTTGATGGATGACCTGGAATTGGGTCAAAAAACGATATTCGTCCTTTCAATAATAGACAATCCAACTCAGGCATGGGTGCAACTCTGTGAGCGCCTGTGCAAAAAGGCGGAGCCGCACTGAAGCGAGTAGAGTTGTACCCATGCCACACTGGGTGTAAATCAAGAAGAGAGCAAATGAAGGGTGGGTTCTCACCCCATCACCACATACAGTCTATTTAAGATAAAAACCACTATGGTCAACTCCACGAAAATGGCATCAATTCTGTCGCGTGAGCGTTTTGAACAATGGGAGAGCGAACGACTGGCGCCCTACGCCGCTAAGTCGGCCAATTCGCGTGGACGCATCTACTCCGAACGCGAGCACGGCTACCGCACCTGTTACCAGCGCGACCGCGACCGCATCATCCATAGCAGCGCCTTTCGGCGGCTGGAATATAAAACCCAGGTGTTTATCAACAAAGCCAGCGACCACTACCGCACCCGGCTGACTCATACCCTCGAAGTCGCCCAAATCGCTCGCACGCTGGCGCGGGCGCTCTCGCTCAATGAAGACCTGTGCGAGGCCATCGCCCTGGCCCACGACCTGGGCCACCCGCCGTTTGGCCACGCGGGCGAACGCGTGTTAAACGATCTCGCCCAGGCGTCGGGCGGGTTTGAACACAACGCCCAAGCGTTGTGCATCGTCGATTATCTCGAAGTGCGCTACCCCCAGTTCGTCGGGCTCAATCTGACTGAAGAAACCCGCCGCGGCATCCTCAAAGGCCACGCGCCCTATGTGGGCATGGGGAAAGGCCTCGAAGGCGCGCCCTGTATCGAGGCCCAAGTCGTCGACGCCGCAGATGAAATATCGTATTGCAGCCATGATCTAGACGACGGCATCGATTCGGGCCTGCTTCACCCTGACGACGTGATGACCGTGCCTCTGTGGCGCGAGGCGGCTGAGCAGGTGCGTGACCAGGTCGCCGAATGGCGCGGAAAACGGCGGCGGTATCCACTCATTCTTCACTTGATCAACTGGCAGGTCACCGACCTCGCCGAAGAGACCATACGGCGGCTGAATCACCACGCAGGCGAGATCCAAGACGGGCTGGTCGGCTTTAGCCCGGCGATGCAGGACCATGTTCAGTCAGCGCGGCGGTTTTTATTTGACCACCTCTATCGCCATCCGCAGGTGTTGCGTTCAAACTCCCGTTGTGGGTTGATTATTCAGCGCCTGTTTGAGAACTACACCAACCATCCAGACCAGATGCCGGAATCGTTCCAGGCGCGAATAGGCGATTATCGTCTTGAACGCTGCACCTGCGACTATATTTCAGGCATGACCGACCGCTACGCCGAAGAAGACTACCGCCAACTGTTTGGGTTTTGAAAATTGAAATGAAGGTGAACGATGACAATCAGCCGCGATGAAGCTTGGGAACTTCTCTGTGAATGGACGCCGGGCGAGGCGCTGCGCATTCATGCGCGTTCGGTGGAGGTGGTGATGCGAGCGGCGGCGCTCAAGTATGGCGGCGGCGAGAGCGACGTCGAACGATGGGGCGTGACCGGGCTGCTTCATGACGCGGATTATGAACAATGGCCCGACGACCACCCCAAGCGCATCATGGCCTGGCTGCGCGAGCGCGGCGAAGACGAGATGGCCCACGCCATCGCCTGTCATTTCACCCAATGGGGCGAAGAGTGTAAGAGCCCGTTAGACAAATCGCTGTTGGCCTGCGACGAAATCACGGGCTTTATCGGCGCGTGTTGTTTTGTGCGCCCCGACGGCATTCACACGCTGGCGCCGAAGAGCGTTAAGAAAAAATTGAAAGACAAGAGTTTCGCCGCCAAGGTAAACCGCGACGAAGTCAACCGTGGCGCCGAACAACTCGGCGTTGAGCTGGGCGAACACATCCAGTTTATCATCGACGCGCTCAAACCTCGCGCCGAAGAACTCGGCTTGCTGGGGCGCGGCGAATAAGCGCGGCTACTCGACCTTGTCCATGAAGGTGCAGTGCGGGTCGGCGTTGCCTGGGTATTCCGCCAAAATCGGGCCGGCTTGTTTTGTGTTTGAGGCGCGGTTTTTGGGCGGTGCGTGTTTAGTATGGCCGCCCTTTGCTGTTTGATTGTCTTGGGCGTGAGGGCGGCGTGTTGGGTTCCCTTTTTTGGGTTTCGTTGGCCTCGCCCTCATTTTGGGGCTGGGGGCTGTCGAAGTATTTTTCGATTTGTTCCGGTGTAAACGCCTTCGGCACCAGGTCTGATTCATTGCGCTCGATGGCGGTGCGCTCAACTAGGCGTTCGGGGCCTTCCATGACATAGGGCGTCAGAAAGATTAACAGTTCGGTTTTTGAGTTGTTTTTTTGAGTGCGGCGAAAGATCGAGCCCAACAGTGGGATGTCGCCCAAAATAGGGACCTTGTTTTCCACTTCGATGTTGTTGTCTTCCATCATGCCGCCGATGACCACCGTCTGGCCGTTGGGGGTCACCACCACGGTGTCGGCTGAGCGTTTCGCGAACACCGGCGAGTTGACGGTCTCTGAAATGGGCACGGTTTCATCGGTGATGGTGGAAATTTCGGGGGCGAGAATCATCTCGACCAGGCCGTCTTTGGTGATGAAGGGGGTCACTCGCAGGATGATGCCGATGTCTTCATATTGGATGACGTTGATGGTGTTGCCCTGTTCGGTGGTCTGGCTGCTGGTGATGAAGGGCACTTCCTGCCCTACTGTGATGACCGCTTCTTGATTGTTTCGGGTCAGAATCGACGGGCGCGACAAGACTTCGGTCTTGCCGACTTCTTGAATGGCGCGGATGGTTACGTTGACGTCGCTCTCAAGCAGGCGGTAAAACCCGCCCGCCGACTCAGCGGCCACGCCAAAGGCGGTGTCAAACACATTGGAGCCGGGGCGGCTGTTGTTGAGATCAAGGGCGCCTTCAAGGCCAAAGTCATAATCATCGCGATAGGTCACTTCGACGAACAACACTTTGATCAACACCTGTTGGACGGGGCGGTCGAGGTTTTCGATGATTCGCTTGATGTGTTCGTTGGTGTAGTCGTCGGCGATCACGATGATTGAACGCGTGTCGCGGTCGGCTTCGATGATGGCTTCGCCGATCATGCCGTTTGAATAGTAGGTGCGCTGCGTTCCAGAAGCGCTTGACGCGTTTTGGGTCTGGTTGAAGTTAAACGCGCGTTGGGCGAAGGCGGTCGCCGTTGTAAGTAGGGTGATTAGGATGAATGAGGTCAGTTTGGTTTTCATGGTTTCGGCCTTGGCTCCGGTTTAGTTAAACGGCTGGTCGTTGTCGGCTGTGTTTAAATTGACTTGGCGGTTTGAGAGCGTGTTTTGGTTGGTGTCGGCGGTTCGGTTGATGTTGGTGTTTTGAGATTCAAAGATGTTGCGCAATATCTCGGCGAGGTTGTCGACGTCGGCGTATTCGAGGCGGTAGACAAACACTTTCTGTTTCTTCGATGTGTCTGAATCAAGCCGCTGAACCATCTGGGCGATTTGGGCCATGGTCTCTTGGGCGGCGAACACCACAACAGAGTTTGTGCGCGGGTCGGCGACGCTGCGCACGGTGGCTTGCTGTAGTTGGCGCTCGCTGTCGTCAGATTGTTGGTTGTTTCGTCCACCGTCGCGGCCAAAGAACGCGCCTGGCCCGAAGCGCGGCGCCAAGGTGGTTTGTTCTTGGGACGATTCATCAGGGAACAACTCTTGGATCTGGTCGGCCATTTCGTAGGCGTCGGCGTATTCCAGGCGAAACACTTGGATCTCGGTAATGTCAGAGACCGGCTGGTCGACTTTGTCGACGAGTTCGGTGAGGGTGGACATATATTCTTCGGGCGCGCTAACGATGAGCGAGTTGGTGTTTTCGTCAGCGACCGCAACCACGCGAGAGGCGGCCTTTCGCGCTTCGCTGTCAGATTCATTCTCATTGCCGCCGTCGCGCCCGCCGCGGCCAAAGAACCCGCCCGGCCCGCCGCCGCGTCCACGGGTGTCATCGTCTTCGACTTCAAACAGTTCGTTGACGATCTCAGCGATTTGAGTCGCGTCTGAGTATTGCAGCCGATAGACGTTGATCGCCGAGATGCTTGAGATTGAGGTGTCGAGCGCGCGGACAATCATCATCATGCGGCGAACATTGGCCTGGGTGTCGGTGATGATGACCGCGTTGCTGCTTTCATTGGCTGACAGGTCGGCGTATTCAGGCAGGAGCGGCGATAAATTGTCGATCAACGCCATGGCGTCGGTGTAACGCACCGGGATAATCTGAGTGATCATCTCGTCGGTTTTGGGCAGCGCGCGCGGCTCGTTGCCGATTTTGACGGGGATGTCTTTCTCTCGGGCGTCGTCGCGGTCGACCACGGTGAGGATGCGCCCGTTTCGTAAGGCGGCGTAGCCTTTTTCGTGAAGCACCGTGTTGAGCAGGTTGATGGCTTCTTCTTGGTTGAGCGGCTGGCGGCTCCACACGTCGATCTGGCCGTCGACTTCGGTTTGTTTGACAATGACATACCCCGCAACTTCACTCAAATAATCGAGCACGGCGTCGAGGCTGGCCCCGCGAAAATTGAGGCGAATCTCATTGTCGCCGTTGGCGGGTTGGTCTTGGCCAACCAACGGCTGGGCGATGAAGATCATTGTAGAAATCAGTAGGATGGTTTGCACGGCTTTCATTGATTTTGCTCCTGACTGCGTCGTTCCATGAGTTTTCGTAGAATATCGTTGGCGGGGGCCGGTTGTTTGTTGTCTTCTTCTTTTTCAGGCTCTATGCGGCGCTTAACGGTTTCGATGCGCCAGGGCTGGTCGTCTTCTCTGCTTAGACTCATGCCAATCGGCAGGTCAAAGGTGTTGTCATCAAGACGAATGGAGATGGTCGCTGACTCAATCGCCGCAACGGCGCCGCCAGCGATGTCTGCGCCGACTGTCAACACGCGGCGGTAGCTGGAAGACGATCCGTCAAAGAAGGCGAAACGTTGAGATTCGGTGACTAAGGTTCCAACTAAGACGATTTCGTCTGCCTGGGGGGCGCGCTCGATGGGAGGGGCTTCGCCTCCGGGCTTTTCGCGGCTGGGGTCAAAGATGTTGCGTTCAACGATGAGCCGAAAGGCGTCCAACTCAATTGACGGGCGGCGCGCCTCTTGGCTTTGCCCAGGGGCTGTGGGGCTAAGTATTGCCATCATCCACAACGCAGGCCAAAGGATATGATTCAGTTGTCGTTTGTTCATGTTATTCGTCCGTATCGGGTTTGAATTGCAATCCACTGAATACCACCGTCAGCGCCAGGTTATTGCCGTTTTCGTCGCGCGATGTCAAGTCGATGTCTTCGACGTTGAGCGCGAGCGGGTCGGTTTCGAGGGTGTATAAAAACTTGACCATCGCCTCCATGTCGCCCTGAAGCGACGCACGGCACTCTAAGGTGAAGTGGTCGTCGCTCTGGTCTTTCCATTGCGGTTTGAATGAAAAAATATTGACGCCGCTTTGGTTGACCCATTCGTCGACCGCGTTTAACACCAGATTTTCGGCTTGGGCTTTGCTTTCGGGCATGGCGTTTCGCTGCATCAGGCCCCACCGCTGGCGCAGGGCGTCTTCGCGCGAGAGCAACAGCTCGCCCTCGTCGAGCGACAGGCGCAGCGCTTCGATGTCTTCGGCGGCGTCTTGCCAATAGGCGATCAACGGCGTCGCCACCAGTTTGTCGCCCGCGAGCAGGGCGAGACAGGCGATGGCGAATATGACCAGGTTGCGTTGCCGGTTTTCGATATTCATGGTCAGTTGCCTATCCATTGAAAGTTGAATGCAAATTTTATCGGCGGCTCGCCCAACATCTGTTCGACCGTCAGGTATTGGACGCGCTCGTCTTGTTTCAAGGTTTCGTGAAGCATGAGCAGCGCGTGGCTGTCTTCGGCGAAGCCGGAGAATGACACGCGGCGGCTTTGGTCAATCTCAACCACTTGGACCCAGATGCTGCCTGCTTCGGGGAACGCCTCGACCAAGGTATGGAGGCTGGATAACGCAGGCAGCGATTCGTCAAACCAGGGGCGAAACAGCCTGACGTTGTCTTGAATGACGCTGACTTCATCGACCTGATCGCGGATGGATTGCCAGCGCGAATTGAGGCTCGACCAAGTGTAATACTGGTAGACGAACGCGGCGCAGACGACAACCATCACCGCGGTGGCGCTTGCGCCCGCGACCAGGCTGCCGCGCGAAGAAATTTTTGACGCCCATTGTTTAAAGCGGTTCACCCTCGGCGGTAGAAATTCAACCTGCGACTTCTGGTTTAGATAAAACTGGTTGGCGGTGTGATAGATAGGGCCGACCCAATAGGCGTCGCCGTTTACGTTGATCGGCTTGGGCGATATTGGCGCCGCTGTCTCCAGGCGCATGTTCATCAAGCTCGCCGCAGGCCCCGCCGCTTGTATGAACGCGTCTGCCCATTCTCTGGGGCCGCAAACCACGATGGCGCCAAACGATGATTGCAGCGCCAGGGGCAATTCGCTAAGCGTCACGCGAATGTCGCGAAACAGCGATGGAATTCCTTTGTGTGCGCCTTCTGACCAGTCGGCTTCAAAAAAGCGAAAGCCAATCAATTCGTTGTTGTGAATGATCTGACAATCGACGCCGTCGTCGCGCTGCCGTAAATGCACTGCGTGGCCGCTTGTTTGGCCGTTAAACTCAGACGGTTGGCCAATGGTGAAACTCAGCGGCGTGAGTTTGGCTTTTTTGCATACCGCGCGCAGCGCTTCAATTTGTGACAGGCGCACCGCATGGATCGACGCATAGCGCTTTCCATCGGCGGCTTCAAACCATGAGGTTGATATCGATAGTTCATCAAGCGGGAAGGGAAACGCGCGCTCGGCTTGAAGGCGGATATAGCTCTCGACATCGTCCGGCGACAATTCAGGGACCTCGATGCGGTGTTTCAGCACCCATTGCAGCGGGACGCTGACCATACAATGCGCATCATACATGCCCGTCTCAGTCATACGCATGCGCAAGGCCTCGCCCAGCGCGTCAGGGTCGGTTGTAAGCAGGCAGGCGTCAATCGGGCAATCAAGCGTCTTTTTGATCTTGAGCCCGCGCCCGTTTTTGGCCGCTGAAACCGCTTTGACCGATTCGCGCCCAAATTCGATGCTGACGATAGATTTGTAGGATGGTGTTGGCGAACCAATCACAACGCTTGTTCCTTCCATACCATAAGATCGCGGCGCAGGCGCTCGCCCAACGCCCAGCCCAGGCCGCTCAGGTCGCGCTGGTAGACAAGTTTTGGGTCGCCCTCGCTGAGGTCGATGACATAGCGCGTCCGGCGATAGCCTTTGCCCAGCCGCCCCACCGCCGCGGCGTCGACGGTGAACTGATATGACTGTCCGGTGAGATAAGGCCCCGCTTCGATGGCGGCGTCGTCGCCGAGGATGTCTTTCACCCAGGCGACCGAGTTAGACTCGCGGCGCTCTTCTTGTTCGGCGGCGATTTGTTGGGCGTTTGATTCATCGATTCCGGGTACGCAGGCCAATACCGCGGCGCTGGCGGTATTGACGTTGATTAAGCCCGGCAGATATTCGTCTTCGTTGATTGAGATTTCGGTTTCGATTTGGGCGAACTCGTCTTCGGTCATTCCACTGATAATGAAGAAGTGAAGCAGGCTGGTGAATTCTTCTCCCTGGCCGGGGTTGGTGTTCAATTCGCCCATGCGCTCAGAACCCAAGGTCTCGGTTAATAACTCTTCCAGCGCGTCATCGTTGTCGCCGTTGATATTGGCCCGCGCTTCGCCCTCGCTGTTGGTGTTAGGGACGCGGCTGAAAACGGTGACATATTCAAACAGGCCCATGTCTAAGACGCCGTCGCGGTTGTCTTCTGGCAGAGCAATGGCGCCGTCGCTCTCGTTTGGGTCTAACAGGCCGTTGAGGTTGGCGTCTTCGCCGAACAAGGTTTCGTCATCGGCGCCATAAACCAGGCGCAATTCAAAGATGGTTTCAAACGGCGCGTTTTTGCATTCATACGACGGGTTTAATAACGCATAGGCGTCGGCCTCGGCGCCGTTTTCAGACGCCTCGTCGTCTTCATCGCGCCAATCAACGATGGCGGCGGCGAATTGCTCGGTCATGCCGGGCAGCTCCAGTAACATTTCGAGTGATGCGGTATTCAGGTTTAGTTTTGCGCCTTCGTCGATGAGGCCGAACTGGGGGTCGGTATAGGCGGCGTCTTGATGGTTACGCCCGAGCATCCATAAAAGCGAGTCGCCTACCTGGGCGAGCTCGGCGGTGTAGTTTTCTCCAAGAGGAACGTCGCCGGGCGACTCAAGGTTTTTAAGAATAGATGTCGCATAACGCGCCGCGCTCTCGACGGCGAACTGGGCCTGGACGCCCGCCTTAGCGTTTTCTGAGACGCGGTATTCAAACATCATCGACTGGCCGAACAACAAGGCGATGGTGACCAGGCCGGTTGCGATCCACAACACGATGATTAACACCGCGCCGCATTGGTTGTTTTGACAGAGAGGCGTTGGGGGGGTCATCGTCCACCGCCTCCCTGGTTTTGGCCGTCGTTATTTGGGTCTTGGTTTTCTTGATTGTTTTCTTCGGCCCCCGCCTCTTGTTCGTCTTGTTCGTCTTCGGGTTGCGTGATGGATTGGGTCGTGATGGGAACAATAAACTCGATTTGTTCCAGTCGCTGTTGGTTTGACTGAGCAGCGATAGATGAACCGTCTTTCTTATCTTCAATTAGGATTTGCACGCGAACCGCTTGGGGCAGGCGCTCGGTTTCTTCTTCGTCGATTTCGCCTGAATCCCAATAGTCGGCCCAAACTTCGCCGTCGTAATACGAAACCAAAAAGCCTTTCACATTGGCGAGCACAGGTTGGTAGGCGGGTTCTTCTTCGGTGTATGAGAGAATGTTTTGTTCTACCGACCGCACCAGGTAATAGACGTTGTCGTTTCGCGTCTCTTCAGTTTCTAACGCGGTGATTTCTTTGAGAGAATATTCGACGAATTGAATGTCGCCCCACGGTTCGGACGGCTCTATCGCTCCATTTGATGTAAAAAATTCAACGACAGATATGGGCATGGAGCGTCCGCCCAGGTCTTCGCCAAACACGTCGCCCGCGAGGCCTTCGCCGGGCGGCAGCATGTGTTTGAAGTCGCGCGTCATCAGATTGACGGCGTAGAGTTGGGCGCTGGTTTTGTTGGATGACTCAACCGAACTGTCGCGCAGGTTGAAGGCGTTATACAACACCGTGTTGAGCGACAAGATCAGAATCGCCGAGATCGCCGCCGCTGAGAGCAACTCGATCAAAGTGAAGCCAGATTGGCTATGGGCGGCGGGCCTATTCGTCTTCATTTAACTCATCGTCGCTGACCAGGGCGCTGAGCCTGACATGGCGCTCTTGGCCCTGGAGTGGAAAATAGACGGCCACGGTCAATACCCGCATGTCGTCTTGCTGCCAATGTTCAGAGAACAGTTTCCAATGAACGTTGGGGTGGTCTTCGCCATACGCCCCTTCGTTGAGGCCTGACTGCCACGATTGGCTGATGATGATTTCGTTCAGGGTCTGTTCGGCCAATCTGACTGCGACCGCCTGCCGTTGCGAAAAGACCGACGCGCGGTGGGCGATGGCGACGCCCTGCAGCGCGGTCGGAACCACAACCGCGGTGAACACCATCGCCGCCAATACTTCAGGAAACGTGAACCCGCGTTCCTCTCTGGTATGTGTAACGCGCTGGCGGCGCGCTTTATTGGAGGTAGTAGGCCAGATTTGGATCATTTTCGTCCACAATTTCGAACTCAGGCCGCAGTAATGATTGAACCATGACGACGCGGTCTTGATTTTTTACTTGCCCCGTTCTCTGAAAGATCAACATTGTGACTTGCTGGGTCTCAACCCCGCCCTCAGCGTCATACATGAAGTAGTGTATATTGTCGGTATCCACATTGAGTGGGTAGGCGACGATTTCGATGGTTTCCGGCAGTTCGTAACCGATCACTTCATCGGTTTCGAGTACAAAGCCGGGCTGAGGCCGCAGGCCGTATTCAAATTGCTGTTCATCAACCCACATCACCATGGGAACGCCTGTCGAGACCGCTTGCGCCCGGGCGTAGCGCGTCAGGGCGAGGAACTGCCGCGCTTCGTCGAGCAGTTCGTTTCCGCGAAAGAAGCGCGACAAAGACGGCGCCGAGACCAGGGCGACGACGGTCAAAATCGCCATCACCACGATCATCTCGATCAGGGTAAACCCCTGGCGATTATTTTTTTGACCAGTTGCTGATGTCATCATCCCCGCCTGTGCGCCCATCAGGCCCCTTCGAGTGAATGTCAAACCCCCGCGTATTGTTCTTACCGGGGTAGGCGTAGACATAGGCGGCGCCCCAGGGGTCGAGGGGAATCTCATCAAGATACGGCCCGCGCCAATCGGCGGCGTTGTTGGGCGGCTCGACCAGGTCTTCAAGCCCGTCGCTGCCTTTGGGGTAGAAGCCGTTGTCAACTTCAAACGCCGAGAGCGACATTTCAAAGTTTTTAATTTGCGTCTGCGCGGCGGTGACTTTGGCCTGTTCGGATCGTCCGGCGAATTTGGGGACGACAATGGCCGCCAAGGTCGCCAGAATCACCAGCACCAAAAGCATTTCAACCAGCGTAAAGCCGCGTTGGGCGCGGCGGCGTTGTCTCGGTTTGGTTTGAATATTCATTGTACGTCTCCTCTAATACATCACTTGATATAGTCTTGTATGGTGAAGATCGGAATCACCATCCCGACAAAAATGGTTCCGATAAATCCAGCGATGATGAACAACATCAATGGTTCGCACAACGACACCGCCGTGCGCAGCTGGCGCTCCAGATCGCTCTCGGTGGTATTCGCCAGGCGCAAGAGTTCTTCATCCAGCCGCCCGGTTTCTTCGGCGACTTTGATCATTTCGAGTACTGTGCCCGGGAACAGTTGCTTGCAATCGACAAAGCTACTCGCCAGTTGGTCGCCTTTTTTTACGCGCTCGATCGATTCAGAGACCGCGTCGAAGAGTATCTGGTTTTGAATCGACTTTCGCGCCACGTTGAGGCTGTTGATCAGCGGAACGCCCGCGCCGAGCAGCGTGCCTAACATGCGGCTGAATCGCGCCATGGCGAATTTGGCGTTGAGCGGCCCAATCACGGGCAAGTTCAATACGGCGGTTTCTTTGAAGCGCTTGCCTTGGCTGGTCTCTAACCACGCGCGTGTGAAGTAATAGATTACGCCCAGGGCGACGGCGACAAAGGGGCCGTAGTCGCGTATTAGTTCGCTGGCGCTGACGATGATCTGAGTTAATAGCGGCAGGTCGGCGCCAAACCCGGCGAACAGTTTTTGAAAACGCGGGATAAAAAACACCATCAAAAAGATGACCACGCCAATCGCCAGCGTCAACAACACCGCTGGGTAAATTAGAGCCGACATGACTTTAGAGCGCAGGTCTTTTTCGCGCGATTGAAACTCGGCGATCTGGTTCAACACCAAATCCAAGAAGCCGCCGGTCTCGCCCGCCTGGACCATCGCCACATACACCTTGGGGAACGTGTCAGGAAACTGGGCCATCGAGTCGGCCAGCGAGTTGCCGTCGACTACCATGTCGTGTAGTTCTTTCCAGCGCGATGAGGCTGCCGGGGTTGAGGTTTCTTTGTATAGCAACACCAAAGCGCGGCTGAGAGGGATGCCCGCCGCCAGCAGGTTTGAAAGCAAGCGGGTGAAATTCTCCAATTCAGCGTATGAAACGCGTTTGCTGAATTGAAAGCCGTCAAACAGCCCCGTTTGTTTTTGGCCTGCCTGGGCTTCTTTAATTTGAATGGGGGCCCAACCGCGCGCTTCCAACTGGCTGAAGGCGTCGTTTTTGCCTTGCGCTTCGATGGTCCCCTCGGCGAGAGAGCCGTCGCTTTGCATCACGCGGTATCGAAACTGTGACATGGCTTACGATCTTTCCGGTTTAGTTCTGGATGCCTTCGTCTTTGGTGACGCGCAACACTTCATTGACGGTGGTGGCGCCCTGTGCGACTAGGCGCCAACCGTCGTGGCTCAGCGAGTTCATGCCTGATCGAAACGCCGCCTGGCGGATCTCGCCGGACGAGTGCTCTTTCAACACCATCTCGCGAATCTCGGTGGTCATGCCTATGACTTCAAACACTGCCCGGCGGCCATGGAAGCCGGTGTGGCGGCATTGTTCACAACCAACGGCCTGATAGATGACTGAGCCGTTTAATATCTCCAACCGTTGGCGCAGCGTCTGGGTTTTATCGGTATGGTCTTCTTGTTTACAATGGGGGCACAACACCCTCACCAGGCGCTGGGCCATGATGGCTTCGAGCGACGAAGCGACCAGGTAAGGCTCGACGCCCATGTCGACGAGTCGCGTAATCGCGCCGGGCGCGTCGTTGGTGTGAAGCGTTGAGAAGACCAGGTGCCCGGTCAACGACGCCTGCACCGCGATCTGGGCGGTCTCTTCGTCGCGAATCTCGCCGATGAGAATGACATCCGGGTCATGGCGAAGGATAGAACGCAACCCGCGCGCGAAGGTGAGGCCCGATTTTTCAGACACCTGAATCTGGTTGATGCCTTTGAGTTGATATTCGATGGGGTCTTCGATGGTGATGATCTTACGTTCGTGGTCATTGATCTCGCTCAGCGCGGTGTAAAGCGAAGTCGTCTTGCCGCTGCCAGTTGGCCCGGTGACCAAGACAATGCCGTGCGGCAGGTCGAGAATCGACCGAAACAGGTCTTCTTCGCGCGGCGCCATGTGTAATTCACTCAAGGCGAGGATGGTCGAATCTTGCCGCAGCAGACGCATGACTACCGCCTCGCCGTGAAGCATGGGGATAATCGACACGCGAACATCGACCTCGCCGTCTTTAATGCGAATCTTGATGCGTCCGTCTTGGGGCAGGCGCTTTTCAGCGATATTTAAATGGCTGAGGATTTTAACGCGGGAGACAATCGCGGGCTGAAAGCGTTTGATTTGCGACGGCACCGGTACGCTCTGCAATACGCCGTCGATGCGGTAGCGGATGCGCAACTCGTCTTCAAACGGCTCCATGTGGATGTCAGTGGCGCGCAACTCAATCGCGTCGCTAAACACCTGATTCACAAATTTAATGATCGATGCGTCTTCGGCGGCCTGTTCGAGGTTGACGTTTTCGTCAGACGATTCATCGACGATTTGAAGGTTGATGTCGTCGTCGAGTGAGTCGATGGTGTCGGCGCCAACCCCCAGGCGTTGTTTGAGTTCGCGCAAGATGGTCTCGCGCGGCGCCAACACGGGTTTGAGTTTTAATCCTGTGATTGAACGCAACGCGTCAAAGCCGTCGGTGGCGAACAAACGGCTGGTGGCGATATCGACTGAGCCATTCGTTCGCTGAAGCGGCAGCAACTCTTCTTTGAGCAAGACGCGCGCGGGGAACTCAGAAAGCAGCTGGCGGTCGATTGGGACATCCTGTAACAAGGTTATAGGGAGTTGATATTCAACCGCCAGCCAATGAAGAACATCTTCTTCTGTGACGGCTTTGACTTTGCCGCAGCCGATTAATGCAGAGAGTTTCTCTGCATCAGCATTCGAGAGCTGCTTTAACTCGACCATCGACTGAAGCAAACTCGGCATGAAAGAATCTCGTTTCTATGAGTTCTTGATTTGTTTCGGGATACGAAGTTTGGGGAAGGCGTGCTCACCCTGGGTTTTCATCCCGTATCCATTGAAACGGGCAATAACCGGGTTTATTGACTTCTAAACTAAATATTTCCTAGGAAGAAACACCGAATGTACGATTTGTGTGCCTCTAGGTTAAATAATTGTATAAACCTATTAAAATAGGGTACTTATTTTACAAAACCTGAACTTCTTGCTTCATTAAAAGCCAAACGGAGTCTATATTTCATTTCCTCACGGCTAATCCATCCATGGCTATCTTTCGATCCCTCTAGGAGACTCTGAATGAACTTGACTCGATTTTTGGTTATCGGCTTGTCTGTGTGTATCGCAGTAACAGCCAACGCCGCGACCTTTCAAAGCAATGGCAAGCAGCATAAGGTAGTCGCCGTCGACGGCGAGTATTTCGTCGGCCTGTCGACCATCACAACCAACCAATCCGGCTCAGTGAAATACGCGCTCGAAGCCGTGTCTGGCGTCCTCTCGGTGAGAACCATCGACCAGCGCTATGCGGTTGTCAAAACCGACGCCAAGGGCGCCTTGATTATCGGCGCGTCCGCGCCCGGCCCCAAACATTACATGGGGCGCGCCATCGCCCGCACCATGCACTACACCGGGGCCGAATGGCTATTGCGCGAATCGCGCGAACGCGAAGAAGCCACCGGAGAAGTGGCCGCCAACTTGGGCGTGAAGCCAGGCATGGCGGTGGCCGACCTGGGATGCGGAAACGGGTTCTACACCTTAAAACTCGCAGAACTGGTTGGCGAAGAAGGTAGGGTGTTTGCGGTCGATATTCAGATAGAGATGTTAGACCTGTTGAAGACGCGCGCGAAAAAGGCGGGCATAGAGAACATCAAGCCGATTGTTAATACCGCCACAAACGCGAAGCTGCCCAAAGGGGCGCTCGACCTGGTCTTATTGGTCGATGTCTACCATGAGTTTTCACACCCTGAAGAGATGTTGAAGTCGGTGCGCGACAGCCTGAAGCCAGAGGGCCGGGTGGCGCTGTTGGAATACCGCGCCGAAGACCCCGATGTGCCCATCAAGCCGCTTCACAAAATGAGCAAGAAGCAAATTATGAAAGAATTCACCGCCAACGGTTTCCGCCTCGCCAGCCAATATGACAACCTGCCCTGGCAACACATGATGTTCTTTGTGAAAGACGGAGAGCGAGAGGGAAGCGCCAAACGTTGATTGAATGGTTGGATAGCCCGCCTCGCCAGCGAAGCCAAGCAGCCCGCCTAGATTTCTGATTGTGTTTCTTTGGGTAATTAATTTAACCTTGAACGTCTGATTGCTTCTTCTTTTTCGATCGCATTGTGCTTTTCCATTGACATCTACGTTCTATTTTCTTTTTGATTTCTGGTGTATTATCTGGTGGCAATCAATGCTGTCCAATAAAACTCTAAGTTGAGTTCACGAGTTTCAAAAATGGGTTGTTTTGGATGGGTTTGACAGTCTGGCGCGGCAGACAGGCTCTCGCCGTCAACAAAGCCGTAGAAGGCCAACCCAACAACACCGTTATGGCGGTGCTGTTATAATTTGTTAAGGAAGGAACGTCATGGAAGCCTATTTCAAAAAGCCGGGTGTCCGACTTTTTCTCGGAAACGTCATCGATGTATTGCGCCAACTGCCAGAAGAGAGCGTCGATCTCTTTAATTTAATTATGAATAAGCTGACATGCGGTTGTTTAATTTATCTTACATTCAATATATCGCGGCGTTATTAGGGGACCAATGATAGGGCAAAGAGATAGATTGAAAAGCCTGGTACTGGAATTCTGCAATCGGCAAGGTTCACGAACCTTCACGCTCAAGCAAATCAATGAAACACACGGCAATTATGAAGCCATTGGTATCGGGGGACAAACACCACAGGCAACGGTTCGACGACTCCTACAGGAACTTCGTGACGAGGGCTTTCTATCATTCCTTGATAAGTCCGGTTGCTATACGCTAAGGGGTGTTGAATGGCTGGACAGTGAACTGGATGAAACACACACGCTTGATATCTCTGGAGAAACGCCTGAACGCAAGGAGTATCTTGTTGAGTCTTATGTCCGTAAAACACAGTGGGCAAGTAGGGCAAAAGAATTTCTTGGTTCACGATGCCTAATGGACAGCTGCGAAAATACCTTCATCAAGCCGGACGGTGAAAGATATATCGAAGTTCACCATATTATTCCTCTTTACTTGGGTGGAGAGGATGGTCTTTGGAATCTCGCTGTCTTGTGCGCCCATCACCATAAGATGGCCCACTTTGCCCGACCAGAAGAAACAAACCCCATTCGGGAGTATCTACTGAAGCAAGTTAGGAAGCAATATGAACAAACCTATTGAAGATTGGGCTGCTGCCATTGCAAAAAGGGTAATGGACGAATGGGCCGGATGTGAAGAGTTTCCAGAAGATGCGACTCGAATGCAGTCATTTCTTCAGGCAATGCTTACTGAGCATCCTGCCTTCTGTAGAAGTCTAGTCGGTTCCGGCTTCATAGAAGAAAATTACTGGGACCCAGTAGATATACCCCCCAAATAGAGTTTACGGGCCATATGGGGATTTACATTCAACCGCGAACAAAAGGACAAGGGCATGGATCGACATCGAGAGCGTTCTACGCAAGGCCCAAGTTTCTCAAAGAGTTCATACGTTTGTAAGGAGGGTTAGCACTTGGAACTTGCGGGGGCGTTCACTTGGCCCACCCGGCCAGATGCCCGTTGTTGTTCAGTCGGCGAAGCGCGCATATTCTGAAAATCTTTTCCCGCCCTACAATACGTTGCTATGTCTCTTTCATTTGAAATTCACCAATCTGACCAAAGAGCGCGGGTGGGGACAGTCACCACGCCTCACGGCCCGTTCGACACGCCAGCATTCATGCCAGTCGGCACCAACGCCACCGTGAAGTCGCTCACGCCCGAAGAGGTCGCTGAGACAGGCTCTCAGATATTGCTCTGTAATGCTTACCACCTCTACATGCGCCCCGGGCAGGACATCGTCGCCAAGATGGGCGGGCTGCATTCGTTCATGAATTGGGGCGGCCCCATCCTCACTGACAGCGGCGGCTTTCAGGTCTACAGCTTGGCGTCGCTGCGCAAGATCGACGATGACGGGGTTTCGTTTCGCTCGCACATCGACGGCGCCCAACACCGCTTCACCCCCGAACGCGTGATGAAACTCGAAAACGACCTCGGCGCTGACATTATTATGTGCTTCGATGAATGCACGCCCTACCCCGCCACTCGTGAGTACGCTGGAAACTCGGTGCAGATTACTACCAACTGGGCGCGGCGCTGCGTCGAGTCTCACCAGCGCGACGACCAGGCGCTGTTTGGCATCGTCCAGGGCGGGGTTTATCAAGACCTGCGCGAGCGCAGCGCCAACGACCTGCTGCAACTGGATTTCCCCGGGTACGCCATCGGCGGGTTGATGCTCGGTGAAGACAAAGAAAAGACCTGGGCGATCTGTGACGCCATGAATGAGATTCTGCCCAAAGACAAGCCGCGCTATCTGATGGGCGTGGGCACGCCCGAAGATTTTCTCGAAGCGATTTATCGCGGCGTGGATATGTTTGACTGTGTTGTCCCGACCCGGCTGGCGCGCACCAGCCACCTGCTCACCTGGGGCGGAAAACTCACGCTAAAACAAGCCAAGTTTCGTGAAGACGAGGCGCCCATTGATGAGAACTGCGGCTGTTATTGCTGTCAAAACTACAGCCGCGCCTATCTGCGCCATCTCTTTCAGGCGGGCGAGATTCTCGCCTCCCGCCTGGCCTCGCTTCACAACATCACCTTCTTTCAACAGTTCATGGCTAAATGCCGCCACACTATCCGCGAAGGAACTTTTGAGGCGTTTCGTGAACAGTGGATCCAATCGAATATGAAGAGGTAAAGTATTTTTTTCAGGTAGGAAAATTCAGTGATACAGTAAGTTTATGATCCAATTTAATTCTGATGATGACATACCAAGTTTGATTGATGAAGCCAAGCGTCTCAACGCCGAAGCGCGTCGTATCGTTGAGTCGTCTGACGCGTCGTTATGGCAGGCCCACCCCAGCGACGGCGGCTGGTCGGCGGCGGAATGTTTTCAACATTTGATCGAAGTGTCGTCGAAGATGCTGCCCAACCTTGGCGAGGTGGTCGAGTCGATGAAGGCCGACGAGTCAAAGCGCCCCGACCGCTATCACTATTCGATGTTTGAGCGCATGTTCGTCTACCTCGCCAGTGGAAGCGAGCAGCGGCCCAAGGTGCGATTCAAAGCGCCTTCGCTGTATGTCCCTCAAGCCGCGCTTGAGACCAACCCGATGCTCGAAGAGTTTGAACGCTGGCAGGGCGACCTCATCGAAGTGATTTCAAACCTCAAAGGAAAAGACCCGTCCAAAACCAAAATGCCGTCCCCCGCCGCGTCGTGGTTGAAGGTCAGTGTGGGCCAATGGGTCGTATTGTTGCTCGTTCACCAATCGCGCCACCTCTCCCAAGCCCGCCGGGCGCTCGAGGCCAAAAAAGGCTGAGCGCCATAGTGTTTCTCCCCCTATAAATTGACACGTAACCATTTTAGGATTCTTTATCCGCGTAGTTCTTGGGGGACGCATGAAATCGCTTCGCCGAATTCACATTGCTGAGATCATTGTTGTCGTAGTTGTGTTGGGGCTTTTATTCGCGGTGTCGCTGCCAAAATTCTCCAAGGCGCAAATTCGCGCTGATCTCGCTCAAGCAGTGACCGACTTAGGAAAACTGTCAGACGCGATTAACGCCTATTATCTCGACTACAAAGACACCCCGCCTGATTTTGATGGTAATCACAGTAGCCTTTCTCCTGCGTTTAATTCGCAAAAAGGAACGCAAGGCGCTCAATTTCAAACGGAAATCTACTCATACACCCTATTGACAACCCCTACGGCGTATATTTCATCTATTCCAGAAGACGTGTTTTATGTAAAAGCGATCAAAGAAAGATGGAACTACGGGCGAAAAATCCATCCATTGTATGAATATTCAAATACGATAAGAGAAAGATATAATTTAGGCGCTCAAGCGTTTACTTTGAGTAGCATGGGGCCGGATTTAGATGAAGACATGATGTGGATGTACACACCATCACAAGCAATCAAACACGTCTATCACATCTCAAACGGCGTTGAGTCAAATGGTGAGATCTACGCCTCTCACGAGGGCGTGATCATGCCGTATTGATAGAATATAGAATACAAAAAGGCTCCATTTGGAGGAGCCTTTATAAGAAGTCGTAATATAGATGAATTCCTAGTTACGCAACTCTTCGATTTTAGATCCGTATTTTTCCCAAAACTTTTTCCCCGTTTCAGCAAATACTATTTTTGTGTCGCGGCTAAGATGGTCAGTTTCTGCTTCTAGAAAACCAAACCCACGCAACGCATTGTAGTAATCCTGAAAAGGGCCAGCAAGATCACGTATCCTTATTGTATTCTTTTCATTGATTCGGGAAAAAAATTCGACCAAATTTGGATCTTCTTCAATGAGCTGACCATAAGCGTCAATCATTCGATCAGGACTGATATTTGTCATGGCTCTTATCCTTTCTTTGGCCTCCAATATGAAAGAACTGCGTTTTTTTCAATTCTCTCATACTGTACATTAACAAACGATTCTCTACCTTCTTTAGTTAACGAAAATTTTCTTCCATTCTTTACAATTATTTCGTATTTCAACAAAATACTCACAGAATTCTTAGCATTTTCTATGTCTGTTTGCAACTGTAACTTGTCGTTCTCGTTCTCGTCATCATATTTTTCGGAATGTTCATGAAGTTTAAAATCTGGCTCTAACACACTTTTGTCTTCTAAATCATAAAGAAATCTACACACTCCTCTATAATCTACTATTCTCGCTAATAAATAACATATCTCATCATTATCAAAAACAAAATCTGACCAAGGCTTTTGTTTTTCAAATTCTTTGAAGGCTTTTAAGAGTGGAATGCGGTCTGAGACATTATTTGATTGGAGTATTTGGTCTAAATCAAATCCTTGTTCTTGGAGATGTTCAAAGACAAACACGATTCGCATCTCATCATAGTTCGCTCGAAGGCTTTCCCAAAAGCCGTTTTTCTTTTTTGACACGTTGATCCCCGCTGATATAACAAGTTGTGCAATTATAGACACATAACGCGTAAATGAACAGGAAGGAATCTAGTGGGTTAGTTTTTTCAATCTTTTTATCTTTTTTTTTTAGAATTCCTTGACTTCTACTTACTGTGATCGCCGTGGTTGGAGCGCATGAGGTCGCCGTTGGAGATGATTCCATTTGATGACGAATAGGGAACCCGGTTTGGGTTCCATGTGGGAATGTCAAAATTCGGGCCGATCACTTTACCAATCGCCACCACGCCCACGTCATCGTTGCGGTCAGGGCCAAAACTATAGAGCACCCACAGAATGTTGAGCGGCTTGGCCCACAACGGCCAATAGTTATTGGGCGAAAATGATTTGTAATCGACATAGGTATACCCATAATTGGCGTCGTCGGTTGCGCCGCCATACGCCGATGGCGCCTCTGAATTAAATGGGTCGCTGTTGGGGATGGTGTTCATGTATGACACTGGCGAGGTCAGCCGCGCCAGCGCGCCCTTATAGCGCCACTCGCCGTTGATGTCATGGCGAAAGGGCGGGTAGGCGTTGTTGTCGAGTGAATACATTTCGAGCGCGGTTCCGAGCGCGCGCATGTCGCTTTGGGCCGCCGCCACCTTGGCGCGAATCTGCGCATTCAGAAAGTTGGGCACGGCGATGGCCGCGAGGACGCCAATAATGGCGACGACAATTAACAATTCAATTAAGGTAAAACCTGATTTCATTTTTGTCATTTGTTGATCTTTCATCAGCCTATGAATTTACAGTAAGCAGTAACAAGATTGGCGCCATTAGGCGGTATGTTTTCGTTCAGTAGTAGAATAGTATGAGATCAGAAAAACGACGAGTGCGGGGAAAATTTATCTGGGGAACACCGCAGGATGGGTTCGCCCACCGCTGAAGGTTATTTGAGGCTCATCAGGGATTTGGATACGTTCTCTTAAATTGAATTAATTTTTTTAGACACCATTTCAAGGATGATTTTTTTATCGCTGTATTTGGCATGGGTACAACTCTACTCGCTTCGGCGCCGCTCCGCTTTGTTGCACAGGCGCTCACAGAGTTGCACCCTTGCCTGAGGAGGATTGTCTAGTATTGATAGGATGAATATCGTTTTTTGACCAAATTCCAGGTCATCCAGCAAGGGAAGTACTCAAATATCGGAAGAACCTTATTTGAACAGGCTTGGTGGGCGGCTTCGCGAGCTCGCCAAGTTTCTGAGATTAGTGAAAAATGTAGGTCAGCGACGATTCGACAACATACATGTCGCCCTGGCTCATCACTCCATTTGTAATGTCGTAGGTCTTGGCGTCAGTACTGAAGGTCTGCCAAATCTGGTCGGGGCCGATGCCGACGATCCAATACTCGGTGTTTTGCCTGCCGGTCTCATAGTGGGGGCAGCCATAGCGTTCTTTACGGCCATAGTCATGCCAGCCTAATCTCGAAACGCCAGTGTTAAAGTCTTGAAAAATGTCATAGGGCCGGGTCGACGCATACGCGATGGGGGTTGTCATCCAAGCGTTTTGTTTGGGGTCATTGTAATGGACGGGCGGCGCGCCATTGTCAATGCGATAGGTCTCAAGCGCGGTCACCATGGTTTTAAATGTTCCCTGCATCTGGGCCACCTTGGCGCGGACTTGGGCCTGTAAAAAGTTGGGGACGGCAATCGCCGCCAGGATGCCAATAATGGCGACGACGATTAACAGTTCAATCAGTGTGAACGCTTGGCTTCTCTTTCTCATATCGGCCTATCCGTTTCATTCAATTAAAAGAATACGGTTATTCTACGACTAATTTGTTAATTAGCGATTAGGGTATTTCGTTTATCAATACTAGATTTGGCAAGCGCGCCCGTATCCGCCGCGGCGGACAGCGATCATTACAGATAACAAAAAATCAACCCGCACCAAATTCTGACAGCCACTGTAAAACGAAAAAGGCCGGGCGATTCGCCCGGCCTTTTGGTTTTCGATCTGCAACAATTGCTTAGCAATCGTAGTAGAGGAAGAATTCGTATGGAGTCGGGCGCAACTGGTTGGGTTCAACTTCGTTTTCGCGCTTATAGCCGATCCATGTTTCGATTAAGTCTGAAGTGAAGACGTCGCCATGGGTCAAGAAGTCGTGGTCTTTTTCTAAGGCGTCGAGTGCGTCGCCCAATGAACCGGGAACTTGAGGAACGCCAGCCGCTTCTTCCGGCGACAAGTCATAAATGTTTTTGTCGAGCGGATCGCCTGGATCAATCTTGTTCAAGATTCCATCTAGGCCAGCCATGACAATCGCTGAGAAGGCAAAGTAGCCGTTGCACGATGGGTCGGGGCAACGGAACTCAACCCGTTTGGCTTTGGGGCTGGGCGAGTACATCGGGATACGGCAGGCCGCAGAACGGTTGCGTTGTGAGTAAGCCAGGTTGACCGGCGCTTCATAACCCGGAACCAAACGTTTGAATGAGTTGGTGGTCGGGTTGGTGAGCGCGATCAGGGCGTTGGCGTGTTTTAAGATACCGCCGATATACCACAAACACTCTTGAGACAGCCCGGCGTATTTATCGCCCGCGAAGAGAGGCTTATCGCCTTTCCAGAGGCTGGAGTGAACGTGCATACCCGAGCCGTTATCGCCAAAGATCGGCTTCGGCATAAAGGTCGCTGTCTTGCCATGTTTTTTCGCGACATTCTTGACGACATATTTGTATAGCATCAAGTCGTCGCCCATCTTTAACAGCGGCGCAAAGCGCATGTCGATTTCACATTGGCCGGCGGTCGCCACTTCGTGGTGAAGGGCTTCGACGTTAATGCCAAGTTCGATCATGGTTGCGACCATTTCTGAACGAATGTCTTGAAGCGTATCGACTGGCGCGCAGGGGAAGTACCCCTCTTTGTGACGCACCAAGTGGCCTAGGCTGGAATCGCCGTTGGCCGAGTTCCAAATCGCTTCTTGCGAATCGATTTCAAACATGCCGAAGTTGGCTTCTTGACCATAACGGACGCTGTCAAACAAGAAAAACTCCGCTTCAGGGCCGATAAAAATCGAGTCTGCGATTCCGGTTGATTTAACGTATTCTTCACATTTAAACGCAACATTGCGTGGGTCGCGGGTGTAACGCTCTTTTGTGATTGGGTCGAGGATCGAACAAGTCAATGATAATGTCGGGTACTGCATGAATGGATCAACAAACGCTGTTGTCGGGTCAGGCAAAATCAACATGTCGCTCTCGTTGATCGCCTTCCAGCCGCGAATCGATGAACCATCAAACCCAAAACCATCTTCAAAAGAATCTTCTTCTAAATGGTTAGAAGGAATGCTGGTGTGTTGCCAAGTGCCGGGAAGGTCCTGGAACTTAAAGTCAACAAATTGGATGCCTTTTTCTTTGATCATTGTGATAACTTCTTTTGGAGTCATATGTCCGCTCTCCTTACTAATGTTGAGATATAGAATACTTGGTTCGGCTTGCGCCGATTGCGTGAATCCGTGTTCCGGCCCTCAACCGGATGTAATCAATATGAAGAAAGGCTCTTGCAGTGGGTACGTTATTGGTTCGGTCATTGTCAAACACTGATCGGGTAATAGATACCATTCTCAGATATATTGCGTTAGACTCTCAACCTATCAACTTACCGGTTACAATCCAATTAGACCGCGAGAATTGGCTGAATTTCAAAAAATAGAAGCAGAAGCCATGCCAATAACTCAAACAATCTCAATTGATTGATTCCTATGTACTTACAAAAATGTAGGATTCATGGCGGCAGCGCAATCGTTTAAAAATCAATGTTGATTTTTGATCACAAGGTCAGGAAAAGACATTTCTGTAAGGTCCAGACAAATAACCAATCGAGTATGGCATTCTATCAGGATGTTTTTTCGTTCGATAGGCCGAGGCGCCTTGATTGCTATTTACGAAAACGCCTTGATATACAAACGAGAGGCGTAGTCAAGCTTACGGGTTATGTCTCAATGAAAGAGTAAGGCGCATGCCCAAAAAACCACCTCTGGTCGCAATTGTCGGACGCCCCAACGTGGGCAAGTCGACGCTGTTTAACCGAATCATCGGCAGCCGCGACGCGATTGTTGACGATCAGCCGGGCGTTACCCGCGACCTGAAATACCGGCCAACCGACTGGAACGGAAAGCCATTTGAGTTGGTTGACACCGGCGGAATTTTCGGGCCGGACGAAGACCCGTTTTCAAAGGCGATTCAAAACCAAATTGAACGGGCGGTTCAGGCATGTGTGTTGATTGTCTTTGTTTTAGACGGGCGCGACGGCCCCACACCTCTGGATCACGAGATTTTCAATTTATTGCGGCGTTCTCACAAACCGATTTTGTGCGCGATCAATAAGGTCGATAATCCCAAAACCGAAAACGAAGTGATGGCCTCGTTTTTTGAATTGGGCGCTGACGCGTTTTTGCCTGTCTCATCAACTCATGGCCTGGGCGTAGGCGACCTGTTAGATGAGATTGTCAATCGCATTCCTGAAAACGAGGCGCAGTTTGAAGACGATCCGCCCGGCATCGCTATTCTGGGGCGGCCCAATGTGGGTAAGTCAACCTTACTGAACTCGCTCTGCGGCAGCGAACGCGCCATTGTCTCGCCCATCGGCGGCACCACCCGCGACCCGGTTGATGAAATTGTCGAAGTCAATGAAAAAAAATATTTATTGATCGACACCGCAGGCATCCGCCGCCGCGGCAAGATGAACCAGGGGCTAGAACGATACGCCCTCAAACGAAATGAAAAAGCGCTCGAACGGTGCGACCTAGCGCTATTGGTCATCGATGGGGTTGAAGGGCTGACCGAGACCGACGCCAAAGTGTTTCGCCTCGCCAAAGATACGGGGAAAGCCGCGATGATTCTCGTCAACAAATGGGACGCCATCGATAACAAAACCGAAAAAAGCGCGGGCGAGTTTGCCAAGAAAATTCGCGAAGACCTGCCGTTTTTACAATACGCCCCTTTAGAATTTATCTCAGCCATGACCAAACAGCGCTTGCATCGTATTTTTCCCAAAGTCGAGCAGATTCTCGCCAACTACCAGTTTCGCGCGTCGACGAGTTTGCTGAACCAACTGATGGAGCGCATCATCGCACAAAACCCGCCCCCGTCACATCACGGGCGCCCGGCGCGGTTGTATTATTCGACCCAGGTGAGTACGGCGCCGCCGACTTTTCTCGCCTTTGTCAACGACCCCAGCGCGATTCACTTTTCGTATGAGCGCTATTTGATGAACCAACTCTATCAACACTTTCAGTTGGAGGGGGTGCCGCTGCGGTTGTATTTTCGCAAGCGGGAAAAGAACCAGGAATGAACGACGCGCTTGCTCTCATCATCGCCTACTTACTCGGCTCGATCCCGTCCGCCTATTACATGGGCAAGTGGGCCAAAGGCGTTGACCTGCGCACGGTCGGCAGCGGCAACCTGGGCTTCACCAACGCCTGGCGCGTTCTTGGCCTGTGGATGAGCCTGCCGGTTTTCGCTTTCGACATCGGCAAGGGCGCGGCGGCGGTGATTATCGCACGGATGCTAGTTCCAAACGTCGAATGGCTGGCGATTGCTGCCGGGCTGGTCGCGATTCTGGGCCACAACTGGACCATCTTTCTCGGCTTCAAAGGCGGCGGAAAGGGAGTCGCCGCATCAGCGGGCGTATTTGCTGCGCTGACGCCGGTTCCATTCGCGATTACGTTTACCCTGTTTCTCATCATCTTGTTCACTACGCGGTATATGTCGATCGCCTCGATTAGCGGGGCGGTGATTCTGGTTGGCTGCATCTTTGTCGCTCTTTGGATGAAGAACGAGTATGCGCCTTCGGTCGAAGTCGCCATCTTCGCAACCATCGCGGCAACAATGGTAATCATTAAACACAAAACCAACATTCTGCGCCTGTGGGCGGGGACGGAACCGCGCATTGGCCAACCCAAGACGGAGGAGCCTTCGTGATTGATTTGATTCCCGCCATTGATTTACGCGGCGGCAATGCAGTACGTTTGTTGCGCGGCGAGTATGACCAAGAGACGGTTTATTCTAATACCCCTGCTGAGTTCGCCAAAACCTGGCAGGACGGCGGCGGCGATATTGTCCACATCGTCGACCTCGACGGCGCCCGCGACGGCGCCATGCAAAACCGCGACGCCATCCGCGCCATTGTTGAGACGCTGTCGGTCCCGACCGAACTGGGCGGCGGCTTGCGCGATATGGAGGCTGTCCACCGCGTGTTGGGCGAACTGGGTGTGGTCCGCGCCATTCTCGGCAGTGTGTTGTTAGAAAAGCCCGGCTTCGCCCGCGAAGCGGCCCAGGCCTACCCGGGGCGCATCATTCTCGGCATCGACGCCCGCGATGGGTTGGTCGCCACCCGCGGCTGGCGCGAGACCAGCCAGGTGAAGGCGGTTGACCTGGTGAAAGAATTTGACGGCTTGGAGTATTGCGCGGTGATTTACACTGACATTGCGCGCGACGGCACGCTGGTCGGCCCCAATCTTGAGCAACTGAAAGATATGGCGGCGGCGTCTACGTTCCCGATAATCGCTTCGGGCGGAATCGGCTCGCTGGATGACATTCGCAATGTGGTCAAACTCGCCCACTCGCTTGAGCAAGGCTCAATCAGCGGCGTCATCGTCGGCAAGGCGCTTTATGAAAAAAAATTCACTATCGAAGAAGCGGCGGCAGCGGTGAAAGGGTAATTGCTCTTGCTCCAACTTCCTCAACTTTACCGCGGCGCCGAAGCAGAAGAGTTTGGCGGCGTTTTGGGCGATGGCGGATGCGGTAAAACGAATGATCCCCCCTGTCCGCTGATGCGGACATCCCCCCTTACAAAGGGGGGCTAAAAACTGAGGGATAAAGCAGAGGTGCGGCGTGCTGCACCCGAAGTGTCAATGCGCGTGTGGACACGCGCGCTCCAATTGGCGAACCTGCCTGCGAAAGGCAGGCTCCCTAACAATAACGCGATAGGGTTTCAGTTAACCGCCGCCTATTTCTTGCCATACAATTGATCAGCGCCGTTGCCTTGTTGAATGGCGGGGATATAGGTCTCGAGTTCGGCCTGCACTTTGGGGTCAGTCAGGTCGAGGGTCACGCCTTTTTCAGCCGCCATGTAGGCCGCCATACACAGCTTGACGATCTCATAGCCATAGTCGAGCGTGAGTTTGGCGCTCTTGCCCGCCATGAAACTATCGGAAGCGTCGACCAGTTCGTCGTTATAACCATACACGTCGGCTTCGTTGTGGTGGACCGCCAACAGGCCGCGGCTGGAGGTCGATTTCTCCAACGCGGTTTCAGCGTCGGCGGCGGCTTCAGCCGCTTCATCGCCGATGAAGATGGTCAGCGGCGCGACCAGAGTATTGACTTCGAAGGCGTAGCCCGGCCCCATGCCGTCCATAAACAGGCGCAAGCCCTGTTTCTCAAACATCCATGAGTTGGTGAACTGTGACTTGGCGAGTTGCCCGGTTTCGGGATTGCGGTAGGTGATCATGCCGGTGACGAAATCTTCAGCGGGGCATGTTTCATAGTCCAGCCCAAATTTGTCTTTTAACACGCCGCGCCATTTGGGCAGCCCCCATTTGAGCAGGCCCACTTCGCATGACACGCTGACCGGTTCCATGAAGGTCAGCGGTTTGCCGATGGGGTTTAACACATACCAGCCGACCGCGATGGAGTGGCAGCCCATGTCGCTGAGTACGCCGCCGCCCTGGCGGGTCGGGTCCCAGAACCAGCCGCTGTGAGGCCCGGCGTGTTCTTCGCTGCATCGGGTGAGCGAGAGCGGCCCCATGGTCTTTTGTTGGGGGCCTAGTTGCTCCATCTGGCGAATGATGGGCTTCATGTGAAGCTGGTTTTCGAAATACGCCGTCGGGACGCCGATCTCGCCGACGATGGCCAACACCTGTTTGGCTTCGGCGAGGTTTCGCGCCAGCGGCTTCTCACAGATCAGGCCTTTGAGTTCGGCCCCGGCTTTGACGGCGTCGCGAACCTGTTCGATCACTTCGATGCGGGCGAAGTTGGGGCAGAACACCGCCACCGCATCGACGTTTTTACAGAGTTCAGCGATGTTGGGGTAGACCACCGCGTCGCCCAGCCCGCGTTCCTGGGCCGATTTCGACAACGCCTCGGCGCCGTCGGGCGCGTAGATGCCCGCTAGTTCTGTATTGCGCACCGTCTCCATCGCGACTGACATAAAGTTGGCGATAAACCCGCCGCCGATCACACCCAGTTTCATTCGTTTCATCATTTCGCCTCGCACGATCTAGATTTATTGAATTGGTGAACACTACCCTATGATGAAGCGCAGCCTGAATCAAGTTTTCGCGTAGCTCTTGATAAAAGCGCTGGCCGTCTGTCGGCATTTGGGGCGTCGTTTGATACACTGTTATCTTGAGATCATTGAAGAGGGTGGGTTGAGAACTCACCCTGCATACGAAAGCGCATCGTGAGTATGGCGACTCAACCGCAACCCAAACAAACTGACGCATGGTGGCGCGACTGGTTTAATGATATCTACCTTGATGTCTATTCTCATCGCGACGACGCCAGCGCCCGGATTGAAGCGTTGGCGGCGGCCAACCTGCTTGCTCTCAAACCAACAGACGCAATTTTAGATTTATGCTGCGGCAATGGCCGGCACAGCCGCGCGCTGAAACGGCTGAGTTTTGAGAATGTGACAGGGGTTGACTATTCGTACCCGTTGTTGCGCTTCGGCCAGTCAGAAAAACCGCGGGCGCGGTATCTTCGCGGCGACATGCGCATGTTGCCGCTTCGCGACGGCAGCATCGACGCGCTTATGATGTTTTTTACTTCATTCGGGTATTTCAAAACCAATGTTGAAAACCTGAAGGTATTACATGAGATTCGCCGTGCGCTTAAAGCGGGCGGGCGCTATTTGATTGATTACCTCAACCCCGACCATGTTCGCGCCAACTTTGAGCCGACCAGCGAACGCAAACACGGCGCCTATCTCATTCGCGAGACGCGGTCGTTTTCAGGCGACGGCGAACGGGTCGAAAAAGAGATCGTGATCGAAAACTGGGGCGGCGAGACGCGGGCGTTTCACGAGTCGGTCAGGCTCTATTCGTATGATGATATTTGCGAAATGCTCTCGTCGGCTGACCTCAAGGTTGATGGCGTTCTAGGCGACTTCAACGGCGAGGCGTTTGACGCTTCCCAACCCCGAATGATCGTGTGGGGGACCGGGTAAACTCTTCTCATCATCATTTTAATTTGACTTCATCACGACTTGCTTTATCATTCCATTACTCTATCGTTTCGAATTCACTATTAAAATCATTCACCATTAAAGGACATGCAATGAATATGTTTTCTCGTACACAAAATGTAGTTTGGGGCATGGCGGTTTTCGCCTTGACCGCTTGCTTGGCCGTCAATGCGAACAGCCAGTGGGACCGTTTTCGCGGGCCAAACGGCAGCGGCGTCGCTGAAAACGCCAATCCGCCCATTGAATTTGGAGCAGACAAAAACCTGAGATGGAAAGCCGAACTGCCCAAGGGCCAATCGTCGCCGGTGATGTGGGGCGACAAGATATTCATCACCGGGTTTGAAGAGTCGTCACTGATCACCATTTGCATCAACCGCAAGACGGGCGCCCCCATTTGGAAGAAAGCCTTCGCTGTCGACAAGGCCGAGCCTCACCATCCCCAAAACAGCCCGGCGAGTTCGTCGCCCGCCGTTGATGAGAACATGGTGTATATCTATTTTGGTTCGTTTGGCATGTTGTGTTATGACCACCACGGCAACCAGGTCTGGACCACGCCGGTCCGTACCCCCATGAACATGCACGGAACGGCGACCTCGCCGGTTCTGTATAAGAACTTCGTCTATTTGATTCACGACAGCCTCGACGGCGACTCGTATCTCTTAGCGCTGAACAAAAAAGACGGAACAGAAGCCTGGAAGGCCAAGCGCGAAGTGTATAACCCCAACTGGTCGACGCCGCTATTGTGGAGCAAAGACTCGGGCGACGAACTCATTGTCTTGGGCGGCGGGCGCCTCACCTCATACGACCCGCTCTCAGGCAACCAACTCTGGACGGTGGATGGGTTCGGCGCGGCGATTCCCATCCCAATCGTGGGGAGCGACTATTTATTGGCCAGTACGCTCTCAGCGACTGAGTCTGACTCGAAAGTGAATTATTTTTCGTGGGACTATTATGTACAGTTTGACAAGAACGGCGACAAATTAGTCACTGCCGAAGAGATTCCCAATGACGTGATGATTGTCATGGACCCCGACTTGCCGGAAGGCAAGATGCTCGCCGAAGGCGTAATTCTATGGGTCGACCGCGACAAAAGCAACTCAATGTCTGAAGACGAACTAACTAACTTTATTACCATGGTTTCGCTAAACGTTCGCTCATCGATCAAGGCGGTCAAATCTGACGGTAAGGGCAAGAACGAAGTGGTCTGGACATACGAACGCTCGATTCCCTACATGCCGTCTTGCATCTATGTCGATGGCCTGGTGTATCTCTGCAAAGCGGGCGGGGTGGTCACCTGTTTAGACGCAAAGACAGGCGAAGAAGTCTACCGCAAGCGCCTGGGCGTCAAGGAGAATTATTCGGCCTCGCCCGTCTCGGCGAACGGCCGTATTTATATCTCATCACAGGGCGGTAAGATCACTTCGTTTACAACGGGCGCTGAGCCAGACGTGTTAGGCGCGAACGAATTGGGCGAAGGCGTCTTCGCCACGCCAATGATCGCGGGCGAAGCCCTCTTTGTCAGAACAGAAAGCGCCTTGTGGGCGTTTGGCGAATAAAGCGGCCAATCTCACTCGAAAAAATGAGTGTAGTTTTTATTTATCATTCATTCAACAACGTTTTGTAAAGTCTGAAGCCATGGACCGAATTGTATTGTGCGCGGCCATGCCGATGGAGACGCGAGCGCTCTGTAAGCGGTTGGGGACCGCCCCGCTGGCTCCAAAGCGTACTGTTGTGCATACCGTCAGCCCGTATGGCGGCGCACAGTTGACCCTCATCGCCTCTGGAGTGGGACGAACGCGCATGCAGGCCCAACTCGAGTCGCTTGGCAGCGATCCGGTTTCGTATTGGCTTTCGTTTGGCGCGGCGGGCGCACTGCATGATGAGATCGAAGTTGGGACCTGTTATCAAGGCGGCTCTGTCATCACAAATGATGGAAACACCGTGGGCTTTACCGTAAACCAATCACATTTTCTCTATTGCAGCAATACACCACTGTTGACCCCTGAAAGTAAGCGCGATGTTCGACAGCGGTTGAACGCCGACTTAGTCGACATGGAATCCGCCGCAGTCGCCATTCACGCCAAGGCTCGCGGGGAACGCTTCGCATGGATCAAAGCCATCTCAGACGGCGCGGATGAAGTGGTTTCTGAAGAGGCGATTCGCTGTATCGGGCAAGACGGTTTTCCCAACATTGGCGCTTCACTCAAAGTGATCGCATCAAGACCGTGGGGGCTGCCGTTGCTGATCCAGATGGGGATGCGCGCGTCAAGACTTGATGCGGTATTGGCGGATGCGGTGTTAGAGTGGATAAAGAAAGTCGAATTTGAAAACACGACCTGTGAATCAGAGTAGGTCGGCGAATTCGCTATGGCAGCGTGTGAACAACCAATACCCCAATATCAAAGAGACAAACGATATCCCGCCAAATACCAGCCACAGCCATAACGCGGGCCACACGCCTTTCAACATCAAATCATGGTGAATTAGAATCAAATAGGTGATCGGGTTGGCGTAGAGAACCGACTGCACCCACTGCGGCGCCTGTTGGGCCATCTCAAGCGTATAGAGCATGGGCGTCGTCCACATCATAATCATGGTGATGATGCTGATTAGCGGGCCCACGTCGCGGATGTAGGTATGCAGCGTTGAGAAGAACAACCCCAGCCCAAAAAACATGACAAACTCAACCGCCAACACCAGCGGCAGCGCCAACCAAGTAAGATGGGCGCTTGAGGTAAACGCCAGATAGCCGGCCATGAAGATACTTGTCCCGATCAATTGGTTGATCAGGCTTGAGATGGTGAGATAGGCGGGCAACACCTTCGCGGGGAAACGAACTTGTTTGATCAAATGGGCGTTGTCAACGATGCTGGTGGTGGTGCGCATCAGCGACTCTTGAAAGGCGAACCACGGCATCAGCCCGCTGAAGATATAAAACGCAAACGCCACTGTGCCTGCCTCGCCAAAGCCGAGAGCGTCATATTTCGCCTTGAGAATGTAGCCAAACACCACCGCATAAACCGCCAATAAAATGAGCGGATTGATCACCGACCAGAAAAACCCGATGGCGCTGCCCAGGTAGCGCGCCTGAAGGTCGCGCTTGAGAAATTCATAGATCAAATGACGGTGAAATAGAATGTGTTTGATTCGCTGTTTCATGGCCGCACCGATATCATCTGCCAGTACTATAGGTGAGAGAACGGCCCCGCGCCACTGGGGCTACTCAACTTACAAAAAGTGAAAACACCTTCTTGACAGTGAACATCCGTACACATATAATATTGAACAAAATAGCACTCATTTGGAGAGCGCCATGAAAGAATTGACCAAGCGGCAAAAAGAAATTCTGGCATTCATCGACGAAAGTATGGACGAAAGCGGTTACCCCCCAACCCTACGGGAAATTTGTAAGCGCTTCAAAATTGCGTCGACCAATGGCGCTCGCTATCACCTGTTGCGGCTTCAGAAAATGGGGCATCTCGAAGTGCAGTCAAACACGTCGCGAGGAATGCGCCGCACCGACCGCCCCGCGCCGCCGCCGCCCAGACGGACGTATCAGATGCCGATTGTGGGGCGGGTGCCCGCCGGGCCGTTTAGCCTGGCTGAGCCTGACATTCGCGAAGACGAGTTGACAGTTGACCCACAGTTTTTCGGCGACCGCGCGGCTGAGCCTGATTTGTTTGGTTTGCGCGTGAGTGGCGACAGTATGGTCGAAGCGGGCATTCATGACGGCGACATTGTGGTAGTGCGCCAACAAGACAACGCCAATAACGGCGACATCGTGGTGGCGCGGTTAGAAGATGAAGCGACGGTGAAGCGGTATAAACGCGGATCAAACGAAGTGGTTTTGGAACCGGCCAACCGGGCATACGCCCCGATTCATATCCCCGACGCGGGCGGCCCAGACAACGGCCAAAGTTTTGCGCTGTTGGGCATCGTGGTGGGCCTGATCCGCTCGATGTGAGGTCAGTTGTTGGGGTTTAGCGGCGCGTCGCCGTTTTCATTGTCGTTGTCGTTTAAGTCATGTGTGTCGATTTCGACTGTGGGGTGCATGTGTTCTGAATCGACTGACAACACGCGGCTGAAACAGAAGACCACCAACGCGATTACAGCGGCGTTTGAAATTAGAAAGATCACCCATCCCATTGGTTCCATGATTCGTTTCCTTTCTTTGTTGCAAAGTTCACTCCTCCCCCAAGTTGGGGGAGGCTGGGTGGGGGTTGTTTGATTCGCAGTGCGTATCGTTGGGCTTTCAACCCCCCTCTTGATCTTCCCCCATCTTGGGGGGAGGGTGTGCTGCCTAATCGAGTGGTTCGGTTTCCATCATTTTTTTGTATGCGCGGTGGCGGCGCTGCATGCGCGGCCAGGCGAGTTTTTGTAATATCGCCAACATGATCAAGACGGCGATCATGCCTAAGATCGAGACGGTTTCAATCGTTCCCAACGGTGGGGCGGTCCCTTTTAAATAGTCTGACACTTGAATGTAGACCCACCAGCCCAAAATCAACAGCAAGAACAAGGGCGATATATAAATCACATACCCAAACGCTTTGGGCAGTTGTAAGTCAGCGCCGTGTTGGGCTTCTTTGATTCCATTCGAGACTTTTAACACAAAGATAAAGATGATGACTTCAAACAAGGCGAGCAGCGGGATGCCCAAGTTGTTGGAATATTTGTCGATGGTGTCCATCGCGGTGAGGCCGGGCGAGAGAATAATCGAGCTGGCGCCGAGAAAGGTGATCAGGCTCAAAATGGCGACTGACGACTTTCGGTTGAGGCCAAAGCCTTCTTCAAGAAACGCGATGACCGGTTGTAGCATCGACAGCGACGAGGTGACGCCCGCGAGAAACAGCAAGAAGAAAAACATGGCGCCAAACAAATGGCCCGCCGGCATCTGGTCGAAGATCTCAGGCATGACGACAAAGCCAATGCTGAAGGTGCCCGCCTGGGCGACCGATTCCATTTGAGAGATGCCCAAAAAGATCAACGCTGACGGGATGACGATCAACCCGCCCAGACAAATTTCACAAAACTCGTTCATTGAGCAGGCGGTGAGGCCGCTGAGCACAACGTCGTCTTTTTTGCTGAGATAACTGGCGTAGGTGATGATGATGCCAAACCCGACCGAAAGCGAGAAGAAGATCTGGCCGCAGGCGTTGATCCAGACTTCTGGGTTTTTCAGGGTCGACCAGTCGGGGTTCCACATATACCCCAAACCGTTGATGAAGTTTTGTTCGGGGGTTTCGGGGGTGACGTTGCCAAGTGTGATAACGCGAATCGCGATGATGACCGCCATGATCATCAGCGCGGGCATGGCGAAGCGGCAGAACAGTTCAATGCCGCGGCTCAATCCGCGATAGATAAAGAAGAAGTTGATGAAGAATGTGATGAGGAAAAAGAAATAAGCCAGGCTAACGCCAGAGAAAAAATCTGTGGTCACGACGGCATCGCTGGTAAAGTTGCCGACAAATTCATTGAAAAATTGGCCATAGACGCCAGAGATGGCCGAGTCGGTTAAATCTAGGGCGCCTGACAACATAAAGAAGAAATAGGCGAGGCACCACGACTCGATATAGACATAATATAAATAGATGATGAATGGAACAAACAACCCGAGCGACCCTAGATAGCGCATGGGGCTGCCGTTGGTCAATACGCCAAACAGCCCAGGCGCAGAGGCGAGGCCTGACAACCGCCCGGCGCGACGGCCCATGATCCACTCGGCCCAACAGATGGGGATGCCGACCAGGAGAAACGAAATAAAGTAAGGGACCATAAACGCGCCGCCGCCGTTTTGAACAGCGACGCCAGGAAAGCGTAAGAAGTTGCCTAGCCCGACCGCGCTGCCGGCGACGGCCAGAATGACCCCGATTTTTGTTCCCCAACTTTCGCGCGGCATTCCGTTCGAATTCTGGTTCGACATAAACGACCCTCCAGGGCGATATGATGACAGAGCGTGTCGTGCAGGACAATTAACCACACAGTCTAACCGAACTCGGCGGTTGAATGCAAGCGCAAGGCCTTGAAGTCGGCGGCGAACGTTTCTATGTTGAAATTGAATTGTTGAACTTGTTTTGAAACTCTGACAAGTAAGAAGGAAAATCTCGTGATACGCTCCCCTTGGTTGTACATTGGTATGTTCGCCGCCTCTCTACTGCCTTTGCAACGGATGTGCTTTGCAAACGAGTCGGCGCCGCCGTTCTCGACTCATCGTCAACTCACTGAGCAGGTGAAAACGCTAAGCCGCAGTTCTAAACTCGCCCATCACTCGTCGCTAGCGAAATCAAACGAAGGCCGCGATGTATGGCTCATCGAACTTGGCGCCGGCGGCGCTGAACTGCGGCTCGTCCGTCCGGCATTGTTGGTGATCGGCGACATCGAAGGCGACCGCCCGGCGGGAAGCGAAGCGGCGTTGGCGTTCGTTGAATCGTTGCTCAGCGCTGACAACAAGGCGCGGCTGAATGACATCACCGTCTATGTGGTTCCACGATTGAACCCAGACGCCTCAGAGCGTTTTTTTCGCTCGCCCCGATTTCACCGCGATTCAAATCTCACCCCATACGATGACGACCGCGATGGGTTTGTTGATGAAGACCCGCCCGAAGACCTCAACGGCGACGGGCTTGTCACCTGGATGCGAGTGAAAGACGCCGACGGCGCCTACATCGCTCATCCAGATGATGAACGCATCTTGATCGAAGCTGACCCAGTCAAAGGCGAAGACGGCCAGTGGGTGTACTTGCGCGAGGGCAAAGACAATGACGCCGACGCCATGCTCAACGAAGATGGAGTGGGCGGCGTCAATTTCAACAAGCAATTCACGTTTGACTACCCGTGGTTTGACGCCCAGGCCGGAGCGTATCCATTACGAGAAGACATCACCAATGCGCTGGGGCGCTTTATTATTGACCATCCAAACATTGGGGTGGTGTTTGCCTTCGCGTCAAACGACAACCTCGCGAAAGCGCCCGCTACGGAAAAGCAAACTTCAGGCAGGACTCCCCAAACCAAAATCACAGACGATGACGCTGAGTATTACACCCACGTCGGCGAAACCTATCGCGACCTAGTTGGCCTTGACGAGGTTGATGAAACTGAAAGCGTGCGCGGTGCGTTGACCGATTGGGTGTATTTTCATCGCGGGCGAATGGGATTGGTCGCCTCAGGCTGGAGCCCAGCGGTTGCATTGGCAATGAAGCAGGATGAGACAAAAGACGATGAAGGCGAAGAAACCGACGATGAGCCATCTCAAGAAGAACGCGAGAAAGACCAGGTTGAATACCTGAATTGGCTGGGTGACCGGGCTGGCGATTATTTCATTCCATGGCGCGGGTTTGACCATCCCGATTATCCAGGCCAGACCGTAGAGATTGGTGGTTGGGCGCCGTATGCGTTGACCACTCCGCCAATGGATGTGTTCGACGACTGGAAGCGATCCCATGTTGAGTTTCTGCTCTCGCTAGGCGAGTCGCTGCCGCGGGTTGAGATTGAAGGGATTGAGGTCAAATCATTACGGCGCGGCGTGTATGAAGTCACCGCGCGCGTGACCAACACCGGTTATCTTCCTACAGCGTTACAACACGGCGTACGCACGACGGAGATTGTCCCGACCCGGTTGGAAATTGATTTGCCGGATGACGCCTTTCTCGCAGGCGAACCGCGAACCACATTCGGGCGCCTCGCCAAAGGCGAGGTGGGTGAAGCCAGGGTTGTGGTACAGGCCGCGCCAGGCAGCAAGACGGCCTTTTTATTGATCTCTGCCGTTGGCGGAAGCGTAACTCAAACAATCACTTGGGAAGGAGAATAATCATGACGCAGCGAACCTTCCTGACTGGATTCTTAGTCGCCGTATTTTCTGTCACGTCGTTTGCGCTTGATGAAAACGCATTCAAGGCATTGGGCGCGCCGGCCCAGCGAAACGTCGATGTGTCGTGGAACCGCTTCTACGACGTAGACGGGCTGGCGTCGATCTTACAACAACTTCATCAGGCGTATCCAAAAATTACCAAGTTGTATTCCATTGGCGAGTCATATCAGGGGCGCCCGGTGTGGGTGTTAGAAGTCACCAATCGCGACATGGGCGACCCTGACCGAAAGCCGGGCATGTATATCGACGGCAACATACACGGCAACGAGGTGCAAGCCGGCGAAGTGGTGGCTTACACCGCGTGGTATCTGTGTGAGAATTACGGCAAGAACGAACTGGTCACAGACCTGGTTGATTCGCGGGTGATTTATTTGTTGCCAAGTGTGAACCCAGACGGACGCGACTATTGGTTTCACAACGCCAATACCCAACATTCGTCGCGCACCGGCCAGATCCCCACCGATGAAGACAAAGACGGGCGCATGGATGAAGACCCGTTCGACGATTTAAACGGCGACGGCTCGATCACCATGATGCGCAAGCGCGACCCCAACGGGCGGTATCTGCCTCATCCTGATTATCCGGAGTTTCAGATGGTCCCCGCGGAGCCTGACGAGCGCGGCGAGTATAGTATGTTGGGCTATGAAGGCGTCGACAACGACGGCGACGGCCGCGTCAACGAAGACAACCCCGGCGGCTATGACCCCAACCGAAACTGGGCGTTCGACTGGCAGCCTCATTATGTTCAATATTGGGCGAAAGATTTTCCCTTCTCGTTCCCGGCGGTTCGCGCGGTGGGCGAGTTTGTGTTGTCGCGCCCGAACATTGGCGGGATGGTTTCGTTTCATAATTACGGCGGCATGATCTTGCGCGGGCCAAATCGCGACGGCGGGCCGCTTGAGCCAGAAGACGAGCGCCTGATGATTGATATCGCCAAGCGCGGGGAGCGCATGCTGCCGCAATATGTTAACGTCATCTCATGGGAACACCTGTATCCAGTCTGGGGCGGACAGTTCGACTGGTTTTACGCTGGCCGGGGCATCTCGGCCTTCACCAACGAATTGTGGACGCCGAAAAACATGTTTCGCAGTAACGACACCGGCGCGGTCGCGCGCGGCGATTTTTTGCGGTATCTATTATTAAATGACGGCGTGGTCGAGTGGCGGCCATACGACCACCCCCAATATGGCGCCATAGAGATCGGCGGCGTCAAGAAAGAGTTTGGCCGCGTGCCGCCGTCGTTTTTATTAGAAGAAGAATGCCACCGCAACATGGCGTTTACGCTCTATCATGCGTCACAAACCCCGCTGCTCGAATTTGGCGAGATCGAGGTCGAGCGGTTGCGCGACGGTTTGTCTAAAGTGTGGGTTGAGATTCGCAATCAGGGCATGATCCCGACCCGGCTTCAGCAGGATAGTAAGAACAACATTAATCGCGCCGACTTAGTGATGTTGTCGGGCGCCGATATCGAAGTGATCAGCGGCGGGCATGTGACCGACCGTTTTTTTGGGAAAGTCAGCGCGGTCAAGGCGCGGCCAGAGCGGTTGGCGGTCAACCGCGTGCCGGGCATGGGCGCGGTGCGCGTCCAGTTTATCGTGTCAGGCCGCGGCAAGGCCAACCTGGTTGTTGACTCGCTCAAAGGCGGGCGCATCGAGAGGGTGATTGAATTGCCGTAATGGATTGAAGCCGTCTCTGATGCACCTAATGCTAGGCCGGGGTGCATCTCTGTTCGCTTCGGCGCCGCTCCGCTTTTTGGCGCAGGCGCTCACTGAGACACACCCCGGCCAGACTTACCAAGTCGTTATTCGAAAAGTTGAAAAATGTTATTGATTTGATTGGTTTGAAATGGCTTTTGCCTGCTAAACAAGGAGAACCATGATGGTTAAACATTTGGTCGTGATGATACTAGCCATAGGCGTGGTTTGTTCTTCTTCGGTTTCACAGCAGTCATCCAGCGATGAGTTTTTACGTGGATACGCGACGGCGATTCTGCAAACCACTCACCAAATTAAAGCGGACGTGATCGTCAAAGCCGGCGCGATTATCATTCTCAACGCTCCACAAGATCAGGCTATTCGCAATGAGATTCAAGACGCATTACAAAGCGCGCCGGGCGTTCGTTCTGTTCGCTTTGAACAACAAGGTGAAGAAGTGAATGAAACTGACTGGGCGAGCGAAATCAACGAATCGACCGAAGGGTTGTTCCCCAAGGGCGATTTGTTTGAGCCGCTGGTCGCCGACCCATGGGAATCGCGGTTCTTTTTAAGTTACCGCGCGAGCGATGATATGGACAACTCGGGCGTGGTTGGCTTTGGCGAAGTGTTGCCGCTCTATCGTTGGACGAATGTGTTCACGCCAGGGTTGACCGTCCAGATGAACATTGAAGGCGGCGTGTTTGGCCACTTCAATATGGAAAACGGCGGCGATCTCGAAAACACTGACTTTCAGGTCGGGTTTCCATTCATCTTTCACTATGACGACTTCACTGCGCGGGTGAGATACATGCACCGCAGCGGCCATTTGGGCGACGACCATATCGTGCGCGAGCTGCCGCCGTTTCTTGATATTCTGGGCCGCCAACTTGACCGTAACCTGGTCGACTTGACGCTGGCTTACAGCCAACCCGATTGGCGGGTGTATGGCGGGCCGGTGTATATCTTTGATGACGTGGGCGACATCGACCCGCTTGAGATGGTGTTTGGCGGCGAGTACCGTCCCTGGTCTCATTTGTCGATTCACCCCGTGTTTGGCGTGCACTTCACCACCTGGGAAGAAGACGACTGGGAACTTAACCAGCGCTACACGGCGGGCGTCGAGTTTAAAGACTGGCCGTTTCGAAGCAAGGCGCTGCGCTTGTTGTTAGAGTATTACAACGGGCGGCCATTGAATTTTCCTGCGTTTAGCCAAGACGGCGACTACGTTGGCGTCGGGGTGTATCTGGATTTGTGAGTGTAATTTTCAGCGGCTTTAAAGCACAGGCGCTCTCAGAGATACACCCATGCCTAATTAGGCCGGTCTTTTTTTGACAGGTCGTTATTTCTGTCAAGCGAAATGGTGTTGAGATCGATTCAAATGAAACGAATAGATATTTCAGATATTGAAGCGGGGTCGTTCATCGGGCTTGGTGTAATTGTTTCTGAGTCAGCCAAAGCAAGATGGCGATCATCAAACTCACAACCATAACGTGAATCACCGCCATCGGGTAGTTTGGAATCGGCTCATACAAAATAGTCGTCGGCAGCGTGTAGGCTTCTTCTAACGATGTTGCCTTGGAGGATCCGATCATGAGACAGGTCGACAATGGGCTGAAGATGTAGAGATGTTCTAAGCCGCCGCGAACGGCTGAAAGAGCCATCGGCCCAAGGTAAAGAAGCGCAACGGTCCCATAGGTCCACATCAAGGCTTGGTTGACGCTTTTTTTAATGGACGAATAATACAACCCCAGCGCGCATACCAGAAATACATTTACCACAATCACAGTCGCGTAAACCAGTTGGTGGACCATGGGCACGCCGATGCCGGCGGGCGAGCTGTAGTTGAAAAGAGAAATGCAAGAATCAATCACCATGAACAGTCCCGCCGGGATGAAAAACATTGCGGCGCCGCGAACCAGGCAAGGGTGAAGCGCGCCGTAGAGTTTGCCCAGTAAGAGGTCGTTGTTGCGGCAGGTGGTGGTGATCAAGAGGTCCCAGGTTTGATTTTCTCTCTCGCCTGCGAACGCCCGCGCCGCATAGGCCCCGCCCATTTGAGATAATAAGCACAACGTAGCGACTACCAGCCATCTGCCATTTTGCAGCGGCGTCACTAGACACAAGTGATAGACCAGAATGGCGACGACATACCATGACGGCATCGCCAGGAACGGCGATGCGACCGCGTTGCTTAGTTTCTCGCGCCAAAAGAAGGCGTTGCCGCGTTCGGGTACGTTCCATTTGGAACGCGGTTGGTTGATGGGTTCAGTGACGGTTTCCTGGCCAAACTGAAAGGCGACCTCCTGGTCATAGCCCCGCGCGCTGACCAACTCAGAACCAATTGTCCGAAGTTTGATCGCGGTAAGTTTGAACATGCCCAATGGAACCAGCAACGCGAGCGGAATCGCCATACAGACCACGGCAACGGCGACAATGATTGCGAAAGTGGGTTGCATCCCCGGCGCGGCTATGGACGCCAGCGAAACGATCAGGATGGCAGCGCTGGTCAACATAAACATGGCGAACATACCGCCGATATAGATGGTGAACATACTCATCTGGGTCATGATCACGGCGCGAAACAGCGTTTTAGCGATCAGAGAAAAATACAGCGCGAATGATGAAATGATAAATGTGGCGATTAACATGCCCACGCCCGCCGCGAGTATCTCCCACGGCGCGACGCCGCCGCGCGCCAGACAAACAGCGATGAGCGGATAGGTGGCGAATAAGATCAGCGCCATCACGCCGATGACCGATGCGAGTTTGCCTGCGGCGATGCGTTCTTCGCCGAGCGGGCTGGTGAGTAAGAGGGCCAGGGTGTTGCGTTCGCGTTCGGTGATGAATGACTGGGCGGCGTAGCCAGGCAGCAGCAGTAATAATACGGCGATCTCGCCGCCCAGGGTGGCGTAAAACAGCCGCCGGCCAACCGGCGATAGGTTGTCAGAGGGCGTCGACCACATCCAGGTGAGCAGGGCCATGCCGCCGAGTAAGATACACCCCAGCAAAACAAACGAGCGCGTCTGGCGCAGATAGCGTATCATCTCGCGCGACAGGATGGGGTTTTGGACCAGGTTGTCGCGAAAGAAGGGGAACCAAGAATAAAACCAACCGCCGAGGCGTCTCATCATGTTGTCGATTCAAGGGCTGCCCGCTTCGCGGTCTTGCCCTTGCCACCCGTAATTATGTTTGTGTCATCGCGAGAAGCCTGCCTAATGCAGGATGATGTAGTGATCTTGAATAATGGGGAGGGCGTCTTGTGAGCCACAATAAAATGAACTTCTTCCGATATTTGAGTACTTCCCATGCTGAATAACCTGGAATTTGGTCAAAAAACGATATTTGTCCTATCAATAATAGACAATCCAACTCGGGCATGGGTGCAACTCTGGGAGCGCCTGTGCAAAAAGGCGGAGCCGCACTGAAGCGAGCAGAGTTGTACCCATGCCAAATACAACGATAAAAAAATCATCCTTGAGATCGTGTCTGGAAATTTATATTTCAATTTGAAAGAACGTATCCAAATCCCGGATGAGCCTAAAATGAACTTGTTTTGTGTTTGCCCGGCTCGTCGGGAGACTCGCCCTCCCCCTTTTTTTGCTCACTGTTGCCCTCAGAAGGCGGCTAATTGGGTCCAAATTTTTCTTTCTAATAACTACTGTAGTGAATTAAGGGATCAGATGAAAGCAGAGGGCAGTAAAAGGAAGCAATAAAAAAGGCCGCCTGACTGGCGGCCTTATCTTAGAATTCTGAGGGGCATTACCCAACCACGCCGTCGAGCGCGTCGGCCAAGGCTTGTTTGGGGGTGAAGCCGATCCACTTGTTAACAATTTCGCCGCCATTCAATAAAACGATGGTCGGAACGCTCATGACGCCATACTTTGTGGCGAGGTCTTGGCTGTTGTCGACGTCAACTGTTACGACTTTGGCCTTGCCGTCATACTCGCTGGCGAGTTCATCAATTAACGGCGCCATCTTTTGGCAGGGGCCGCACCAAGTCGCGCTAAAGTCAACTAAAACAGGCACATTGGCTTGGATAACTTCACTTTCAAATGTAGCGGTGGCTACTTCGGGAGCATTTGACATACTTTCACCTCATCAAACTGATTTTTACGAGTCAGTATTATACCGTGACGCCTGTCTTACGACAAGTCAGGGCTGACTTACAACAAACAGAATTCATCCTATAAAATTTCAATCTCAATGCCAACTTTTTTTTGTAGTTGGCAAAATACTGTGCAGATTGAAGAGTCCTGACTGGATCTATCGCTGCCCGCCGCGGCGGATTCGGGCGCCGACCAATTTACAGATTAACATGCTGCGAGCGCTGAATACTCGAAGCGTTGATTCGAACGGTTGCGCTGAGCTGAATGTTGACGGGGTGCGCATGACACCTAATGGTAAGATGGGGGATGAAAATCCGCATTCAGTCGATTTTCTGCTGGGAAACGTCTCAGATGAGGGCGGCGGCGGCGTACGATTGAGAGAACCCGTAGATTCGCTTGGAACAAACGCCCTTTAATGTTACGATTAAGATGTGCTTCTGAGTAATTTTACCAGACATAAACATCAGCATCGATGCGAGGAGACATTCGAAATGGGCCGTTTGGCATCCATCATTTTTTCAGGATTAGCGATATTCATTTTTTCTTCGGCGGTTCAGGCGCAGCCGAGCATAAAACTCAACCAAGACAGCCATGATTTTGGCAAAGCGGCGCCGTTTGAAAAGCTGCGCCATGATATCGTTATCACAAATGTCGGCGATCAACCGCTAGAAATCATTAACGTCGGTACGACTTGCGGCTGCACCGCGGCGGTGCCTTCGGCCTCCATGATCGTATCGGGCGCGACCAGCATCGTCTCGGTCACCATGACCGCGAATAGCAGCACCTCTCGCATGGAAAAGCAAGTCAAAATCGTCAGCAATGACCCAAAGAACAAAGAACTCAGCGTCAACCTGATCGCCGACGTTCGCAACATCTGGACGTTCTCGCCCAAGTCGATGGTTCAATTCAACGATGTTCCTTACAACACTGAACGCTCAGAGACGTTCTATTTAAGCAATACCGAAGGGGCGCCCTTCAAGGTGTTAGAGGCCCATGCTGATAGGGTCGAGTTTCGCGTCGAGGCGGGAGAGCCAACCGACGCGGGCACGCCCATCACGGTGTATTTCAAATCAGGGACCAAACGCGAAACGATGTCAGCCAGTTTAGAAATATTGACTGACCACTCCGAACAACCGCGCGCCCGCGCCCGGGTGATGGCGTCGATCACAGGGTATGTGAAGTTCACTCCGACTACTCTTTACTTTGGCCGCACGCCAGCAGGCAAGACGGTCGACCGTGAACTGCGCCTGACGCTGACAGATAAATCAATGGCCGATAGTTTTGAAATCAAAAGCATACTAGGCGGCGATGACGTCAACGCCGAAGTGATCGGCAAGAACGCGCTGGGCCAGATTCGCCTGAAGGTCAGCTACACCGTGCCAAACACGCCTGGTTATCACCGGGGCGAAATTACCCTGCAAACCAATATAGATGATGAGCCAACGGTGAAGGTCCCATATTCAGTTTTAGTGCCGCGTTCGAGTTAAGATGAACAAGTTGTTTCAATCTCTCTTTCAGGCGGCGGCCTTGGCCGCCGTTTCTGTGGCGGTAGGGCTGGCGGTCAACGCGACGGCGCCAGAACCGTTGTCGCTCGTTCGCCAGCCTGCGCTTGACGAAAACGAACCCTGGCCGGTGGTTGGCGGCGCAGAGGTGTTAGAGCACGTCAACATGGGCAGCGCCATTTTGATTGACGCCCGCCCGGTTCAAGATTATGAGCGCGGCGCGATTCTAGGCGCGATCAACCTGCCTTATAACGAGTTTGACGCCTATTTTGTCGACTTGAGCGAGGTGTTGCCCAAAGAAGAGTTGTATATCGTCTACTGCAGCGGCGGCAACTGTGACGACAGCCACGAAGTTCTCACTCAACTTGAAGGGTTTGGGTTTGAAAACCTGATGCTCTATAAGTTGGGCTGGGAAGAGTGGTATAAAAACGGGTATCCAAGACAAGAATGAACCAACCAGAATCCCAATCGAATCCGTCCAAAGTCACGACCGCGTTTGGCGTCGAGATGCTCTTGCGGGTGGTGTTGGGCGGAGTGTTGATCGCCGCCGGCGGGCTCAAGTTATTCGCCATGCCGGCTATGGCCGAATCGATCATCAACTATCAGGTCATGCCCGAAGCCTATGTCAACATCGTCGCGATCATTCTGCCGCCGATGGAGGTTGTGGTTGGCGTTTGTTTGATCGCCGGGCTGTTTTATCGCGGGGCGATGTTGATCACCATATCGCTGTTTGTGGTATTTTTGGTGTCTGTCGCCTACGCCATGTCGCAGGGATATGATATTGACTGCGGCTGTTTTGGCACTGCCAACGTTACAAAAGTTGGCCTGTTAGCCTTGGGGCGCAACACGTTGTTGCTGATCGGCGCCATCCTGTTGTGGGTGTTGAACAGCTCGCGCTGTCAAGTCGACAACTGGTGGTTAAACAAATCTGTTCAACCGATACCTAAATCAAGCCCGCAGGTTTAACCCCGCGCGTGGGACTCGCCCGTTGGTTTTTCGGCCCGCCGAGGTGTAGGTCGGGTCATTATCCCTCTTTATAAAATCACGAATTTCGTTGTTGAGCGTATTCGCCGCCCGGTGGAGCATTATGTTGTTTTTCTGGTTGATCGTCTTGACTTCATGGGCGCATCGGCGCAGGTCATCGCCCACGCGTTCGAGTTCGGGGCGGTCGGCGCTGGGCAGTGCCTCAAGAATCTCTGTTAAGGTTGCGTTTTCATCTACCCCCAATTCGGCGGCTACGGCCGCGCTGCGCTGTTGGCGCTCGGCTTCGAGCGTGATGGAATATTCAGCCAGGTCTTGGAGTTCTTCGGCGGTTTGAAGCAACTGGCCCGCGGCGCCGACCGCCAGCCATTTTCGTTCTTCGCGTTTGGCGAGAAGAATCTTTTCGTGCACCTTTTGTTGTTCGCGCATGGTATCGATTAACGGTTTGATATTCATAACAGCGCCTCTAGTCTTGTGAGATTTTTGCGGTTGAGATTCGGCTTCTTCCGCCCAAGGGGATGAATTCATCTTGTTTCGCCGGAAGGTCAAACATCTTGGGCGGCTGGTTGCGGTTGAGCGAGAGAAATTCTTCGGTCGACGTCTCAAGCGGCATGAAACCCTTCTCATCGCGTTTCTTTAGTGTGTGAAACTTTGACTCCACATCGTTGGGGTTCACAATGCGGTCGTTTTTCTCTTTCATTTCTTGATAGATGATGTCGCCGATACCGAAACTGTTGTTCTCGGCGATGTTTTTGGCGAGATGGTCGTCGCTCATATCCATATACATATTCATGGCGTGCGAGTTGCCGAAGAAGCCGTCTTCTTTGGGGACCGACTTGCGCATCTCTTTGAGCAGCTGGCGCAACATCATCGACTCAAACTGGTTGGCGACGTCTCTCATCTCTTTGTCGCTCATTTTGCCTTTGGCGCCAAGCGCTTTCATGCCCAGCTGGTCGGCTTGAGCGTCAAAGCGCTGGTTGGTCAAAACCTCAGGAGAAAGATTGATCGCCGGGTCCATGTCAGGTTCCTTTATTGGATAACAATTTCGGCTTTGAGCGCGCCCGACTCGGCCATGAGTTGAAGAATGGCGATGAGGTCGCGGGGCGAATAGCCCAGCGCGTTCAGGTTGCTGACCACGTCGCCGATGGTGGTGCCTTCGATGACGGCGACTTTGTCGCCGGTCTGAGCCTGGACGGCTGCCTGGTTCACCTGAACGGGCGCGCCGCCGGGGCCGAGGCCCGCAGGCGTGACTTCAGGCGTGTTTTGAATAGTGATGCGCAGCGGGCCGTGAGCGACTACGGTGTCATCGACGCGAATGTTGAGGCCGGCCACCACGGTCCCGGTTCGTTCATTGATAATAATTTTTGCGGGTTGGTCGGTTTCGATGGTGGCTTCTTCGACATAGGCGATGGCGTCGACCAGCGAGTTAAAGGCGCGGTCGCCGAGAATGATCTGGTCGTTTTGGTTGAAGATTTGTTGCGAACCGACAGGCCCTACTTTGACCAAAATCGAGCTGGCGTCTTCGGCGATGGCGATGCGGCGTCCGGCGATGGAATTGATCTTTCGCTGTAAGTTGGATGCCGTCTTCCAATCGGGCCGGGTCAACAGCCAACGCAAGGTGTTGTTTTCTTGAAGAATATCGTGTTGGACGTATTCGCCCTCAACGATGATGCCGTTAGGGATGCGCCCGACGGTGGTGTGGTTTTCTTGAACGACCGCGCCGCCGGCTGCTCCACCGCCGCCAGCGACGATGAACCCGCCGATTGACACCGGGCCTTGGGCGACGCCGTGAATTTTATCGTCGCCCCCTTTAAGCGCAGTGAGCAATAGGTAGCCGCCTTGAAGGCTCTGGGCGCGGCCTATGCTGATGACGGTGGCGTCGATTTTGGTTCCAGGCCGCGCGAAGGCGGGCAGGTTGGCGGTGACAATCACCGCTGCGACGTTATCGGGGACAACTTCGGTGGTAATGGTTTCAGGGTCAATCACGTTGACGCCCATGCCCGCGACCAGATTGTTGAGCGATTGGGCGGTGAAACCGCGGCGCCCGTCGCCGGTGCCGTTGAGGCCCGCGACCAGGCCGTAGCCGATCAACTGGTTGTCTTGGATGCCTTCAAGCTTGGCGATCTCTTTGATGCGCGAAACTGACGGTTGCGCATACGCGCCGTGGATGACTATCATCATCAACAACGCCAAAAAGAAGGCGAAGGCGACGCCGACCAGGCGTATCGGCGGGGGTTGATTGAGTAGGGCTTGTACGCGGTCTCGCATGTGATTCTCCTAAGCCGTTTCGGAATTTTGCTGGTTCAGCGCGCCCGAAGGGCTCAGCGGTAAATTCCACCATGAAAACAAAGTTCGAACATAATTCTTCCTGTTGCAATAAAAACTAAAACAGGAAATTAAATAAGCGTTGAATGATCGTCGGCTTGTTATAGTCAGAGTATGTTCCACTGCCGAGATAACTGATCTCCGCATCGGCGACCTGCCATGAGAAGACGGTGTTGTTGATGATGTCGCGCGGTCGAATCTTTCCCGACAAGACGATGGTTTTGCGTTCTTCGCCGATGCGGATGGTGCGCCGCGCTTCGACCAGGAAGTTGCCGATGGGGTCGACTTTGACGATGGTGGCGGAGATGCGCGAGTTGAAGGTGTTTGACTGGTCGACTTCTGACTCGGCTTCAAGTGAGTTGGTTGAGTTAAACCGGAACCCGGGCGGGTCGCCCGCGTTGCCAAACACTTTGTTCATAAACCGGTTGTTAAACACCAGGCTCAACAGACCGTCCATTTGGTGTTCGCGGTCGCCTTCCGACTCGGCGGTGTCGTTGGCGCTGTGGTCTTCTTGGACGACGATGGCGACGATGTCGCCCACGCGCGAGGCGTTGGCGTCGGTCACGAGATAGTTAAGCCGCGAGTCATCAGACCACAGCGAGCGTGCGTTGGCCGAAAGGCTGGCGGCCATCGTTAGAACAAGGAACAAAGAGGCGTATCGCATCATGAGTTTGTCTCCTCAAACATCTCTATTGAGCAAATTCAACTAAGTCTCGGTTAATCACTTTGGCCATGACGATCTGGCCGGTGCTGTTGGTCTTGACTGGAATCACGTCACCGGGCGCGGCGCGTTTTTGGGCTTTGGCCAGGGTATGCATGGTCATGCCGTTTTGGCGGACAATCATGGTCACCGGCGAGCCGTGGCGCAGCACCAGGTTGCTTTCGAGAGCGAAATATTTGATGGGGTCATTGCGCGCCAGGTCAATCTTACAGCGCGCGCCGATGAGTTCGTCTTTATCGCCGACGATCTGGCGGTCGAGCGACTCATTGTCGATATAAACCACACGCTCAATCAGGTCGCTGGCTTGAATGACATGGCCGCGTTTGAGATCGTCTTTGGGGACGAGAATGGTACGGCGGTGTTCGGAGGCGACGATGAAGATGGCTTTCTCGACCATCAGGCGGTCGATGTAACATTCGATTTCATAGCGCGACGACCCTTGGATCTGTTTGCTGACCGGGTTGACGAACAACTCAACGTCTCCGGGGGGCAGCCACAATTGTTGGGCCGGGCTGCTCAGTACCCGCATGGACAGTTCGTCTTCGCTCCACCCCGTTTCCTGAAGAATCTGTTTTTGGATGGCGTCGATCATGGCGTCCATCTCGACGGTCTGGCCGACGCCGTAGATGCGTGTGCGAATGGTCCCGCGTAATGTAACGCGCATGTAATCAAGTTTGGCTTTTCGGATTTCATGTAAGATGTTGACGTTTGAAACCGTTTTATCTTCACCCGGTTTTGGGGCGAGGGTGACTTGCAGGTTGTTGAGTTGGTTGATGAACGCCGGGTCGGTTCCAACTATTGAGTTTGCGAGCGCGCCCAGCGTGACAGAGGTGATGGTTTCTTTGGCGATGACATGGGTCTCAGGCAATTCGATGACCACGCGGCTGTTGACTTCTTCAGCCGAATCGGCCGAAAGAGCGGCGCAGAGGCCGATCATCATGAGCGCGGTTGCCAGGTTGCGTGAGAGTGTGTTCATTCGTCTGTCCTTTACTTGGTTCGCCTTATCGTTATTGTTTCAGTTGCAGCGCGGTTTGAATCATTTGGTCGCCGGTCCGAACGGCCCGTGAGTTGACTTCGTAGGCGCGTTGGGCGGTGATCAGGTTGACCAGTTCTTCGGCGACGCTGACGTTTGAGTTTTCGAGAAAGCCCTGCGCCAAGATGCCGACGCCGTTCTGGCCCGGGTTGCCTTGAATGGGGGCGCCCGACGATTCGGTTTCTTGGAACAAGTTCTTGCCGATGGCGGACATGCCCGCCGGGTTCACAAATGTGGCTAGAGAAATGGTGCCGACCTGTTGGGTGTTGTTGCCCGGTTGGGTGATGGCGGAGACGATGCCTTCTTCGCTGATGTTGATGGCGACCGCGTCTTGGGGAATGGTGATCGCGGGGTCAATAAGAAAGCCGTCTGATGTGACCAGGTTGCCGTTTTCATCGAGGCTGAAGGCGCCGTCGCGGGTATAGCCCGTGCCGCCGTCTGGCAGGGTCACCTGGAAGAAGCCGCGATTGCCGGCGATGGCGACGTCGAGCGGGTTTTCGGTCACGCGCAGGGCGCCTTCGGTGAAGACGCGGCGCGTGCCCGCTACGCGGACGCCGTGGCCGATTTGGATGCCGGTCGGCAGGCGGTTGGTGGCGTACGCTGAGGTGCCCGCGGGTTTGATGGTTTGATAGAGGAGATCTTGAAAGTCGACTCTGACTTTCTTAAACCCAAACGTGTTAGCGTTGGCCAGGTTGTTGGCAATGTTGTCCACCATGAATGAACTGCCATGCATGCCCGCCGCGGCTGTAAAGAGTCCTCGTAACATCGGTCTGCTCTCCTCTTTCTCGTTTCGTCCAAATCGTCAATCGCCGTGTCTGGCGCGAGTTACTCCGTTATTGTGCGCGGCCCACATCGTTGACCGTGCGGCGTAGCGTCTGGTCTTGAGCGCGCAATACCCGCGAACTGGCTTCGAAGATGCGAAACGAATCGATCATTTTGACCATCTCGGTTGTGATCGACGCGTTTGATTGTTCGACATAGCCTTGGGCGACGCGGTAGTTGTCAGGGATGATGATATTGTCTTGGTCGCCTTCTTCGACGCGGTACAGGTTGCCCTGTTCGCGGAACAGTTTGTCTTTGTCGGCGAAGTCAACCACAACCATTTGGTCGATGATCTGGTCGCGCATCACGCCGTTCTGGTCTGGCTGTTGGGTGTAGATCTGGCCGTAGTGATTGACGTGGAAGTCATTCACGCCGACTTGAATGCGTCCTTTTTGGTTGTTGTTGTTGATACCCTGGCCCATGACGTAGTGGCCTTGGGGCGTAACAAGAAACCCTTCTTTATCAACCATAAAATCGCCCGAACGGCTGAAGCGCGTTCCGTCAGGAGTGTCTAGGGCGAAATAGCCTTCGCCGAAGATGGAGATATCGGTGCGGTTTCCGGTATATTTCATTTGTCCGCCCGAGTGGTCGACATAGGTCCAATCGACGCCAGCGCCAGTTCCTAAACGACCAATAGCGTGGTTATAGCGTGGTTTATCCGTCGATTTTGATAAGCCGCGGTAGGTCTCAGTCAACATCACATCAGGAAACGAGCGCACTACAACTTCTTCGCGCTTGAAGCCTGGCATGTGCGCTCCCGCCATATTTTGGGCGAGCACGTCTTGAACGCGCTGTTGAATGATCATGCCCGATGCGGCTGAGTAAATACCTGTTAACATCGCCTACCTCATTCCATTTCGATACGAGTCAGTCTTGAGATTGAGCAATGGGTATACCAAGCCCAATTTTTGTCTTGGAAACCAGCGCTAGATGTTGTAAAGTATTAAAATCAATTAAGATAGAAAAAATCGATCTCTAAATTATTCCTAGTGAAACTTTAAACTTTTATGCCTTTGAAACCCGGCAGTAAGGCAAAATTTTCCGGTATGGAGAAGACCAAGATCATCCTCATTGGGCAGGATGACGCCCCTTACTTTGGCTATGGCTGGTTTGGGGTCGAGCGCTCGCCCGAAGAGATGCTCTTTCGCGCGGCGGGCAAGCAGGCCATATTCCGCCTTCCATTAACAGCTGATAAGATTGAACTTGCGCTAATGGCAGCGGCGCGACCCATCCATACCGGGGAGCCGCTTCAAGTGGGGCTCAATCGTGACGGTGAGCGGCTTATCACCTGGGTGGTAGAAACCAATGGCTGGACGGTTTTATCAGGGACGTTAGACAAATATCAAGGTGAAGACCTGATGTTAGAGGCTGATAATCCCTGGTCGCCAGATGTTTTATATAAGAACGGGGATTCACGGTTGTTAAGCCTGATGGTGTCGTCGATGCGGGCAACCCGATTATTTTGAGTATTTGCTGAAAGGTTATGAAATTTCTGTTGACAAGCCCGGTCAGATTTGTAATAATCGCATTCTGTGTAGTATTTATATGACAATTATATATGTTTGGTTTTCCAAACATAATTAAACTTAACCTAGGGGAGAGAAAATATGATGAAACTGTTTCGTGTAATGGGTGTAGTTGCAGTTGCCTGCCTGATCGCAACCTCAACTTCATGGAGCCAAGTAGGGATCTTTCAAGCCGCCGTTGACATTGACAACGGGCGCCTCGGCGCGGCTGGAAGCACCGAGTATAACCCGGATATTGACCGCTATACCGTTAACGGCAGCGGCGATGACGTCTGGAACGAATCCGACGCATTTCAGTTTGTTTACACTGAGTGGAGCGGCGACTTCATTTTTGAAGCAGACACCACGATTAGCGGCGGCCTGCCTGGTCAAGACTGGATCAAGTCGATGTTGATGGCCCGTCAAGACCTCAGCCCGGGTTCAGCCAACGTCACCACTCGTGTTCGCCGCGACGGCCAGTATAGTATGCAATGGCGCGACCTGCCGGATGACACTGATTCAAAAGGCAGCACAATTGGTGATTTGCGAGTCACTGGTCTGAACGGCGCCCGTCATCGTCTCGAACGCCAGGGCGACACCTTTATTTGCTCATATCTCAATAGTGAAGGGGAATGGATTGAAGTTGACCGCCATGACTTAGTCATGACCGACCCGATTCTGGTTGGTATGGGCGTTACCGCTCACGACACTGGCGAAATCGCGACCGGTACATTCACCGGCGTTGACCTTGGGGCTCCGATTGGAGACTCGGGTTTTGCCTCTCGCGACGTTGGCGTCCCTGAACGCTTGGGCGCTGAAGGCAGCGCTTCATTCGCCGATGGCGTCTTCACCGTTAATGGCAGCGGCGACGACATTTGGAATGAAATTGATAACTTCCACTATGCGTATACCCGCGTTCGCGGCGACTTTACCTTGATCGCTGATGTAACCATTGATGGCGGCTTGCCTGAACAAGACTGGATCAAATCGACCCTTATGGCGCGCCAAAACCTGACGCCGGGTTCGAAATCAGTCATGACTCGCATGCGCCGCGACGGCCAGTTCAGTATGCAATGGCGTAACGAACAAGACAACACCGATTCTAAAGGCAGCACACCCGGCGACAATCGTGTTGTGGTTTCGGTTCCCAGCAAGCAGCGCTTTGACCGTGAAGGTCATACATTCATTACCTCATACATGAATGACGCTGGCGAATGGGTCGAAGTTGACCGCCACGACTTGTTTATGTTTGACCCGATTTTGGTTGGCTTTGGCGTGACCGCCCACGACATCGGCGAAATCGCCACCGGTACATTCGCGAATGCCGAATTGACCGCAACCGGTAAATCAAGCGCCACCAGTTGGGAACTCTTCAAATAGGCATTATTCACTATGCAATACAAAACGGCCTGGAATCTTCCAGGCCGTTTTTTTGGGGTGTCTATCTATTTTGGTGGGAAATCCGCCGTGGTGAGTTTTACGATGATCCCCCCGGCGCCTACGGCGCCACCCCCCGTAAAAAAGGGGGCATCAACGACAATTACGAATCTGCTTTCAGTCCTAGGGCTTTTTCGAGGATGGCGTGGCTGCGTTGGATGAGCGTCTGCGGCTCGGTCTCCAGCCCCGCCGCCAGCCGGGCGGCGTCATAGATTTGCTCCGCCGCGGTGTTGAGAAAGACGTCGTCAGCGTTTTCGCTTCTGAGTTCAACCAAGCGGGCCATCAACGGGTGTTTGGGGTTGATTTCTAAGTTATATGCACCTGCGGTTGGGATATCCTGATTCATGCTTTTCATAATGCGTTGCATGCTGGTGGTGAAATGGGCGTCTGAATTGACCAAAATCGCCGGGCTGTCAACCAGGCGCTTTGATTCGCGTACGGCGCCGACGCGCTCGCCCAAAACTTCTTTAAACCATCCCGCCAGCGATTCGGCCTGGTCTTTGTTGAGGCCTTGTTTGTCTTCGGCGTTTTCTTCGTCTTTTGATTCAGGCAGGTCGAGGTCGGCTTGGTCGGCAGAGACAAACGCCTTGTCGTCAAATTGTTGTAATCCGTTGAGAACAAACTCGTCGGCGGGGTCATAGAGATAAAGCACTTCAGTCTCGCTGGCGCGAAACGCTTCCATGTAGGGGCCAGCCTCAATAGCGGCGCGGTTGGGGCCGAAGGCGTAGTAGATTTTTTCCTGGCCGCTTTTTACGCGCGAAGCGTAATCGGTCAAAGAAATGCGCTTGCCTGCTTCTTCGTTCGACGACTCGAAACGAAGCAAGGGCGCCAGCGCCTCGCGGTGTTCAAGATCGACCGCCACGCCTTCTTTGATGAATGAGCCGAACTGGTCCCAGAATTGGCCGTATTTCTCAGTCTCTTTGTTGGCCTGTTCGTTCAAAAATTTGATAAAGCGCTTGGTGACAACTGTCTTTAATTTGGCGACCAGGGCGTTGTTTTGTATGGTCTCACGTGAAATATTGAGCGGCAGGTCTTCGCTGTCGACCACGCCTTTCACAAAACGCAGCCAATCAGGCAGAATGGCTTTTGATTGTTCTTGAATGAGGACTTTCTTGCAATACAAATTCACGCCGGGGTCGAGTTTCCCAAACCCGAATGTCTCAAAATTCTGTTCGGGGACAAACAACAGCGCGTTAATCTGAAGCGGCGCGTCGGCGGAAAAGTGAAGGCGAAATTTTGGGCCGCTGTGTTCGTTGCCGATGAATTTAAAGAACTCGTTATAGTCTTCGTCGCTGATGTCGTTTTTGTTGCGCGTCCAGATGGCTTGAACGGTGTTGACCTTGTCGCCGTTGAGATAGATGTCAAACGGGACGAAATTTGAGTATTGTTCGATCACGCGTTTGACGCGGTCGGGTGAGGCGAATTCGTGGGCGTCTTCACGCAGGTGGGCGGTGATGCGCGTCCCGCGAGACAGGGCGGGGCAAGGGCCAATCTGGTAAGAGCCTGCGCCCTCTGAGCGCCATTCGATCCCGCCCGCTTTTGGGTCAGCGGCGCGGCTTTGAACAGTCACGCTGTCGGCGGCCATAAACACCGAATAAAACCCGACGCCAAACTGGCCGATCAGGTTAGCGTCGCCGCCGCTCTCTTTGAGTTTTTCGAGAAACTCGCGCGAGCCTGAATGGGCGATGGAACCCAGGTTTTTGACCGCATCGTCTTCCGAAAGGCCGATTCCTGAGTCGGAGATGGAAAACGTCTTTTTTTCTTCATCGACGTCGATGCGAATTTCAAGCGGCAAGTCGGCGTTGGCGATGTCATTGGTTTGTAGTTGTTCATAGCGCAACTTCTCAAGCGCATCGGCGGCGTTAGAGATCAACTCGCGAATGAAAATCTCGCGATGGGTGTATAACGAGTGAATGACAATGTCGAGCACCTGTTTGACATCGGCCTGAAATTCACGCGTTTCTAAATTGGGAGACGGGGTTTCTTGGTTCATTGTTTGATCCTCCTGTAAAAACCTAACAGCCGAATATTGTACTTTGAACTGTGAATCAGTGAATGAGGATGGAAAGGGGTATAGATAATCAGGGACAGGAAAAGTACATTAAACAGTGCTCAGTTTTTCTTCTTGACGACTCAACTTAAGTGTCATTGCGAGGGAGAGTGACGACCGACGTAATCCGCTGCAGCGGACAACATACAAACCGAGAGATACTTCGCTTCACTCGCGATGATACACACGTTTAGCGTAGGGGCGCAGTGCGCTGCGCCCGGATCCCCCCTGTCCACCTTCGGCGGCCTTCCCCCCTTACAAAAGGGGGCTTACGGGGTTGGATGCTGCGCTCGCGGTGAGACAACTGAAGTCTTCGCCTGAAAGCAGTGGGGGTGCTCGCAAAAAACAAAACGCGGCTGGTAGAGTGATCTACCAGCCGCTGATTGGTCTTAATCTCGGTGGCCTGCTTTGCAAGCATTTCCGACCAAGTTTCTTCGTAGGGTGGGTTGTTACCCCACCTTGAATTTACTGACTCATTCTTCTCAAATCAGCGCGCCCGAAGGGCTCAGCGTTAGGCTCAGATTTGTTGCTTCATCAATAAACATCAAATTACAGTTCTTTAATCATGATGTTTTTGAATGTAACGGCCTTTTTGTAGTCGTTGCGCTGAATGGCGATGTGGCCTTTGTCATTCAATTTCAGGTTGCCGAATTGGGTCATGTCGAGGTCGGTGTAAACCGCTTCGCCGTTAATGGTCAGCGAAAGTTTTTTACCGTGATATTTGATTTCGACGCTGTTCCATTCGCCAACCGCTTTGGTCGGGTTTTTCTCGGCGGTTTTGAATTCGCCTTTTTCGGTAAAGAGTGATCCGGTAGATTTTTTGGCGACTTCGCCGCCGTCGGCGTTTAGCTGAATTTCAAACGATTGTTTTTTGAATACGTCTTTTTTTGGGGTGTGGATGCAGATGCCGCTATTGCCTTTGTTTTCGAACATGCAGTCGAACTTGAGAATGAAGTCGCCATACTCTTTTTCGGTAATCACGGCCCAATAATCCCAGCCGCCGACTTCCAAGGCGCCGTCTTTGATCTTTGGCCCGGCTTTTTCGAGGCCTTGTACCGTCCAACCCTTCAGGTCTTTGCCGTTAAACAGCGAGACAAAGCCGTCATCCGCCGCAACCGCGGTCAACGAAACGCTGACAATCAGAGCGGCGCAAAGTGCAAAAACTGCTTGATTACGAATACCTTTCAACATAACTTCCTCCGATGGTCTATGGATGAGCCACTATTGTCACCGTTGTCGGCGGTTTGGTAAAGGGTTTGCCCCGGTGATTTGGGCCCGATTATTTGACATAGCCTAAGTCACGCAGGTTTTCGAGTTCCTGGCGGCTCAGGGTGACTCCATTCTTGTTAGCGCCGGGCGTTGAAAGCCGCTCGCCTAGCTGGGTTTGGGCTTTATAGGCGCTGAGCAGATTTTCTTGCATTGGTGTTATCGCTGGTGAAGCGTCTTTGGCTAAATCATTGGCTTCAAGCGGGTCAGCGACGAGGTCATAGCGCTCCCATTGGTTTTTTTGCGTCCACCAGACCCATTTGTTGTTGTCATATAAGATCGCCTGTTTATCTGATGGATGAACTTGGGTTTTTGTTCCGCCGCCATGGTGTAAAAATACTGGGCGCTCTGAAAAAGCGTCCGGGATTTCAGTTTTTTTTTGTTGTAGAAATGGCGCCAGGCTTAGGCCAGCCAAAGGCAAACTGGACGTTTTTTGATACCACTCTCGCAGGGTGGGGAACACATCGGCGTGCATGACTGGGACACCGACTCTTTTGTTAATTGGAAGAGCGACAGGATTGGTCACAATCGAGACGGTCCGCAGGGATTCTTGATAGAGGTTGGCGCCGTGGCCGTTCCAGCCGTGTTCCCAAAATTCTTCGCCGTGGTCAGAGAGCGTCCAGATGAGCGTGCGGTCGAGCAGTCCCTGCCGTGCTAACTCAGCGAGGATGCGGCCAATGCGGCGGTCGTCTTGGGTCACCTCAGCCAGGTAGGCGTCTAATTCTGGATATTTCGTTTTTCCATCGTACATCCCGCGATAGAGGCCAGCTGGTTCGTAGGGCTGGTGAGGCGCGATGTAATGAAGGTAGAGAAAGAACGGCTCGCTGAGTCGGCGCAGTTCTCTCAACCCCATCTCGGTCGCTTCATGGTCGCGAATCGGGCAATGATAGCGGTCAAAGCCGCGTTCGAATCCGTAGGCTTTGGTAATCTGGGCGTTGCTGACCGCGCCAGCGGTTTCAAAGCCCATCTCGCTGAAGAATTCGGCCATCACCGGAAAGCTGGATCTCAGCCGCGCGCCATTGAGGGCGTGGCGTTCGGCGCCATGAGCGATGGGATGAAGCCCGCTGAAGATTGTCCCCACGCTGGGGCGGGTTGACGATGAAGCGGCGTAGGCGTTGGTAAATGTCGTCCCCAACGAAGCCAGTATGTCGAGATGAGGCGCGATGACGAATGGATGGCCGTAAGGCGGCGTGCCGTCATCTCGCAGGGTGTCGATCATCAAGATGACTACGTTTTGTGGGCCGTCGGTTGTTGTGCGGCGAGTTGGCGCCGCCTTGCCCCAGCCGGGTTTGGGCGATATCGGTTTGTATGAAATTGCATAGACGGGCAGAAGCAATACCACCGGTTTACAGGCGTGAAGCTGGGCGGCGGTTAATTCAACCTCGCCCGTGTATTCAATTCTGATTTGGATTGTTTTCAGTCCAACTCTGTGGTCAGACAACTGGCGGGTTTCAGTTACTTTCCAATTATTCAATTGAATGAGATGAGAATAAATTACGCTATCGCTTTCTTTGCTATGACGAATCAACTCAGGCGACTCATAGAGCAATTCGCCTTCCTCTGAACCAATTGGAAACAAAGGAATGACTGCATCCGGGGTTTGGGCGAAAGCAGAGGGCAGAAAAACAATACAGAGCATAAGAAGGCGTTTCAAACAATGCCAATTCGAGGAAAGTATTTGAGTTGCTAATTTCGACAGGTTCATTTTGGCAGAGTTGCGCCCCTGTTGACCGCAGCGATAGATTCGTGTTTTTGAGATGGTTTCTTGCAATACTCTCATCAATTTTCTGGAGGCTGTTGGATTGCTTATATTATAGATATGTCGCAGCCAAACAGCGACTGGCTAGAGAGCAATCTAATCGCTATGCGCCGTTTGGGATATTTTTATCTGAAGCATATGGGGAGACAATCATGGCCGACAATCTGGTTGAGAAAACCGATCTCAAAGTCAGTAATCCAAGGACATTGAGCGAATCGAAACAAATGCTAACAAAGTGGGGAACCGAAATGGCGACAACCTTGCGGTGATTTGGTAGTAGTAACAACCGATTACCCAACCCGTGTTTGGATTAGACGTCAGCCTAGTTTGATAGGGCGAACAACACGATGTTCAGCGCCATTTTCATGGCCTGTTCGCGAATTTGGGGCGAGTCTTTGGGATGGATCCCCTGGCTCTCGAGACCGTCGCCAATGTCAGTTTCATACGAATACAACACCACCATTCGCCCCTGGTGGTAGATGGCCAACAGTTGGGGCGGCTTGCCGTCGTGTTCGTGAATCTTGGGCGGGCCGCTCTCAAATTGGTAATACGCCCGAAAAACGGGGTGGTCATGAGGCAAGGGCGTGAGCGGCGCGTCAGGAAACAACTGGGCCATCTCGGCGCGGAATGATTCGTCAAGCCCGTAGTTGTCGTCAGCCCACAAAAACCCGCCGCGCCGCAGGTATTCGCGCAGGTTGGCGCGTTCAGACTCAGTGAAGCGCACCGTGCCATGCCCGGTGAGATACACAACCGGAAACGAAAAGAGGCCCGGATCGGCTGGCGAGACCACCGCTTCTTCAATCGCAGTCTTGATCGCGAAGCGTTCGCGCAACTGCTCCAACAAATTGGGCAGCGAGGTGGGGTCGCCATACCAATCGCCGCCGCCGCTGTATTTCATGCGGGCGATGGTCAATTCGCCGTTGGGCTGCGCCAATGCGGCGCTGAGAATGATGAACGGTATTGTGAATAAGGCAATGAGTTTGTTCATGTGTTATTCAGGCGTTAACTCAAACCGCTTTCGTTCAGTATAGATCGCGCCCTTTGGATCGAGAACGCTTTGCATCAAGGACACGCAGTTGACCTGCATGGTTGCTACGACCAACGATTCAAACTGCTTATGAGAACGCAGGTAGACTTTACGCCCACGCGGCGCCCGCGCAATGGTGAGATGGGGCTTAAACGGTTTTTTGTCGAATGAAACTCCCGCCTCGGTCAGCGCTTCGCTCGCTGCGGATTCGATTGCGGCCAGGACCGCGGCGCCGCGATTGACGCCGACCCATAACACCGAAAGCGCCCCGCGCGGCGGGAACCGCCCCACGCCTTTGAGTTCGATCTCAAATGGAGCGAACGTCTCTAACGCGCCGGGCAGACATCTGACGATGGCGCCTTCCGCCGCCGCGTCAATGGCGCCGAAGAATTTCAACGTCAGGTGACAGTTGGCGGGGCGCGTCCATTTGGCGCCGGGCAAGTCAGGCGCCAGTTGGCTCTGCAACTCTTCGACCCGCGTCTGTACAATCTCATTCAAGTGAATCGACAAAAACGCCCGCATGTCTCTATTGTAGGGCAATCAGCGAGCGTTGAAACGAGGACCGGGTGAAAGTCTGGCAACCAGTGTTATGGATCGCCGTTATGAGCGCGGGGTGGTTCGCGCAGGGGTTACTCCTAAGCGGCCGCCTGAGCGCGGGGTTTTTGGTGTACGCGGCTGCTGGGGGCGGGTTGTTTGTTTTGGCGCGGCCTGCGAAAAATGAAATTCACCGGCTGCCTCAATTGTCTCATAACGGTATCAGTATTTCTTTTCCTGTCTTGATTGCCGCAATTTCTTTCGCCGCCGCTGCGTCAATCTGTGCGGGGCTGGGCGTCATGCACGCCCCTGTTTGGTTTTGGGGTGCGTTTATTTGTTGGACAATTTTTATTGTGTTCTGCGGCATAACAGCGCGAGATGATATCACTGTGTCAGTCAAGCGCTTAAAAGAGCCGCCGTGGGCGCCGCCGCTGATACTGTTGATGGTCTCACTGACTTTCGGTTTGTTTAGGCTGACTGAAGTCCCTGTTACCGTGCATGGCGATGAGGGCATGGTGGGAGTTCATGCGCGAATGGTGTTAGAGGGCGATATCGAGACGCTGTTCTCATCGTCGTGGTATTCGATTCCCCAGTTGTTTTTTGCGATCCCGGCGATAGTGATGGCGGTGTTTGGCGACTCGCTATTCAGTCTGCGGTTAACTTCAACCCTGCTTGGCGCCGCCGTGGTATTGATGGCCTATCAGTATTGCCGAAGCGTGTGGGGATGGCGCGCCGCCCTGGCGGCAAGCATGATGTTGGCCTGTAACCATTGGTTTTTGTTTCTCATGCACAGCGGGGTGCAGTACATCCAGGCGGCGTTTTTTGGCATAGGGGCGCTGATCATTTGGGCGCAGGTTGATAAATCGCGGTCTGTTGGCTGGTGTGTTATCGCGGGCGTCTGGCTAGGCTTGGCGATGCAGTCCTACCAAGCGAACCATGTCCTGCCGGTGCTATGGATTTTCTCACAACTGTGGCTGTTGTGTTGGCGGCGAATCAGCGCGGGGTGGCTTGTGTTGTCGACGCTTGTCCCGCTGGGGTTCATGTTGCTCACGTTAGGCCCGCTGATTGTCCATGACTATTGTAAGATATCGCGGCTGGATTTCGTGCAGTCACGGGTGCAGTCGGTTCTGATTTGGAACCAGGACGACATCGAACTCTCGGCTCCGTTTTGGCGCGCGCAATTTGAACGCGCCTTGTTGGCCCCGGTCTTCTATCTCGACCAAAGCGCTCAGTTTGGCGGCGACGCGCCCATGCTCGACCGGGCCGGCGCGGCGTTGCTGGTTCTCGCGTGCATCGCCGCGTTGCTCAGATTTTACGAGCCGCCCAGGGCGGTCCCGCTATTGTGGGCGTTGGCGATTTTGGCGGCCGGCGCCGCGTTGCTCATGGACGCGCCGTTTTACCCGCGCCTGGCGGGAACCACGCCGCTGTTGTTTATTTTGATCGCGGGATTGTTTCATGAAATTGAGACATCGTTGCAGCGGTTGAAATCGAGACGGTGGTTGTTGGGCATTGTCCTCAGCCTGTTGGTTGTTGTCTCGGGCGCATTCAACCTGAACGAATTTTTTGGCCGCTACGCCCACCAGACCAGCCCGCGCAGCGTCCATTACCCGCAAGCCCAATTGGCGTATTGGCTCCAGCAATTACCTGGCGGGGCTGTGGTGTATGTGTTTGAAGGGCCTCATTGCACGGCCCAAAATGGCGCCGCCCGTTTTCTCGCAAACCATGTTGAGACCAAACGCGCGGATTCGGTCAATCAAATTGATGAGCCAAAACCAACCGCGATTGTGGTTGATCCTGTTCAGAAGATTGTATTGCCTGAGATTCAAGACAAATTTTGGGGGAGCCGGGTGGAATTACATCGAAACCGGTTTGGCGACCTGATGTTTTATTCGGTTTCGCTGTGAGAAGAGGTTTCTTGTATAACTTCATCATCAGTCATGGTTTCAATGACGACTTTTAGTTCATCGACCAGTTCGGGGTCATAACTGCGGTCGTTGAATCGCGACAAGGTTTTGTGGGCTTTCAATAGGCCCGCCCGGCTGTCAGCGCCGTGGCCGTTGCGGTGAATCAATGCAGAGAAGGCGTAGGCGATGGCGATGATGCGCGACCCGAGTGGAATCTCGCGGCCTTTGAGCTTGTCGGGATACCCCTCGCCGCTCCACATTTCATTGACGTGATAGACGATGCGCCCCGCGTCTTCGGGCAGGCCCAGGCTTTCGGTCATACGCAGGCTGAGTTGGGGGCCTTTCTTGCGTTGTTCTTCGTAGCTGGTCTGGCTGCCAAAGGTGCGCAACATGCCCGACTCATTAAGCAACGCCGCATAAACGATGTTTTGAATATCCGACTCGCTCAACTGCAGGCGGGCGGCGATGCGCTGCGCCCAGCGGCAGGTGGCCGCGGTCACGCCTGGCGTCTGGGGGTCGTGGGTTTCGATCAGGTTGGCGATGCTGGTCAACGCTTTGATGGTGAAGATGCGCTCGCCTTCGTGGGTGCGGGCGTTTTTGATCGCCAACACCGCTTGTTCAGCGAAGGTCACCAAAATCTCGCGGTCGCCCGGGGTGAAGTCGCCTTTCTTGTCCGCCACGGTGACGACGCCTTCGATGTCGGTGTCAAACAACGCGACTGACAGATAGGAATCGGCCGGGTAGGTTTCTCCTGTCGCTGGCCAGGGCGGGGTGTCGCTGGCCGGGTGAAAGATGACCGGGTTAAAGTTCTCGGCCACCCATCCCGCCAGGCCTTCGCCGACTGGAGTCTCTTTGGCGCCGGTTTCGGTTTCGTCCAACCCCAGCGAAACTTTTGGGGTTAACATTTTACGATCTTCGTCGCACAGCATGATCGAACAGCGCTGGGCCTGAAGCAGTTGTAGCGTCAATTGCCCAATCTTGGGTAAAATTTCATTGGTGGTGAAACTCGACGAAATCAGACGGTGAACGATATGGATGGTCGACAACGCCTTATGGCGCTTTTTCATTCGTTCCAGGGTGAGGGCGTAATCCAGCGCCGCTGCGCCGCCGGTGGCTAACAGGCGAATCAGGTTTTGTTTGACCAGCGACATATTGTGGACAATCGGGTCAAAGGTCAAATAGACGCCAATCATGTAGGTGTTTCGATAAAATGAAACCGCCCAACAATCGGCGTCTGGGCTTAAGCCTTGTTGAAGTGAATTGAGCGCGCCATGAAGCCATTGGCGCAAAGGGTCGTCTGGTTCAAGCCGCCTCAACGCTTCATCGTCTGTTTGGGGCGGGGTGTAATCATATCGGGTTACATCAAGGTCGCGGCGTTTGAGCAGCCCCGCCGGATAATTTTTGGTATGGGCGGGATAAAACTCGCCGTCTTCATTGATTAAGAGAATCACGCTGCTGCTCGCGCCTAACGCCTGGCTCAAGGCGTCAGACTGGCGCTGAAGCAGGCGGTCTAATTCGACCAGGGTGATGGTTTCGCCCAAAATCGAATGGACCAGCTCTAAATCGTCATGGTCTTCGAGCGCGCCAGACAATAGCGCAAAGTAGCCTTCGACCATGGTGAGGATCTTTTCCAGCAGGGTGCGCTGGCCTATATCGAGGTTACAGACCCCCAGCCCGCCCAGCAGTTGGTTTCGGTATTGAAAGCGAACAAACCCCTGAAGGCGGTCATGGCCGCATATCACAATCGAAGACTGGCGCTTGGCTTGTTCGGCGAGCGATTGTTTGCAGGGGGGTTCATTTTCGACATCTTCGCAATAGAGGCTGTTGGTTTCACCGGGGAAGGGAAAGCGGTTGAAGGCTTCGTCGGTGATCCACCACCGGGCCTCGGGCAGCAACACCTGAACACCCTGTTGAAGCGCAATGATATAGGGGTTGGCGGCGATATCTTGAAAGCGAATGTGTTGTATCGAAAATGGCTCAGCCATCATGCAACCTGGCGTTGGCAACGCCTTCAACAGCCTGTTTTAGTTTTTTAAGCGAATCGGCGTCAAGGAGTTTTTCACCATTGCTGTTAGTGATGTAAAAGACATCGACCACCCGGTTGCCCTGAGTAACCAGGCGGGCGAAGTCGATATTCATATTTAACGAAGAAACCGCCGATGACAAGCGCTGTAGAAGGCCTATTTGGTCAACGCAATACACTTCTAACACGGTGAAGCGGGCGGAAACGTCATTTAACACTTTGACGCGGTTTTTAAAGCTGCTTCGGCCAATCACCGATTTATTGGAGGAAGCAGGTACGGTCGGCAAATCGCCCTCTTTTCGAAGCAGCGTCTGGATGCGCTCTTTGAGCAGGCGCTCGCGCATTTCGTCAATCCCGCCGTTCTCAATTTCGTCGCGAATGACGATATTGTTAACCACCATGCCGTCGCGGCGTGTGTTGAGATTGGCTTCGATGATGTTAAAGTTTTCCAACATGATGGCGGTGCAGAGGCGGTTAAACAGCCCGACTTTGTCGCGATAGGCGATAAACATGTTACGGCAGGCCGCGTCCACATGCGATTCAATCGATACATAGGGGATTTCGCCGTCAAAATGGGCGATGCCGCGAATGTGTTGCTCGATGGTTTTTCGCGACTGGTGAATCATGTAACTGGGCGGGAAATTGTTGAGATGGTTTTGGACCAACTCGCGGCTGAATTTGCCCTCAAGCGCTTCGATGAGCGTCTCTTTGCGCGATTTGATCTTCTCGTTCTTCTCTTCGTCGGTTTCGCTTTCAGACAGAAAGACTTCGCGGGTCGAACAATAGAGTTGCCAGAGCAGGTTGTTCTTCCATTCGGTCATAGAGTCTTTCGAGACCGATTGAATGTCGACATAGGTGAGAAGATACATCATGTCGAGCTCGTCTTGGCTTTCAAAGGCGTCGCTGAAGTCAGCGTTCACGTCGGGGTCTGACAAGTCGCGGTGTTGGGCGATGTGGCTCATCAGCAGGTGATACTTCACCAAGAAGATCAGCTGGTTTCGCTGGCGTTCAGGCAGGCGAAGCCGTTTTCCGGCTTCGGCGACGATAAAGGCGCCGCGAACAGAGTGGTCTTCGTTGCTGCCCTTGCCGATGTCGTGCATCAACACCGCCAGCCGCAACACGTCGCGGTGTTTGCATTCGTCCCAGATGCGGCCGCGCTCGCGGGCGAAGCTCATCTCGTCGCCGCCGACGGTTTCTAAATGCTGAAGACACAAGAGCGAGTGTTCATCCACCGTGTATTTATGGGCGAGGTCGTAACGGACCAGAAATGAGATCGGTTTCCATTCAGGAAAGATCCGCTCCAACACGCCCGTGTCGCGCATCAGCCGGACCTGTTCATGGATCTGGCAGGGCAGCGAGAAGAAGCGTTGCAGCAGGCCGGCGTTCTGGCGGTCTTGGCGAAAGGCTTCGTCTAACAGGTCGAGGTTGTCGCGAATCGACAACAGTATGTGAGACGACATGACCTTGTGATGGACCGCCGAATGAATAAACGCCATTAAGATGCGCTGGGGGTTGTGTTCAAAAAAGTGTAAATCAGGCGGCATGTGGAGCACGTTTCCCCTGGTGTAAAACCCTTCGGAAAGCGGTTTTTTTGGCTGGGGCATGTATTGTTCCCAAATCGTCTTGGGCTTGCATTTCTCCTGCATGACGTCGGCGAAATCGCGCAACGAATTGGCGTGGGTGAAATAGTCGCGCATCATCTCTTCTTCTGAGAGATGGCCGTCGCGGTCAATATAGCCCAGGCGCGTGGAGACTTCGTTTTGAAGCGGCATGATCAGCGTGTCTTGTTCTTTGCCGGTCAAAAAGTGAAGGTCGGTTCGGACGCGCCAGACAAACGACAGCGCCGAGTCGACGCGTTCCATCAATTCATCGTCGATGATGTGGCTGCGTTTGAGGTGGAGCAGTTTGAGGGTATGGCCAGCGATCAACGATCCTAGCCACAAGCCGAAATGATAGTCGCGCAAGCCGCCGGGGCTTTCTTTAATGTGCGGCTCGGTGATGTTGATGGTGCTGCCGTAGCGCTTGTAGCGGTTTTTGCGCTCATCGATTTTGCCTTTTATGTATTCTTTTCGATAGCGGCGGCTGTTTCGCCACAACATTTCTTTAAACTCTTCAAACAGGCGCCAGTCGCCGGCCAGAAAGCGACTTTCGCTTAGCGCGCTTTGGCTGTGAGGGTCGTTATAGGCCATGTCGAGCGATTGGCGAAAACTGCGGCAGCAGTGGCCTACCTGAAAGCCGAGGTCAAACAAAGTGCGAAAAAACGTCTTGACCAGTTCGCCCTGTTCGTTGGTCAGAGTCGATTGGTATAAGAACAAAATGTCAACATCTGACTTGGGGTGCATCTCGCGGCGCCCGTAGCCGCCCTGGGCCAGCAGCAGCAAGTTGGGCGGCATCTCAGATTGATTGAATCGTTTGTGAAGATGCTCCGTTAACAGCTGAATCACCATCGTGTCAGTGATGTTGGTGATTTCTCGAACAATTTCGCGAGAATCTTTGTTTTTCTCGTGCATCTCGCGAAGTTTGAGCATATCGCTCTTGTATTGCTCAAAAATAGTCGATGTTTCGATTTCAACAGGGGGGGCGAGAGCCATTCGTAGATTAACCAGACAATAAAAATAGTATCAAATTCACTCGACAGAGGGCGTTTGTGTCTCGACTTAAGAAACCAACCCCGTTACAATCTTCCTTGCGAAAGATATCGAGTAAGAGTCTAGATTATACTCGATTTTTCACACAGATAGAATGCCGGAGTGGTGGAACTGGTAGACGCGCCAGACTCAAAATCTGGTATCCTTCGGGATGTGAGGGTTCGAGTCCCTCCTCCGGCACATTCCCCCGCCGTCTTACACTTACGCTAGACTTCAATACTCACTCCTCCAGCAATCTAGAGCGTTTGTCAACTCAGTTGAACGTTTCGCACAATGTATACATGAAAAAATCGACCACACGTCATGCGGCTCAAAACGCCAAGTCGCTCCAAAAAAATCTTGCCCCGGCAGAGCGCATACGATTGAAACAACTGGACGGGTTGCATGTGCGCCGCCAATATCCAATTGGAAAATACATAGCCGACTATTTCATTCCTGCTCATAACATGGTTGTCGAAATAGACGGCGAATCCCATGATTTCACATTAGAACACGACCTAGAACGAGACAACTATTAAAAGAGTAATGGTTATACCGTTCTCTGGTTTAGACACCAGAATATCCATGAATGATTAGATGAAGTACTCGAATCTATCTACAGCGCTTGCGATGCTCTTCCATTAAATGAAAGCAGATAATATTCTCATCTATTCACATCGCCGCTTGGAAATCACCGCCCTTGGTGGGACAATAGTAAAAAACCACATTAAGTGAGACTTATGGACGCGCAACTCGAATCACGAATATTCGCCCTCGAACGCCCCAATAAAAAACTATTGGTCTTATATTTTGTCCGCAGCCTGGCGGCGTTGATCGGGTTTCCATTGGTGTTTGCGCCGCTGTATCTTAAATACATTTCGCTTCGTTATCAGATCACCCAAGAAGGCGTAGGCGCGTCGTGGGGCGTGTTTCACAAACGCCAGATTTATCTGAACTATTCGCGCATCCAAGACATCCACGTTTCGCGCAGCCTGGTCGAACGCTGGCTGGGGCTGGGCGCGGTCGAGATTCAAACCGCGTCGGGCAGCGCCGGCGCCGAACTCTCTATTGTCGGTCTCGAAGAATTCGACGAGATTCGCGACTTTCTCTACACCAAGATGCGCGGCGCCCGCGGCCTGGATGAAGACGGCAAGGAAGCAGCGCAAGACGACGACAGCGAAGCGCTGGCCCTGTTGCGCGAGATTCGCGACGCACTACGCGACCTGAAAAACGATGGTGGAGGCTCGGCCTATGTATGAGGGAATCAAAGACCTCATTCTCGACCTGTTGAGCGCCCCCAAACAGCCGCCCTCCGCGCCCAGCGGCCCCCACACCACCCAGCGCACCTTTCGCGCCTCCAAACAGTTTTTGAATTACCGCACGCTTCATCTCGTTATCGGCGCGCTCATTTTGGGGACGGGTTTCTTTATTGTAACCATTGTGTTGATATTCAACGAATTGCTGGTCGGTCTCATCGCCGGCGCGTCACTGGCCGCGATTTGGGTGTTGCTCTTCGTCAGTATGTTTTTCTTGATTCGCCTTGAGTATGACATGCGCTACTACATCATTACCGACCGCAGCCTGCGCATTCGCAAAGGCGTATTAAGCATTTTGGAACAAACGCTGACCTTCGCCAACATACAAAACATCAGCATCGAACAAGGCCCCATCGAACGCCTGTTTGGCATCTCGCGCCTGGTGGTCGAAACCGCCGGCGGCGGCATGGCGATGGACCCCAGCCAGATCCGTTCAACCAATTACCACCAGGCGGTGATGGAAGGCCTTGAAAACGCCGAAGAACTGCGCGATTTGATTCGCAATTACTTAAAAGACATTCAGATCTCAAGTGGGTTGGGCGACGCCATGGTCCAAAAGACGCGCAAAGGCGGGTTCTCAAAACAAGAGATTAAGGCGCTGAAAGAAGTCTTGCAAGAAATTCGCACCTTCAAACCACCGCGCAGCGATGCGCCGGGGTTTTCAGCATCCACCTGACGAACCGGGCCAAACACGATAGAATCTATTCGAATGAAATGAATGAAGGACAATGATGCCAGGCCCGATTTTAGACGCCGCTGTTTTATCTTCGATATCCCATCTTGAGATACACGCCCGCCAAGCGGTCGAAGGGGCCGTGTCGGGCATGCACCACAGCCACCTGATGGGGCGCAATGTCGAGTTTAGCGAACACCGCCCCTACAACCCCGGCGACGAGCTGCGCCATATTGACTGGCGCGTGTTCGCCAAGACCGACCGCTTTCACGTCAAACAATTTGAAGAAGACACCAACTTGCGGGCTCAGATCATGGTCGACCTGAGCGGCTCGATGTGGTTTGGCGAAGCGACCACCAAGGCGTTGTATTCTCAACAGCTGGCGGCGGCGCTCTCGTATCTGGTTCTTCATCAGGGCGATAGCGTGGGGCTGGCGACCTTTGACAATGAGGTCACCGGTTTTCTGCCGCCGCGCAACCGCCGCGAACAATGGAGCAACATTCTCGAATCGCTGGCAACCACCGAACCCAACGCCCGCCCCTCAAACATCGGCGGCGCGTTAAACATGATGCGCGAACGGGTCAAAAAGCGCAGCATCTTTATCTTGATTTCTGACCTGATCGAAAACACCGAGAGCGTGTTGCGGGCGCTGGCGGTATTGCACAAAATGAAACAAGACCTGATCGTGTTTCATGTGCTTTCGCCAGAAGAACTCGACCTGCCCTATCGTGGGACGGTCGACTTTTCCGGCGCCGAAGGCGAAGACGAAAGGCTACGCACAGCGCCCAAGAAATTGCGCGACGGCTATCGCCGTCGCGTGGACGCGTTTATTGAGAGTTACCGAAACGCCTGCCTCGAAATGGGCGCCGATTACCAGTTGATGCGCACCGATATCCCCTTAGACCAGACCTTGCGCGAGTATCTTCAGCGCCGTATGAAACAAATGGTGTAATCATGAAAGCGCTATGTTTGGTCCTGCTCGTTTTATCGCCGTTTTCGGCCATGTCGCAAACCGCGCAAGACCTCGATTTGGTCAGGCTCAAAAGCGGGTCGCTAATCGAAGGGTGCATCGTTCTCGACTCCAACCAGTCCGTCAAAATCGAGAACAGCGCGGGCTCGTTTTCGATTCCCAAGGCCCAAGTCGAGGCCGTCGTCCATTCGGAGCGGGGCGAAAGCGAATTTTTGTTGGGCCAGCAATTGTTTCAACGAAACCAATTTGACCGCGCGCGCGGATTTTTACAACAAGCCAGCCGCATAAAACAATGGCGCAGCAAATCGCTTGACCTGATCGAGCGGCTCAACAAAGAGATTGAAAAACAGCGCGAGCAAGAACGGGAAGAAAAAGCCCAAAAAATTGAGCGCTTAATTCAACGCAAGGGCATCAAACAAGCGCTGAAAGAACTGAAGCAGGAAGAGCGAGATGAAGACGCTGAGTTTTGGGGCGGCGTGCGCGGTAAGTTGCACATGGCCATGGCCCGCGAACGAATAGACCACCTCGACCTGCGCAGCGCCGAACGCCACCTGGTCTTGGCGGCGGATTACGGCGTTGATCCCGAAGAATGGGAAACCGTCCGCCAGGAACTGGTCAAACTGCGAACCTACCGCCTGCGCTATGGCCCAGACGCGTTGGCCAAACACCGCCCCAAAGCCAAGCGCGCGCCTTCCATTCGGACCGACTTTCTCGCGGCGATTAAACAAGCCCAGTCAACGGGCGAGAAACTGCCGCCGGTGAAATGGCTTGAGTGGGTAGACCGCTATTCTCAACAAAACAGTCTAGACCCGCTCTTGGTGTGGGCGATGATTGAGGTTGAGTCGTCGTGGCGAAAAGACGTAGTGTCGAACAAAGGCGCCCAAGGCTTGATGCAGCTGATGCCGGGTACGGCCAAAGACGTTGACGTGGCCGACCCGTTTAACCCCGAACAAAACATTCGCGGCGGAACGCGCTACATGCGCTTTCTGTTGGACATCTTCAATGATGAAGACAAAGCGCTGGCGGCCTACAACACCGGGCCGGGGCGGGTCGAACGCAGCGGCGTCACCAATGCTGGTAAGCGGTACATCAAAAGGGTGCGCGACCGCCTACAACAACTCGAGTCGCGGTTTGGCTAGGGCGGTTCGGGCCGCTAGCGCCCAATCGCCATCATTGACCGTGGGCCAAGCGTAAAGCGAATTTTCTTTCGCTCGTTTTCGATCTCGATTCTTGCAGAACCCATTTTCGGCAATGCCAATTGGGTTGTAATTTCCGGCAACTCGTTCTTTATATCAAGCGTCAGTTCGACTTCTTCGTCGTTGAAACTCTCAACCACAACCACGTCGTTGGTATACATATAGGTCGCGACCCGGCTAGGCCCGCGAATGGTGAAAAACCGTTTGGTGGCGGCGTCGCGGTATTGGTTTAACTCATCTTCAGGCAGTTGATATAAATCGCGCGGCTCCTTGGGGATTTCTAATACATACCATTCGTTTGGATACTCGACATTTTTTTCTTTTAACAAGTGGGCGAGATTTGAAGTGACTACAACTGACTTCTCGTCACGTTGAAATTTCTCTAGAGCATCAGGCAACCTATCGCTCCAACTCGACGCTGCGAGCACTGTGACTGGCGTATCAATTAATAAGCCGGGCGACGGGGCCATTGGCACGCCCAGCATACCGATAAAGTCATAAATAAAACTGTCGCCGCGCGGCTCGCTGTTTGGGACTTTTACCGCAAGCGCGCCCATCGGTTTGGCGCCGGTGATCATGCGCGCGAGGGAAAACAGGCCTTCCATCTCGGCGCGCAACGCTTCGACGAGTTCAGGCCGTTTTTGTAGTTCGCCATAATGAAACAACATCGATTCTTTGGCGCCGCCCAGAATGGTTTGGCGCGCTTGTTCGACATAGGTCGCCGGGCTTGTGCCATAGGTGTCAAACCAACCGCCGCCGCATTTGCCGCCGCCGATTTCGGTCAACCAACCCATGATAAAAAAGGCTTCAAACTGGGCCTTGCGGCCCCAGCGTTCGTTATCGGGGTCGCGAGTTTCAGTGCCCACCCAGATTTTGTCAAACAACTCGGTCTGTTTGACGACGTCATAGCCGCGGTTGTGAAAGTTGTCGTACCATTGCGGATACTTGATAATGAGTTTCACGTCCGGGTTCACCGCGCGGGCGGGCTTGATGACATAGTCGCGGCTAATTTCGAGCATCAGCTCATTTCGATAGGCGCCCCACGAACGCTCGCCCTTGGCTTTTTTGGATATTTCGCTCTCATCATCGGTGAACAAAAAATCGTCAATCATGATTTCATCAAACATCGACGCGGTAAATTCAAACACGCGTTTGATGTCATCTCGCGTGTCTTGGGCTTCATAGTTTGAGACCGCGTCCCAGCCCGTCGACTTTGCGCCCAATCCGGTTGGGGTCACACATCCCGTCGGTTCGATTCCTGCTTCTCGAAAGTGGTCGCGGGCGTTTTCTAGCGCGTCGCGTTCTGCGGTGTAGCCATCGCGGTAGGTCTCGATAAAGGCGCGGGTGATTCCGGTTTCTTTACAGAATTGAATGGCTTGATTCAGGCCCTCTTCATTGCGCAGCTGGTCGCGAACAACGCTTGCGATAAAAATGGTGGAATAGCGGTGTATGTCTTTGTTTTGCTGGGCCAGGCGCCATAAATCAGCGGCAAACAGGTTCGCGCATGTAAAAATGAAAAGAACGGACAGGGTGAAAACGCGTAGACTAGTCATAGCGGCTCCTCAAGGTATGAATGATGGTCTACTGTATCATGCAGGTTTTTCACAACGCAACAAGCTTTCGCTCTTCATTGCTCATACTGGCCAGTTGGAATACACTTAAACTCATCTCAGAAAACGAGTGGAGCTATGGCGCTTCAGGGAATGGTATATACAGTGGGATTATTGGCCGCTGTGGTTGGCCTGGGGGTGTTGAGCGGCTATGTCTTGGGCAGGCGCCGCAAACGCCAGCCGCCGGCTGAGAGCGGCTCAAGTTGGACCAACAACGCCATTCGCCGTCAGGGCGAGTCAGGCAAAGGAATCCGTTAAGCAGCCACAATGAAATTTTCAAAAACGACAGATTATGCGTTGCGGGTCATGATTGCGCTGGCCAAGGCGGGCGACGGGCGCCTGAGCCTTCAGGTGATGGCAAAACAGGAAGGCATCCCACGTAAGTTTTTAGAGCATGTTGTGCGCAACTTAAAAGACGCCGATCTGGTCAAATCAAGCCCCGGCCCCAAAGGCGGCTATTCGTTAATCGAGCCGCCGTCGCTGATTTCGATCAGCCGCATTCTGATCGCGTCGCAGGGGCCGCTGCTCTCGACCGAACACATGGAAGGCGACGGATTGCCCGACCATGTCAAAGAGCCGGTGTCGCGCCTGCGCCGGGTGATGGAAGAGATTCGCTCGTTTGCGCGTCAGCGGCTGGAGTCGATCACCCTGGCCGACCTGGCCGAGGTCAGCGAAGCCGGCGTCGACAAAGACGTGATCATGTATTACATCTGATGTAATCAAAAATTGTTCTATGTTTACATAGCCATATTGATAGAAAACAATGAAACAAGATACTCTATTTGAAAACTCAACTTCATTGATGTCAATTAGGGAAATTGCTACTGATTTGAATGTATCAGAAGCATCAGTGCGCAATTGGATAAAAACAGGCTACCTAAAAACTCATAAAAAATACATCACGGAAGAGTCTTTCGATTTTTTTAAGAAAAACGTTATTGGAAAAGAAAAACTAAATAAACGTGCAAACAAATCACGCCTAGACAATCATGACCATGGTTTAATTGCCTCAATCTTTGTTGATAAAGTAAGAAATGCGAATTCAATTCTGGCTTTAAAAAATATCTCAAATGAATATGAAACATCACTATCAAATTCTTACCGGAATAAAGAAGGTGTTTATTATACACCTTTTGAGATAATTGAAACAATGTTCTCGGAGATTACAGAAGATAAAAGCGATTTGTTTTTTTGTGATCTTTACTGCGGCAGCGGCAATTTTCTCGCTGCTGCAATTAAGCATGGAGTTAAACCAGAAAATGTATATGGATTTGACTTAGACCCTATCGCTGTTGAAATCGCTCGAAAACGCATACAAAAAATAACAAATGGAGACGCCGCAAATATTAGGTGTGAAAATTTTCTAGACTTCGCATCTAACCTAACCAACAATACTCATTTTGACATTATCATGACAAATCCACCATGGGGAAAGAAGATGCCTAAAAAAACAAAAGAGATATATGGGAGGGAATTAAGTGCAGGAAAATGCCAAGACACATGCGCATTATTTTATTTTGCAT